>CAIVKC010000069.1 GCA_903906365.1 uncultured Bacteroidota bacterium | reverse complement strand
TTTTAATTTTTTTTATTTTTGACCCCCAAATTGACTTTTGCCCTTTGATTTTTCGCTTCTACCTTTGAGGAATGCCAAATGCCAATTTAAATAATGATAAGGGATTGCTCAATGATACGGACAGGGACTTTGAAAACAATATACGTCCCCAGGGGATATCAGAATTTGCAGGTCAGCCGCAATTAATTGAGAACCTGAAGATATTTATACAGGCAGCAAAACTTCGCGGAGAAGCCCTTGATCATGTGCTCTTTCATGGCCCGCCCGGTTTGGGTAAAACAACCCTAAGCCGTATCGTTGCCAATGAACTGGGTGTTAATATCAAGGAAACCTCGGGCCCTGTGATTGAAAAGCCGGGGGATCTGGCCGGGCTACTGACCAGTTTGGAAACCAATGACGTATTGTTTATTGATGAAATTCACCGCCTCAGTACGGTGGTGGAGGAATACCTTTATGCGGCCATGGAAGACTACCGCATTGACATCATGATTGACAGTGGCCCCAATGCGAGGAGTATCCAGATCAACCTGAACCCCTTTACCCTGGTAGGCGCCACCACCCGAAGCGGGTTGCTGACTGCCCCGCTCCTCTCGCGGTTTGCCATAAAATCTCGTCTCGAATATTATCCGGCTTCTACCCTGTATGAAATTATACTGCGATCTGCAAAGATCCTGGATTCCAAAATAACCTCCGATGCAGCCAACGAAATCGCCCGCAGGAGCAGGGGGACTCCCCGGATTGCCAACGGCCTGCTGCGCAGGGTACGTGATTTTGCGCAGGTACTCGGCAACGGGGTGATCGATCATGGGATCACCCAGCATGGCCTCAGGGCGCTGCACGTGGATGAACACGGACTCGACGAAATGGACAATAAGATATTACTTACAATCATCGACAAATTCAAAGGAGGGCCGGTTGGCATCACCACCATAGCCACGGCCGTGGCAGAGGAGGCAGGCACCCTGGAGGAAGTGTATGAGCCTTTTTTGATACAGGAGGGCTTCCTCAAAAGAACGCCCAGGGGCCGGGAAGCAACCGGCAAAGCCTATGAACACCTTGGCCGAAAATTCCCGGGCAATGATGCCCAGCATATGCTGTTTTCCTCAGAATGACTTGGCTATAGTCTTCCTTAAATCGGGTCCTGACTATACAAATAAAAGACCCTTTTTTAAGAAGGGTCCCTTTTTTGTACTGTTCTGTTTATTTAAGGTTGCGGAGCCACCAGTCTGAAACCGTTGCCATGAATATTAACGATTTCTATGCTGGGATCATCCTTGAGGTATTTACGCAGTTTGGCAATATAGACATCCATACTTCTGCCATTGAAATAGGTATCACTGCCCCAAATCTTCTTCAGGGCATGCTCCCTGGGAAGCAAATCATTCATGTGCTCGGCCAGCATTTTCAATAGTTCATTTTCCTTGGGGGAAAGGGTCTGCATCTGTCCCTTGTGGCTCAGTTCCCTGAGCTTTGGATGAAAGTGATAGGAGCCCATATCAAACTCCTTGTTTTCCGACTCCTTGTTTAGGTCATCATTACGTTTGAGAATGGCCTTGATTTTTAGCAGGAGCACCTCACTGTCAAAAGGCTTGGTAATATAGTCATCTGCACCCAGCTTATATCCCTGGATGATGTCTTCCTTCATGGTCTTTGCACTCAGAAAGAAAAGGGGAATATCAGGGTCTACATCCCGGATTTCTTCGGCCAGTGTAAATCCATCCATATGAGGCATCATGATATCCAGCAGGCAGAGGTCAAATTTTTCCCGTTGAAAAGCTGCCAGTCCAAGCCGTCCGTCACGCTCCAGGGTCACATCAAAATCATTGAGCTCCAAATAATTTTTCAGGACCATGCCGAGGTTCTGATCGTCTTCACACAACAATATTTTCGGTTTCTTGCCTTCCATGTTATTTTGATTTAGGTACAAATAAAATTAATTCATTTGCCAGTAAGCTGTTTGGCCGTCTAATATTTTGTTAATAATTCATTCCCAGCCCCTTGCCAGACAATCGTTTCCCCGGATTGTTTGTTAAAATGATTGACTAATTTTGGGCTTCATTTTTTCTTAATTTTTTTCGACATGCATGTTACTTCAGGAAACAAATTCAAAAAACTAATTGTCATCGGGGACAGGGTCCTCATCCGCCTTTCCAAACCAAGCGAACGGACCGAGACCGGCCTTTACCTGCCTCCCGGCGTGCAGGAAAAGGAAAAAGTACAGCAGGGAAGCGTCATCAAAACCGGTCCCGGCTATGTCATTCCCATGGTAGTGGACCGGGAACCCTGGCAAAATGAAGAGGAGCAGGTTAAATACGTACCCCTGCAGGCCCGGGAAGGGGATATTGCCATCTTTTTGCTGAGCAGCGCAACGGAGGTCATTTATGAAGGCGAGAAATACTATATTGTTCCACAGAGTGCTATATTGATGCTGGAAAGGGAAGAGGATATTTAACGGGAGGCCGCCCGCCGGGGCCCGAGGCTGGCTACTGGGAAAGCCACCAGAATTATCCAAATAGGGCAAAATGGCCTTTGAATTGTATCTTTGCCCGCTTAATAAATAAGAATGGACGAAAATTTCAATCCGGACAAACAGCACACATTATCTTCTGCAGTCAGTATTTCTGGTACGGGACTGCATACGGGAATCAAGGTTGACATGACCCTGAAGCCGGCCAATCCTGGCTTTGGCTATCAGTTTCAGCGTACAGACCTCCCCAGCCAGCCAATCATCAAGGCAGACTGTGACCTGGTGACCGATACTTCCCGGGGTACTACCCTGGAGGAAAACGGCATTAAGGTAAGTACGGTCGAACATGTTTTGGCAGCCCTGGTTGGCATGGGCGTAGATAATTGCCTGATAGAAATAAGCGGCCCGGAAATTCCCATCATCGACGGGAGTTCGGAGCCTTTCGTTGAAATCATTGAAAAGGCCGGGGTGGTGGAACAGGAAGCCGCCAAAGCCTGGTATACCATCGATACCAATATCACCCACTATGATGAGAAAAAAAGGGTGGAAATGGTGGCCATGCCCTCCGTCGACTATAAGATTACGACCCTTATTGACTTTAACAGCCCGGTCCTGGGTACCCAACATGCCGGTCTGAAGACCATGTGTGATTTTAAACAGGAAATTGCTCCCTGCCGCACTTTTTGCTTCCTCCACGAACTGGAAATGCTTCTGGACAATAACCTCGTCAAAGGAGGGGATATCAATAACGCCATTGTGGTGGTTGATAAACCCGTAACCCAGGAGGAGATGTCCAGGCTGGCCAAAGCCTTTAAAAGGGATAAAATTGAAGTAAAAAGCGAAGGATACCTCAATAACCTGGAACTGCGTTTCCCCAATGAACCGGCCAGGCACAAACTGCTGGACGTAGTGGGGGACCTTGCCTTAATCGGATACCCCATTAAATCCCATATCATAGCCAACCGGCCGGGACATTCAACCAACGTCGATTTTGCGCGAAAGATCAAGCAGTATATCAAGAAGAACAAGCATGTGAGAAATGTTCCAGTTTATAACCCGGGCCAGCCCCCGATATACAACAGCCAGCAGATCGAAAAGACGCTGCCGCACCGCTATCCCTTTTTACTGGTCGATAAGATCATTGAGTTAACGGATCAGTATATTGTCGGAATAAAGAACGTAACATTCAACGAGCCGTTTTTTGTGGGTCATTTTCCGGGCAATCCGGTAATGCCCGGTGTTTTGCAGGTGGAAGCCCTGGCGCAGACAGGAGGGATACTGGCCATCAATGCCATGCCCAAAGGGGATTATGACACCTATTTTCTTAAGATTAATAATTGTAAATTCAAACAAAAAGTAGTTCCGGGTGACACCATGATACTGCGGATGGAGTTGATGTCTGCCATACGCCGGGGCATCTGTGAAATGCGCGGGACGGTCTTTGTCGGAAACAAGATTGCCACCGAGGCCGACCTGACCGCCCAGCTCGTAAAAAGAGGCTGAACGGTTCAGCCGAAGGGTTGAAACGGAAAGGAATCTTGATAATAACATTTATATTTGTCCGTCAGGCGAATTCCTGGCATTTTTTATACTGAAACCTGAAAAATTGGTAGAATTGGACCGTCCTGGCAACCGTTTGTCTTTTCTGACTGTATAAAAGAGAAATGCACGCCCAACGGCTTGACCACCACCAGCAAAACAAAAAGCTAGATGATTCATCCACATACTTATATACACCCCAATGCAAAATTAGCCACCAATGTAAAGGTTGACCCCTTTTCCGTCATCCACCAGAATGTGGAAATAGGGGAGGGAACCTGGATAGGCAGCAATGTAACGATCATGGAGGGCGCCAGAATCGGCAAGAACTGCCGCATTTTCCCGGGTGCTGTTGTCTCTGCCGATCCGCAGGATTTGAAATTTGACGGCGAAGAAACAACCGTTCAGATTGGTGACAATACTACCATCCGTGAATTCGTGACGGTTCACCGGGGTACAAAGGACAGGTGGAAGACAACGGTCGGCAGCAACTGCATGATACTTGCCTACAGCCATATAGCCCATGACTGTATCATCGGCAATAACTGTATCCTGAGTAATAATTCCCAGGTAGCCGGACATGTTGTGCTGGGTGACTGGGTCATCCTGGGGGGTATGTGCGCCATCCACCAGTTTGTCAAAGTGGGCTCTCATGTCTTTATAGCCGGCGGTTCCCTGGTAGGAAAGGATATTCCTCCCTATATTAAGGCGGGCAGGCAGCCGCTCAGTTATGCGGGAGTCAATTCAGTGGGCCTGAAACGCAGGGGATTTACCATCGATAAGATCAACCATATCCTGGACATCTACCGGGTGATCTATAACAAGGGCATGAATACCAGCCAGGCGCTTGAATTCCTGGAAGAGGAATTCCCTGCTACCGACGAGCGGGATGAGATTGTGACCTTTATCCGAGAGAGCAGCAGGGGCATTATCAAAAGATATTCCAAAAACAACGTGGATGAAGATTACGCTGACTGATGCCGGCAAACGCTTCAACCGCGACTGGATCTTTCGTCATCTCAGTTACGAATTCACCACAGGTTTCTCCTATGCCATAACCGGCCCCAACGGTTCGGGAAAATCCACCCTCCTGCAGGTGCTGGCTGCTTCCGTAGCCGCCTCGGAAGGCAGGCTCAGTTACCTCCTCGATGACCGGGCTGTTTCCGATGACCAGATTTACAGACATGTATCCATCGCAGCCCCTTACCTGGAGGTAATCGAGGAAATGACCCTGGCTGAATTTCTTGCTTTTCATGGCCGGTTCAAGCCATTCCTGCCGGGAATGGATGTCCCAACCATTATCCATTCCCTGCAGCTGGAAAAATCTGCCCATAAACAAATCAGGTACTATTCCTCCGGCATGAAACAAAGAGTCAAGCTGGCGCAGGCTTTTTTTTCCGACACACCGCTCATGCTGCTGGATGAACCCTGCACCAACCTGGACGCTGAGGGCATTGCCCTTTACACAAGCCTGGTCAGGGATTATGGCCAGGGCCGCCTTATCATTGTAAGCTCCAATGACCTCCAGGAATATGCGTATTGTGAAAAGAGGCTAAATATTTTAGATTTCAAAAAATAGTAATATATTTAGCCATACCATATTTAAACCTTTTACGTGAGATATTATCTTAGCCTTCTGCTACTCGGACCGCTTTTCGTGTTCTCCCAGAAATATAAAGTACATTCCCTGGTCATTTTAAAAAACGGCGATTCCCTTCAGGTGCTCACCCAGGACAAACAATTTCAAGACCCCTACGCCATAAAGACCTTCGATTCTGCCACCAGAACACAGCGCACCTTCCGGCCCTCGGAGGTAAGGGCCCTGGTCATTGGCGGGCAGGATTATTATACCAGCGCATTTGTCTCCATAGACCAGACTCCCTATCATGAAGAGGTTACTCCTGACTCCAACACCTACTCCTCACGCTCGGATACTGTTTTTCTGAAAACCGAATATTTCAGCAATGCCATCCAGCTCTACAGCTTCAGGGATAATAAGAGAACCCACCTGTTTATTCAAAAAAACAATGGCGGAATCAATGAACTGATTTACATCAATTTCCTGATCAACCGGTCCGGGACCAATTATGAAAATGAAAATAAAAAGTTCATTTTTCAGCTCAGGGAACTGTTGTCAGACTGCCCCGACGCGATCAGCCATATAAACAACATCGACTTTTCGGTGCAGGCCATAGAGAAGGTTCTGGAGGACTATAACAGGATTTGCCGCAAGGGCAGTGCCACCTTATACAAGAAGGAATATCACAGCAAATTTGAAATATCAGTCATCGCAGGGGCCAGTTTCTCCAGCCTCACTGCCAAAGGACCAGCCAATTTCCTGGCTCAGTCAAACAGCAGCCTTACCCTACAGTCCGGGGCTGCGCCGATCATCGGCCTGAGATTCAATTATATACCCCAGGCTTTCCACAGCCACCTGTCCGCGCTGGCCGATATCTATTACAACAGTTACGATGCCTCCAGTACGGCTTATTCTAATTATGTGAACAGCACTTTTTTTACAAAAACAAGTACCACGCTCAAAGCATCCTACGCAAGACTGGGTATTATGGTCAGGTACTATTTCCTGAATGAAAAGTCCGCATTCAGGCCCTTTGTCAATGCCGGATATTCCGCTGAATTCATCCTAACGCGGAACAACCAGACCAGTTCGGACAACTACTTCAACGGAAACCAAAACATTACTACTTCGGATCCTTATCCCAACGGAGGCTACAAGAGTTCACAGTACGGCTTTGTAGCCGGGCTGGGAGGCACTTATTCCAGGTTTAGCCTGGAATACCGCTATGGCAGTTATATCGGTTTCCTGAACTACGTAAACAATTCCCTGTCCATGAAGACCAATGAAGTGATTTTCTCCTTCCGGTTCAGCAAATAGCCGTTTTGGCTGCAGGATGCCGTTTCAAATACTGCTCTCCAGGACCACATATGCCTCCCAAAAGCCGGGGATGGCTGGATCAAAAACCAAATTCGGGAAATTGTGCCAATTGCTGAATTAGCGCTGGCTGGCGATGAGCAGGTTCAGGTCTGTATATTTCAGGTCAAATCGCTGGCTGAGATGGAAATTGGTGAGCGCTCCCTTGAACAGATAGATACCGCCGCGAAGATGTATTTTGTGCCAGATGAGGTTTTCAAAGCCGCCTTCCTCTCCGGCTTCCAGCAGCAGGGGCATCAATACATTGCTGATTGCCTGGGAGGCCGTTCTGGCAAATCCCGATGGGATATTGGGAACGCAGTAATGAATCACCCCGTATTTGATGAAGATGGGATGCTCATGGGAAGTGATTTCGGAAGTCTCAAAACAGCCGCCGCGATCGATGCTGACATCTATTATGACACTGCCGGGCCGCATGTTGCTGACCATTTCTTCGGTAACAATAACGGGGGTCCTGCCACTTTGTGAAGACAGGGCGCCTACGGCCACCTCGCAGGTCTTGAGCTGCTTGGACAAGATCCGGGGTTCTATCACCGAGGTATAAATCCGCTGTCCCACATTGTTCTGTAGCCTTTTAAGCCGGTAAACACTGTTGTCAAAGACTTTCACCGATGCACCCAGTGCCAGGGCAGCCCTGGCCGCATATTCTCCTACGATACCTGCACCCAGGATAATGACCTTGGTCGGGGGGATTCCGGAAATCCCTCCCAGCAGCACCCCCTTGCCATGATTGGCGGAACCCAGGTACTGCCCGGCCACCAGCATAACGGCGCTTCCGGCAATTTCACTCATGCTTCTTACGATGGGGTAAGTTCCGCTGTCATCTTTCAGGTTTTCAAAAGAAATTCCCGATATCCTTTTTTCCATCATTTTTTCCAATAATTCGGCCTTCATGGCAGACAGATGGATGGGGGATATGATGACCTGGTTCATCTGAAGCAGTTCCAGATCCTCTTCAATGACCGGGGCTGATTTTACCAATATGGGGGCCTTATATACCTGCGCTTTGTCATATACGATCCTGGCTCCGGCCTCGCTATAATCCTTGTCCCTGTAATGGGCAGCATCCCCTGCATTGTGTTCAATGAGCACTTCATGACCGTTGCTTACAAGTACGCCAACGGCTTCCGGGGTGAGGGCAATGCGGTTCTCCTGAAAGGCGGTTTCTTTGGGAATGCCAATATGTACCTGTGTTCCCTTGGGTTTTATGTCAAGCGTTTCTTCTAATGTTTCGTAGCTGAAGGAAGTGCTGATAAAAGGTTTTTGCTGCGACATGTTTGGGACTTATCTATGGTCATTTTTGCTGGCGGAATGCGGCGGTTAAATTACAATTTTAAATTGAAAGCCGGGTAATTTAAACCGGGGAAATGGAGCTTAATTTCCTTGTCCCTTCCCCATGTACAGTGAGTTGAAAATGTGTGGTCTGAGGAGGGAAAATTCCGGGGGCCCGTTGGGGCCATTCCACAAAACAGGTCTCACCGGAATAAAGGCAATCCTCTACACCGGCACGCAGGGCCTCCTGTTCGTCCCGCAGCCGGTAGAGGTCTATATGAAAGATCCTGCCAGAGGGGCTGCTGTATTCATTGATGATGGAAAAAGTGGGGCTGGATACCCTGCTGGTGACCTGCAACCGGTCGCACAGGGCATGGATGAAGGTGGTCTTGCCGGCGCCCATTTCTCCATGAAAGGCAAATACACCCGGGAGTTTGGAGGCTTCCAGGAAACTGGAGGCCGCCCCTTGTATGTCCGCGATGTTAAAAATCAGTTCCATTGCGCAAATATAAACTGCCCGCGACCATTTTTAGCCATTTTAACCCCTTTACCGCAGTGCCCGGATTTTGCCCGGGGAATCAGGGGGTGCTGGGTACAGCAGGCACCACGGCGCATTGCATTACATTTAACGGGTTATCATGGCAAATGTACCCACCGGCCGACCGCGTTGAATATTCCACCATTCGTAAGCCGGGATGGAGCACCTTTTGTAAATTTGCCAATGTATCAATAATTCAGGTATGGAATCTGTAGACTGGGTTGTAGAGGGAATGAGCTGCTCCAATTGTGCGTTGACCATTGGCCAATACCTTCAAAAAGAAGGCTTGAAAAACGTCAAGGTCAATCTCATAGGCGGGCAGGTGCATTTCGATATGAACGGAAATGTGACCAGACAGCAGATCATAGAGGGAATCGAATCCCTTGGCTACCACGTTAAATCCGGTCAGGCCGTTAGCTCCGCGGGAACGCGTTTTCGTTTTCTCTCCAACCATTTCCAGCGATTTATTTTCTGCCTGGTTTTCACCATTCCCCTGCTGGCGCATATGGCAGAAGGCTGGATTCATATTCATATTCTGATGAACCCCTGGTTCCAACTGGCATGCTGTATCCCGGTATATGTAGTGGGTATGCGGTTTTTTGGCCGCAGCGCGTGGAAAAGCATTCGAAACGGCATGCCAAACATGAATGTGCTCATCGCCATTGGGTCAACAGCGGCTTTTGTGTACAGCCTGACCGGTACACTGCTTCAACTGGGAGCCGGTTACCTCTATTATGAGACAGCGGCCTCCATCATCACACTGATTTTTTTCGGTAATTATGTAGAGGATCTGACCATCCTTTCCACCCAGCGGGCTTTGAACGCCCTGGCCAAATCCCAACAGGTGATGGCTAACATGATTGCCTTCGATGACCAGCACCACGAACAGGTCTTCCCGGTTGACAGCCAGCAGTTAAGAAGCGGGGATATTATTTTGATCAAATCCGGGGAACAGGTTCCGGCGGATTGTAAGATACTCTGGGGTAATGCCAGCGCCAATGAGGCCATCATCACCGGGGAGAGCCTCCCGGTGGAAAAGCAGGCCAAGGATCTGCTCATCGGCGGAAGTCTGCTGGTGGATGGCACAGTAAAGGCACAGGTAACGGCTGCTGCCAAGGATTCGGTGCTGTCCAATATCATCAACCTGGTCAAACAGGCACAGGGGGAAAAGCCTCCCATCCAGCAGCTCGCAGACAGAATCAGTGCGGTATTTGTCCCCGTAGTACTGGTGATCTCCCTGATAACCTTTGTGGCCAATTACCTGCTGTTACACCAGTTGACTCCTTCACTCATGCGAAGTATAGCCGTGCTGGTCATTGCATGTCCCTGTGCCATGGGGCTGGCGACGCCCGCAGCCATTGCAGTGGGACTGGGAAGGGCGGCCAGGAACGGCATACTGTTTCGAAACGCCAAGACCCTTGAACTGTTCCGCAAAGTCCGCCAGGTGGTTTTTGACAAAACCGGCACCCTCACCACCGGACGGTTTGTCATCGAAAATTTTCAGATTACGGACGCCGGTATTTCTTTGGAAGAATTTCAGAAATTGGTTTATTCTCTGGAAAAATATTCCAATCATCCCATTGCCAGGTCCATCGCCACCGCCTGGAAGATAAAAGGGGAGACGCGCTGGAAAAAAATTGAAGAAGTCAAAGGACAGGGTATGTTTGGTGAGAGCAGGGAAGGAGACCGCTGTCACATCGGATCCTATCAGGCAGCCAGTACCCTGACCAATGACAGCAGCCACACCCTGTATGTAGTCCGCAATGAAAAACTCCTTGGCTGGCTGGACCTTCGGGACGAGACCAGGCCGGAAGCCATAGAGGTTGTACGTTACCTCCATGAACATCATATCCGTACCATCCTGCTGAGTGGCGACAGACCCGAAATTTGCGGGCGCCTGGCAGCGGAACTGGGAATCAGGGAAGTAATAGCTTCCCAGAGTCCTGCCCAGAAACTGGAGGTCATCTCCGGCCTTACCCGGCAGGCACCCACGGTGATGATTGGAGATGGCATCAACGATGCCCCAGCCCTGGCCAAGGCCTCCATAGGAATTTCCATGAGTGATGCCTCCCATATAGCCGTGCAAACAGCGGATGTGGTTCTGATGAACAGGGGGATCACCCAGGTTCCCCTTGCACTGGGCCTGGGGAAAGAGACCTTTGTAACCATCCGGCAGAATCTATTTTGGGCTTTCTTTTATAATATTATAGCAATACCCATAGCAGGCCTTGGATACCTGTCCCCGGCGATAGCTGCCCTGGCCATGGGCCTCAGTGATGTGGTGCTGGTTGCCAATTCAATCCGGTTATTTGTAAAAAAGGTTGTATAATTTAGAAAAAGGCTGCAGAGCAAACCGCTGACTGCCTGGCATGGTGCATCATGAATTCAACTGCGCTCAACATACTTACCAAATACTGGGGATTTCCGGCTTTCCGCCCCATGCAGGAGCAAATCATTGATTCTGTAATGGAAGGTAACGATGCCCTGGCCCTCTTTCCCACGGGTGGCGGAAAATCGATTTGCTTTCAGGTGCCGGCCCTGGCCAGGGAGGGACTCTGCCTGGTCATCAGCCCGCTGATTGCCCTGATGAAAGATCAGGTGGAGCAATTGCGTAAAAAGGGCATTACAGCCTTTGCGATTACTTCTGCCATGAGCCGGCGTGAGGTGATTAACACACTGAAAGTAGCCTCGTCGAGTAATTGTAAATTTCTGTACGTTTCCCCGGAGCGACTCGAAACGACGCTTTTTAAGGAGTACCTGCTTTCCCTGGCAGTCTCCCTGATCGCCGTGGATGAGGCGCATTGTATCTCCCAGTGGGGATATGATTTTCGGCCGCCATACCTGCGCATTGCAGCCTTAAGGGAGGCACTGCCCGATGTACCCGTTCTGGCCCTGACTGCCTCTGCGACACCGGAAGTCCAGCGGGACATCTGCGAAAAATTGGGCTTTGGACGTCCTTTGATATTCCGGCAATCTTTCGAAAGGGCTAATCTCTCCTATAGTGCATTTGAGGAGGAAAGAAAATTGGATAAAATACAGGAGGTGCTGCGCAATGTGGAGGGAAGCAGTATTGTCTACTGCAGAAGCCGTTGGCGCACCCGTGAGATCAGCGATGAACTCAATGCCCGGGGGATAGTTGCCGATTTCTACCACGGCGGGCTCAGGCAGGATATCCGAAGCCTCAAACAGGAAGCCTGGATCCAAAACCAGGTGCGGGTGATGGTTTGCACCAATGCATTTGGCATGGGCATCGACAAACCGGATGTACGAACCGTCATTCACGCCGACATGCCCGACTGTCTGGAAAATTATTACCAGGAGGCCGGACGGGCTGGCAGGGATGGAAAGAAGTCTTATGCCGTTCTGCTTTATAACAGCAAGGAAATAGAGGACCTGCGGTCCCTGCCCGGCATTCACTTTCCCGAACCCGCGCAGATCCGGCTGGTTTACCAGGGTGTCATGAATTACCTGCAGGTGCCTGCCGGCAGCGGTCAGGGACAGTATTACGATTTTGACATACAGGACTTTACCGGTAAATTCAGGTTTGACAAGCGCTGCGTAGTCTATTCCCTCAAGGCATTGGAACAGGAAGAAATCCTGGCCTACAGTGAACAGGTATTTGCCCCATCCAGGATTCAATTCACGGTCAGTCGCGAATTCCTGCAGGAATTTGAGGATCAAACCCCCCTTTTTTCCCCGGTAATCGATACACTCCTGCGCAATTACGGAGGGATATTTAACCAGCCGGTAGCCGTCTTTGAAAAATCAATCGCCTACCTGATGAGAAGGGATCTCCAGCAGGTCATTGCCGAATTGCATCAGCTCCATGAGCACCGCATAATCAGGTATGCCCCCCAAAAAGACAATCCCCAGCTGTATTTTATCCAGAACCATATTGCAGCCAACAATCTGCCCTTTGACCTGCGAAACTATGCAAACAGAAAGAAACGTTATGGCGAACGCATCGGCGTACTCATAGAATATGCCCTCCAAAAAGAATCCTGCCGCAGCCGGATCATCGCCCAGTATTTTGGGGATGAGCAATCAAAGCCCTGCGGAATTTGTGATAATTGTCTAAAAAAAAGGCGGCTATAGCAGCGGCCGGCCAACTGCAGGGCCGGTTAATGGATGCCAACCACATCGTTCAGGAATGATCTGGCAAAATCAGATGCCATGAGGTCATAACCCAGGTTGATTTGAAAGGGACTGAAAAATTGCAAACCCGGCAAGGGCTGCAGAACATGGTAAAAGGGACGGCTGAGGTCCTGGGAATTGGCCAATAAAATGAGCGTCAGGTTTTTTTCAGGTATCCTGACGAAAAGGGCTGAATATCCGGTCCACCAGCCTGTGTGCCAAATGACCTTTACCCCCCGGTAGTATTTAATAAACCAGCCCAGCCCGTAGGGGATGGTCTTACCCGAAGGAGTTACAAAACGGGTAAAGACCTTATCCCAGCTTTGGGGGGAAAGAAACCAGCCCTCCTCCAAGGCAGCGGCATATTTTCCCAGGTCCTCCACATTGCTCATGATGCCGGCTGCGGGCCCAAAAGCATACCTGTATTCAACGGGCACCAGCCGGCCATGCTGCCAGTCGTAAGGTTTAGCCACCGATCGCCGGAAACTGTCGGGCTTGTATCCGGTAAGCCCGAAATCAACAGAGTCATCCATACTGGGAACGGTGTTTTTCAGACCGAGCGGCCGGACAATCTGTTGCATAAAGAGTTTCCCGTAGGTAAGTCCCGAAGCCTGTTCAATGGGAAAAATCAGCTGGTGGTACCAGTCCCCGTTATAGCGGAAGGAATAGCCAGGTTTAAACCCGTTCCAGGTATTTCCCATGGCAGTATGGGTGAGCAGGTGTTTGATCCTGATGCGCGGATCGCTGCCCCATCTGGCTCCCAAGTTGATGCCATATTTGGAAATGGGGTCTTCCAGACTTACCCGGCCTGCTTCAACCTGCTGCATAAGCAGGATGGAACCAAAGGTCTTGGATAGGGAGGCTATCTGATAAATGGTTTTTTCATCGGGAACCCGCTTGTTTTCCAGGTCGGAAAAACCAAATCCTTTTTTCCATACCAGCGCTTTGCCCTGGACTATTCCGGCGGATATACCCGGAATATGATAATGTTGCCGAAGCCGCTCCACCTGTTTTTCAAAGGCTGGTATTGCGTTTTTCAGCCGGGTGCTGTCCAGGCTGCCGTTCTGGGCCGGCTGGGCATACGCCAGGCTGGTTGATAAAACAAAGGCCAAACTTCCCCATAACAGAAACTGATAGGTTGGCTGGGTCAGCCGGTCAGGCAGCATCAAGGAGGCGGCATTTAAAGGATGAATGAAATATTTCAAAGCCCTCTGATTGGACTGCTCATTTCCCTGGCACACGGGTATTGAATAAACTCAGTGTCTTCAGACTTTTTCTGCCAGGAGCTGGCGGACCATTTCTTCGAGGTCCTTTAGTCTCTTTTCCATTTCCGGCAGGTTTCTGGCCGTTGCCTGGCTTCGAATCGCCTGGCTATAGTTATAGGCAGGCGAGCCGGTAACGGAGCTGTTGGGCACTTTCAGGGATTTCCCCAATCCCGCCTGGGCATTGATCTTGGAACCGTTGGCTACCTGGATATGGCCGGCCAGCCCGGCCTGTCCGCCAATCATTACATTGTTGCCCAGCTTCGTGCTCCCGCTGATTCCCGCCTGGGCTGCTATGACCGTATTGTGGCCGACTTCCACATTATGGGCGATTTGAATGAGGTTATCGAGCTTGGCGCCGGACTTGATGAGCGTTGATCCGATGGTTGCCCGGTCAATGGTGGAATTTGCCCCGATTTCCACATAATCCCCGACCTCCACGTTGCCGATCTGGGGCACTTTCTTGAAACTGCCGTCTGCCTGGGGCGCAAATCCGAAACCATCGCTTCCGATCACCGTCCCGGCATGAATGGTCACATGACTGCCAATTACACAGTTGTGGTAGATCTTCACGCCAGGATGCAAAACGGAATGGTCCTTGACCACAACCTGGTCTCCCAGATAAACACCCGGATAAATCTTTACATGATTGCCCAGTTTCACATTTTCTCCCAGGTAGGAAAAGGCCCCCAGGAAAATATGTTCACCCAGGGTGGCCGTTTTTGAAATGTAAACCGGTTCCTGAATGCCTGTCAATTGCTGGGCCACGATTTCCTGGTATTTGGCAAGCAGGGTGGCAAAGGCGGTATAAGCATCAGGCACCCTTAACAGCGTAGCTGCCACCGGCTGTTTCAATTCCTGGGCTTCATTGATGATGATGATAGAGGCGCCGGTGGAGTAGAGGTATTCCTCGTATTTTTGATTTGCCAGAAAGGCCAGCTGGCCGCTGACGGCTTCTTCAATTTTTCCGAAAGATCCAACGGATACAGAGGGATCGCCTTCAACCCTGGCGTTTATCAATAAAGCTATTTGTGCCGCGGAGAATTGCATAATATTTCAGCTGTTGTCCCTGAATTTACGTTCAGGACCTTTTAAAGGTGATTAATGATTATATACTCATTCCTGTCTGCCCAGGCCCTTGACGATAACAAATATAAAATTTTTTCACCGGGCTGGATAAGGTTTGGTGAATTAAGGCATTGTCAACGCCCGATATATCTTTTATACGGCCGTCCTTGAACAATATATTGATTCTCTCGTCTGCCGGATTATAGGTGGTATTCACCGTTTCGCCTGTCAGCACATAATAACGTGCCTCCTGGGGGGTAATATGCATCTGCCGGGCGATTGTTTCCGTCAGATCCCTGACCAGACTGTCTGCTATGGGTTCCCCCTGAAGTTTTACTTTAAAAAGATGCCTGTTCACCAGGCAACGGCAAAGGTCCGATAAAATCGGATCGGGGTGGAACTGCCAGTTTTTGATGGTACCCATGACGTCATAATCATCGAGCAGGCAAAACTGGTCGAGATGGTCTTCAATGGCCATATTCCGGTTAAAATGCTGAAGAAAGAAATCCAGCACGGGTGAGGAGCACCTGACCTCCTGATCGCTCCCAATCAATTCCTTGGCCCTTCCAACGATGTTTACCAGCATTTTCTCCGCACTCAGGACGGTTTTGTGCAGATAGACCTGCCAGTACATCAGTCTCCTGGATACCAGGAATTTTTCAATGGAATAGATGGCCTTTTCCTCCACCATGAGCTCCCCTTCGTGCACAGTCAGCATTTTGATGATCCTGTCGTATCCAATGACGCCCTCGGAGACTCCCGTGAAAAAACTATCCCTGATCAGGTAATCCATACGGTCAACATCCAGTTGTCCGGATACCAGCTGGTGCAGGAATTTTTTAGGGTAATTATTGGTGAAAATGTCAATGGCTGTTCGAAGCTGTCCGTCAAATTCGATGTTCAGCACCTCCATGATCAAAATGGAAATGGCTTCATGGGAAACGTCCTTAATCAGTTTATTCTCCAGGGCATGGGAAAAGGGGCCATGTCCAATATCATGCAGCAATATGGCAATTTTGGCACCCAGTTCTTCCCGGGGGGTGATGTCAATCCCTTTATTTTTGAGTTCCGCCAGTGCGTTACACATCAGGTGATAGGCTCCCAGGGAATGGTGGAGCCTGGTGTGCACGGCCCCCGGATAGACCAGGTGGGCAAAGGCCATCTGGTGAATCCTTCTTAACCGCTGATAATAGGGATGAGCAATAATCTGAAGCAGTAAGGGATGATCGATGGTAATAAAACCGTAGACCGGGTCATTGATAATCTTGCGTGGCTGTACTGGCATTCCTGTTTTATATTTGTTAAAACGCGTCAAATGAGCCAGCAAAGCTACAAATGCAGCCGGGATAAATTAAATTTGAAATCATAATCCATGGAAAGCCCGGTATCTTATATATCTTAAAGTAATTATACAACCCGTACTTTTGCAGGTATTGCCGCAGGACCGCGTCGGCCCTGGGAGGAGCAAATGCAAGTCAAATCTGCCTGTGACGCAGGACATTCAACGGGCTGTTATAACCGGATCTAGCTCACACATAAATCGAATACATGTCTCTAGGAAAAATTCTTTGGGTGGATGATGAAATTGAAAGCCTGCAATCTCAGATATTGTTTCTTGAAAATAAGGGGTATGAGGTCAAGGCGATGACCAATGGGTTTGATGCCATTGATTTTGTAAAAGACAACTATGTGGACGTGGTACTCATGGATGAAACAATGCCCGGTATCACCGGTCTGGAGACGCTGGCCAAAATCAAGGAGGTCAACCAGCAGGTTCCGGTGGTGCTGATCACCAAAAATGAGACGGAAAACCTCATGGATGACGCCATCGGAAGCCAGATTACCGATTATCTGATTAAGCCGGTTAACCCCAACCAGGTGCTTCTCAGCCTCAAGAAGATTATCGACAATAAAAGGCTGGTTGCTGAAAAAACCACCACCGCCTACCAACAGCAGTTTCGTAATCTGTTTATGGCCCTCAACAGCAACCCGGACCATAACGAATGGATGGAAATTTACAAGAAACTCGTTTATTGGGAACTGGAAATGGAAAAAAGCGACAGCCCTGAAATGCGCGAGGTGTTACAGTCACAAAAACAGGAAGCCAATACGGAATTTTTCAAGTTCATATCAAGGAATTTTGCCAAATGGGTGAACCCCCGGTCAACAGACTCCCCCATTTTGTCTCATACGCTTTTCCAGTTCAAGGTGCTTCCCCATGTGGAAAAGGGAGTTCCTACCTTCTTTATACTGCTGGATAACCTCCGCTTTGACCAGTGGAAAGCCATACAGCCCATTTTTGCAGAGAGCTTCCGGATCCTGGAGGAAGACACCTTCTACAGTATCCTGCCAACTGCCACCCAGTACAGCCGCAATGCCATCTTTGCCGGTTTGCTTCCCATTGATATCGAAAAGCAATTTCCCCGGCAGTGGAAAAATGACGAAGAAGAAGGGGGCAAGAACCTATTTGAAGAGGACTTTTTCAAGGCCCAGCTTAAGCGCCTGAAAAGGGAAAACCTGAAATATTCTTATACCAAGGTGGTAAACCACCAGGCGGGCCAGGATCTGGTCAACAATATTCATAACCTGCTGGGCAACGATATCAATATCATCGTGTATAATTTTGTGGATATGCTCAGCCATGCCCGCACCGAAATGGAGGTGCTCAAAGAACTGGCCAGCGATGAGATCAGCTACCGAAGTCTTACTACCAGTTGGTTTGAACATTCCCCGCTGCACCAGGCCCTCAAAAAAATAGCGGATAAGAAGATCAACATCGTATTGGCAACCGACCACGGCAGTGTGCGTGTCAAAACCCCCTACAAGGTGATCGGTGACAAGCAGACGACCTCCAACCTGCGCTATAAACACGGCCGCAACCTCAATTATGAACCCAAGGAAGTCCTCGCCTTCCGGGATCCCCGGGAAGCCGGTCTGCCCGTACCAACAGTGAATTCATCCTTCATTTTTGCCAAGGAGGACGGTTTTATCTGTTATCCCAATAATTATAATTATTACGCCAACTATTACAGGAACAGCTTTCAACACGGGGGGATAAGCCTGGAGGAAATGATCATTCCGGTCATAAAAATGACCTCAAAAGTCCCCAACGGCTAAAGCACGGTAAACTGGATCATCTGTGGATAATTTAAGTCGGGGATGTCCCATATTGAGCCACAGGCATAGTAAATTTGCAGGTGTTTCTTATTTCCCCCAAAGTAATACCCATGAAATATAATCAGGCAACACTGGACAGGATTGAAAGACTACTCGATGAAGTGGAATACATCATCCGCTACGAGAGAGGCACCTTTCAAAGTGGTTACTGTATCCTGGAACAAAGGAAAGTAGTGGTTCTCAATAAATTTCTGCAGACCGAGGGCCGGATCAATACCCTCCTTGATATCATTCCCCAGTTAAAAATTACCCCGGAGCTGCTTTCCGCGGAATCCCGTAAGACCTATGAGGAAGCCATGATCAAATTTGCCGCTGCAGGTCAGTGATTGTGATTGCTACCGGGGAGGTCCCTGTCTACCCCGGATACTGCGGCCCATTGCCCCATTGTCGAAGCTAATTTCCTATTTTTGCCCGGTGATTTATCCCCCACTCAAAATAACTTTTCTCGGAACCGGCACAAGCACCGGCGTTCCCATGATTGGCTGTGATTGCGCAGTCTGCATTTCTTCGGATAAAAAAGACAAACGACTTCGGTCGTCCATCCTGGTTCAGTCGGATAAAACGACTCTGGTGGTGGATTCAACACCGGACTTCCGTTACCAGATGCTGCGGGCGGAGGTACGCCACCTGGATGCCATTATTTTTACCCATCCCCATAAGGACCATATTGCCGGATTGGATGATGTCCGGGCCTACAATTTCTTTTCGCAGCAGCCGATGCAGGTTTTTGCCAATGAAATGACCCAGGAAGTCATATTGCGTGAATTTCCATATGCTTTTGCGGATACCAAATACCCCGGATTGCCGGAAATCAGCCTGAATACGATTTCTTTGGAGCCGTTCCAGGTTGGTGATATCCCGGTGACCCCCATCCTGGTGTGGCACCTCAAAATGCCGGTCTTTGGCTTTCGTTTCGGGAATTTCACCTATATCACCGATGCCAATAAAATTGATGAGGCCGAAAAAGATAAGATACGGGGAACCCGGCTGCTTGTCCTCAATGCCCTGCGCAACGAAAAGCACCTTTCCCATTTTAGCCTACAGGAAGCGACCGATTTGGTTAATGAATTGCAAATTCCGCAGGCCTATTTCACCCATATCAGCCACCAGCTCGGCAAACACAGGCTGGTAGGCGATTCCCTGCCCAAAGGGATTCAGCTCGCCTACGACCAGCTCAGCTTCCATATTTAAACTTTCCCCCCAGGCTGCAGTCTCATCATCACCATCGGGTATCCCCTGTATGGGGAAGCTGATCAAGACAAGCTTCATTGGTTTAAAGCAAATTTCACAATTCAATAAATTCAGATTGTATGAAGAAAAATTGGTTAACCGCTGGTTTGGTCTTACTGGTCCTGACCACGGGTTTTGCACAGACATCGGTTGAGTTGATTCCATCTGCCGGATATTCCTTTGCAGACAGGGTGGGGTTTTATGACAGCTATGGAAAAATTGATGGCGCAGCCAACCTGGGCGGTTCCCTGCTGTTCAATTTTAACCGCCTGGTCGGTTTGGAACTCATGTATAACCACGTGGGAACCACTTCCGGTCTCTATCAGTATAATGGCTATGGCCCCAATACGCCCGTCAGCCAGGGAAATTTATCGCTGGACTATATTATGATGGGGCCGGTCCAGTCCTTCAATATTCCCGGTTCACCGGTTCGGCCATTTATCGGGGGTATGCTGGGTGCGGCCATCTTTTCACCGGGTGTGGACGGATACTCCAATGATGTAAAATTCACCTGGGGAGCCCAGATGGGAACCAATATATACTTCACTCCCCGGTTAGGCCTGAGGCTAAAGGCCCAGTTGCTGGCTCCGGTAGGAGGGCCCGGTGATGGTTTTTATGCAGGCAATGACGGCACGGGCGCCCCGGTGTCTGCCTATTCCAACGTATACCAGTTCAGCCTGAATGCCGGGCTGGTTATTGGCCTGGGCAGGGAACTGGCTCCCCTGCATCCCCGGCCGGCCCTGTACAGGGGACCCAGGTATCGCAGAAGGTACCCGCCCTATCCCTATTATTGAATCAGGACTGAACCCATAGGGCAGTATAATCTGCAGGGATTTCCCTTATTAGCCCAATAGCACAGGCGTCACCCCGAATCCCAACCTTTTTAAAGTCGCTTCCAAAAAAACTAACAACTGTTAGTTTTTTTGGAAAAATTACTATATTTACACCCAATTGGTCTATTGCTCAAGCAGTTTGTTAGCTAATGATTGTTTGCCAGAGTAACCGGGTGGTAACCTTTTATTGGGTTATTGCCTGGTTTTTTTAGGCCCGCCCCAAACCCCAAAATTGGATGTAAATGGATTTCCAGCACAGCGAATTAACCCAGCAGGTCGCCCTTTCGGCAGCCGATTTTGCCAACAGGTACATCAGGCCTTACGTTATGCAATGGGATGAAAGCCAGGAGTTTCCGGCACACCTGTTCCGTGAGATGGGCAAACTGGGCCTTATGGGAGTCCTTGTGCCAGAGGAATATGGTGGTGCCGGATTGGGATATGATGAATACATATCCATCATCGTGGAAATTTCCAAGGTTTGCGGCTCGATCGGGCTGAGCCTGGCAGCACACAATTCCCTTTGCACCAACCATATCCTGACTTTTGGCAATCCCGAACAAAAAAGAAAATACCTGCCCCTGCTGGCCAGTGGCGAATATATCGGGGCATGGGGACTGACAGAGCCCAATACGGGCAGTGATGCCGGCAATATGAGCTGTACGGCGGTCTTTGAGGACGGCCACTGGATCCTCAACGGCACCAAATGCTGGATCACCCATGGCATCAGCGGACATGTTGCCGTTGTCATCGCCCGGACCGGGGAGCCCCGGTCCAGGGACAATGCCACAGCCTTCCTGGTGGAACGCGGAACGCCTGGATTTCGGGGAGGCAAGAAAGAAAATAAATTGGGAATGAGGGCCAGCGAAACGGCAGAAATGATATTTGACAATTGCCGCATTCCGGATACCAACAGGATCGGGGAAGTCGGTACGGGTTTTAAACAGTCCCTTAAGATCCTGGACGGGGGACGTATTTCGATTGCAGCCCTTTCCGTAGGCATTGCCCGTGGGGCTTATGAGGCAGCCATAAAATACGCCCGCGAGCGACACCAGTTTGACCAACCCATATCCCAATTTCAGGGCATTTCATTCAAACTGGCCGATATGGCCACCGAAATACTGGCGGCTGAATTGCTCACCAGGCAGGCCGGTTTTCGTAAAAACAAGGGTCTTCCGGTATCCAAGGAGTCTGCCATGGCAAAATACTATGCCAGTGAAACGGCCGTAAAAGTGGCTACCGAAGCCGTCCAGGTTTTTGGAGGCTATGGCTATACCAAGGATTTTCCGGTCGAAAAATTCTACCGCGATTCCAAATTGTGCACCATTGGCGAGGGGACTTCCGAAATCCAAAAGATAGTCATTGCCCGGGAAGTGCTCAAAGACTGACCCGGCGATAACAAGGAAGGCATGTCCGGTCAGGGCATGAAATCATCTTCCGTTTTCGGGGCGTATTTGTCGAAAAGTTTATCGATGGGACCTGAGAAAAGAGGGAATTTTTCCTTTGTGAAGTTCTTGATGATTTCGATGGCTTTATAAGCCTGCTGCTCTGTGAGCCCCTCTGCCATCAGGCGCGCTATGAGGTCCTGCATGATTGCTTGGTATTGAGATGATGAATGGATGGCTTTGCCCACAACAGCCGGGCGGGGTCCGGAGCCTGCCAACCTTTTGAAAGCCACCCGGTTATTTATTACTCTTTGGGCCGGCTCACTTTAAGCCACCTTAAGCAGACTCATTTTACTCTTATCGAATTTCTTCCTGGCATATTCCAGGTCAACATGAAATTTATTTTCCTTGGAGGAGGGCAGTTCAAACATGGCATCAGTCAGAATACTTTCACAGATGCTACGGAGTCCCCTGGCGCCCAATTTGTATTCCAACGCTTTTTCCACCATAAAGTCCAGCACATCCTCATCGATGGTCAAAGCAATGTTTTCGATGTCAAAGAGTCGCTTGTATTGCCTGATCAGGGAGTTCTTGGGTTCGGTCAGTATCGAACGGAGCGTCTGCTTATCCAGCGGGTTCAGATGGGTCACTACAGGGAGTCTTCCCAGCAATTCCGGTATCAAGCCAAAGGATTTCAGGTCGGGGGCGTTGACAAACTGCAACAGGTTTTTCTTAGCAGCTTCCTGCTGCTCTTTATTTACATTAAAGCCAATACCGTTGGTGTTGATTCTCCGGGCGATGATCTTATCAACCCCGTCAAAAGCGCCACCGCAGATGAAGAGAATATTTTGGGTATTGATTTTAACCAGTTTTTGTTCAGGATGTTTTCTGCCACCCTGCGGGGGAACCAGCACATCGGTACCTTCCAGGAGCTTAAGCAGCCCCTGCTGCACACCTTCACCGCTAACATCCCTTGTAATGGAAGGGTTATCTCCCTTCCGGGCAATTTTATCGAGTTCATCGATATAAACAATGCCTCTTTCTGCGGCCGTTACATCGTAGTTGCATACCTGCAGGAGCCTGGAAAGAATACTTTCCACATCTTCGCCCACGTAACCTGCTTCCGTAAAAACGGTGGCATCCACAATGGCAAAGGGGACATTCAGTAATTTGGCGATGGTCTTGGCCAGCAGGGTTTTTCCCGTGCCGGTTTCCCCGACCATGATGATGTTACTTTTCTCGATCTCCACCTCGTTGTCTGCGACCTTTTGCTGAAGGCGCTTGTAATGATTGTATACGGCAACCGCGAGCACCTTTTTGGCATCGTCCTGTCCTATTACATATTCGTCCAGGAATCGTTTGATTTCCAGCGGTTTCTTAACGGTCAGTTTAAACTGCGTGGTGGAGGAACTGTCATCTTTGATGAGCAGTTCCTGCTGAATGATTTCCTGAGCGTGTTCTACACAATTTTCACAAATATGACCTTCCTGTCCGGCGATGAGGATTTTCACCTCCTCGCGGCTGCGACCACAAAATGAACAATGCAAAGTGTTTTTTGCCATATTTTGTTCTTGAGTACTTTTAATCCGGGCAAAGTTATTCAACTTCCCCCAAAAACAGTGAAAAACCCCCTTTCCGGACTAATAACGTATTAATCAGGTTTTTGGGATTAATCAGCCTGTTTTTTTTATAATTTTTCAACCACCTGGTCTACAATACCATACTTGATGGCTTCGGAGGCGTCCATCCAGTAGTCACGGTCGAAATCCTTCATTATCTGCTCGAATTTCTTTCCGCAGTTTTCAGCCAGAATTCTGGCGGCGATCTCTTTGGTCCTTTTTGTCTGGATGGCCTGTATTTCCAAATCGGCACTGACTGCCTGGTAATGGCCGCCAATGCTGGGCTGATGTATCATGACTTCACCATGGGGGAAAATCAGTCTCTTGCCCTTGGTTCCGCCGCTCAAAAGGATGGAACCCATGGAGGCGGCCAGTCCCATACAAATGGTACTTACCGGGCTTTTCAGCATTTTCATGGCATCGTACATCACCATGCCGCTGGTAACCATTCCGCCCGGACTGTTGATGAAGAACTTGATTTCTTCTCCCGGTTTATCGGCATCCAGAAGCAATAATTTGTTAACAATATCCTTGGCGGATCGGTCATCGACCGGTCCCCAGAGCTGTACGCTCCTGTTTTCGAAAAAGTATTTTTCCATCTTCTTCATCAGCATCCCGGTTTCCGGCCCTTTTTCTTCTTTGGGCTCCTTTTCATCGGGCTCTTCTTCATCCATCCTGAAAGGCTTCAGCAAATATTTGGAATAACTCATAGTGTTGTGTTTGTATTTATTAATGAATCGGCAATTCTTGAAGGCATCTTACCCGCTATGCTTTCTTTTCCTTTCTGGGGTTAAGCAGCAATACTTCATCCACCAGCCCGTATTCTTTGGCCTCCTCTGCGGTCAGCCAGTAATCACGGTCGCAATCCTTTTCAACCTGTTTGGGGGTTTTGCCGGTATGAAAGGAGATCACCTCATAGAGTTCCTTTTTGAGTTTCCTGATTTCGTTGACAGTGATTTCGATGTCACTGGCCTGGCCGCCGATGGCCCCGCTTGGCTGGTGCATCATGATTCGGCTGTGCTTGAGGGCCGTCCGTTTTCCCTTCGAACCCGCGCACATCAGGACCGCTCCCATGGAAGCCGCCATGCCTATGCAGATCGTGGACACATCGGGGGTTACATACTGCATTGTATCATAGACGCCCAGGCCGGAGTATACACTGCCGCCGGGGGAATTGATATACATCTGTATATCCCGGTGGCGATCGGTACTGTCCAGAAATAACAACTGGGCAGTAACGATATTGGCTACCTCATCGTTGATGGGGTAGCCCAGAAATATGATACGGTCCATCATCAGACGGCTGTACACGTCCATGACAGCCACATTCATCGGCCTTTCCTCAATGATGTTCGGAGTGAGGTTGGTCACGTTGTATTTGTTATAATCGTTGAGGGTGTTGCTTGAAATGCCCCGGTGTTTCACCGCGTACTTTTCAAATTCCTTTTGCATATTCATATTAAATATTTCGGATTTAGTATTTCAGATTGAACTTTTACCTTTCAAATCTCCGTCCAAACTTTCAAACTGCCAAAAAACTGACAGAGTTGCAGCCAGCCCGTTCTTTAATTAAAGTTCCGCCGGTAGCAGCAGGCGGTTATATGGAGAAGTCCCGCCTTTGGGGGCGGGACTTCTCATCGGAGGTATGATTCGTTTATGAATGATGGTGATGCTGGTGTTCCTGCTGCATCTTATTAAAATCCTCGGCGCCGATTTGCTGAAGCTCCGGCTGAATCTGGCTTTCAGCCCATTGGAATACCTTGTCCGTCTGGATACGGTGCATGGTTTCTTCGACAAATTTGCGGTCCTGCATCATCTTATTGACATAATCTGTCATCCAGGGCTGGTCCTCATCGATGACCTGACCCTGCATATAGCTGAGGAGCTGCTGTTTGGCTGAGGCCCGCAGATCATCCGCTGTCACTTCAATTTGATGGTCGGTAACCACCTTGTTGACGATCAGGGTCCACTTCAGCTGGGTTACAAAAGAGGGGAACTCATGTTCCACTTCCTCCGGTGTTTTGGGAGTTTCCCCACCGCTTTGGATCCAACGTTTCAGGAAGTTTTCGGGAAAATCAATCAGGGTGTTGTTGAGCATTTCGTGGTAAAGGGTGTGATGCAGCTGGTTTCTGCTCTGGATATCCCATTGCTGTTTGATTTCTTCCCGGATGGCCTCTCTGAATGCCTCTTCCGTCTGTATGTCCTTGGAGGGGAATACCGTCTTGAAAAACTCTTCCTGCAGGGGCGCTCTTTCGATGAGACCAACTTTAGTGATCTGCACCAGGAAATATTTGCCCGTCGCGGCGGGATCTTCTTTTGACAGTCCGAGATCGCTCAGGATCCATTCCCTTTCCTTTTCATCGAAGGCTTCGGAGAGCTTGAGTACCAGGGAATCATCCTTACCCTTTCCAATCCATTTGCTGCGGAATTCTTCTTTGAAGTACTTCACCAGCAGGGAGTTATCCTTATGTATGCCGCCTGCCACGTGCTCCCCGGATTCAGTGCACTCCGTAAAGGTGACATTGAGCACATTATCGTCGCCGGTTACTTTTTCGGGGTCGGTCATTTTGCCATTCCTGATCTGGAGTCTTTCAATTTCCTCATTGACCATCTGGTCGGTGACCTCAATCTGGTATCGGGTGATTTTTGACTTTGCCAGGTCCACCAGGGTAAACTCCGGCTTGAGGCCTACCTCAAAGGCAAATGCGTATTCAGCGGGGCTGCTCACATCAATATGGCGGGTATCATTTTCGGGCAGCGGCAGGGGCTGGGCAAAAATATCGAGTTTTTCATTGGCCATGTAACTGGTCAGTTCCTTCTCCACGGCACGCAGCACTTCGTCGGTCAGCACTGAGTTGCCGTACATTTTTTTGATCAGGCCAGCGGGAACCATCCCTTTTCTGAAACCCGGAATATTTGCCTTCTTGCCATATTCCTTCAATGCCTTTTCAAAGGAAGGGAGGTAATCGTCTTTTGCAATGTTTACAACGATTTTGTCATTGAGCAGGCTGATATTTTCCCTTGTAACGGTAGCCATTATAAAAAATTTAGGTGATAATTGAATGATGATATGCCCCATACTGTGCGGACCGTCAAAACAGAATTTGGGGCTGCAAAGGTAGGATAAATTAGCAAAACCCATGTCCCTTTCAGGCTAAATTAAATCGGGCATTTTTGTCCAAGGCTTCCACCCGCCATAGAGGCAGGATAGCCGGGGTTTGGCAGGATCCGGGCCTTTCTGCCCATTGCGGTGTCCCTTATTTGCGATTTGCCATGGAATCATACTGGAATAGGACCATTCCTGAACCCACCAGCAATTGCCTGCTGTTTCGAAATGTGTTGGCATCCAGGCATTTGGACGGGTCCTGCAGAGGGAAGTGGATATCGCAGAGGTCCGTAAGGGTCGGCACGATGTCTTCTGCAGCGGTCTTGTAGTCCCGGTGGCTGACCAGCCATCGGATTTTGTCCGGAAAATGGTTCCTTAAAGAATCACTGTACCAGATGAAAAAAGGAACATGGGCTGTAAAAGCCGTGGGAGTCACCTCCGCGTGCAGGGAAATCTTCCGGTCATCGTCGAAGAGATTTTCCCCATGGTCGGAGATATAGAATACCGAAGCGCAGAGGTGTTGCCCGTTAACCATTCCGATGGTGCTGTCTATAAAGGAATCCGAAAAAAGGATCGAATTGTCATAACTGTTGATCAGTATATCCTTTTTTGAAAAATCATTGGGCTGGGCTGCCACTGTTTTCAGGGAGGGTCGGAACTGATCAAAACCATCGGGGTAGCGGGCACTGTAGTCAAAATGACTTCCCATCGTGTGAATTAGGATGAATTTCTTGGAGGCCGTGTCCGATAGTACGGTCTTAAGGGAAGCCAGCAGTTCCATATCCGTATGGTGAAGGCTTTTGGCACTGTTGGGATCCAGGAAACTATACTGGTAGAGGTGATCGGCGTCACCCTGGTGCATTTTTATATGCCCCTGGTCGAACTGGTCAGTAATCCAGTAGGTCGTGAATCCGGATTCCCTAAAAGCCTCCAGGACGGATCTTTGGCGGTAATGGTCTTCGAAATGATCGGCTGTGGCACAGGTGATGATCTGGGGTACCGAGAATTCCGTAAAACAGGCCCCTGCCACCGTTTGGGAGAAGCTCAGCAGGTTAGGGCGCCTGGACAGCTTCGGGGAGGTATTCCTGGGATAGCCGTTGAGGGCCCAGTGATCATACCGGGAACTTTCCCCTATGATCAGCACATAGACCTGCCGGGTTTTTTGCAGGGAGGACTGGCTGGCCCCGAATCGGAATTCTTCCCGCTGCCGGCGGGTATCCCCGATCAGGTGGTATTGCCGGTAAACAAGGCCCGAGCAATAGGCAATTGAAAAAGGGAAAGTGGCATATATCCTTCCGCGCAGCCGCTGAAAATAATGGGGATGGCTCTGTTTATCCCTGTCGGCAAGGGGAAGTAAAAGCAAAATGATCAGGGAGCACAGGCTCAGCCCGGCGCTTATCCTGGCTGAAATATTGGGCGGGGTCCTGCGGTACAATACAATATAGGTCAGTGCCAGGAATAGCAATACCCCCAGAAAGAGGAACAAATAATTGTGCAATAATTCCCCGGCTTCGGCCCTGGTGGTATTTACAATGGCCAGCACCACTCCATCCGTTACCGGCAGGTTGAATAATACAATCCCCCCTACCGAAAATGGCACGAGCAGCAAAACCGGGAGCAGGAACCTGAGGTAGGTTTTCATGTGATTCCTGAAAAAGTACAGGGGGAGCAAAAAGGCGCAAAAACAGGTTGTAATGCTAAAAAAAGCTTCCGGAAGATGTCCATTGATCAGGTAATACAGGAAATCGGTCATGGAAATGACCAGTAGCAGCAGCAGGAAATAAACCAGGGATCCTCCTGATGCCGCCTTGACAGGTTTGTTTGAATTTTTTTGGGTCATGGATGATGGACGCTTTTTCATCGGGTAATCGATCCCGGCCGCACCTGCGGGGACGGCTGATTTTCCTGCTTATTGGGCATCCCACTGCCTGGGAATGGGAATCTCCGTTGTATTTTCAATTTTACTTTTAATGATATAGAGTGGTCTTGACTTTACTTCCTTATGAATGCGGCTCAGGTATTCGGCCATAATTCCCAGGCAAACCAGCTGGACGCCGCAGAAAAAAATCAGGAAAATGATGATGGTGGGGAAACCCTGGGGGACGGAATCGGGATAAAAAATCTTCTTGGCCACGATATACAGGAAGTAAACAAAGGATACCGACAGGGTAAAAACGCCCAGTTTCAGGATGATTTTCAAGGGGAATTCACTGAAATTGTAAATACCGTCGTAGGCCAACTGAAAGAGCTTCTTCAGCGAATATTTGCTTTTTCCGGCAAACCGTTCGGCGCGGTCGTATTCGTAGCCATATTGTCTGAAACCGACCCATCCGCGCAGTCCCCTGACAAAACGGTTTTGTTCCGGCATGGAAACCAGTATGTCATTGACCCGGCGGGAGATCATGCAGAAGTCCCCGCTGTCCAGGGGGATCTTGATATCAATGATGGCATTGAGGATTCGGTAAAAGGATTTGTACATGAACCGCTTTACAAAGTGCTCCTTCCTGGTTTTTCTAACCGCATAGACTATTTCAAAGCCCTCCTTTATTTTACGGTAAAAATCAAATACCAGTTCCGGGGGATCCTGGAGGTCTCCGTCAATAATCATGACCGCCCTGGAGGCCGTTGCCTCGGCCATTCCCACGCTGACGGCGATCTGGTGCCCGAAATTGCGTGAGAGGAAGACTGTCTTGTAACCGGGATCGGTCAGCCCGACGCTTCTTATGATCGCAGCAGTGTCGTCACTGCTCCCATCATCTATGAGTACAAATTCAAAGCGGATGTCGGCAGATTTCCTCAGCAGGTTGAGCCGCTCAATGAGGGTGGGAAGCACTTGTTCCTCATTATATAGTGGAATTACAATTGAAACTTCCGGGGTTGTGGAATCGATTATTTCCATGAATAAAGATATTTTCTACAGGAATAGGTTTATTAGGTTATGATATTAACACTAAATTCAAACAATTATTTCAGTAGGGGGAGGGATTGTTTTGAAAAACAGCCATTTATACGGATTTGCCAACTAATATATTCTATAGTGGGAAACCGGGCCACAACAGAAAACGGAAAAACGACGTTTAGAGTATCCTATGTAAAATAATATATATAAAAATCGTTTATTGCATATGTGTTTGTTTCGGGGACCCCTATCTACCCTTACATCGGTTTTGACCGGGATGAAATGAGCTTTGCATTGCAAATTTTGCTATTTTTCGCAAGAACCTTATAACATGAAAAAAAACCTTATTTCCTCTTTTTTTGAAAACCTAACGTCCAGGCAGTTTATTGGTCTTTTGTTTCTTTACCAGCTTTGCTTCATTTTCCAGGGCATCGATTTTGCTGATGAGGGTTTTTATGGGGCTTTCTACCAGCAGATCTTCCGGGACCCCCAATCGGTGGAATACAATTTCATGTACTGGTTCTCGGGCATTGTGGGCGGAGCCTATCTCCATTTTTTCCCTCAGTTCGGTTTGCTGGCCCTGCGGCTGGGTGGCGTTTTGATGATCACGGCCACCATGGCCCTGGTGTACCGCCTGCTTAAGCCCCATATCGGCGGAAAGGAACTGAAAACAGGGCTCCTGCTGGCTACCGTACTCATCAGTTTTGACCCCAAGGACCTCAATTATGATAACATGTCCTCCCTGCTGCTGGTGGGTGCCGCCAGCCTGTTTTTCCATGGGTTGAACCGCCATGGCAAATTTGCTTTTTTTCTCAGTGGGGCATTGATTTCTTTAAACACCTTTACCCGGCTGCCCAATGTACTGGGACTGGCCATGGGTGCGGTCATCATATATCATGGGTGGCTTTTGTCCAAAAAGCCGATCCTTATAGCCAGACAGACCCTTTATTTTGGGGCAGGCTTTGCATTGGCCACCCTGCTCATTTTGGCGGTCATGCACTCCATGGGGCATTTGTCTGTCTTTATGGATTGTGTGTCCCTGGTCCGGGAGATGGGAAAAAGCACGGAAAACACGCACGGCCTCAAAAGGATGATGAAATTATTCCGCTATGAATATAGCATGGCCCTGATTCGGGGAGGACTGGCTTTGGCTGGCCTGATCCTGACCGGAGCCATGCTGGGCAGGATACCACAAAGACCCCCGCAGCCAGGGCCGGGCTGGTGCTGGGCTGTCTGCTGCTGGCCCTGTCCCTGCTGATGGCCATCCGTGGGATCTTTTTCAGCTGGTACCTGCTGCTGAGCACCATTACCGGTCTTTCCATCATAGCTGCCCTGGGGCTGCTGCTGACCAGGAAAACCCCGGTGGAACTGAAGGTTCTTGCCCTGCTGGGACTGGGCATGCTGCTGATTCAGCCGTTGGGCAGTGATATGGGCATGTATTCCATGGGAAGGTATTCACTATGGCTGGCCCTTCCTGTGGCAACCCATTATTTCTTCGGCCCCGGCAGGGGTCCTGCTTCCTGGACGGCACTGGATTTGTCGCCACAGGTACTTTCCGGAATGCGCCGTTGGACAGTCTGTTTTTTCCTGTTGCTTTTTGGTTTTTATGCGCTGACCTACACCTGGTATGACAGCCGCGACCGGACAAAAATGATTTATACGGTCAATAACAAATACGTAAGAGGGGTATTTACCACCAAGGCCAAAGCAGATGCCCTCAATGAACTGCTTTCTGCCAGTGCCAGGTATGTTCACAAGGACGATTATGTGCTGGTTTATGACCTTTTTCCACTCTATTACCCCATGACGCAGACAAAGCCGTTTGTGCGCAATTCATGGCCGAAACTCTATGACAGGGTGGTTTTTAATCAGGAGCTGCAAAAAGCCGTGGAGGAAAAAAAGATGCTGCCGGTAATCATATACCAGACCATCAATACCACCGGCAGCCTGAACTGGCCGGACATACATGATCAAAACAAGGACTGGGATTTGAACCAGCCCCGCAACGCCGGTATCAGGCAGTTCCTGGACTCCAACCATTACAGGCTCACCTGGGAAAATATAGCCTTTAAGATCTATGTACCGCCGGCCAGATAGGCTTTCGGGGCCCTGCCCATGGTGTCCGTCCGGGTAATTATTATTGCATGCGCAGAGAAGTGGAAGGATGGCCGGTATGAAACCGGTATTCCATTAAAAAAATGCTGTTATCGAAAACAAAGTATTTAATTCAAACGATACAGAAAGTTACTCCTTGGCAGAAATAGACAGGGAAAGATTTGTGATACGTTCAGCAGGAATGCATATCGGAGTGGAAAGATATAAGCGCAAATTTGGAAGTATTTGCCATTAATAGTACGGGCCTTGAAAAATTCGTGGAAAAAGCGCTTCCAATAGCCTCTGACATCTATACCATCTGGCTTCTGCTGATTTTAGTGATAAGAAGAAGCTTCCATTATTGAAAATTCCTGATGGAATAAGGTTTAACCAGCAGGATGACTCCGCTGGAACCCAAATCAATTCCATATTTGATGAAATCCCCCACATGGAAACAGGCTTTGGCATAAATGAAAAAAGGCAATCTTTTTCAAGATTACCTTAAATCATGTCCTGTGCGGGCGATAGGAGTCGAACCTACATGCCTCACGGCGCTAGATCCTAAGTCTAGTGCGTCTGCCAATTTCGCCACGCCCGCGGGGAGGGGGGCAAAATTAGGGTTTTTTGGCCTTACACCCTACAGATAGTTGAAGACCCCAATAATTAATCAACCCGTTGTCTGCCAGGCTCCTCCCAAACCGGGACGATATCAGCATGCCTTTACTCCCGTTTAATTCCAATACAATTCTGTAAATTCGTAGGCTATGGAAACGGTCGCGGCGATACCTCAATATAACCTCACCCAGGAACAGGAAAAAAAATTGATTCTCCGGGAATACCGTTCCCTGTTGCGTTCCCTCAAGCCCAAACTTAAACCCGATGATAAGGAACTCGTCCGGGTAGCTTTTGAAATGTCTGCCGAAGCGCACCAGACCATGCGGCGTAAGAGCGGCGAGCCCTATATCCTGCATCCGCTGGCTGTTGCCAGGATTTGTGTGGAGGAAATAGGGCTGGGGGTCAGGTCTACCATCTGCTCCCTGCTCCACGATACGGTAGAGGATACCGACATTACCCTGGAGGATGTGGAACGGGCCTTCGGAAGCGAAATAGCCCGTATCGTGGACGGACTCACCAAGATTTCCAATGTAATAGACGTAAATGCCTCCCAGCAGGCTGAGAATTTCAAAAAAATCCTGCTTACCCTTACCGACGACCCCAGGGTCATTCTGATCAAACTGGCTGACCGCCTGCATAATATGCGGACCCTGGACAGCATGAAAAGGGAAAAACAGCTGAAGATAGCCTCTGAAACGGTCTACGTATACGCTCCGCTGGCCCACCGGATGGGCCTGTATAACATCAAAACAGAACTTGAGGACCTGGCTATGAAATACCTGGAACCCGAGCAGTTCAAGGAAATCGCCCAGAAGCTTTCTGAGACCAAGCGGGAACGGTCACGCTATATCAATGAATTCATCAAGCCCCTGAAGGAAAAACTCGAAAAGGGCGGCTTTGATTTTGAAATTTACGGACGCCCCAAAAGCATCCATTCCATCTGGGAAAAGATGCGCAAAAAGGCGGTGGCCTTCGATGAAGTATATGACCTCTTTGCCATCCGGGTTATACTGAATTCGGCGCCCGAAAAGGAAAAGGAGGAATGCTGGAAAGTGTATTCCATGATTACCGATGAATATACCCCCTCTCCGGAGCGGCTCAGGGACTGGCTGAGTAATCCCAAGTCAAACGGGTATGAAGCCCTTCATACCACCGTGATGGGCCCCCAGGGAAAATGGGTCGAAGTGCAGATACGCTCCAAGCGGATGAATGAGATCGCCGAAAAGGGACTGGCTGCCCATTGGAAATACAAGGAAGGAGCCACCGACGAGAGCCGTTTTGATAAATGGTTCCAGCAGATCAGGGAGGTTCTCAATACACAGGACAATGATTCGGTGGATTTCCTGCAGGACTTTAAAACCAGTTTTCTCGCCGAGGAAATTTACGTTTATACCCCCAAGGGGGATGTAAAAATGCTGCCTGTTGGATCCTCGGCCCTGGATTTTGCCTTTTCCATCCACAGCGCCATCGGGGTGCAGTGCATCGGGGCCAAGGTGAACCATAAACTGGTTTCCATCAGCCATAAATTGCGCAGCGGTGACCAGATTGAAATCATCACTTCAGGCAAGCAGCGCCCAAACGAGGACTGGCTGCAGTTTGTGGTTACCGCAAAAGCCAAAAGCCGGATCAAAGACGCGCTGAAGGAAGAAAAACGTAAGGTGGCGGACGAGGGCAAGTACATTGTTCAGCGAAAACTGGAACATATGGGGGCCGTTTATAACCAGCATAACATCGATATTCTAACCGTTTATTATAAACTCAGCTCCCCGCTGGATCTGTTCTATCAGGTGGCCGTCAAAAACATTGACCTCAAGGAGCTCAAGGAATTCAATATCCTGGGAGATAAATTGGAACCGCCCAAGCCCCTCAAACCGGCCGTGGTGGAAACCAGGTTAGACAATCCCGGCGGCAGCACCCTGCAGCGAAAGGATGCCGAACTCATCATTTTCGGGGAAAGCAGTGACAGGATCGTCTATACCCTGGCCAATTGCTGCAAGCCCATTCCCGGCGATGACGTATTCGGATTTGTGACCACCGGAAAGGGCCTGACCATACACCGCACCAACTGTCCGAATGCGGCCAAACTGATGGCCTCCTACGGGCACCGGGTGGTAAAGACAAAATGGGCCAAAAACAAGGAAATATCCTTCCTTACCGGTATCAGGATTGTGGGACTCGATGATGTCGGTGTTGTCAATAAGATCACCAACCTGATTTCCGGGGAACTTAAGCTCAATATCAATGCCATTACCATTGAAGCCAAGGAAGGCGTCTTTGAAGGAAATATCCGGATCTATGTCCATGATGTGGAGGAATTGGAAGAACTGGTACAGCGGGTCAAACAGCTGAAAGGGATCCATTCTGTGGACCGGTTTGACACGGAAAATGTTTAAATGTTCTTAAAAAAACATTGCGGGGGGCAAGGCCAATTCACCTATTTTTGCCCCTTTTAGTAATTCATTCTAACAAATTATTTTGAATGGTTGACGTAATATTAGGGCTCCAGTGGGGAGATGAAGGAAAGGGAAAGATTGTGGATTATTTTGCCCCCCGCTATGACATTATTGCACGTTTTCAGGGTGGTCCCAATGCAGGCCATACCCTCTATGTGCAGGATAAAAAAATTGTGCTTCACCAGATTCCTTCCGGTATCTTCCATCAAAAGACGACCAACCTCATCGGCAACGGAGTCGTACTGGATCCGGTCACTTTCAAAAGGGAGTGCGAATCCGTGGCTGCTTTCGGGGTGGATTACAGAAAAAACCTGCTGATTTCCCAGCGCGCCCATCTCATTGTTCCCACGCACCGTGCCCTGGATAAGGCCTCGGAGGTCTCCAAAGGAAACGATAAAATCGGCTCTACCCTTAAAGGAATCGGACCGGCCTATATGGACAAAACCGGGAGAAACGGCCTGCGGGTGGGGGATTTGCTGGACAAGAATTTCACCACCCAGTACATCAGGCTGCGATTGAAGCACCAGCGGCTGCTGGATGGCCTGAATTTTCACGAAGACATTTCCGAATGGGAAGAAGAATTTTTCGAGGCCCTGGAATTCATGCGGGGTTTTAAAATAGTGAACGGGGAATATTTTATCAATGAACAGATCCGGCAGGGAAAAACCGTGCTGGCCGAAGGGGCCCAGGGAAGTATGCTGGATGTGGATTTTGGAACTTTCCCCTTTGTAACCTCCTCCAATACCATCTCAGCGGGTGTCTGCACCGGCCTGGGGGTACCCCCTCAACAGATTCGGGACGTCATAGGTGTCAGCAAGGCATATTGTACGCGGGTGGGTAGCGGCCCTTTCCCCACTGAACTCTTTGATGCCACCGGGGAAGACCTGCGTAAGACCGGCAGTGAATTCGGCGCGACAACAGGAAGACCCCGCCGGTGCGGATGGATTGACCTGGTTGCCCTTAAATTTGCCTGTATGGTAAACGGTGTCACCAAGATTGTCATGACCAAGGCGGATGTGCTGGATGCCTTCGAAGAATTAAAAGTGTGCACCGCCTATAAGATAAACGGGGAGCAGACTTCCGAAGTTCCCTTTCAGATGAGCAAAGTGCCCATCGAACCTTTGCTGGAGTCTTTCCAGGGATGGAAATCAGATATCACATCCTTGAAAAATTATGATACCTTGCCTGTTCGCATGAAGGAATATGTCGGCTTTATCAATAACTACCTGCATGTCCCAATCAGCTACATTTCCAACGGTCCAGGCCGCGACCAGTTGATTGAAAACCTGTAGGAAAATAAAATAGCAATTTCTTAAAAAATTGTTTTAAAAAATTTGGCGGATTAAAAACTTCGCTGAAATTTTACAATATAATCTTATTAGAATTATGGCACCAAAATCTGATAAGGAGAAAAAGGTTTCCAAAGCTGCTGCACCTGATTCATCCAAGGAAACTTCCCCCAAAGCCTCTTCAAAGGCCAAAAAGGAAATAGAGGATGATGAAGACGATGAGGACTTTGATGCACCGAAAACCGCTCCTAAAAAGAATGCAAAATCCACCTCGAAAGCCAAAAAGGACGAGGATGATGAAGACGTGGATGATGAGGTAGATGAAGTGGATGAGTGGGAGAAGGTAGAGGAAGAGGAGGAATGGGATCCCGATTTCAATGAATTTGACATCCCTAAATCCAAGTCCAAGAAGGCAACCGGGACCGGTACCAAAAAGGCAGCCAAGGGTGGGGAAGAAGATGACCTGGGACTCGATGATGATTTCAAGGACCTCGACCTTTTCGGAGACGGTGGTTTTGAGGAAGAGGATGACGATTTTTAGGGGACCTGCCTAACATATTAGCCGTGGAAAGAATCTATGAATCATTTCCCATAGCCGATCCAGGGCAAACCAAATTAAAGATGCTGAATTGGGTGAACCGTTTCAGCATCTTTTGTTTTCTGGATAACCATAACTACCAGAGCGCCCACCAGACCCATGAATGCCTGATGGGGGCCGGCGCGTTCCGTTTCCTGGAAGCGGAGGCCGGACAGGCCCTGGAACAGCTCCGGTCCTTTTCGGATCTCCGGGAGGACTGGCTGTTCGGTCATTTTGGCTATGACCTGAAAAATGAATTGGAGCCGCTCCATTCAGGCCATCCCGACCGGGTGGGTTTCCCCGACCTGTTCTTTTTTGCCCCCCTGATCGTCTGCCAGTTACAGGCAGGGAATTTGGTAATCGGATCCCTGTCAGGGGACCCCCGTGAGATTTTCAACCAGATTAATGCCATGCCGCTGCCGGGTCCCCCTTCCTGCGGGCAACCAGTACAGCTGGAAGAATCCATGTCCAGGGCAGAATATCTCCTGACGGTTCAAAAGCTGCAGGAGCACATACGGCGGGGGGATTGTTATGAGATCAATTTCTGCCAGGAGTTTCATGCAAGCGGCGCGGTGCTGGATCCCCTGCAGACCTACCTGCAGCTGAGCCGGGCATCGCCAACTCCCTTTGCGGCCTTTTACCGCCTGGGGGAAAGGTACCTGTGCTGTGCCAGTCCTGAAAGGTATCTGCGCCGCCAGGGGGATCTGCTTATTTCCCAGCCAATGAAGGGGACCTGGCCCAGGGACAACTCGGACGGCAGCCGGGATGAAGCCAACAAGGCAAGCCTTCTCCACAGCCCCAAAGACCGATCTGAAAATGTAATGGTAGTGGACCTGGTAAGAAATGACCTGTCCCGGATATGCCAGGAGGGCTCCGTGGCGGTGGAAGAATTGTATGGGATTTACAGTTTTCCGCAGGTACACCAGATGATTTCCACGGTGCGGGGAAGGCCGCTGCCCGGAATCCACTGGGTGGATATCATTGGGGCTACTTTTCCGATGGGGTCCATGACCGGTATGCCCAAAAAGCGGGTGCTTGAACTCATCGAAAAATATGAAAAGAGCCGGCGGGGCATATTTTCAGGATCCATCGGATATATTAAACCGGGCGGGGATTTTGATTTTAACGTGATCATCCGCTCCATCATGTACAACCGGGCGGAAGCATCCCTTTCTTACCAGGTTGGATCAGCCATCACCTTTTACAGTGAAGCGGACATGGAATATGAGGAATGCATGATCAAGGCGAAAGCCATAAAAAAAGTATTGGCCTAATGACCAATACTTTCCCTTGTCCCCCCGGGGGAGATCCATGATATTTGAAATGCTTTACCTGCCTTCCTTTTTAGCGTAGGCCGCAGTGTACCTGGGCATATAGGTTTCTTCCACCGTCTGGTTGAGCAGCATTTGTACCGATTCATTGAGAATTTGATACTTATTGGCTGCGAACAATTCCATCTTTTCCGCGGGCAGCTTGAGTTCGTAGGTGTTGTTGGTGCTCGCCATGACCTTATCGAAATCAGGGTTATAGCGGGAGAACTCCCCAAGGTCCATCAGGGTGTATTTGGAGATGATGGTAGAATGGTATTTTCCTGAAATAGATACGGTCTTGGCATTATTTTGCTCTTCCTGGCTGATCTTACGATGAAAAACATACATGGATGAACCGGAGAGCTGCTCGGTCGCCTCTTCTTTGGTGAGGGTGGTGATGCCTCCCTGGCCTTCAAATATGTAATGGGTTCCAATGAATTTCTTCACGTGGTTGCGGGACTCGGCAGGCAGATAATACTGGAGATCCCAGAAATTGGTACTGTTGCTCTTGCGCATGGCGGAGTAAATATGGGCAGATCCGCCGTTATAAGCGGCTATCACCAGGAGCCAGTCCCCGAATTCACCGTAGAGGTCCCGAAGGTATTTGGCAGCGGCGTGGGTGCTTTTGACATAATTGGTCCGCTCATCGTATTTGCGGCTGACTTTGAGGCCAAGCAGCCGGGCCGTTCCGGGCATCAGCTGCCAGGGACCGACGGCGCCGGCCCAGGAAACCGAATTGGGTTTTAGCTGGGACTCTATGACAGCCAGGTATTTAAGTTCCCTGGGAAGGCCGTATTGGGATAAAATACGGTCAATCATATTAAAGTATGGGCGCCCCCAGGACTTCATTCCCTGCAGGTCCTTGATATTTTTCTCGATGTAATCCTGTACAAAACTAACCGCGCGCGGATTGAGTCTTGAACCGTTGGCGGCATCCAGGCTGGATGCCATGAACAGGTCAGAAAAACCGTTCTGGGTCTTGATTTTGGCTGTATTTCCCGCCTCAATGCCGGCATCCAGCCTGGTTGCATCGGCCTGGCTGGCCGCATTGACCATGCCGGTGGCTACCACACTGGTATCGGAGAGGGGGTAAGGCAGGGGGCGAAAACGGGCCGTTTTGTTAGCCCGTAATTGTGAAATAATGGCCATAGTGATGACCACAAACAATAAAAGTCTCTTTTTAGTCATGATGAAATTTTTAAATGATACAATGCCAATGATATGGACGTATCATCTTTCATAGGAGGGACTTTGTTCAAGCGGTGATAAATAACAACATGGCAGGGTTAGCCAATCAACGCCATTTTCATAAAGTGGGATTTTCGTAGGACTTATATTGTTGCATCAGAAGGTCTGAAAACTGAAGTAAAGATACTTCATTAAAACGTCTTGACATAGCCTGTATACCAAAAGGCATGCCATTTGAATGGCTGAATAATGGGAGGGAAATACCGGGAATTCCCACCAGATTGGCGTAAACCGTATAGATATCAGCGAGATACATGGAAATCGGGTCATTCATCTTTTCACCGATTTTGAAGGCAGTAGAGGGGGAGGTAGGCAATAAAATTATATCGAAGTCATTGAAAATCAATTCTGTGTGTGAAGTAAGTGTTTTTCTTACCTGTTGGGCTTTGGTGAAGTAGGCATCATAATAGCCAGCACTTAACACAAAGGTTCCCAATAGGATACGCCGTTTTACTTCCTTGCCAAAACCTTCTGAACGGCTCTGGCTGTAAAAATCGGCCAGATTAAGGCCTTTTTTTTGGGTTCTGTGACCATATTTAACACCATCAAAACGCGACAGGTTGGAGGAGGCTTCCGCCGTCGTTAAGACGTAATAGGCGGGTACTATATAATCAAGATACTCAAAATCAATGCCCTGTACCGTATGACCCGCCGCCTGCAACTTTTCCAGGAGTGTAAGCACGGCGCTTCTTATTTCGGGGTCCAGTCCCTTGTGGTCCAAAGCTTCCCGGAAATAAGCGATCCGGTAAAGGGGTTCCTTTCCATGATTGGGGATTTCAGGCAAGGGCATTTCCCTGTTTGGGACCAGGGTTGAATCATATTCATCGGGGCCGGATATTACATCCAGTACCAGCGACACGTCGTCCACCAGGGTTCCGAATACCCCAATCTGGTCAAAAGAGGAGGCATAGGCTATCAGGCCGTAGCGCGATACCTTTCCATAGCTGGGTTTTAGCCCGATGATACCGCAAAAGTCAGCCGGCTGTCTGACCGAGCCGCCGGTATCACTGCCCAGGCTGACCATGCATAAACCGGCCTGCACGGCAACCGCCGAGCCGCCGGAGGATCCCCCCGGCACCCTGGTTTCATCCAGGGCGTTCAGCACCGGTCCATAGGCCGAGTTCTCATTGGTAGACCCCATGGCAAATTCGTCGCAGTTCAAATGGCCCAGGATAATGGCTTCTTCCTGCAGCAGGTACTCCACGGCCGTGGCATTGTAAAGGGACTGGAAAGGCTGAAGGATCTTCGAGGAGGCTGAAACCGGGTGACCCTGGTAACAGATCACATCCTTTATACCAATGACCACCCCGTGCAGTCTGCCGGTCGGCAATCCGGCCTTTCTGCGCCCGTCGAGCTCGTCGGCCCTTTGGAGGGCTTCCTCGCCATAGAGGTTAATATAGGCATTGAGCCGCTTTTTTGCAGCGATCCTTTCCAGGTAGAATTCAACAGCCTCCCTACAAGTGGCGGAACCACTTTGCAGGGAGGCGTGATATGTTGGTATTGAATGAAAGGTAAACAAAGAAGAGATCGATCTCTGAATAGCAAAAACCGGTGACAAATAAAATGAAGTTCAGCCCGTATTACTGCTGGGAAGAAGTGGTGGTGCTGGCTGGTTTGTCCTTGTCGGTCATTCCACTTTCAATTTCCTTCTTGACATTGTCTTTGGCATCGTTGAATTCACGGATACCTTTTCCCAGTCCGCGCATAAATTCGGGGATTTTACGGCCTCCAAACAGGATAAGCACGGCCAGTATGATTAAAATCCATTCACTACCACCGGGGGCGGATATCAAAAAAAAGCATTGTAACAGGTTCGTAAACATAAAATAAATTTAGAGAGACAAAGTTAACTGTTTTAAAATATAAAAGGCTTTTTTGGAGCGGGGATTTAGACCCCCGTCATTTATTTATATAGGGAGGGAAGAAACATTAACCATAGGACAACAAAAAAGCGGAGATCCATAGACCTCCGCTTCCTTTATAAACAGGCATTGCCTTATTCTGCAGCCATTCTTTTTTCTTTGATGCGGGCGCTCTTTCCGCTTCTTTCGCGCTGGAAATAAATTTTGGCACGGCGAACACGTCCGGCTTTGTTCAATTCGATGGATTCTATATTGGGGGAATACAGGGGGAATGTTCTTTCCACGCCTACTCCGTCGGAAATCTTGCGGACGGTAAAGGTGGCAGTGTGTCCAACACCCTGACGCTTAATTACATCGCCTTTGAATCCCTGGATACGCTCCTTGTTGCCTTCCAGAATCTTATAATTCACAGATATATTATCACCGGCTTTGAATTTCGGAAATTCTTTTTTGCCTGTTAACTGTTCGTGTACAAATGCTACTGCCGAGTTCATGACTATAAATTTAAGGATTGCAAAGGTAATAAGCTTTCGCCAAAAAGCAAAAAAGAAATCAAAGCGCCTGCCTTTCCGGCCAGGGCCCCGCCCTGCCCGGCCCCTTTAACGGGCGACGTTGACTGCCCTTTTCTCCCGGATGACCGTAACTTTTATCTGGCCCGGATAGGTCATTTCGGTCTGGATCTTCTGGGCGATTTCAAAACTGAGTTTGGCGCTGTCACCATCGGTAACTTTATCTGCCTCCACAATGACCCTGAGTTCCCTTCCGGCCTGGATCGCATAGGCTTTTTCCACACCCGGATAGGCCATGGCGAGGCTTTCCAGATCCTTGATGCGCTGCAGGTACTGCTGCATGATTTCCCTGCGCGCCCCTGGCCGGGCTCCGCTGATGGCATCACAGGCCTGCACGATGGGGGCAATGACGTATTGCATTTCCACTTCATCATGATGGGCTCCGATGGCGTTGACCACCGCCGGATTTTCCCCGTATTTTTCAGCCAGCTTCATCCCCAGCAGGGCGTGGCTCAGTTCTGTTTCCTCATCGGGCACTTTACCAATATCGTGCAGCAGTCCGGCTCTTTTGGCCAGCTTGACATTCATGCCCAGTTCAGAGGCCATGATGGCACAAAGATTGGCCACTTCGCGGCTGTGCATGAGCAGATTCTGGCCGTAGGATGATCTGAAACGCATCTTTCCTACAATGCGCACCAGTTCCTTATGCAGGCCGTGTATGCCTAGTTCGATCACGGTACGTTCACCGATTTCCATGATCTGTTCTTCAATTTGTTTGCGTGTTTTTTCCACCACCTCTTCAATACGGGCCGGGTGGATCCTGCCGTCACTCACCAGCCTTTGCAGTGATAACCTGGCGATTTCCCTGCGCAAGGGGTCAAAGGAGGAAAGCACAATGGCTTCCGGGGTGTCATCCACGATGAGGTCCACCCCCGTGGCTGCCTCGATGGCCCGTATATTACGACCCTCACGGCCGATGATCTGTCCCTTGATTTCATCACTTTCCAGGTTGAAAACAGTGATGGAATTTTCAATGGCCTGTTCGGCGGCTGTTCGCTGAATGCTCTGTATGATGAGTTTGCGGGCTTCCTTATTGGCCTTTTGCCTGGCATCATCGATGATTTCCTGCTGCAATGCCAGCGCCTGGGTATGGGCTTCCTGTTTGAGACTCTCTATAAGTTGTGCTTTGGCATCCTCGGCACTCAGGGCGGCAATCTTTTCCAGGCGCCGGATATGCTCTTCCTGGTGTTTTTCCAGTTCGGTCCGCTTCTGGCTGACCACCTCAATTTGCCGGTTGAGGTTTTCTTTGATGGCATCATTTTCCTTGGACTGGCGGTCCAGGTTCTCCGATTTCTGGTTAATACTCTGTTCCTTCTGTTTTATCCTGCTCTCGGACTCCGCCAGCTTGCGGTTCCTTTCCAGGACCTCTTTTTCATGTTCAGCCCTTAACTGTACGAATCTTTCTTTGGCCTCCAGCAGCTTTTCCTTTTTCAGGTTCTCCGCAGTGGTTTGGGAATCGGCAATGATCTTACGGGCCTGCTGGTCAGCCTCTTCCAGCTGTTTTTTGGTGTTTTTGGCAAAGATGAACCTGCCTGCAACGACTCCCACTACCAGGGAGAGCGCACCGATAATTATGTATATGACAGTCGAATCCATTGAATCTGTAATTTAAAAAGTTGACAATGCTATGTTTGTTCTCCAGGCGCATGATTGCATGGAAATGTGTTAGTTGGCGAAGATACTGATTTTTGGCGGATCGATTTTCACCAAACAATAAAACTATTTATAATGCCTTGTCCAGCTGCGTTTCCATTTTTTGGAGCCATTCGGTGATTTTGTCCTCCGGGGCCTGCGCCTGCCGGATGGCAGGCAGTTCCGTGGCATACCAGAGCAGGACCATGGCCACATAGTCCTGCATGTCCTTTCCCGAAAAACTGGTTTTGAATTCCAGCAATTTGTCATTGATGGTTTTTAGGGTCTTACGGACGGATTCCTCATCCCCCGGCAGGATCCGGATGCGGTAGGTCCTGTCTGCAACCACGATATTTAATGGAATTAATTCTTGCATATGTGAAATTCTTGTTATAAATTTATACACGTTTTATCCACAGTCGTAATTATTGGCATAAACCGAAGATAAGTCAGGCTTTACAATCTTGATAATCAAATCAATAACCCAAAATCGCTCTTTATAGACCACATTTAAACCCAAACCAAACCATGTTTGTAAAAATGAAGTCTCCGGTTTTTATCGACCGGCTGACCTTTGAACTCGATCAACCACAAAAATGCATGCTGAGGGCCGTATTAAAGGATGACAAAGGAAGCGTCTGCAGTGCGCTGGAAACGGAAGCCGCCAATGATCAGCACGTATTCAACTGGGTTGGCCTCAACGATTTGCCATATGGCGTGTACACACTTGAAATTTCAAGAGGCTGCGATGAAATGAAAATGAGGCTTGTCAAACGGGTATAATCTATTCGTTGAGCAGGCTGATGCAGCGGTCAATTTCTTTAATGTACTGATTAAGGCGTTTTTCAAACGCCTTTTTTTCTGACTCCTTCATTTCTCCCCTGGAGAGTTTAAGGATTTCTGCCTGCTGCTGTAATTGTTCGATCTCCAGTACCCGGACCTGCTGGTTGCGGCGCTCCTGCTCCAGTTGCCCTCTGAGCCGCTCATTCTCCTTCTGAAGGACCTGGAGTTGCCTGAGCACCAGCTGGAGCTTCTCGGAGATACGTGTAATCTGGTCCGACAATTGACTCATGTTCAAAAATATTTATACCCAACCCCAACCGGGACCTATTTCCTGATTTCTGCCTGCAGTTCGTTTTCCAGGGCCTTCATGATCTGTTGCATCATCGAATCTATTTCCTTATCCGTCAGGGTCTTTTCGTTATCAAGAAAGCTGAAACTTACCGCCAGGGATTTCCTGTCTGCCCCCAGTTTGTCACTTTCAAATATATCAAAGAGTTGTACTTCCTGTAATTTATCGAGTTTGATTTTCTGCACAGTTTGTTCCACTGCGCCATAAGCAAGGGATTTAGGGACAATCATCGCCAGGTCACGGTGAACGGGCAACTGCCTGGGTAATTCCCGAAACTCAATGCGTCGTTCCAGGAACTCATCGGCCAGGACATCCCACTGGAAGTCTGCAAAAAATACAGGCTGTCTGATATCGAAGGTACGCAGCACCTGCTGGCTGACCATTCCGGTTTCCAGCACGGGCCGGCTGCCCAGCTCAGCCTGCAGGCCGGACTCGAGCCGGTTGTTTTCGCTTGCCTTGAAACCCGGAAATTCCAGCCCGGTAAGACTGAAAACAGCCTGGCAAATCCCCTTCATATAATACAGGCTGGCAGGCTGTCCTTTGGCCAGCCAGGAATCGGCAGACAGATTGCCGGTCGCATACAGGCAGAGGTGGTTGGTTTCGGTATATTTTCCGGTTTCGCGGCAATGGTAGGTCTTTCCGAATTCAAAAAACCGGAGATGGTTGTTTTTCCGGTTGATATTGTATGAGATCGATTCCAGCCCCGTCTCCAGGAGGGAAGGCCTCATGATGTTGAGTTCGGCGCTGAGGTTATTGATCATACGCACGGCATGTTCCAGCTCTTCGCTGGAAAAGTAGGCGCTGTTGGTTATGGAGTTGGTGAAAATTTCATGAAAACCCTGGCCCGCCAGGTAATTGCTTATTTTTTCCCGGAAAGCGGCCTGTGCCGTACCGGTTTCCACCGATGGGGAAATGGTGATGGCAGCAGGTATCTGTATGTTATCGTAGCCGTCAATACGCATGATTTCCTCCACGATATCCGCAGGCAGGCTGATATCCGGTTTATGGGAGGGAACGGCTACCCGGATATCATCCATTCCTTCCTTGAGAATCTCAAAACCAAGGGCGGAGAGTATGTTTTTGACCGAATCGGGATGGTAATTCTTGCCGCTTAATTTTTTGAGGTAATGGTGACGAAGGGTGACCTGCGTCTTTTCGGCCGTCAGCGGATAGATGTCCACCATCTCCGAAACAGCTTCCCCGCCTGCCAGTTCCCTGATCAGATGGGCAGCCCTTTTAAGGGCATTGACCGTGACGGATATGTCCATTCCTTTTTCAAAATGAACAGCGGCTTCGGTGCGCAGGCCGTGCCTAAAGGAGGTCTTTCGGATGTCTGTGGGGTTGAACCAGGCGCTTTCCAGGAAAATACGGGTTGTTTCAGGCCTGATCCCGCTGGTCAGACCGCCAAATACGCCGGCTATACACAGGGGGCCCTCCGAATCGCAAATCATCAGGTCTGCTGCCGAGAGCTTTCTTTCCTTTTCATCCAAAGTAACAAAAGGGGTTCCTTCCGGCAGGTTTTTTACGACAATGTGATGCCCTTTGATCCGCTCCGCATCAAAGGCATGCAGGGGCTGGCCCATTTCGTGAAGAACAAAATTGGTGATGTCAACAATATTATTGATAGGCCTTACACCGATCGCTTTTAATTTATCCTGCATCCAGCGGGGCGAATCCTTGATTTGTATGCCGGACATGGTAATGCCCGAATAACGCCGGCAGGCCTTCTGGTTTTCTATGCTTACCGTTACGGCCTCTCCTGGTTTTTCGGACCTGGCCATCGAGGCCGGTGGGGTCTTTATCCGGTATTCCCTGTTCTCATGGTGGGACAGGTAGGCGCATACATCCCTGGCCACACCCATATGGCTCATCGCATCCATGTGATTGGGCGTTAATCCGATTTCAAACAGAAAATCCTCATAAGGTTTGTAGTATTCCCGAAAGGAGCTGCCGGCTTTGACTTCCGGGGGAAGAATCACAATGCCCGCATGCTGATCTCCCAGGCCGATTTCATCTTCGGCACAGATCATTCCCTGGCTTTCCTCCCCGCGTATCTTTGCCAGTTTCATGGTCAGCGCATCCCCTTTGACCGGGTAAATCACCGCGCCGGCCGGTGCTACGATTACTTTTTGGCCGGCAGCCACGTTAGGGGCCCCGCAAACAATCTGAAGTGGCACTGGTCCGCCGGTGTTTACGGTTGTCAGTTTCAGTTTGTCCGCATTGGGGTGCTGGACACAGGTCAATACCTCTCCGATAAGCAGGCCGTGTAACCCGCCCTTCACGGATTCGTATTTTTCAAGGCTTTCCACTTCCAGTCCGATGGAGGTCAGGATTCTGGAAAGCCTTTCCGGTTCGACCTTGACCGGCAGGTACTCGCTCAACCAATTATAGCTAATAGTCATTTTCTTAATAACCCCGTTTTCGTGGATGGCAAAGATAGTTTTTTCGCGGCAAGCAAAAAGAGGTCCGGTTTTCAGCCCCGGAAAATCATACCGCCTGCTTTAGCCTCACGCCCTTGCCGGCTGCCAGGAACTGCGGCGGCCCTGTATATGCCACCGGCTAAAGTCTCCCTTCCCGCTGTTTGCCGGAATTTCAAGGGCCGCCCGGAAGGGTTTGTGCTGTAAGTAAGTTGCGATAATAAAATGTTAATGATAATTTTGATACTCAGATTAGCATAATTCCTGTTATTCAAACCAGTAGCCTTAAAACCTTAATTTTGAAAATATGACTAAGCCCCTCCTTTTGATCGTTGCCATTTTTCTGGCCCTGTCCTCCTGCGGTCCCAGCTACATAACTGTTCAAAACCCGCCGGCTTACCAGCCGCCACCCCCTCCGTCACCCGAGCCGGAGGAAGTATCCTACCAGACTTTTTACGATGAACTGAGCCCCTACGGCCAATGGATAGATTACCCCGGTTATGGGTATGTGTGGATGCCCAACGTGGAGCCGGGCTTCAAGCCATATGCCACTAACGGCCACTGGGTGTATAGTGATGCGGGATGGGTTTGGGCATCCGATTATAACTGGGGCTGGGCTACCTTCCATTACGGACGGTGGTTCTTTGATCAATTCCACGGCTGGATGTGGGTGCCTGGCAATGAATGGGCCCCGGCCTGGGTTAGCTGGAGAAGAAGCCCGGATTATTATGGATGGGCTCCTTTAGGGCCTCATGTGAGCGTGGGAGTTTCAATCTCTGATTATAATCCCCCTTCCAACTACTGGTGTTTTGTTCCACACCAGTATGTAAACAGCCCCCATGTCAATAATTATTACGTGAATGAAACCAGAAACGTTACCATCATCAACAATACCACCGTCATCAATAATACGGTGGTAAACAACAACATTACCAACAACCGGATCACCAATAACAATACCGTCAATAACAATATCGTCAATAACAATACAAGGAATAATGTCTATATCGCAGGGCCTGATGCAACCGAGGTTTCCCGGGTAACCGGCACGGCAGTAAGGCCGGTGGCCATTGCGACCAGCAACCGGCCAGGGGCTACGCAGATCAGCAATGGTCAGCTCAGTATATTCAGGCCGAGGGTAAATGCAGCAGCGCCTGCTGCGGGATCCTCCAGCCAGCAGCGCATGGCGCCAGCCAGGGTTCAGACCCTTAACAATGTCAGGCCGGTTGTTAACAACGCGGAGCCTGCCATTAACAACCAGCCGGCAAGCGGCAGAGAAAACAGAAATAATGCCGAACCTCGGCCGGGCAGTTTGGTGCCCCGCCCTGCGAACAATCCTCCACCGGGTAACAATTCCGCCGAACCGCCCGCTGTCCAGCATACCCCACCGCCGCCGGTTCAAAACCAACATCCGGTGAATAATCCGCCCTTCAACCAGCCTGTGGCCAGACCTGCCGATAATATTCCGGTCAACCAGCCATCCGGAAGGACGGAGAACCCGCTGCAGCCACCTCCCTCCAATCCGAGGCCCGCTGCCCAGCCGGTGCCGGTAGTGAATACACCACCGCAGAGAGCAGTTCCCGCAGGCCAGCCGGCAAATCCAGGCCGTCCGTCGATTCAGCCAGTACCCAACAGGCCGGCCATCGCCAATCCCCGGCAAAATGCCTTTCAGCAGCCTAAGCCTGCCGCTCCCAAACCCGCGGTGGTCAATAAGGATAATAACAAAAAGGATAAACCCCCAAAGCCCGGCCAGCCCTGATTTATATCTAAAAATTTATAATATGGAAAAATCCCCGGCCTCCTTTTTAAAGGGAGGCCGGATGGTTTATAAGGGTAATTTCGGCGCGGCTTATGGTGTTTTGCTGGTAATCCCGGCATGCCGGCAAAATTTTAACCCTGAATTCTTTCTGCACAACAGGTGTGCATTTAATCCTCAAAAAGGCGAAAAACTTTTTTAAATTGTGGAAAGAGGGGGTCCGGTTGTGTATAAGTCGGAAATTTGATACAATAACTCTGTGAATTAGTAAAGGAAAAATATAAAAAAAGAAAAGTTGTTTTGAACGGGGAATTGCGTTTTATATTCGCCCTCCTGTCAGCCGCTGGTAATATTGGCTTCACAGTGCAGTAACAAATTCTTAACACCAGGCACCTGGTCCTGCCCTTTGGGCGGCTCCTTTTTCTGGTTAAATACTCGAAAATGGCCTTTTCCGGGAACTTTTAAACCGGTTCCGGTAAGGCCGAACCAGGCGGAATGAGCCTGACACCCGATTATTCATTTTTTTGTACCTATAAGGACATGGATTTAACTAATTTAAACAAAGACAGAAAACTCAGGCGCAAACCATCCATCGACATGAGCACGATGGTCTATGGCAAAGTACCCCCCCAGGCCAAGGATCTGGAAGAGGCTGTGCTGGGCGCCATCATGCTGGAGAAAAGCGCCTTTGATACCGTTGTGGAAATACTTAAACCAGAGTGTTTTTATGTAGACTCCCACCAGCGCATCTATCGGGCCATGCAGGGCTTGGCTCAAAAAAGCCAGCCTATTGACATCCTCACGGTGGTGGAGGAACTCAGAACCAGGGAGGAGCTCAGCATCATCGGCGGGCCTTATCTGGTCACCAAACTTACCAACGCGGTGGTTTCGGCGGCTAATATCGAAACACATGCCAGGATCATACTGCAAAAATTTATCCAACGCGAACTGATCCGTATAAGCGGGGAAATCATCGGGGATGCCTATGAGGACAGTACCGATGTATTTGACCTGCTCGATGATGCGGAAAGCAAGCTGTTTGAAATCACCAACAACCATCTTCGCAAGAACTTTGACTCCATTGATACCGTGCTTGTCAAAACCATCCAGCGAATAGAGGATATGCGTCACCGGGACGAGGATATTACCGGGGTGCCTACCGGCTTTGCGTCCCTGGACCGAATCACTTACGGATGGCAGCCCACGGACCTGATTGTACTGGCAGCCAGACCTTCTGTCGGTAAGACGGCTTTTGCCCTGAACCTGGCCCGCAATGCGGCCCTCCATGCCACCAAGCCGACCGCAGTTGCTTTCTTTAGTCTGGAAATGAGCGCAGGGCAGCTGGTACAGAGAATTCTGAGTGCCGAAAGTGAAATACTCATGGAGAAGATAGCCAGGGGCCGTCTGGTAGAGCATGAAATGAAACAACTTTACAAAAAGGGAATTGACCGGCTTTCCAAAGCACCCATTTTCATTGACGATACACCGGCCCTCAATATTTTTGAACTGCGGGCCAAATGTCGTCGCTTGAAAAACAAGCACAATGTCGGCATTATTCTCATTGACTATCTCCAGCTGATGAGCGGAACTTCTGAAAACAAGAACGGGAACCGCGAGCAGGAAATCAGCCGGATTTCCAGGGACCTGAAAGGGCTGGCCAAGGAATTGCAGGTTCCCATCATAGCGCTGAGTCAGTTGAGCCGTGCCGTTGAATCCAGGAAGGAAGGGGAGAAGATTCCCCAGCTCAGTGACCTGCGTGAATCCGGAGCCATTGAGCAGGATGCAGACATGGTCATGTTTTTGTACAGGCCCGAGTATTACGGCATTACCGCCAATGAATCCGGTGAAAGTAATAAGGGGGAGACGCATGTGAAAATTGCCAAACACCGAAACGGCTCCCTGGAAACCATCAAACTGAGGGCTTTGCTGCATATTCAGAAATTTGTTGAATACGGGGAAGATGATTTTGGCGGAATCAGTATGCCTGCAGGAAACTGGAAGCCGGTACCCAACGATGAGGGCGGGGCTAAACTCTATATTCAGGCAGGAAGCCGGATGAACGACCTTCCCATGGACGAGGAAGAAACCCCATTCTGATAAGATCCTGCCACGGCCCGGTGGGCAGGGGCCGGAGCTGAATTTATCCATTTCTTCAAAGCCAGGTGTATCTAAGGACCCGCCTGCTGCGTCTGTATAATAACCGCATCTTTCCTATTTTTTCTTATTATATGCCACTGCCTTTTTTTTATTTGGAAGACCTTTCGCATCCCCAGGGGACCATTACCCTGCCCGAGGAGCCGTCCAGGCATGTGGTACAGGTCCTGAGGATGCAGGCGGGGGAGGCCCTTTCCCTGACCGATGGCAGGGGTACGGTGCTGACCGCCGAAATCCTGGAAGCGGCCAAAAAAAAGGCCCTGGTCAGGGTGACCGGCACCCGTTTAACCCCGAGGGGCACCCGAAATCTGGTCATCGCCATTTCTTTGATAAAACATGCCGGACGCATGGAGTGGTTTCTGGAAAAGGCCACCGAAATCGGGATAACGGAAATTATACCCCTGATCTGTACACGCACCGAAAAGCAGCAGTTTCGGCCGGATCGGATGAAAAACATCATGATCAGCGCCATGCTGCAATCCCAGCAGGCCTGGCTGCCCACCCTGCAAAAGGCGGTTTCCCTAAAGGAACTGGCAGAAAGAAGTACCGAGGATGGTAAATTCATTGCCCATTGCCTGGAGGAAGAAAAAAATCCCCTGTCTTCCTGCCTGAATCCCGCCGATACATCCCGGATTATTTTGATCGGACCTGAAGGTGATTTTACACGGGAAGAAATTGACTATTGCATCCGGCATCATTTCCAGCCTGTCAGCCTGGGTCAAAACAGGTTAAGAACCGAAACGGCCGGGATGGTGGCGGCCGTGTTGTTATCGGGTTTCTAAAAACGGGACCAAAACCGGGAAAAGTCTGTCTCATTTATTTTCAGGTCACTTATCTCAGGATGGGAATTTCCCCTTTGACAATATTTTTTTGACAATACCGGGACCTTCATAAATAAACCCTGTCCATACCTGCAACAGGGAGGCCCCTGCTGCTATTTTCTCAACGGCATCCTCCGGGGTAAAGACCCCTCCGGAAGCAATAATGGGTATGTTGCCACCGGTCTTTTGGTGTATGTATCCTACCAGTTCGGTGGATTTATTCCGGAGGGGTGCGCCGCTTAGCCCCCCCGCCCCAATACGTTCCAGTTTGGCCGGGTCGGTGAGCAGGTTGTCCCGGCTGACGGTGGTATTGGAAACAACCAGGCCATCCAGTTTGATTTCCACGGCCAGTTCAATGACATCATCCACCTCGGGGGCAGTCAGGTCCGGGGCAATTTTTAACAGGAGGGGTTTTTTGGGCGGGTGTGATTCATTGAGCCCTTGCAGGTGGGTTAGTATCTTTCTCAAGGATTCTTTTCCCTGGAGTGCCCGCAACCCGGGGGTATTGGGGGAGCTGACATTTACCACAAAATAATCCACGCAGTCGGTAAGCTCCAGAAAACAACGCTCATAATCCCTCCAGGCCTCCTCATTGGGGGTCTGTTTGTTCTTGCCAATATTGCCCCCTATGACCAGCCGGCTGCTTCCCTGTGCCTTCCATAGCCTAAGCCTCTGTGCAACGGCTAAGGCCCCCTCATTGTTGAATCCCATCCTGTTAATGAGGGCCCTGTCTTTTGGAAGACGGAAAAGCCTTGGCTTTTCATTGCCAGGCTGCGCAAGCGGGGTAACGGTGCCAATTTCCACGAAACCAAAACCAAGGGTTTCCAGTTCCCTCAGGTAACGGGCGTTCTTGTCAAAGCCGGCTCCCAACCCTATGGGGTTGGGAAAAGCAAGCCCGAAAACTTTTTTTTCATACGCCGGAGAGTCCTTGGAAAAAAACCTGCTTACAAACTTTCTGCCGGTCGCTGTCCGGCATCCCCAGCTCAGCAGGGTCATGGAGAAATGATGCACAGGCTCAGCCGGAAAAAGAAATAATATATTACGAATAATTTTATACATAACGGGCCCCGAAGATACATCAGTTAAAACATAGTTTTTTGCCTGATGTGGATTGAAAATTTTATCTTTGGTATAGAAAGTTGCATAGACAACCTTTTGGCTGTTCATTAAATCTTAGATGTATGCAGGAAGCTTATATCATCGCCGGCTACCGCACCGCAGTAGGTAAATCCCGCCGGGGGGGTCTTCGTTTTTTTAGGCCGGATGACCTGGCCGTTGAGGTGATCAGGGGTCTTCTTTCCTCGGTCCCCCAGCTTGATCCCCTGCGAGTCGATGATGTCCTGGTGGGCAATGCGGTACCCGAAGCGGAGCAGGGTCTCCAGGTCGGGCGCATTATTGCTGCCAGGGCGGTGGGAATACATGCTCCGGGAATGACGGTTAACCGCTATTGTGCCAGCGGCCTGGAGACCATCGCCATTGCCACTGCCAAGATCAGGACCGGGATGGCAGACTGTATTATTGCCGGGGGTACGGAAAGCATGAGTATGGTGCCCACAGCGGGCTGGAAAACGGTACCCGCCTATTCCATTGCCACCGAGGAGCCGGATTATTATCTGAGTATGGGCCTGACCGCAGAGGCCGTGGCCAAAGAGTACCAGATCAGCCGGGAAGACCAGGACGAGTTCTCCTATCAATCCCATCAAAAAGCCATTCATGCCATCCAAAACGGATTTTTCAAAAAAGGCATCCTGCCTGTGAAAGTCGAAGAGATATATGTAGATGCACGAGGTAAGAAACAAAAGCGGGCCTATACCGTGGAAACCGATGAGGGTCCGCGCGCAGATACTTCCCTGGAGGCCCTTTCCAGGTTAAAACCGGTTTTTGCCGCAGGAGGCTCCGTTACAGCGGGAAATTCATCTCAAACCAGTGATGGGGCATCCTTTGTCATTGTGATGGGAGAAAAAATGATGCAGGAACTGGGGCTTAAGCCGATTTCCCGCCTGGTGGCCTGCGTCAGTGCCGGGGTACATCCCCGCATTATGGGCATAGGCCCCATTGAAGCGGTTCCCCGGGTGCTGAAACGGGCCGGCATGAACCTGGGGCAGATTGACCTGTTTGAGCTCAACGAAGCGTTTGCTTCCCAATCTCTGGCGGTAATACGAGGACTGGAACTGGATCCCGCCAAGGTTAATATTAATGGAGGAGCCATTGCCCTTGGACACCCCCTGGGCTGCACAGGCGCTAAGCTGTCCGTTCAGATCACCCATGACATGAAAAGGCTCAATAAGAAATATGGCATTGTTACGGCCTGTGTAGGCGGGGGGCAGGGTATTGCCGGAATACTGGAAAATCTGGATTAATACCCAATTTTTGGCCCTAATTAATTAATAAATTTTGTAATTTTAGTCTTCCTGCGATTGTACTTTGTCATGCGATAAAGCCCAGCACTGTCTGCTGTTATTCTGTACCTTATCGAATTAACTAACTATATGGACCATGATTAAAGTTTTTTTGACGGACGATCATGAAATGTACCTGGAGGGCCTTGCACTGTTATTAAACAAACAAGAAAACATTCAGGTCGTTGGAACCGCTTTAAGCGGGTCTTCCCTGCTGGAACAACTCCCAAAACTGGAGGTGGATATCCTGCTGCTGGATGTTTACCTGCCTGATGTTGAGGAAGAGGAGCTGCTTAAACAGATCAGGCGCATCAAGCCGGACCAGAAGATCGCCTACCTCACTCTGCTCAGGGGTACCCGGTATATTCACAAACTGATGAAGCATGGAATCCAGGGCTACATCCTAAAAAACGCCCCCATTAACGAGTTGAACCATGCCCTCCGCCAAATCAATTCCGGTCAGTCCTACATCAGCAAGGAGATCAATATTGGAGATACCGATGAAGACTTCAGAAACAGCATAACCATCTCGGGCAATCATATAACCGAAATACTCTCCAAGCGGGAGCAGGAGGTGCTTAAACTCATTTGCCGGGAGTTCAGCAATGCCGAAATTGCCTCGCAGCTCTTTTTGAGTGTAAGTACGGTAGAAACCCATCGCAAGAACCTCATTTCAAAGCTGGGCGTAAACAATACGGTAGGCCTGGTAAAGTTTGCCCTGAAATATAAAATCATTGATTTGGACGCCTCCAACTAGAAGTTTTATTAAATTACCCCGGTCAAGTAATTTAATGGCTGTGAGGTTATTTTTTTTATTACTCTATTGCTGCATTTCCCTTCCTGGCTTTTCGCAGGCCGATACCAATTACCTGAAAAATATATACACACGGTGTATGGATTTTTCAGAAGAAAAAATTGACTCCCTTGATTACTACAGCGACTATATTTCAAAATTATCGGTAAGACTTAATTTTCCAACGGGGAATTATTTTGCGCTGCGCGTGAAGGGTTTGCGTGAGGAGTTCAAAAGTGATTACAGCAAAGCCAGCGATTACTACCTGCAGGCGCTCGAACAGGCCAGAAAGTTAAAAAGGAAGGATTACGAAGCCGCGGAATTGGTGGATCTGGCCATTGTTTATACGGAGATGAAGGAGTATGTGCAGGCCAAGGAGGTATACCTGCAGAGTCTGGCGGTCAGCAACGCCTATGATACCGCCAATATGATCCAGAAGTTCACGAACCTGGGCGCCCTGTACAATTACCTCAAGATGCATGACAGCGCCCTGGTATTCCTCAAAAAGGGGTTGTCCGTTCTGGAGGTCTTCACCCATCCCAGGCCGGAGGATGTATCCACCCTGTATAATAACCTGGGAAACACCTATTTTTTCAAAAAGCAGTACGATGTGGCGCTGTCCTATTTTTTCAGAAATTATGTCAGCCACCAAAAGCCGGACCAGATGGCAGATCTATGGATAGACTGTCTCAATATTGCAGACAATTACATTGAAATGGGTCATTACGACTCTGCCCGCAAGTATGTGGACATGTCGCTTGCGATGGCCCGGGAACTACATGCAAAAAGCAAGGAGGCGGAAAGTTATTCTATCGAAGCCAAACTCTACCAGCGAAAGGGTGATTACACCAAAGCCTACGATTATCAGCAGAAATGGTATGACCTGGATACTTCGATGGTCAATAGTGAAACCACCCGGAAAGTGGCGCAACTCCAGGAACAGTATCATGCCCGTCAGCGGGAAAACGAAAAGTTGCTGCTGCAGACCGAGGTCGATAAACAGGTATTCCGCAGCCGGACGGCCCTGGTCACTTCCATCGCCCTGCTGCTGATCCTGATTGTTATTGCCTGGGGATTTATAACCAAACGCAATGCAAACAGGGAACTGCAGTCTACCAATAAGCTGATCATGGAACAAAATGAAAAACTCGCGGAGCTTAATTTTGAAAAAAACGCCCTGATCAGCATTGTATCTCATGACCTGGGGACACCCTTTGCCAGTATCGGCATGTGGAGCCAGGTATTGGGGGCTGATGCGGGTCAACTCAATGAAGAGCAGCATAAGGCAGTTAAAAGGATCCGGGAAGCCACCCTTTACGGAGAAAACCTGATCCGCCGTATACTGGACGTGGAAAAGGCCCAGACCAACCGAAGCCGTCTTAACCTGGAAAACATCGAATTGAATGGTTGTATTGGATCGGTGGCCGACACCTTTAGGCATCTGGCTCAAAAGAAGGATATCCTCCTGGAGGTGGTTTTACCAGACCATCCGGTTTACCTGCTGAGTGATCACAACCTGCTTTCCCGCATTTGCGAAAACCTCCTGTCCAATGCCATTAAGTTTACCCATCGCGGCAAAAAAGTAGCATTGGAGGTCCTGGAACAACCCGCCGAAATCAGCATCATTGTAAGGGACGAAGGGGTGGGAATAAAAAAGGAGGAACTGCCTTATTTGTTTTCAAAATACGGAAAAATTTCATCCTACTCCACCGAAGGAGAACCCTCCACCGGCCTGGGCCTGGCCATAGTGAAACGCATTGTCGAAGAACTAAACGGCACCATACAATGTGAGAGTGAGGAAGGCCGGGGGTCTGTTTTTACGGTTATCTTCAGCAAATAACCCCCGGTCCGCGTACTTTTAACCAATGATTATGCAAAAGGGTGGACAGGTCAAATAGTTTTGAAAAAAAATGAACTAATTTGCAACCTGGTGTCAAATAACAAGACATATCATTCTTTCTTTCAAAGAATCATCGCTTTTTTTGTGCTGGCTGTTTTTGCATTCAGCATAACGCCAAAAATAGCCCTGCATGATTTTGTCGCCAATCATAAGGATACCCCCATCAAATCGAATGCGCAAAAGCAGGCGCAGCTTCATAATGCCGGGTTTAACTGCAATGCGGACAATCTGGTGGTGGAATCCCCATTTACCGACCCGCAGGAGCCTGACTTGACGAGTTTGTCAGGATCCCCGTCACCTAAAAATGCAGAAAATTTCCTGGTTATTATAGGTAGGGACCTCTACCTGGCCCACCTGCGCGGCCCGCCCGTTTTTCCCGCTGTCAGATTTGCGTTCATGGCATAAGGTCATCCCCCATTTATCCTGTTCGCTGTTTCAGATTGCCCCTTAACTTTCCCCCATTGTTCATCAAACTGCCTTTTTAATCCGGCAGATTTAATTATATATGTATTTATGTATTCAACCACACGCCGACTGTTATCCTGTTGTATCACCCTCCTTGTTTTAAGCCAGGTTCTGCTGACTCAACAGGCTTTGGCGGACCCAGATACCGGCCTGTCTAATCCGGATAACGGGTCCTTATCGGGGAGAATTACCGAAAAAGGAAAGGGTACCCCACTGCCCAGCGCCTCGGTTTATATCTCAGATCTGAAACTGGGAGTGGTTGCGGATTCCAACGGAAATTACATGATTCATTCCCTTCCTTCCGGCAAATACCTGGTAGAAGTACATTCCATTGGATTCAAGACCCTGACCAGGACGATTGTGATAAATGGCTCAACCATCGCCAATTTTGAACTGGCTGATGAATTCGTGGAAGAAAGCCCGGTGGTGGTAACCGGATTGTCAAAGGCCACCCAGATTAAGAGAAGCCCTGTTCCCATCGTAGCCATTAACCATGCTTACCTCACAACCAACCTGAGTACCAATATCATTGACGCCATTGCAAAGGTTCCGGGTGTGAGCGCGCTTACCACGGGACCGAATGTTTCCAAACCCTTTATCCGGGGCCTGGGATACAACCGCATACTTACCCTCTATGACGGGGTCCGCCAGGAGGGTCAGCAATGGGGTGCCGAGCATGGTATCGAAGTGGATCAATATAGTATAGAGAGAATTGAAGTCATAAAGGGGCCCGCAAGTCTCACCTATGGATCAGACGCACTGGCCGGGGTGGTCAACCTGATTCCCACACAGCCTGCCCCCGAAGGCAAACTGATTGGGGACATTGTGACTGAGTATCAGTCAAATAATGGTATGGCAGGCGGTTCAGCCATGCTGGGTTCCACCAGAAACGGGCTGGAATGGATGGGCAGGCTCTCGCATAAGGAAGCCACCAATTACCAGAACAGGATTAACGGACGGGTCTATAATACCGGTTTTAATGAAACAGACGCCAATATTTCAGTCGGGCTTCACAGGTCCTGGGGCTATTCCCATGTCAATGCATCCCTGATCGACGACCTCCAGGAAATTCCCGACGGAAGCCGGGACTCCCTGACAGGAAAGTTCACCCGACAGATCACAGAGGCGGATACCTTCAGGCCGGTTGTGACCCCGCAGGAACTAAAGTCCTATGCAATTACAACACTCCATCAGCGGGTGCAGCATTTCAGGATATATTCTGCCAACAATTTCACCATTGGAAACAATGGACGCCTGGCTGTCAATGCAGGGTTTCAGCGAAGTGTGCGCCGGGAGTTTAATCATCCCCAGGAGCCTTACCAGGATCTCGCCGGATTGTATTTGCAGCTCAACACGTATTCCTACGATATAAAATATTTTCTTCCGGAATTCAGCGGATGGAGCACGACAGCCGGCATCAACGGCATGTTTCAGGACAACAACGTTACCAAAGGAACTGAATTCGTCATACCGCCCTATCACCAGTTTGACATCGGACCTTTTGTAATGATCAAGAAAACTTTTGACAAACTGGATGTTTCCGGAGGTGTCCGCTTTGACAGCCGTACTTTTTCCAACAGCCAGCTGTATATCAGGGCCAACCCGGTTACCGGATTTGATGAGCCTGTCTACGGTAAGGACACAATGGGCGCACAGAAGGCCTTTGATAACTACAGGCATGGATTTTCCGGTGTTTCCGGCAGCCTGGGAGCAACCTATAATTTTACCGAAAAGCTGTCCTTCAAGGCCAATATCTCCAGAGGATACCGTGCTCCCAATATCTCGGAAATATCCTCCAACGGGGTACATCCGGGTACCAATGTCTATCAGATCGGGAATGCTTCATTCAGGCCCGAATTCAGTCTGCAGGAGGACATCGGGTTTACCTATTCCTCCAAATATGCGGTAATCAGCGCCAGTGTATTTAATAATTCAATTTCGGACTATATTTTCAACCAGCGGTTGCTGAATGCAGCCGGAGGGGATTCGGTGATCGTCCCAGGCAACCAGACTTATAAGTTCCAGCAGGGGAAAGCGCAACTTTTTGGCGGGGAATTAAGCATTGATATCCATCCGGTGAAGTCCCTCCATTTTGAAAACAGCCTTTCTGCCGTATATGGGCGCAACAAGGGAATTGATCCCTCCAGGCAAAATGACAGCAATAAATATCTTCCTTTCATTCCCCCCTTTCATGGCATTTCAGAACTGAGGTATGATTTTGAAAGCAAAAAGCACCACATCATCAATGGTTTCCTGAAGATTCAACTGGCCTATTACGCCAGCCAGCAAAGGGCCTACCTGGCTGATAATACCGAAACGCCCACTCCGGGATATACCCTCTTCAATGCAGGAGCCGGGGCAGGATTTACCAATAAAGCCGGAAAGACGATCTTTAATTTCTATATCATGGGAAATAACCTCTTTGATGTTGCCTATTTTGATCACCTGAGCCGGCTTAAATATTTTTATTACAATGCTTCCGACAACAACCCTTCCCATGGTATTTACGGGATCGGAAGAAATATAGCCCTGAAGCTCGATTTCCCCTTTGACTTTGCCTGGAAGCAGGCTAAAAACACAGATCAAATCAATTAAAGGGAAATGCTTAGCAGCCATCAGCGGCGGGTCAGTCAGTACATAATAATAGGTAAATATTATCGTTAATATCGGTGTTACTAACCCATTTCAATAGTTACAAAACAAAAAGCCGGGATATTTTCCCGGCTTTCGTTTTATGGTTCATTGACCCGTGTCCTTCTTATAATAATCCTTAGTCTGATAATCAAAAGTTTTGACATCAGTTTGTTTGTAATTGGAATCATAACCGACAAAGAAATACAGATATACAACCCGGCTGAGCCGCATAATCCAGGGTTGCATGACAATCAGGAAGATGGCATTGAGACCCATCCACCAGAAAAAGCGGTTGTCTTCGGTGGACATGCCAATGAGGACCCACCAGGCTACAAAAGTGGCCACGGACATGGCAAAAGTGAGTGCGTAGCTCACATAACCCGTACCGTACCAGAATCCTACTTCCAGTTCAAAAGGCTGACCGCACTCCGCGCATTTTTCAGGCATCTTCACAATCTCTTTGAGATGCCATGGGTTTTTATTAGAAAACATATCGCCCCTCCTGCAACGGGGGCATTTGAAGGTAAGTATGCTCCAAAAATAATTGGGTTTGTTCTCTGCTGACATGCTTATGGATGTTTATTGCTGAGGGTCCTTTGATTTCCGCCAATGACTCGGACCCGGGTTTGTTAAATTCCCGGCAAAGGTAGGACAAAACCAGGCCTTTGACAGCCTGTATGTACACAGAAAACTATTATTCACTTGGAGGAAGAAAAATCCCGTTGATCAGTGGGTGCATATTTCCCCCCCGGCAGCTGCCTGGTAATGACGCTCAGAGGCCATGCCCATTTTGCCCATTTAGGGCGCAGCCCGCTGTTTGCATGGGAAACCCGTTTAATTGGAAACAATGGCAGGTTGCCCCGGGGTAAGGGCTGAAAATTTTCTTTCGCCGATCTGCTGACGCCACATGGCATAATAGAGTCCCTTTTCCTGCAACAGGCTGCTGTGCGAACCTGTTTCAATAATCTCCCCCTTTTCCAGTACAAAGATGCGGTCCGCATGCATGATGGTGGATAACCTATGGGCAATCAGTACGGTTATCTGGTTGCCTTTGGAGGAAACCTCCCGAATGGTTTGGGTGATTTCCTCTTCGGTGAGTGAATCCAGGGCAGAGGTGGCTTCGTCAAAAATAAGCAGGTAGGGTTTGCGAAGCAGGGCCCGGGCAATGGCAATGCGCTGTTTTTCGCCACCGCTTAATTTAAGACCTCCTTCACCAATGATGGTTTCAATGCCATTTTCAGCCCTGCTCAACAATCCGTTGCAGCTGGACTTTTCCAATGCATCCTGTAAATCTTTTTCGCTGGCCAGCGGATTGACAAACAGGAGGTTTTCTTTGATCGATCCGGCAAATAACTGGGTATCCTGGGTTACGAAACCAATCTGGCTCCTGAGCTCATCAAAGTCTATGTCATTGCCATCAATGCCATCATAGAAGATCTGACCCTGCTGGGGCCGGTATAATCCCACAAGCAATTTAACAAGTGTACTCTTTCCTGATCCGCTGGGGCCAACAAAAGCAATGGTCTGCCCTTTTTTTACATCGAAGGAAATGTTATCGAGGGCTTTATACTGGGCTGTCTGATGTTTGAAAGAAATATGGCGGAACTCCAGTTCCTCAATAACACCAATATGTTTGGGCTGGGCAGGTTTTGGCTCAATTTGTCTCAGCATCAGTTTATGGAAATTATTCAGAGAGGCTTCTGCTTCCCGGTAGGAAATAATGATGTTACCGACTTCCTGCATGGGGCCAAAAATAAAAAAGCCATAAAACATCAGGGAAAGGTATTGACCCGGGGTGATGGAATTCCTGAACACCAGCCACAGCAGGGTAAAGGATATCACCTGTTGGAGGAAATTGACCATGGTTCCCTGTATGAAACTCAAGGAGCGGATACTTTTTACCTTACGCAGCTCCAGACCCAGAATCTTATAGGTATTGTTATTGAGACGGTTTACTTCCTGATCGGTGAGGCCCAGGCTCTTAACGATTTCAATATTGCGGAGGCTTTCGGTAGTTGAACCCGCCAGTGAAGTGGTTTCCCGGACTATGGTTTTCTGAATGATCTTAATTTTTCGGCTCAGCAGACTGGTAACAAATGCGATGAGGATGATTCCTCCGGCATATACAGGCATGATGGCCCAGTGAAGCTGAAAGGAATAGATCGATACAAAAATGATACTCACTATTATAATGAAAAAGACATTAACAAAATTGCTGATGAATTTCTCCGTATCAGTCCGAACCTTGGTAAGAATGGAAAGGGTTTCCCCGCTCCGCTGGTCTTCAAAATCCTGATAGGGAAGCCGCATGGAATGTTTCAGGCCGTCAGTAAAGATGGAGGCCCCGAACTTCTGGATGATGACGTTTACGAAATAATCCTGGAAGGCTTTGGCAATTCTGCTGACCATGGCAGTGCCGATTAGCAGCATCAGGAAATAAAGCAATCCATGATAGGTGCCTTTGCCGAATAGATATCCTTGTTCGTCCCTTGGCGTATGGTCCGGGTAAGTGTGCGGATGATTTGCAAACAGATCAAGCAGCCTTCCGCTGATCATGGGGGCAAACAGGGAGAATACCTGGTTGATGGCAGCCAGGATGAGTGCAAGGAAGACAAGCCAGCGATAAGGTCTTATATAATGCAGCAAAATTTTCATGATAATCCGGGAGGGGGTTTTTTAGCTTATTATGGGGATAAAGCCGTAAAGTTAAGATAAGATTGAAACAGATAAAATATAAAAGGTTTCCTGAGCCGGTTCGGCACGCTATAATCGATTCCTCTCATTCACTAGTCATCCCAGGCCAGTACAGACAGCTGAAATCAGGGATGCTTGGGCGATGCTGTTTCGAACAGCAGGTTTACATCCGGATCAAATTTCAGTTCCAACGGCCTTTCTGCCATGGGTATAACGATCTCGGTCCGTTTTTGTTTAATTTCCACAGTAGTTGCCACCAGCGGGCCGCCGCCGGCAATGGGAAGTACCTGCAGGGGGAACTCAAAAAGGGGGGACTGCAATTGGGTGATTTGTAATACGACGCCGGCCGGTTTGGCCCGGTATTTCCATTTGATATCAAGGACCGGATGGCCGGGCGTCCATAACCATTGCTGAAAAAACTTTCCCAAATCCGTCCCGCTGGCTTTTTCCATTTCCCTTCTGAAATCATCTGTATCTGCATTATGGCCCGCAAACCGGGCGTAATAAGCGCGTATACCCATCCAAAAAGCAGCATCCCCGATCTTTTGGTGGAGCATGTGCAGGACCCAGCCGCCTTTCTGGTAGCTGTTGGCATTGAGTAATTTCATGAAATCGGGTGCCGCTGAACTGTCAACCACCGGAGTATGGCGTATCCTGGCAAAATCAATCACTTTTTGCCGGTCGGCGCTCATTCGAAAACGGAGCGTATCGGATCCGTATTTATGTTCAAGGTAAAGATGGGTCATGTATGTGGCAAATCCTTCACTCAGCCATAAATGACGCCAGTCTTTTTCTGTGGCTGAATTGCCAAACCACTGGTGGGCAATTTCATGGACCAGGAGGGATTCGTTACTGCGGTCCCCGCGGATGGAATTTTCGGAATAAAAAATAGCATTCGCATTTTCAGCGCCACCGAACCGGGTCCTGGACTCCACGTTAGCCAGCTTTTTGTAAGGGTAGGGACATACACGGGTGATGAAATAGGGCAGGATGTCCAGAGCCAGATCATAATCGAAGAAACCGTTGACGCGTTCTTCCGGAAATACCCAGCTGTATACCGGAATACACTGATATGCTCCGGCATAATGTACCGCAAAATCGGCCACCCCAATGGCCATTTCCTTGGTGGGCAGTTCCACACTCTCCTGGTAATGGGTTTCCCGGAGGTGCCCGGGCCAATTGATTTCTTCGGTCTTTTGTCCATTGGCGATTACCTGGTAGTGATCAGGAGCCATCACAATAAAGTCGACAGTAGCCTTGTCTGAGGGATGATCAATGCAGGGAATCCAGTAATGCGCCCGGTTTGGCCAGTTGTCGGCAAAAAAAGTACGGTGATTGAATTTGTTGCGTGAAATGATCAGACCGTCAGAGGGGATGCCGTAATAAGAGACGGACAATTTTCGGTGGGTTGACAGGCTGCCATTTTCCGCAAACAAAATCTTTAGGGTATTATCTGAATGGGTGAACATCAGGTCCCGGTTATCTTCCTTTACCTGGCTTACATGCATTCCCCTGCCCGCAGAATCAAGGGTTGCCAGGTCCAGACTGAGGCTGCTGCCTGCCATTTCCAGCTCGATTTCGGCTGTTCCACGGATGGTATCATTTAAGTCACTTACTTCAATGCTGAACCGGTAATGCTGAATATCCACCCGGCCGGTGTTTTGCTGAGCCTTGCTGCAAAGGGGATAACAACTCAATAACCAGAGGAAGGCAAAAATTTTTTCCATGGAAAAGCTGCGAAGCGATTGAATGATCATTACTGAAAACGGGTGGTATTGGGGTGAAAAGTTTGCCAGGAATGCCAGAACTCCTGGTAAGCCTGAAGCGGTTGCAATGTCAAAGGATTCGGCCCGCCCCTGTTTGCCAGGGTGTCCCCCAGCCGGACACCCCGGGGAGTCCAGCAGGCTTGAGTCCCGGTTTCCCGGATCAGGTGCTGCACGGAGTCATAGGTAAAATGCAGGCTGTCGGCGTGGCTGAAGACATAAAAACTCTGACCATTGGGTTCCAGGGTAATTAATATGGGTATCCCGTTTATGTGATCCTGGAGAACCCTTTTTTTGACCAGCATATTCCAGTCGTAGGCGCGGGTTACCCCTTGGAATTGTAGCCCTATTACCCAGGATTTGAATTTCCAGGAAGCGGTATCGCGGTGTTCCAGTTTTCCTGCTATGGTACCCTCATCATAACCTTTCAGACTGTCATATTTGGCCAGAAAATGGGTATCGGGCTGCAAGACCATACTATTGGGATGAAGCGCCAACCAGTCCCCCAGGCGCATTTGGGCTGATGGCACCTCCCTGAGCTGTTTGCCTTTCAGGCTTCCCGCGATGGCTATCCCGGTTGCCTGCTGCCACCAGCTTTTAGTACCCGCATCTTCAAACATCGCGTTGAAATGATCCATACCCACCAGGCGAAATTCTTCATATTTTCCATCGACAAAGGGGCTGTATACCCTGCCGGTCCTGCATACGGTGCAATAGGTAACCATGATCGGCTGCCGGTCAATGGTGTCTTTCACCTGGTGATGGTACCCGATGATTTCTACAGGGTAGGCCTTTGCCTGACTGCCAAGGGCCACCCCGATCACCAGCGAATTTAGGTGACTGGTATCCTGCAGGCCAGACAAGAAGAGTTTTTCCCTGGGCTGATAAAACATTTTGTCAGCGAGGAACCGGAAATTGAATAAGTAGAAAACAACGCCATACAGCACCAGGAAAATGGCCAGTGCGATATTAGAAAGCCTTTTTTTGTTGCGGATAAAATGCCACAAAGACGGTAAGATTACCGCAAAACCGAGTAATCTCAGCCAGGTAATATTTGTATTGAGGAAATAGGCTATCCCAATGGTGTTGCCATACTGGCTGCCCGGGAAGGGCATGATAAAATATACGCGCAGAATTTCAAGGGCAAAAAGATACAGTATCCCCGTAATTAAGAGCCAGGTACTTTTCATAAAACTATGGTTGAACAGGTTGAATTCTTCTGGTTGAAATTACAATTTCTCCAGCATCTCCACGACTTTCTCCCTTTTAAGGATCAAATAGCCCAGACGGTCATTACTGATGCCATCCTTTAGCTGGTAGCTGAATTCCAGCTGATCATCCTTGACGGATGTTTCAAAATATTTGAAAGATATATTCGGGTAGGATTTCAATTCTTCGCCAATTTCATATAAATGGGTCGAAAGAATGAAAAGTGAATTATTGATTTTTATAAGCCCCTTGATTACCGTGGAAGAACATTTCATGGCATCCTGGACATTGGTGCCCTTGAAGAGTTCATCAATGAGAACCAGCCACTTCCGGTTATCGTTGATCTTAATAATCGTATTTTTAATGCGCTGGACCTCATTGAAAAAGTAGCTTTCTCCCTTGGAAATGTTATCTACCACATTAATATTACTCAGGATTCCGTCAAATATGGTCAGTTTCATCTGTTTGGAAGGAACCCCCATACCGAGATGGGCCAGAAAAACGGCAATGCCGACAGACTTTATGAAAGTGCTCTTGCCGGCCATATTGGCTCCTGTTAAAAAGAAGAAATTGCTTTTCTGATTAAGCTGTACGTTATAGGAGACCGGTACCGGGAGCAGGATATGATAAAGGTCGACGGCGTCTACGACAGGCTGATCCTGTTCCAGAAATTCGGGAAAGGCAAAGCCAAGTTGCTGGGTAGCCATGGCCATGGAATACCATGCGTCGATTCTGCCAAAAATATTGATGAGTTCCTGGGCGGCATTCTTGAATTTGTACCGGATAAAACTTCCGTAATGTATTACACTGGACACGGTAAATTTGGAGCCCGGTCTGGTTTTGGCCAGGGATTCAATAGTGTCGTTGCTTAGCAGATAGCCTGCGCGTTCCAGCAGGGATCCCAGTAATTTGGGACAGTCCTCCTGGGAAAACAGGTCAATGATTGCATGCATGCCTCGGACAAAGTCTGCAAAATGGGAAAGGGAATACCGGACGATGGAATAATCCGGCCCGTGCAGGATTTTATAGAGCCCGGCGTTAACCAGATTGCCACCCGCCGGGATATCATCCACCGAAGTTTCAAAAAACTTTTCCATGACCATGATCGTACCGTTACTGATGGTCGAGGGCCATTGATTCCGGTGTCGGATAATTATCTGGAGTATTTGCTGGGTCTCCTCAATGGGCTTCAACTGGCTGAAGGGGCTGTTGAAGTATTCAAGCAACCAGTCCCGCCCTCCCCGGGTTGTGGTGAAGTTGATTTTATGGAATATGGAAAACTCCTCCTCCCCGCTGTACAGTGACAGGTCATCGTAGGTTATCTTGTCAATTTGCATGGAGGGAGCATTGGGTTTTACCGGTTGAACAATAATCGCTTACCCATAAAAGATTCCTCAAATACGCCGTTTCCATAAACCATATGACCATTTACGAAAGTATGGGTAATGGTTGCTGGAAATTGGAAGCCTTCCAGGGGGCTCCAGCCACATTTATACAATATGTTTTCCCTGGTCACCGTGGTTGGCTGGGTCAGGTCTGCAATCACCAGGTCGGCAAAATACCCTTCCCTGATGTACCCCCGGTCGGCGATCTGAAAGCAGGCGGCTACGGCATGGCTCATTTTTTCTACCATTTTTTCCAGGCTGATCTTTCCCTGCCTTACATAATGCAGCATCAGGGGCATGGAATGCTGTACAAGCGGCAGGCCGGCATGCGCCGTTTCATAGGGCTGGTTTTTTTCTTCCCAGGTATGGGGTGCGTGGTCCGTAGCTATCAGGTCAAGCCTGTCATCCAGGAGGGCCTTCCATAAGGCCTCCCGGTGCCTGGGCGCTTTTATTGCGGGATTACATTTGATCTGGTTGCCCAACCTGCCATAGTCATCGCTGGTGAAATGCAGGTGGTGAACGCATACTTCAGCGGTTATTCTCTTTTCTCCCAGCGGTATCATGTTGGTGAAAAGCTGCATTTCTTTTTCTGTACTAAGGTGGAGAATGTGCAGCCTGCTATTGTGTTTTTTGGCAAGCTGGATGGCCTTGAAGGAAGATTCAAAGCAGGCCTCTTCATCACGGATGACAGGGTGGTCTGCTGCGACCAGCGGCCGGTTTTGCTGCCTGATCAGGTTTAAGTTCTCCCGGATGATTTTTTCATCCTCACAATGGGTGGCTATCAGCAACTCGGATTCCCGGAATATCTTGTCCAGGGTGAGAAAATTGTCCACCAGCAGATTGCCGGTGGAAGAACCCATGAATATCTTTATGCCGCAAACCTGACTCTTTTTTTCATTGGTTTTAAGGATTTCCTCGGCATTTTCGTTGGAGGTTCCCATATAAAAGGAATAGTTGGCCAGGGAACCGGCTGAAGCAATATCATATTTTTGTTCCAGCAATTCCTGGGTTAAAGCCGCGGGAACCGTATTGGGCATCTCCATAAAGGAAGTAACTCCTCCTGCCACGGCGGCCTTGGCCTCTGAATAAATGGTTGCTTTTTGGGGATATCCCGGCTCACGGAAATGCACCTGGTCATCAATGGCCCCGGGCAATAAATGCTTCCCTTCCCCGTTGATTTCGTGAACATGTATCGCAGGTTGTATATTTGCCGCTACTTTTTCAATCCGCCCCATTTTGATGAGTACATCGCCATGAAAGGTCTGCCCTTCATTTACGATGGATATGTTTTTAATCAGGTAATTTTGCATATTTTAAATTGAGACAACAAATCGCAAACATGACGCAATTTATAAAAACCATACTAAGACACTGCATAATTCTGATTTTTCCTGTCTTTGGATTTTCCCAATCCTCCTTTTTACCCCAGGGATCCAAATCCGAGGAATTCCTGCAAAGGATGGAGATTCTGCTGCAGACAAACCCGGAACTGAATATATCGACGGTTAAACCCATCAGCCGTAAATTGGCTGTCAGTGTTGCGCAGTTATCCGATTCCCTGCATAAGTTTTACCCCTATGATTATTATTACCGCCTCTCCAAGATCGACCAGTATAACCTGCAGGATCTCCTGATGAACAATGCGGAATGGGTAAGTGGAAGCCAGGATAATTTCAGGAGTAAGAAACCGTTCTGGGACTCCTTTTATAAGCAAAAGGCCAATTGCTATGTTGTCAACGAAAAGGATTTCTTACTGATGCTGGACCCGGTAGTTCAGCAGACCCAGTCCATTGAGACCGGGAACAAGGAGCGCGTTTTCCTCAATGCAAAGGGGCTGACAATGCGTGGAATGATTGCCAATAAACTTGGTTTTTCTGCTTATCTGACCGATAACCAGGAAAGAGGGCCCAGTTTTTTCCAGGACAGGGTTACCTCTACGGGGTATTATGCCGTCCCCGGTGCAGGGTATTATAAGACCTTTAAAAAGACAGCTTTTGATTATTTCGATAACAGGGCCTCCATCTATTTTAATGCCTTTAAATATTTTGATATCCAGTTTGGGTATGATAAGAATTTTATCGGCAATGGATACCGCAGTCTATTCCTGAGTGATTATGCCGCCCCCTACCTGTTTTTGAAACTGAACACGCGGATCTGGAAAATCAATTACCAGAACCTGTTCATGGAATTGGTCAACCAGCACAGACCGGGGGATTATTATTATCCCAGGAAATATGCCGTGATCCATCACCTGAGCTATAATGCAGCCCCCTGGCTTAATGTGGGCTTGTATGAAAATGTGGTGTTCAGCCGGCCGGATCATTTTGATTTCACCTATCTCAACCCGGTCATCTTCCTGGTTTCCGCCCAACAGCAAAATGGCAGTCCGGACAAAACCACCGTGGGGCTTGATTTTAAGGCCAATGTCGGCCATGTGGTGCAGTTTTACGGCCAGCTCCTGATCAATGAATTTGTGCTGAGCCAGATAGTTCATTATGGAAGGGGTTACTGGGCCAATAAGCAGGGACTCCAGCTTGGTTTCAAATACATTGATGCCTTTAATATAAAGAACCTGGATATACAGGGAGAGGCAAATCTTGTGAGGCCCTTTACCTATTCCCACAACGATACCGTATCCAATTTTTCCCATTATAACCAGCCCCTGGCTCACCCGCTGGGCGCTAATTTTTCGGAATTCCTGGCCATAGTCCGCTACCAGCCTTCCCCCAAATGGAACATAGAAGCCAAAATAATCAGCTTTAAGCAGGGTACTGATTCAGCCGGCCAAAATTTTGGCGGCAATATTTTCAGTGACTATCAGACAAGGCTGAGGGATTATGGGTATAAAATCGGATCGGGCATAGCGGCTAACTGCATAAACCTTTCTGCCAACGTTTCTTATGAAATCAAGGAGAATCTCTTCATCGATTTATCTGTGTTGCAGCGAAATTACCATGCACCCACCAACATCACAGGAGCCGAGGTGTTCAGTTCTTCTTCCTCCGTCTTTACCCTGGGAATAAGGGTCAACATGTTCAGAAGGCAGTACGATTATTAACAGTGAAATGAATGGAGTCCTGCAGCCAGCTTGGATTCAGGCCGTTGCTTACCCTTCGAAGATAAGCGAGAATACGACCATCCTGGAATTGAGTTTGTCGATGCTGCTCGAATAAATGAGGTTCGGGTCCCTGCTGTGGATATTGATCAGTCCATCGCTTATTTTGAGTTCCGGCGACAGTATAAATACCGGAAAATAAAACTGAAAACCGATGCCCGCCTCAATGCTGAAATCATAGGGTTTGAGTTTGACCAGGTTCTGCGCTTTTCTGGAAGAAGCGTTGGAAGCCAGGTCATACTGGTAATTGACCCCGCCAAGCATATAAACACGAAAATTATGGATACGGTCTGAGAGGAATTTTACCTGAGTGGGGAACCCCAGTAAAATCGATTCCACCTGTTTGGTTGCCTTGTAGGTCTCCCCGCTGGATGGATATTTTACATTATAGCTCAGGTTCTTGTAAGAGAACATTAGCTGGGGAAATACCACTCGAAATTCCAGGTGGTCACTGATCCGGAAAGTGTGCAGACCCGCCAGCCCAAATCCACCCGTATTGAGTGGGTTTACCGACAGCACACTGTCACTTTGCAGAAAAGAAGGATGGGCGCTTACCTGAAAATGGGAATTATTATAAATGAGGGCGATGCCCAGGTGGTAAAATTTGCCGTCATGGTCGGGGAGGTTTTCGTTATCGCGCAGCTGGGCTTTTCCTTCCAGGGAAAACAAGGCAGAAAAGCACCCAATAAGAAATAGGCCGTAAGAGGCTTTTTTAATGCGCTGCATGGTTCTATTAAAAATCATAAGTAGCTGTAAATCGGTTAATTATGATATATTTTCAAGATAAATATATATCATGGCTATCCCAGAGGCAAAAACCGGGTGCCTGAACAAGCACTTAACGCAGGGAAGCTTGGAATAATTGTTGAAACCCAATTTAATAGCCCAATATTTAAGGCTTGGTTAACAAAACCGGCCGTTATATCTGCCGGGGGAGGCTTGCCGTGCAGCCTTATCCATGTATTGGGGGGCCAAAAAAGCCGCCCCTGGTCTTCCAAAAGAACCGGCGGAGGGGGTCCGCCGAGGCCTGATCCCTATTTTACCGGGGAAAAGGATTGGCCATCTTATTTCTGTCCGCAATAAAGGGTGCAGATTCCCAGACTGAGCCTGCGCAGGTAGGTGCTCTTAAAACCGGCTTTTTCAATGATTTCCAACAGGTCATTTCCTTCGGGGAAAGCCCGTACCGATTCGTTGAGGTATTGGTAGGCTTCCCCATGTCGGGAAACCAGCTTGCCGATGCCCGGCGTAATCCGCTTCATATACAGATTGTAGATGCCTTTAAAGGCCCGGGATCTTGGTTTTGAGAATTCCAGAATGACCAGTTTGCCACCCGGTTTAAGCACCCGCAGCATTTCGTGTAACCCTTTTTCCAGATTTTCGAAATTCCTCACCCCAAAAGCCACGGTGACGGCATCAAAACGGTTGTCTTCAAATTGAATGGATTCGCTGTCCCCTTTTAGGAGTTCAATCGTCCCCTGAAGCCCCAGTTTGGCAATCTTTTCCCTTCCAATGGCCATCATTCCTTCGGAAATGTCAATTCCGGTAATTTTCCGGGGGTGAAGGTATTTGGCCATCATAATGGCGACATCGCCCGTTCCGGTGGCCACATCCAGGATAAACCCGGGATGGATGCCCTGCAGTTCCCTGATGGCCCTGCGGCGCCAGAACCTGTCGATGCCCCCGCTGAGGAACCGGTTCAGGAAGTCGTAACGAAAGGCAATCTGGTCAAACATTTCTGCCACCTGCCCCTTTTTATCCATTTTGGAATCCTTGAAGGGCATGATCGAATCATGACTGTATTTTGACATGGGCCAAAGTTAAGGCAGAGAATTGAGTTGGCGGCAGGCTGTTTCAGGCCCGATGGGCAAAATCCACCCCCTAATTCAACAGGTGCCCGGCTAATTTAAGCTGTTAGCCCATGCTTATCGGGCCTGCTCCTGGTATCTTCACTATCTTGCGTACTTATTCATTGAATTGTACCATGATAATAAAATCTTCGACCTATATCATCAGCAGCCCGGAATATACCCAGTGCCCCCCGCCTGACAAACCGGAGTATGCATTTATTGGAAGGAGCAATGTGGGAAAGTCTTCACTCATCAATATGCTCTGCAATAATGAAAAACTGGCGAAAACATCCAATACGCCGGGGAAAACCCAGTTGATCAACCATTTTCTGATCAACGGTGAATGGTACATCGTGGATCTGCCGGGTTATGGATTTGCCAAGGTTTCCATTTCCCAGCGGAAAAAGTGGGAAATCATGATCGAAGATTACCTGCGCAAGCGGGAGAGCCTGATGAATGTATTTGTTCTGATTGACAGCCGGCATAGCCCCCAGAAAAATGACCTGGAATTCGTCAATAACCTGGGTAAGTGGAACATACCGTTTTGCCTGGTGTTTACCAAAGCGGATAAAGAAAACCAGCGAACCGTCAGTCTGAATTTAAAAAATTTCCTCCAGAAAATGCGCGAGACCTGGCAGTTTTTACCACAGCATTTTGTGACAAGCACGGTAAAGAAAATGGGAAAAGATAAAATTTTGCAGCTGATAGGTGAAATGAATGCTGAATTTGCGGGGAGACTTTCTCCAGGGTCGTGAAATCTTCACAACAGTCCCTTATAAACGCTGACCCTATTTGCCTTAGTTAACCACCTTGTTGGCGCAGCTGCTGCTGGCAAACGCCTCCGGCTTTGCTTTGAATGCGAACCCCATGCCCAGGATATAGCCCATCGCTTCCTTCAGCGCATCGTTGCTCTTGAAATGGGGGTTGGTGTTAATGTCGGCATGGACTTCCATGTCTACATCGTACTTGTTAAACAGGTTGCAGAGCTCATAGGCAATTTCAATACTTTTGGCAACCTCCACCAGCATTCTTTCCTTGATGGTGTACTTTGTCTTCGTTTTTTCATTGTGGATGAACATAAAACCTCCGTGCCCCTCCCTTAAAAAAACAATAACGGTCGCAAATTCTGTTTCAGCTCCTTTAACCTGTGAATCCGTACCTACACAAACTTTCAAATGAAAGCCTTTTTCGGTTTCCCGCCGTATCGCCTGCTCAACGGCGTCTACTATGGGCAGTTCAATCTGGTCGCCATTAAATTTTCGCCATAACATAAAAATGGGTTTTTCGAATTTACCGAAAAACCCAATAATGGCAAAATGACGTGTATGTTAAACTTTTATGAACCCGCCTGGGTTTCAAGGCCTCTTCATGAGCCTTTTGCGGCTGATCCGGGCCCTGGAAACCGGAGCGTGCTGTTTATTTTTTCAGGATAAAGGGCTGGTGTGGCGCGGGTCCGTTTTTTTCGGATGATTCATCCTTAGACTCTCCCCATGCATGCCGGAGGCCTTGTGTGCCTTCGAAAGCCTGTGGTGTTGGGAACAGGTTGGTTAGACTGATTTTCCTGACAGACAAGAGTTTAATGGCCAGAGAACGGCGTAATTCCTGATAATTCATCGGGGTAAGTTTTTAAGGATGAGTAATGAAAGGGTACAATCAACAACCACCCGTGCCGGCAGACGGCCTTCTATGGGCAGCAAATTAGAACGTGCAGAGGGGTGAATTATTGCTTCAGTACTGGCCGGTGCTTAATAAAACAAGGGTGCATGCTTCCATCGGCTTAATTCCCTTTTCAAGGGCCATGTTATAAAAAACCGGGTTTTCTGCTCCCGGATTGAAAATGATCCTTTTAGGGTTCAGAGAAAGAATGTACTGGTAATAGGCGGGTTGATGGGCCGGGTTCAGATAAATCGATACGGTATCAATATCTTTAAATGGAGGTTTTTCAGTGGTTATTTCAACATCTGAAACGGTCGCTTTTTTTCCGCCAATGGCTACAACGGGATAATCTTTGCCCCGCAATCTGTTTACGGCGAGATAACTGTAGCGTTCCGGATTGTCTGAGGCCCCCAGAACCAGTGTTTTCTTTTTTGCTGCTTCCATTGTTACAATAACATTTTTTCGACCGTAAATGTTTTACAGGGGGTGCCCCCTAAAAGGGCAGGCCCCATTGATATCGATTGCCGCTTGCAGGGAGGATGTCAGTCTCCCGTCCCGTGGCTGCTAATTGGGGCAATCCAGCCTTTTATCAGCCCTGGCCCTGAGGTTCCTGGGTGCCCGTAGCTGAAGGGCAAGGTATCCGCCCCCGTTTTGAATCCTGTTTTTAAAAAACAGGTTAGCCAGGTTATGTATTCCCAGCAGCAGCGGCCCCGCCTTAAGGGCTGCCCCGGCCATAAAATGCCCTTCTATGGTATATTGAAGGGGCAGGTAAAAACCCCAGCGCCTGGTCTCCCACCTGGGAGTGAGGGTAATCAGGTTGATTTGTTGGGTAAAATACCTGTTACTATTTTCCGGGGAAGGGTGAATATTAAGGGAAATTTCTGCGTTGACATAAAAATCGGCGGGGAAGGCCCGGTCTACATTGATGACCAGCCTGGTTGGGTTTTCTACCCTGAATTTGCCCCCCAGTGGGGAAAAGCCACGGACAATGCCGGAGAGACTGTCGTTGAAATCTGCCAGAGAGGAAAGCGAATCGAATTTTTGATTAAGGAGTGCACCCGTTACCTGAGGTGAAGGGGAGGTAAACATACTGCTCTTATTACCATACCTGTATTGGTTATATCCTACATCGAGCAGTGACAGACCGAATTTCCAGTCGTAATCAAAAAAATTATCCTCATCATAGACGGTACTGACTTCCTGGGTTTTTACCAGGTACTCCAATCCCAGGTCGAAGCAGAATCCACCCCTTGTATTGGTGATAAAATCACGGATGTTGGTGCTGGATGGCCTGCTATTTTGCCATTGGTCGTAATTATTGGAATAACCATATTTACCCGAAACCGAGTTGACTGTAAATGAAGTGTCTCCTCCGTTGGGTGTGGGTACCGAGCTGAAATCCACCAGGTGGGCAAAAGCCCCGGAAAGGCCGCGGGTGGCCTTAAGGGTGATGCCCCCGTTGAGTCTTCCCTGGTCATCATCCCAGAGTGTCTGGCTGTAGGTGGCAAATGCTTCCAGCCAGCTGCTGGAACTGAAATGGCCCTCCAGGGTCCGGTTCAGGTTGGATCCCAGGAACTGGTCTACGCTTGGCAGTGAGTCGGCATAAAAATACCTGTTTGTAAGAACCCGCCCGTTTCCACGGAGGTTTACCCCAAAAGCCAGGGTATGCGTCCGGTTAAGGGCAATCCTGGTATTGATTAGGTTTAGATTAAAGTTCAAGTCGAGGTATCGATGGAAATCACCGGTGTTCATGCTGGCCGTTGATTGGCTGGCAGAGGTGAGCAGGGAGTAGTTATCGATCCGATATCCGTTGGTTATTGTTTTTAGCTGGACTGCCAAAATGTTAATATCCCAGGAGTAGGGGGTATTGGTGATGGAAGCCGGATTATTGGATACCCCCAGGCTTCCTGCAAACGAGGATCCCTGAACGGCATGATAATCCTGCCCTGAAAGAGTATTGAAAACTGCCATACACGCCGTGAAAATGCAAATTGTAATTTTCATAAAGTCCTCAATATGGATCGCCGTGGGTTTGTCGTATCAAATATGTAACTAATTTGGGGAATGGCTTCATGATTTTCAATAAAAAGTTTGTCAGTATCCGGTTACCAAAAAATCGCTGTATGATCCTTCCAGTCTGCAGGCGATTTCCGAAGAGCCTATTCCAAGTATCGCGGTATTGTTGTTCCATTTGGTCGCGTGTAATCCGGTTCTGCAGAAATTGGTCAATAAGGGTAAAGCAGACCTTACTGCCATGCAGGGCCATACTCATTCCATTGCCGCATAAAGGGGTGATGGAACCCGCGGCATCGCCGATTAAAAGCACATGATCTTCAATCTGGGTCTTTTTTGCAAAACTGATCTGGGAAATAGTCAGTGGCTGCCCGTACAGGAAATTCGCTGTTGAAAATATCTCCTCCAGCAGCGGGTTCTTTCTCACTATCTGTTCCTCCATCTTTTTGATGGAATTGCCGCACCTTTTAAGATTAGCAGCGGTGGTTAGATAACAGAGGCAATAGCGATTATCTTCGATCCTTGAAATTCCACAGTAACCGTTTTCGAAATTATGCAGGGCAATCAAATCCTGGGGAAAAGATATTTCAATATGATATTTTACGCCCACGTAATTATTGAGTTTGCCGGGGGCCGGTTCAACAAATTTTCTTTTCCATCTGATATCGAGGTTACTTCTCTTTCCAAAAGTGCCGCAGGCTATTTTTGCCTGGTATACTGTTCCTGCCGCCTGGACTGAAAACAAGGAGTCTTGGAAATGGATATCTGTAACCCTGGCCTCTTCCATAACGCACACTCCTGCCTGGCGGGCTATGTCGGCCAGGCAGGCATCCAGTTTGAACCGGCTGATCCCAAAACCACCCAATGGAAGGTCCTGGCTGAGCACCCTTCCGTTCGGCGATGAGACCATCAGTCTTTTTATGACCGGCAGTTTCCAGTCGCTGAGGGGCAATCCAAGTTCTTCCAGAAAATTCCAGCTTTCCAGGCTGATATATTCACCACACACTTTATGAAATGGATACTTTTCCTTCTCAAACAGTACCACACTGTATCCGGCCCTGGCCAGTTGTATGGAAAGCGCCAGTCCGGCCAGCCCGCCACCGGCAATGACAGCATCCGTAAACCGGTTCGGCGGGCCACTCCCGGGTTTTCCTTCCATAGATACTGATTGTTTATTCATACATCAATATGCTTTACCGTTATCAGCCACCTGAAGGCCCATTTCCACTGCAGGCAATAATGCCTGATTCCAGAATCCTGCAGAAGGCCATCCCATTCCTTTTTGGTAAATCCCCTCAGCACGGAAAGTGGTGCGTCATTTTTTACCAGGTAGGACCTGGAGAAAAGACCTGTCAGCGCGCGTATGGAATAGTAGGCGAATGGATGCCGGTGCAGGTCATTAATGAAAAACCCGATTGTTGAGTTATCCCTCATCCATTGAAGCATGATCAGCAACTGCTCCTGGGTAAAATGGTGACAAAAAAGCGACGAAAACAGGAGGTCCGGCTTTTGATCCCCAAAGTCCACCTGTTGGTAATCGGATAAAATGAACTCCCCGCAGTCTGTAGGAAATCTCCTTCTAGCCACTTCCAGGCAGTGTGGATTGATATCTATACCAATGAATCTTGCTGAAATCCCATGGGAGAGGGTCCATTTCCTTAAGGCCATCAAATTATCAGCCCCCCCGCAGCCAATTTCGCAAACAGTTATTTCCCGTTGACCGGTTAACAGGTTCCTGAACCCGCTCAGGGTTACTGCATGACCACCCAGGAAAGTATTGATGAAATCAAGCTCTTTCATGTTTTGCACAATATCGTCCGCCGGGACCTTCGGGTCATCCAGTAACTCTGTTTGATATGAACGTGTTGAAAAATCCATGTGTCAGCGTTGATTTGGAAAGGAGGGGGGCAACCGGGTCCATAAAAGCAGGGCCCGATCCCTGCCATTCCGATTACGTTTTGGCCAGGAAGGTTTCCATGGTTAAACCCGGGCCGAAAGCTGCACCAAAAATGGTATTTGGCTTATTATAATCGAGTTTATTCATGATTTTTTCCAGTACAAACAGGATACTGGGGCTGGACATATTGCCGTATTCCTTCAGGACCTCATAGCTGTCTTCCAGTTCTCCCCCTGAAAAATGAAGGCTTTTGTGTATGGCTTCCAGGATTTTTTTCCCGCCGGGATGCATACACCAGTGCGTTATCTCCTGGCAGGTCAGGTTATTTTGTTTCAGTGCTCGGCCGGTAAGGGATTCGAAATCCTCTTCAATGAGGTCAGGAATGTAACCGCTCAGGGTCATCAGGAAACCGGAGGAAGAGAGTTCCCACGCCATATCCTTTTTCCCTTTTGGTGAAATTTCGGAATAGAAATCACAGATGGATATGCCTTTGGCTCCCCCTTCGCCGCTGGTAATCAGAGCGGCTGCAGATCCATCCCCGAAAAGGAGGCTGGATGCAATATTGTCCATGGTGGGTTCCCGCTGAAAATGCAGGGTACATAATTCGGTACATACGACTATAACACGGGCGCCCCTGGTGGACCTGCAGATTACATCAGCCAGTTTCAGGGCATGTATGGCAGCGTAACATCCCATGAAATTGATAGAGGTCCGGAAAATATTTTTTGGAAGATCCATCAGTTCAACAACCTGCAGATCAAGGCCTGGCGCACTCATGCCGGTACAACTGACCGTGATAAGATGAGTAATGTCTTTTGGCTGGATTTTCCCGGAAATGCAATTCCTGATGGCATCTACCGAAAGGGCCGCAGCGTGCTTTTGATAATGGACCATTCTGAGTTCAAGGGAGGGGAATGGTTCGAGGTGCTCGGATTGCGGGTAGAATTTCCATTCGTTGACGGGCCGGCTATAATCGCCTATTACAGAAAAACGGTGGCTTATAGCACTCTGGTGGTAAAGGAATCTTAATTTCCTGTTGTCGGTTTCCTCCATGGCAAACACCTTCTGCATGAAATTCAGAATGTCTTCCTGGTTATGCCTGAATGCAGGAACCGCTTTTCCTATTGAAATAATTTTACTCAAAATAGTATTTTCTGTCAGGTTAATTTACGAAACATGCTTCATATTGGATGGGATATACCTGCTATTGCATGACCTGAACGGCAATAAACCCCAGGTTGGTGCAGGTGGCAGCGATTATATTCATACGCATGGTATGTTCATAATCTGCTTTAGATTTGTCTTTCCAGACCTGGGCAGCCCATATTAGAAAATAAACGATAACGGGAATCATAGCGGTTGCCAGGACAAAAAATTCATTTATTTCTAGGGAGGAAAGCAGGTAATAGGACAGTACCCCAAAAGCCAGGCTATAAACAAGGGCCGCATACACAAAAGTTCCCCGGTACCCCAACAGGTAACTGATGGTTTTCACCCCGTCCTTAAGATCGGCCTCATGCTGGTAAATCTGCGTGAGCGGATAGAATCCACCCACCAGCAGGGAACTGGCCAGCATGCCTTCAGGGGGCACATTGAGGGTGAGGCCATACTGGGCGCCATGATAAACCAGGAAAAAAGTCAGCGCCCCCTGGAATAGGACGACGGTGAGGTACCCGGTGACCGGATGGCTTTTTAGGCGGATCCCCCTGTAACTGTAAGCCCGGGAGGCAAGAATATAGGCGGTGAGGCCGGCCGTAAAATAGGGGCTTATAAACAGTCCCAGGCAGACGGCCGCAATATCCATCCCCAGTGAAATCCAGAAAAGCTGCCTGGTGGGAAGGGAGGGATTTTTTAAGCCGCCGATACTTCCCTGATCCCGGTCCATATAGCTATTATAACCGTTGCTGGCAGGATATACAAGCAGGTGCAAAATAATGAAGATGAGGATCGCGCGGGGCCAGTTCTTATGCTCAATCTGACTGATGGCAAACCAGTAAACCGGCATCAGAAAAAAGGAAAAATGAATGCGCAGCAGCTGAAAAGTCGAACGTTTAATCATCTGGAGAAGGCAAAAATTTATCGGGCTAACAATTAACGGGCGTCCCTGCCGGGGTTCCGATTCGCGTTTCCTGTTATCCCATGGAATGAAGTGCAATGCGGTTGTTTTCAGAATCAGTAATATAGGCGATGTAACCCAGATCAGGGGACAGCTGGGATTTTCTGGTAAGAATCTCTCCTCCGGCTTTTTCCACCCTGTCGAGCACCACCTGCAAATCAGGCTGGCAGTTAAAATACACGAGCGATCCCTGGCGTGAAGGCTGGTAATTGGGACCTTCGCAAATGGCACCTCCGACCTTTCCACCCTTAAAGTCATAAAGGAAAAAACCCATCCGCGTAGGTCCCATCCTGTTTTCAGGCATCTGGTAGTCAAAAATAGTTTCGTAAAATTTTTTGGCGCGATCGAAATCTGCCACTGGAATTTCAAACCAGTTCAGTGCGTTGCTGAGTTCCATCTTGGGAAGATTTTACCTCTGTAATTTATACAATTATTCACTTATTGAAGCGGGTCGCCCCCTGGTTGGCTGATCCTTCAGTAGGAGGTCATTCCCTTACAGTCACAGTTATCCGGTACCTGTATATGGAGTATCTGAGCAAACCATTTATAAAAACCAATCCGTTCCTCCCGTTTGACCTGGAGACCCGGATCGGTGGTGTTGCATTCCAGCCCGCCGTTGATGATGTTGATGATCATGCCAAAGCCCGGTCTGCGGTTTAGTTTGAGGTCTTCCTCGGCGGGCTTCCAGTTACCGCAGATGACGTCATGACAGGAAGGTTTGGGTTTTTGGGCCCTCATCCAAAACCAAAGGGCGGTTTTAAAGGCAATGACCCCATCGCTGGATACCAATTCCGGGTTTTTCAACAGCGGAAGCCCCAGTTCCTCTCCGGCCAGTCCATAATTGTAGGCATAAGTCAGCTGAATAGGCCCCCTGCCAAAATAGGATTTTCCCTCAACGGGCAGGTAACTGCTGGTGCCGGCCGTATTATATTGCACGCAGTGGCCATCTTTACAGGCCTGCTCCTCGGTGTAGTATAGCCCCCATACATAGGGGCCGCCCTTTGCCAGCGACCATCCTCCCGTTGTTTCGTGGGCTATGTTTGCAAAAAAGGCCGCCAGCTCTCCCAGCCGGGTTTCCAGACTTCCTTCATTGGCGAAGCCCGGAAATGCCGCCGCAGCCTTTATCAGGTTCCTGTAACTATAGATGGCATGGTGATTAGGGAATAGTTTTTCATAGGTTTCCCTGCTCAATATCTTATTTATCCCTGAATCCGAAGCAGCCCTTAGGCTCCCGCAGGCCAGTACCAAAACGACCAGGCAGACAATTTTCATGATCAAATCCTTTTTTTTAATGATCCGGACCCCAAAGGGTAAGGGGAATGGGCGTAAGTCCGGAGGTTATATGTCCATCATGGATATCCCGCTATGTTGCCCCCAGGGTAAAGTTAGCTCCTTTAAGGTCCTGGCATATTTTTGACCCGCCCCGAACTCCCTATATTTTCCAGGTAGCCAGGAATGGTTTTTACTGGGGAAAGGGTTGAACACTCCCGGATTGCTTGCTTGGGTTGGTAGCCCGGAAATAAAAAAAGTCCCGCCTGTGCTGGACTTTTTTTATTATGAAAACAGGTTTGGAATCAATGATTTCTTTGACTGCCCGACCAGGAACGTTGTACGCCCCTGTAACCGTTGGAAGAACTGTTCCGCTGGTTTACCGGCTTTTTGTGCATCGAAGGATATTGGACCAATGAGGTATTGCTCATGGGAAAGGGATGATCCTCTACCACGGGTATGGATTTCAGGATGACTTTATGTATATCCCTGAGAAATTCCTTTTCCTCCTGGTCACAAAAGGACAGGGCAATACCGCTGGCGCCCGCCCTTCCGGTTCTTCCGATCCTGTGCACATAGGTTTCAGGTACATTGGGCAATTCGTAGTTGATGACATGGGAAAGTTCATCAATATCTATACCCCTGGCGGCGATGTCGGTTGCCACCAATACCCTTGTCTGCTGGTTTTTGAAGTTTGATAATGCAGCCTGACGTGCATTTTGTGATTTGTTTCCATGAATGGCTTCCGCACGCACTCCGGCCCGGTTCAGTTCCTGGGCCACCTTGTCTGCGCCGTGTTTGGTCCTGGTAAAAACCAGTGCCGTATTTATGGCATTGTTTTTTAGCAAATGAAGCAACAATGATTTTTTATCTTTCTTTTCGACAAAGTAAAGCTGTTGCTGTATGGTATCTGCCGTGGAGGAAACCGGGGTAACCTCTACTTTTTCCGGGTTGACCAGAATGGTATTTGCCAGTTTCTGAATTTCCGGCGGCATGGTTGCCGAGAAGAAAAGGGTCTGCCTTTTCTGCGGCAATTTGGAAACAATCTTCCTGACGTCATGGACAAAACCCATGTCAAGCATGCGGTCTGCCTCATCGAGCACAAAAAGCTGTATCTCGCGAAGGCTGATATAACCCTGGTCAATCAGGTCAAGCAAACGGCCTGGTGTGGCTACCAGGATATCCACGCCGCGCTGAAGGATCTGGGTTTGCCTTCCCTGTGGAACGCCCCCGAATATTACCGTGTGACGAAGACCGGCATATTTGCCATAGGCGGCAAAACTTTCTTCGATCTGAATGGCCAGTTCACGGGTTGGCGTCAGGATCAGGGCCTTGATACCGCGTGTATTGTTTGGCAATGACTTTTCCTGGTGCAGAATCTGTAACATCGGAATGGCAAATGCTGCCGTTTTTCCGGTTCCGGTCTGTGCGCAGCCGAGCAGGTCCCTGCGGCTGAGAATAATGGGTATGGATTTTTCCTGGATGGGAGTAGGATGGGTATAACCTTCCTGTTTCACAGCCCTTAATAAGGGCTCAATGAGTTGCAAATTTTCGAATGACAATTGTTTGTTTTTTAAATGAAATAAAACCGGCTACGGCTAACATTGAGCTGTACCAGCGGTAAGACCTTGTGCTTTACTTGTATAAATGCTGTAAGGATTTTGAAAACAACCTGTCTGCTCATCAATTACCTTCTAAAGTGGTTACACGGAAGGAAGGTTGTCACGAAAGGTGATAGAAAGGAATGTAATTAAAGCAAAAGTATACTATTTTATCGGATTTTTCTAATTCTTTGTTTTACTGCATGTTTCCTTCGCACACTCAAAAGCAAAAGTCCTGCGTATACGCAGGACTTTTAGGTTTATGTCTTTATTGTTAAATTTTTTGTATGCCGGGCTTAACAGACTAGATCAGCAGTCTTAGCGGCTCTTCCAGCAGGCCCTTGAGCGTCTGCAGGAATGCGGCACCGGTGGCTCCATCCACTACCCGGTGGTCGCAGCTCAGGGTCAGTTTCATGACCTGTCCGGGCACCACCGCCCCTTGCTTAACTACCGGTATTTGCTGAATGGCGCTGATTGCCAGAATACAGGCATCCGGTGGATTGATTATGGCAGTGAATTCATCTATGCCAAACATACCCAGATTGGAAATCGTGAAGGTACTGCCTTCCCAGTCACTGGGCTGAAGCTTCTTATTCTTGGCTTTTTGTGCGAATTCTTTCACCTCAACCGCTATCTGCGACAAGGACTTGCCATCTGCAAATCGCACGACGGGAACCAGCAGGCCATCTTCCACGGCAACGGCCACCCCGATATTCACATGATGATTAATCCTTATTTTATCGCCCAGCCAGCTGCTGTTTACCGCAGGATGCTTTTTCAGGGCAACCGCAGTTGCTTTGAGCACCAGGTCATTAAATGAGATTTTTACCGGGGATACTTCATTGAGCTTGGCCCTGCTTGCAACGGCATTATCCATATCTATGCTGATGGTCAGATAAAAATGGGGGGCCGTAAATTTGCTTTCTGCCAGGCGTTTGGCAATAATCTTTCTCATCTGGGAAACAGGTACTTCCTCAAAACTGATCTCCCCGGAAGTAACTGAAGGCACTGCAATACCGGCAGGGGCAGGTGCGGCGGCGGATGCAGCCACCTTCTGTGGGGTGAAGTTGTCTATATCCTTTTTGGTGACCCTTCCACCGTCACCACTTCCGGCCACCCTGGAAATATCGATGCCCTTTTCGGCGGCCAGCTTCTTGGCCAGCGGGGAGGCTTTGAGCCTGCCGTTTTCCGCCACCTGTCCGGGAGCAGGGGCCATGGCCTGAGGACCCCCTTTTGCTTCCGGGCCGGGGGCCGGGGCCTGGGCCTGTGCAGCAGGGGCAGCACCGGCGACCGGGGTATTTTTTGAAGCAGCAATTATTTTTTGTACATCCACCTTCTTTTCATCCCCTATGATGGCAAGCAGGTCATTTACCACTATTTTCTCTCCCTTTTTGGCCCCCACATACAGCAGGGTCCCTTCCTTATAACTTTCCAGTTCCATGGTGGCCTTATCGGTTTCAATATCAGCCAGCACATCTCCTTTCTTTACCTGTTCACCCACTTTCTTATGCCATTCGGCGATCACACCTTCAGTCATGGTATCACTCAGCCTGGGCATAAGTATGGCCTCGTCGGATTTGACCGCTTCAGCCACAGGTGCTGCTGCAGGAGCAGGGGAAGGGGCTGGTGCAGGCTGGGCAGAGGGTGTTTTTGCAGCTCCCGGTATTAAAGTGGAGATGTCTTCGCCGGGTGTTCCGATAATGGCCAGCAGGTCGTTAACCTGGATTTTCCCACCTTTCTCTGTACCGGTAAAAAGCAGGGTGCCGTCCTTGTAACTTTCAAGGTCCATGGTGGCCTTGTCAGTTTCCACTTCTGCCAGCAGATCTCCTTTTTTCACCTGGTCGCCCACTTTTTTATGCCATGCGGCTATAACACCTTCAGTCATAGTATCACTCAAACGGGGCATCAAAATAACTTCAGCCATAATTTTGTAAGTAGGTTTTATTGAAAACGAATCCCGAAATTAAGGCAAAAACAGCAATTCGGAATATTTGTAAAACAGAATAATAACCACTGCACGCTTTGTTGTATTCCCGGGCATACCGGCGGCCGGTTTCAGGCGGGTATTGCTTTGTTGCAGGTTGTTCGTTCGTTCCCCTTCGGCGGATGCCGGATCAAAGGCTTTGAAAGTCAATTTCCCGCCTGTAGGGATGGCCTCAATCAGAATCAGCAGGTAGGGATACCCCAAAGGGTTGGTCAAAATAATAAATAACCAACCCTGCCAAAAGGATGCCAATACCGATGAGACTTTCCATGGGCCTGGTTTTAAGCGTAAAAATGAGTACCCAGCCATTGAAAATCAGAAATATGAGCTGAAGAAGGGGCTTAAAGGGGCTTCTAAAGGTATCGGCTTCCGCTCCCCGGATAAAAAGGCTGGCTGCAACCGTCAGGGAAGCCATAAACTGCAAAACGAAACCGGCATATAATAATATCTTCTCAAATGAACCGCTCAGGGCGAGTACGATACTTATGAATACGTGCAGCCAAACGGCGGCCACCGGTATTCCGTGCTGGTTTTTTTTTGCCAGTGGCTGCCAGAGCTTATTTTCCCTGGCCATAGCCCAGGTAACCCGGGGTCCCACCCATAGATAGGAGCTTACGGTAGCTATCAGCTGAATGGCAATAAAAATACTTACCCATTTTCCGCCGTTGGTTCCCAGCAGCCTGGTAAAGGATATGAAAGTAACTTCTTCCTTACCTTCCAATTGGGCCACCGTGGCGTTCTTTAACAGCACAAACTGGAACAGGATATACACCAATGCCACAAACAGGGTGCTGCCTATAAGGGAAAGGGGGAGATTTTTTTTGGGCTGATCGATTTCATCCACCACATAAGCAGCCGCATTCCAGCCCGTATAAGCAAAAGACACGTAGACCATGGAGACGGCGAATCCGGGTTTGAGCAATTCATGTTTCCAGGAACCTCCCATGTCAATGGCATTGTTTCCATCGCCGGAAATCACAAAACCAATCACGATCAGGCAAACGATGAACAGGACCTTGATGATGGTCGACAGGTTTTGAAAACGGCTGCTATGCCGGATGGTAAAACTGTGCATCAGTCCGATCAGCACGATCACTCCGATGGCAAGCCACACGTTATTCTGCAGTCCAAAGGGGGCCAGGTATTTGGTAAATGCCATGGCGGCCAGGGCCACGGGGGCTGAAAATCCCACGGTAAGGCCTGCCCAGGCAGACAAATAGCCCAACAACGGGTGAAATACACGGGACAAATAAATGTAATCCCCGCCCGATTCCTTAAAATGGGTGCCGAGTTCAGCATAGGCGAAGGCTCCGAATAGCGCCATCAGTCCGCCGGCAAACCAAAGCAGCAGTATGCTCCAGGTGTTTTGCACCGAAGTGAGCTGGAAACCGACGCTGGTAAATACACCGGTGCCGATCATATTGGCCACCACGATGGCTGATGCAGTATATATGCCGATCTTCTTTTTCAAATGGGAGTATAATCAGGAAAAATACCGGTTTAGGTGGTAGAAAAAAAATATTAGTTGCCGGCCCTTCCAGGAGAATGCACCCTGGCCGGTCAGCCCCTGTTTTGAGGAAGTTCTATACAAGCAAGCGGTCCCCAAAAGAGCTGTGCAGGAAGGCCGCATGATTTCCAACACGGCAGATCAGGCGCCTGCAGTTGCCATGTCTTTGACATTACCGGTTCTTTTGAGAACACCCCAGTGCTGGAGTTCCCCCTTAAAGGCCCTGCGTATGGTCCGGAAAAGCACATACCACAATAACCAACGCCAGATGAGTCTTTGGGGGATCAGCCATACCAGTTTTGATTTCTTCTCCTTTTCAAAGCTGAAGGCCAGTATGGCCACGGCCACATCGACCAGCATAAAAAGGAGGTAGTAGAAGCCGATCTTTGCATAATTCTGCGTGAGCAGACCTACCACCATGAAGAAATCCGCAAAGGGAATGACCGAAGGGATGATGTATTGGAAGATCAGAATATTGGGCAGGGCAACCCATCCAAGCCATTTATATTTCCAGTTGAACAGGGCATCCCGGTTTTTCCAAAAGGTTTGCATAACACCAAAATTCCACCTGAATCGCTGTTTAAAAAACATTTTAAGGGTTTCCGGCGCTTCTGTGAGGGCAATGGCCTGGTTTTCGTTCTCCACCACATAGCCGCAGCGGATGATCCGGATGGTCAGGTCACAGTCTTCGGCCAGGGTATCGGTGGTAAATCCCCCCGCCTGCTCAATGGCCCTTTTTCTGAAGGCTCCGATAGCACCGGGGACCACCGTGATGGCATTGAGGTAGGCAAAGGCCTTGCGGTCAAAATTCTGACTGCTGATGTATTCAATGGATTGCCAGCGGGTCAAAAGATTCACTTCATTGCCCACTTTGACATTTCCGGCAACCGCCCCTACCTCGGCTGTTTGGCCGGAGTTTCTAATAGGTGAAAAATGCATCATCATCCTGGAAACAGCATCCTGTTTGAGTTTGGTATCAGCATCGATGCATACCACAAATTCGGCTTGAGATTGCTGGATACCATAATTGAGGGCCGAAGCCTTTCCGCCGTTGGGTTTTGAAAACACCTTGACTTTCGGATGGGAGGCAAACGCTTCGCTTACTTTCTGAAAAGTGCTGTCCCGGCTTCCGTCGTCGACAAAAATGATTTCAAAATTCGGGTAATCGGTCTGAAGCAGGCTTTGGAGGGAACCCACCGCATTGACCTCCTCGTTGAAGGCGGGCACAATAATGCTTACCAGCGGTGGCGGGGGGCCTCCTTTCAGCCAGAAGGGGCCCAGCGCGGCCTTTTTTTCCCGGTAATACTCCCGGGTGGCAATCACGGCAAGAAAGAGGATTCTTCCCACTGAAAGCAGGATGAAGACGATGAACAGGGAAAACAGAAAATGACTGCCCCAATAACCCATTTCGGCCAGGTAATAGTTAAGCTGCAGCAGGTAATATCCGCTTCCGTGGGGAACCTCCGGCATCAGGTCCTCCTTTTTCTTTCCCAGCAGGTCTGCAATGGTGGTGAATGTATATCCTTTGGCCTTGAAGTAGCGGATGATTTCAGGCAAAGCCTTGACGGTGGCTGCCCTGCTGTCACCTCCGGCATCATGGAGCAAAATGATATTTCCGCTGAGGTCCTGGGCTGTCATATCCTCCTTGCGTTTGATCACGCGGGCAACAATGGAATCCGCGCTGGTTCCGGGCTCCCAGTCAAGGGGATCAATGGATTCCCCGATATCCAGGTAATTGAGGGTCCGGGCTATGGCTACCGGAATTAATTCTTCGGGTTTCTGGGGTTCAAAATCCGCGTTAAATGGCGCCCGGAACATGACCGTGGAATGTCCGGTTATACACTCTATCAACAGCCGGGTTGATTCCATTTCCAGTATGGCCCTTTTCCTGCTGACCTTGGCTATATTGGGGTGCGTGAAAGTATGGTTACCTATTTCATGCCCCTCCCGGAAAATCCGCTTTACTATGGGAATATTGTTTTCCGCGTTGATACCCACCACAAAAAAGGTGGCTGGAACCTTTTCCTGGCTTAAAATATCCAGGATCTGGGGCGTATATAAAGGATCGGGGCCGTCATCAAAGGTCAGGACCAGCTTCTTTTTATCCTGGGTTCCGTATTTCCTGGCTACCCATTTGGAAGGCAGGCTGTCGAAGGTTTCCTCACTGATGAGCATCTCGGTTGTGTCGACTTCGGGGGTGATTCTTCCGCTGGTAGGCCCCCCGATTACATCGAGGATCTCGCCCTCACCCTGGTAATCGACTGTTTCACTGTTCAGGGACATTTTGACCGAACTGAAGGCGGCAAAATCGAATTTTTTAATGCTGTCCCGGGACATATCCCTGTCGTAGAAATCCCAGATCCTGGAATCCTCCGCACCCAGCCTCCACATGGCCACACCGCTGAGCCCGTATTCGGTGGCAAAGCGCATTCCGTTGAAGGTGGTGGCGGCATCCGTAAAATGGACTTCATGTTTAAAGCCTTCTTCATCGGTGTAGCTAAAATGCAGGTTATAGGAATCATTGTCAAAATCAATATCCCCATCATAACTTTTTGCCAGGGTTAAGGCCTGCTGATAGGTCACCGGAGAGGCTGACAGTGGTTTGCCGCCGGGTCCCAGTTTCCAGTTGTATCCGCTCAAAGCAGAGACGGCCAGCACCAGCTTTTGGGTAGGTATTTTCTTGGCAGCCTGGTCCACCGCGCCTTCAATCCATTTCTGGTGGCAGATTGGGCCGGGAACGGTACTTTCAGAATACTGATCATAGGCCATCAGGAATATGTAATCATTGTACCTGGATAATTCCGTAAAATTATAATCCTCATTAAAGGGCACCACGTCCTGGGTAACCAGCAGTCCCTTTGCATGTAGTTTGCTATAAAGCTCCTTTTGAAAGGATACCAGCGTTTCATTTCTTTTCTCCTGCAGGTCTTCAAAATCGATATTGACCCCCGCGAAATTGTTTTTTTCCAGCACCCGGATCAGGTCCGTGATCAGGCGTTCCCTCTTGCGGGGATCATTGATGATACGGTGGACGGCGTCACCGCGGAAAACCTCGTTGAAATTATTGGACAGTATGGGAATGATCTTAACCCCCGCACTGGTCATGATGGTTTGGGCTTTCTCATCAATGGAGGTATACATGGTATCTGCCTGCGGGTTGATAAAGAACCACTCAGGGATGACCATATTGAGATGCTGGATGTTTTGTTCCAGCGAGGAAAATGACTGAGGGTCCCAGTCCACATAAAAGGCCGCCCGTATGCCTGTCGGGAACTTCCGGAAGGAATAGAAACTGGAGTCCGCCTGGACAATGACCCCGTTTTTCTTTCTGAATCTTTTGGGAATGGGGAAACCGCCCGCCCGGTAGGCCTCCTTTTCGTTGATGAATTTTCTAAATCCCCCATATTGCTTGGCGATCCGGCTTTTACCGGTGAGCCAGCTGTTGTTTGTATCGAGCAGCACCTGTTTTTCCTGCGCACTCATCATACGGGGCAGTGCGGGCAAATCCACCCTGGTTAGGGCAATGGTGATCACTACAATACCTAATACAATGAAAAACAGCACAATACGTGTACTCCATTTAACCCGTTGCCACCTCGAAGGGGAGTTTGTTTGAAAAACCTGGTTTGTCGGACTGTTTGCCATAGTATTAGATATGCAAATCTCCTATCATTGGTGGATTTGCCAAAATTGTTCCGAAAAGTTTAACAGAAATGCATTTCAGGGAAAGTACTCAGTAATCCAGGTCCAGTTTAAGCCTGTCTTTCAATTCCTTTACCAGGGGATATTTTTCCGAAATCTGCATAAATTGTTCCTTTCTTGTAAGGGTCCTTTCGCCGGTCTCCTCCTGCTGGGTATTTTCCCCAACAATAATGCTGAGGGAAAGCGCTTTGTTATTGAATTGCTTTTGAAGAAAATCGGTCAGGTTCCTTTTTTCCTGCTCGATGAATTTCTGTTCCAGGTTATTGTTGGTGATAACCTCAAATAGGCCCTTATCCTTGATGACCAGAACAGCCCTTTCGAAACTTTGAACCGCAGAATTCTTGTTTTCCCTTAATATTTTGGTGAATGCCTTCCAGGCCGCCTGAAGAGGCTCCTCGGCCAGTGGTTTAATAACATCTTCGGCCTGCTGACTCCTGTTGGTGAATTGCTGGCGGATCTTGGAAAGGGCCCCAAAGGTCGGGGGGGGCGTGATTTCCGGGGACTTTTTTGATACAGCCGGCGCGGGTGTGCTGTTTTGGGGGAGGGGAAGAGGTTCCTTTTTCTCAGGTGCGGGACTCTCTACCATGAGCCGGGCGCCCCCGGATTCACTGCCGGCCCTGGCAGGGCCGCCCTCAGACCGGCGAAGTTGGAAAGACGGAATTTGCCGGAAAGCCACGGGCCTGGATGACTGTGCTAATTTTTTTTTGGCCTCTGCCGGTTCGGCGGAAGTCAGTTCCAGGGCCTGCTGCAGATAGCATAGTTTGATCAATACCAGTTCCACGTGCAGCTTTTTGTTCCGCGCCGCCTTGTAATTGATTTCCGCTTCATTGAGCACATTGAGGGCACTTATGAGGTATACGGTACTGGTTTGTTTGGCTACCCCCTTGTATTTTTCCCGGAAGCTTTCCACGGCTTCCAGCAGGACGGCACACTTTTCGTCCTTGCAAACCAATAGGTTACGGATGAATTCGGCAAATCCATTCAAAACCAGGTCTCCTTCAAAGCCCTTGCGGTTGATATCATCATAGATGAGCAAGGCATCCGAAAGGTGCTGGCCCTGCATGGCTTCCAGCAGTTTAAAATAATAGTCAGCGTCCAGGATATTGAGGTGTTCCAGTGTATTGGCATAGGTAAGTTCGCCATTGGTGAAACTCACAATCTTGTCCAATATGCTCAACGCATCACGCATGCAGCCCTCGCTTTTCTGGGCAATTACCTGGAGTGCGGCTTTTTCAGCCCTGATTTCCTCTTTGGTACATATTTCCGACAGGTGCTCAACTGTATCATTTACCGTAATTCTTTTAAAATCAAATATCTGGCAACGGCTCAGTATGGTAGGTATGATTTTATGCTTTTCGGTCGTGGCAAGTATAAAAATGGCGTACGGGGGCGGTTCTTCCAGGGTTTTAAGAAATGCATTGAAGGCCGAGGAACTGAGCATATGCACCTCATCTATGATGTATACCTTGTATTTGCCGGCCTGGGGGGCGAATCGTACCTGTTCGACCAGGGTCCTGATGTCATCCACCGAGTTGTTGGAGGCGGCATCCAGTTCATGAATATTGAGGGAAATGCCTTCATTGAATGAAATGCAGGAGTTGCACTGGTCGCATGCTTCCCCATCCGGGGTTTTGGACTCGCAATTGATGGTTTTGGCAAGGATCCTGGCGCAGGTAGTCTTACCCACACCCCGGGGACCGCAAAACAGGAAGGCATGGGCAAGCTGGTTATTTTTGATGGCATTCTTCAGCGTCGTGGTAATATGGGATTGCCCAACAACTGTCGAAAAATTCTGCGGCCTGTATTTACGTGCTGAAACAATGAATTTATCCATACCTGGTGCAAGATACATTATCTGTTATTAATGCAGAATAGGGTGGCGTTTGAATTCCCGTGTACGGTCAAACTGGTAGCGGTATGTAACCAGCGTCCTGCTGATATAGCTGTCTCCCAGGGATTTGGCTATATTGATCATTTTGGGGTTGAAATCCCCCACCCATTGCATTTCATAATCGGTGTAATGGGTGGCATGCTGGACTATTTTTGCCGCCTCCGCGATCATATAAGCGTCAATTCCTTTTCCGGCAAATTCCGGGACGATCCCAAAAACAAGACCCGTCAGCTTTTTGCAGGATTTGGTATATTTTAACCACAGAAAATGAATTTTCTGCAACAGGCCAAACCGTCCGTTGAAATGCTTGAAATACTGATTCAGGTCAGGCAGGTTGACAAATATCGCAATGGGGTCTTTGTGGTGGTAAACAAACCAAATGGTCCTTTCATCCATGAGGGGTTTCATCCTGTTGAACATCAGGACCACCTGGTCCTTTTTGAGTTCTTTCAAGCCTCCATGGCCAGCCCAGGCTTTATTATATACGGTGGTAAAATCAGCCGCAAATTTTTCCAGCCTGCTTTTGGTAATGTGGGTTGCGCTGAAGGCCGGGTCCATTTCCACTTGCGCATGCCTTTTTTGCAGCTTTTCACTCAGCGGCTTTTTGGGATCTAGTCCAAAGCAGATTTGCTTGAAATAGGTCTGAAAACCATATTGTTCAAATAAATCCCGGTAATAGGGCTGATTGAAATTCATGCCATAGGGTGGCTCATGGAATCCCTCTATGACCAGCCCCCACCATTTATCCCGCTCTCCGAAATTGATCGGTCCGTCCATGGCTTCCATCCCCTGTTGCATCAGCCAGTGTTTGGCGACATCAAAAAGCATATCGGCAGCGTCCTGGTTGCGTATGCAGTCAAAAAAACCAATCCCCCCCGCGGGAAATTCATCCCCTTTATTACGGTATTTCTTGTTGGTAAAGGCGGCAATTCGGCCACATAACCGGCCTTCATCGTCTTTGAGTATCCACCTAATACATTTTCCCTGCCGGAAAGCCTTGTTTTTCCCCGGATCGAAAACCTCATTGATCTCCGCGTCCAGCGGCCTGATATATCCGGGAAAACCTTTGTTCAGTTCCACATTCACACGTATAAAATCACCAGCCGTTGTTTTATCCCTGACTTCTATCAGTTGCATAGTATGATTTAAAGGGGCAAATGTAAAGTTTACCGCGGCTTATTGTTTTTTTTGACACCATATCCATATTTTTTACAATAATAAAGACAGGATTTCGGATTTTTCCCTCCACTCCCTTACCTTTGCAGCCGATTTTATACTCCTGACATTTAAACAATTGATTATATGGCCAATGCCGGTAAGATCAAGCAAATTATAGGTGCCGTAGTGGACGTTCAGTTCGACGGAAAACTCCCTGAAATTTACAACGCCCTTGAAGTAAAAAGGCAAAATGGTGAAACCCTGGTACTGGAAACCCAGCAGCATCTTGGTGAAGACAGCGTTCGTTGTATTGCCATGGATGGTACCGAAGGACTGGTACGGGGTATGGTGGTGACCGATACGGGCGCAGCGATAGCCATGCCGGTAGGGGAAGGTATCAAAGGCCGCCTGTTCAATGTTACGGGCGATCCCATCGACGGACTTCCTGCGGTTTCCAAAGTAGGAGGCCGGCCCATACACTCCAAGCCCCCCGCATTTGAGAACCTGAGTACTTCCACCGAAGTGCTGTTCACGGGCATCAAGGTGATCGATTTGATTGAGCCTTATGCAAAAGGCGGAAAGATTGGCCTGTTTGGCGGCGCCGGTGTGGGTAAAACCGTGTTGATTCAGGAACTAATCAATAACATCGCCAAGGCATATTCAGGGGTCTCTGTATTTGCGGGCGTGGGAGAAAGAACCCGCGAAGGAAATGACCTGATGCGTGAAATGATCGAGGCTGGAATTATGAAGTACGGCGATGAATTTAAGCACAGTATGGAGGAAGGCGGATGGGACCTGAGTAAGGTCAATATGGCAGAACTGGCCGAATCCAAGGCTACCTTTGTGTTTGGACAGATGAACGAACCTCCCGGAGCCCGCGCAAGGGTTGCCCTCAGCGGGCTTACCATTGCCGAATATTACCGTGATGGCGATGGCAAGGGACAAGGACGCGATATCCTGTTTTTCGTAGATAATATATTCAGGTTTACACAGGCGGGTTCCGAAGTATCTGCGCTCCTGGGGCGTATGCCGTCTGCCGTGGGTTACCAGCCTACCCTGGCTACGGAAATGGGCCTGATGCAGGAAAGGATCACTTCCACCAAAAATGGTTCCATCACATCCGTGCAGGCCGTTTACGTGCCGGCCGATGACCTGACTGACCCTGCCCCGGCTACCACCTTTGCGCATCTGGATGCAACCACCGTACTCAGCAGAAAGATCGCGGATCTGGGTATTTATCCTGCGGTGGATCCCCTTGATTCCACCTCCAGGATTCTTACTCCCCTGATCGTGGGCGAGGCTCATTACAATTGCGCCAATAACGTAAAGCTTATTTTACAGAGATACAAGGAACTGCAGGATATTATTGCCATCCTGGGCCTGGATGAATTGAGCGATGAAGATAAAATGACCGTTTCCAGGGCCCGTAAGGTACAACGTTTTCTTTCCCAGCCTTTCCATGTTGCAGAAGCATTTACCGGCCTCAAAGGCGTCCTTGTTCCCATTGAGGAAACCATCCGGGGCTTCAATATGATCCTGGACGGGGATGTGGATGAGTATCCGGAAGCCGCATTCAACCTGGTGGGAAGTATTGACGATGCGATTGAAAAAGGGAAAAGACTGCTCGCTGAGGCGCAGGGATAAGAGAAAAAAATATTCTTTTTGCATACAGTTCAGAACCCATCCATAGTATTATGAATTTAGAAATACTCACTCCCGAGAAAAAACTCTTTAGCGGGGATGTATACGGGGTCCAGTTACCAGGAATCAGCGGATCCTTTGAGGTCCTGGCCAAACATGCACCACTGGTCAGCGCTTTAAAGACAGGCCGTCTGAAGGTTTTGAAGGATAAGAACAATCATCTTGCTTTTTTTGATATACAGAGCGGATTTGTAGAGGTGATCAATAACAAAGTGACCGTATTGGTGGAAGGTGCCTTACCTGTGGAAGCCAAATAGCATAGAAGAATCTCATACGGTCCATCATCCCTTCGAAAAATGTTAGTTTGCCCTCAACGAAAGTTGGGGGTTTTTTGTCCTGGAATCAGTTGAGTTGGGGATCAATCGGGTAATTTACCAGCAATTCATAGTCTCCCCCCAGGTGGCGCAGGGAATCCTTCCAGATATCATCCACTTTTTTATGGAAAACAAGATTTTCCGTGGCATCGGCAACCAGCCAGGATTTTTCCTTCAGTTCATCTGCGAGCTGTCCGCTTCCCCAGCCTGAATATCCAATGAAGAACCGAATCCTGCCGGTATCAATTTTGCCCGAACGTATCAGCGTGAGAGCAACTTCAAAATCCCCGCCCCAGAACACTCCGTTGCCTATCTCGTATCCGCCCGGAATGGTTTCGGGATACTGATGAAGAAAGTGAATGGTATCCATTTGCACGGGCCCTCCCAGGTAAACTGGTAATTTAAGGTCTTCAGCCCCGTTTACCAGTTCATCAAGGGTGTATTCGTAATGTTTGTTAAGAACAAAACCAAAACTCCCCTCATCCTTGTGTTCACATAAAAACACGACGGTCCTCATAAAGTTGGGGTCCTTTAAAAAGGGGTCTGCAATCAACAATATGCCTGGAGCGGGGCTTTCCATGAGGACTAAATTAAGTAATCCGGGCCTATAATAAATTGGAATGTAAAAAAATTAGTTTTTCGCCAAAATCGCCCCGTTTGGGGCAATGAAGAATCTATCGAAAAAAAACCGGCGAGCAATTAAATTCAGTTTCTTTGTGAAACCTTCGTTAAATAACCTAACCGCGTTGCCTGGAATGAATTAAACGATATTCTCTTTAATAAATTTGCAGTCGGCCCTTTTATGACCTGGAGGCAGGAAATTCAATGATTCCGGACAAATGTTGTTTTTGAGGGTTAGCTAATAATTGCATGAATGAAAAAAAATTTCCCCATCATTTTTATACTGATTACGCTTTCACTGGTCGGTATTATTTATATCCAGATCAACTGGATATTTACGATGGTGGAAAATAAGCAGGAAGAATTGCATCACAAGCTAATAGATGTAATGAAGGAAGTGGGACAGGAGTTAATGGATCAAAAGGGTATATCCCCTAATCCCCGGTCTCTTCGGTTCAATCCTGGCACTACCTGGAGGCCTTCGGACGAATTCATTAAGGAGTTGATGAAACCGCCCACGATCGCTGAGAAATTTTCCGTCAACGAGATCGATGATAAAATCAAGAAATCCTTCAACCGCTTGGGATTGAAGGATACAAAGTTTGAATTCGGGGTGAGTGCGGATGTTAATCTGCTGACCTATGAAAAAAAATCAAAGAACTTCCTGACGGCCCTCGAAGATACCGTTCACAACCTGACGGCCATATACCTTCTGCAAGTTTCCGGAGGTTATGATATGGATAACCTTGTTCCCGCCGAAACACTTTCTGTTATTGTCCCCAATTATAAAAATATTGTAATCAGGCAGATGTACTGGAAAATTGCCGGAGTGATTTTCTTTACCCTCATGATCATCACGGCATTTTATATTACCGTCCTGACACTGCTTAAGCAAAAAAAGCTGAGCGAGATAAAGAATGACTTTATCAATAACATGACACATGAGTTCAAGACGCCTCTTGCCACCATTTCCCTTGCAGTGGATGCATTAAGAAATGAGAAGGTGATCCAGGACAGGAATAAGTCGGATTACTTCAGCGGGATCATCAAAGAAGAGAACAAGCGGATGAACAAACAGGTTGAAACCATTTTGCAGGCCGCCCTGATGGATCGGCAGGAGCTTCAGCTTAAACTTCAGCCCATCCATGTTCATAACATTATACAGGAGGTAGCCGATAATTTTCTGCTTCAGTTGCAGGATAAGGAGGGCAGGGCGGAATTACAGCTAAATGCAAAAAACGATCTGTTGCTCGCCGACGAGGTCCATTTCACCAACCTGATATCCAACCTGATCGATAATGCAGTTAAGTATTCCAAGGATAAAGTCGTTATCAGGATTACCACCCACAGTACCAATAAGAACCTTGTTATCCGCCTGGAAGATAATGGAATTGGGATGAACAAGGAAACCCAGAGGCGGATCTTTGAGAAATTCTACCGTGCCCACACGGGTAATATACATAATGTGAAGGGATTTGGGCTTGGACTAAGCTACGTTAAAACCATTATAGATGCCCACCATGCTAAAATCAAAGTGGAAAGCGTGGTCGGAAAAGGCACCACTTTTACCCTTGAATTTCCACTGGCAAAGGAAACGGCCTAAAGTTCCTGGTTGAACAGCAGGCAACCATCCCCATAACTCAGAAAACGGAAGTCGTGCGTAAGGGCATACTGGTAAATCCGCTTCCAATCGTTACCCACCATGGCGGCCACCAGAAGCAACAGGGTGGATTGGGGTTGATGAAAATTGGTGATCAGGCCCCTGGCCATTTTAAACTGATAGCCTGGCACAATCAGCAATCGGGTGCGGCTCAGCAGGGTACTGAGTTTATGTAGTTTCATCCAATTCAGCAGTGATTCCAGCGCTTCCTCCCGGGACGGTAAAGGCGTTTTTCCCTGGTAAACCTCCCATTGGTCAAGGTCCAGAGATTCCGGTTTCAAATCTTTTTCAGTATAGGTTTTTACACCCAGCCAGTAAATGGTTTCAAGGGTTCGCATGGAGGTGGTTCCCACCGCAATGATATCAGCGGCGGTAAATTCCAGGAGCTTTTTGAGGACATCTGCCCTGACTTCTATGATTTCAGCATGCATTTCGTGGGATGCCAGGGTCGGACTTTTCACCGGTTTAAATGTGCCCGCTCCAACATGCAGGGTAACGTACCCATGAGATATTCCTTTTTGATATAGCCTGCTGAAAATATTATCTGTAAAATGAAGCCCTGCAGTAGGGGCAGCAACCGAACCTTCATGCTGGGCATAAATGGTTTGGTAACGTTCTGCATCCGTGGCTTCCACGGCCCTTTTTAGGTAAGGGGGCAGTGGAACCTGGCCGGCCAGGTGGAGTACCTCCGCAAAGCTTAGTAGTTCGGGTGTCCAGGAAAATTCAATTATAAAGCCATCCTGCCTCTTTTCTACATAAGATGCCCGTAAAACCAGCGGTTCACCTGCCAGGGCTACTTCTTTTATCAGGATCTCCCCCGGCTTCCATTTGGAGGCACCTCCAATCATGCATTTCCAGCGTATTTTCTGTTGCTTCATCATGGACAGGGAAATGTCTTTCTGAAGGTCAGCAGATTCAAGGCAAAACAATTCAATCTCCGCCCCGCTGGTCTTCTTAAATATTATCCTCGCTTCCAGTACCCTGGTGTTATTAAAAATAAGCAGTGATTTCGCAGGAATATGCGAATCCAAACCCAGATAAGTATCTTCCGATATACTTCCTTTTTTGTACACCAGCAGCTTGGAAGCATCCCGCCTTTCCAGCGGAAAGAGTGCGATCTTCTCTTCCGGCAGTTCGTAGTTAAATTCCTGTATTGCAATATTTTTCTGATCCATTTTAATGCGCTTCCTATTTGGTTGGTAATGCCAATTTCCACCCTCGGGGATTTTGCCTGAGGGATAACCAGATTCAGGCCAATGCCTGTTGATTAGCTGAACATACTTTTATTTCAAACAACCCGCTGGCCGGTACAAAATTCCTGGATATCCTGCTTAAGGATACCCTCGGCTTACGATTATAGTATTAACAGGTACCATTGAACTGATTGCCCCCAGACCCTAATCCATTTGCCTGTAAGAGCCGGCAAAAATAGTTACCATGTCTGGAATTTGATCATCGTTGACAAGCTGCCTGAAATAACTTTTTCCTTAGACCAATCTAGTGATCCTGCGGATGAGACATCGGTTTTTTTATGCCCTTTCCGTTATCCGGATTTTTATCTAACTGGGTTCCCCGATAGGGCGAATAGGCCATTCTCCGGCCGGCTTGTCTTACCATTTTTTAGCAGGATCCCGGGGGGAGGAAGATCTGCCATTTCCATGCACCTATACCCCCCTTTGCCGTGTTTTTCCGGCTTATCCCCATTTTTTCACGGTAATTCACGTCTTATGCACACTGGTTTTCTCAATTGTTCCGGCCAGGAACTGGGAAAACTATACCCCTGTTCACTTTAGGGCAAAAAACCAACTGTGGAAAAATTAAATTTCCAAAAACCCGTTTAGAAAGTGGAAAAAAAGGTTATTTTGTGTTTATTTATGGGAATTTTGATTTAAAGAATTATAAATGATTGGTTTTCTTGGTGAATATGAAGCAACTCTCGACCCCAAAGGGCGTTTTTTATTGCCTGTTGGCCTTAAAAAGCAGCTCCCTGAGGATGGGAATGCCCAATTCGTCATTAACCGTGGACTGGAAAAATGCCTGACGCTGTATCCTATGAAGAGTTGGGAGCCCATATTTAACGAAATCAGCAAGTTGAATGATTTTGACCCAAAAGTACGGGAATTCAGGAGGCGCTTTTTTAACGGGGCCATCATGACTGAACTGGATTCGGCCGGCAGGTTGCTGGTGCCCCCCAATCTGAAGGAACACGCCAGCCTGGAGAAGGATATTGTGCTGGTCTCTGCCGTAAACAAGATAGAAATCTGGGATAAAGTTAAGTACCAACAGCTCTTTGAATCTTTTTCACCTGAATCATTCAGCAATCTGGCAAATGATGTCATGAACAGGGCTTCAAGCTGAAATGACCAAGGAATTAACTGTTGAATGGTTTAAGTATGAGTGAATCTGAAAATATTGACAAGGATCTAAACCAGACAACCGGTAATTCCATCAGCCAGCCAGGTCCGGTCTATCATATTCCGGTCTTACTGAACGAGACACTGGAAGGCCTTGATTTGAAGGAAGACGGTGTCTATGTGGACTGCACTTTTGGCGGAGGGGGTCATTCTTTGAAAATCCTGGAAAAACTCAGTGATAAAGGCCGGCTGTTCGCCTTTGACCAGGATGGAGATGCCAGAAAGCATGTGCCAGATGATCCCCGGGTCATTTTTGTAGCGAGTAATTTCCGTCATATCACGCGCTTCCTTCGGCTCCATAGAGCAGTAAAGGTGGATGGTATTCTGGCAGATCTGGGTGTAAGCAGCCACCAATTCGATGAACCTGACCGTGGTTTTTCCATAAGGTTTGAAGGAGAGCTGGACATGCGGATGGATAAAAGGGGGGACAGGACCGCATACGACGTGATAAATACATTCAGTGAACAGCAGTTACATAAAATCTTTGAGCAGTATGGGGAAGTTACCAATGCAAGGACACTGGCCAGGACCATCGTTGCAGTCCGTCATACTACCTCGCTTAGGACCATCCAGAACTTCAAAAGTGCGCTGAGTGCTGTGGTGAAAGGGAATCCCAACAAGTACTTTGCCCAAGTATTTCAGGCATTAAGAATTGAAGTTAATGATGAACTAAGTGCCTTGAAGGACCTGCTGCAACAAATGCCGGACCTGCTAAAACCGGGAGGCAGGGCCGCCATCATCACTTTCCATTCACTGGAAGACAGGATTGTAAAGAATTTTTTTAAAAAAGGAACTTTCGAAGAACAGGACCAAAAAGACCCATTCGGTCAAAGTACGGTAACACCCCCTTTTAAGGTAGTAACAAAAAAACCCATAACACCAGGAGACGCAGAACTGAAAAACAACCCGAGATCCCGGAGCGCAAAATTGCGCATTGCTGAAAGGATGTAAGGGTTGATGCCAGTAAAGCCGGGTACATGGAATCACAGAGGTTTTGTATAACAAAGCAGCAATGGAGATATGAGTGAAACAAATCAAATCAAGCAACCAAGGCCGGAATGGAAAAGGTTCTTTTCCCAGCGCTGGATTGTGAAAAATATTCCATTCTTCCTTTTCCTGACTGTTCTGGCGGTCTTTTATATCTATAACGGACATTATGCAGACAAAACCGCCAGAGATATTAACAAGGCTAATAACGACCTGAAGGAATTAAAATATGAATATAAGACCCTCAAGAGTGAAGTGATGTTCCGAAGTAAACAAAGTGAGCTGGCCAGGGCGGTAGAACCCGTAGGGCTCAAAGAAATTGTCACTCCGCCCATCATTCTTGGAGACAGTGCAGGCAGGTAGGAAAAAAGACACAGAGGCCGGATGTCGTTCAAAGGATTCCGGAAAAAAGATAAAAACCATTCAGACAAAATTTAAATATAACCGCTACTAGGAAAATAAATGGAAGTCAAGCGTGACATATTATGGAGAGTCTATCTGTGTTTTTTAGGCATGGTTATTATAGCCCTTTTTGTGCTTGGTAAGGCTGTTTATATCCAGCGAATTGAAGGCAATCACTGGCGGAGCCTGAGTGACAGCCTGCATGAAAAGTTTGTCCACCTGGGGGCCGAGCGGGGTACCATATACAGCGAGGATGGCAGCATGCTCAGCACGTCCATTCCCTATTTTAATATTTATATCGATTTTGGAGCCGATGGCCTGAGGGAGAAAAACGGTAAGCGATTCCGTGAAAACCTCGATTCGTTGTCTGTTTGTCTGGCCGGTTTATTCAGGGACCAGCCGGCCGCCGCCTATAAGCGGGCACTGCAAAAAGGGTACCGGGAAAAGGACCGATATCTGGAACTCCAGTCCAACATCACCTTTGAGCAGTATAAGGCACTCCGGTCTTTTCCCCTGGTCAGACTGGGAAAAAATAAAAGCGGATTCATTACAGATATCAGGAGTAAGCGGCTTAATCCATTTGGCCTGCTGGCGAACCGAACTATTGGCCTGGCCAGGCAAAACGCACAGAATGTCGGTTTGGAAAGAACCTACGATACCCTGTTGAAAGGCGAGGATGGCAGCAGGCTCGTGAGATATATGGCTGCAGGAGCCTATATACCCGTGGAGGGCTCCGAAATTGAGCCTGAAAACGGGAAGGATATCGTAACGACCATTGACGTAAATATTCAGGATATCGCTGAAAATGCGCTGCTGAAAATGATGCAGGGAAATAATTGTGATCATGGGACCTGTATCGTAATGGAGGTTGCTACCGGTAAGATCAAGGCGATTGCCAACCTGGGACTGCAGCCGGATGGTACTTATTGGGAGGATCTCAATCATGCTATCCGGGCTTCAGAGCCTGGTTCCACTTTCAAACTGGCTACCCTGCTTTCCCTGTTGGAAGATAAGAATGTGAATCTTTCCGATAATGTCAACCTTGAAGGCGGAGTCTGGCAGGTGGCCAGGCGAACCGTATATGACAGCGAGAAGCACGGCAGGACGAATGTAACGATCAAACAGGCTTTTGAATTGAGCTCCAACGTCGGGATGGCTAAACTGGCCTGGACCTATTATTCAAAAGATCCCAATCTTTTCATTAACCATCTCAAAAAACTTCACCTAAACCAGTTGACAGGGGTTGACCTGATGGGTGAGACTCCCCCTATTATTAAAACTCCCAAATCCAAGACCTGGAGTGCCACCACACTTCCCTGGATGGCATTTGGTTATGAGGTGCTGGTCAGCCCTTTGCAGACTCTTTCCCTTTACAACTCCATCGCAAACAACGGTAAAATGATGAGGCCTTACCTCGTTGAAGCCCTTCAGGAATCAGGAAGAACCATTAAAAGAAATGAACCGGTCGTCGCTATTGAAAAGGTCTGCAGTGATGAAACGCTGAGACAATTGAAGGAATGCCTGGAAGGAGTTTGTATAGAGGGCACGGCCAAAGATGTATTCAAGAACGCTTTCTACAAGGTAGCCGGAAAAACAGGAACTGCCCTTGTAGCAAATGGCAACAGAGGATATGCCGATCACATTTATCAATCCTCATTCGCCGGCTATTTCCCGGCAGACCACCCTAAGTATTCCTGCATTGTGGTTATCAAAAACAAGCCCTTTGCAAAAAAATTTTATGGCGCCGCCGTTGCCGGCCCTGTCTTTAAGGAGGTCGCTGATAAACTTATGAGCATCCCTTCAGGCATGGAAGATCATTATGTTTTAAACCCGTCCATGCCGGTACTTAAGAAAGACAGCGCCCAGTTCTATTACGCGGGTGCCACAGAAGATATCAAAAAAGTAATGCAGACCCTCAATATGAATTACGCTGATTCTTCATCCAGAAGTTCCTGGGGCCGCCTTTATGCCACATCCGGGTCGGGTGCGGTTTTAAACAGGGAAATAATGGTAAAGCAAAAAATGCCTGATCTAAAGGGAATGGGCCTTAAAGACGCATTATTCCTGCTTGAAAATATGAATATGAAGGTTGTGGCAAAAGGTAAAGGAAAAGTAAGCGCACAAAGCATAGAGCCGGGATCATTGTTGGTTAAGAATCAAAATGTCAGACTGGAGTTAAACTAATGAATACGCTACAGGACATATTGTATAAAGTAAGCCTCAGGTCAGTGATAGGCAGCCTTGATCTGCAAATCGGGGATCTTCAGCTGGATTCCAGGAAAGTCTCCGCAGGATCCCTGTTTATTGCCATCAAGGGAGTGAGCGCCGATGGTCACCAATATATTAACTCAGTTATTGAAAAGGGCGCCATAGCCATCGTTTGTGAAGTTTTGCCTGCCTCCCTAAACCCGGCGGTAGTCTATGTTCAGGTGGAAAATTCAGCGATAGCGGCCGGATTCATAGCGCATAATTTTTATGGGCAGCCTTCGGAAAAAATGAAATTGGTCGGAGTGACCGGAACTAATGGGAAAACGACGATTGCGACCCTATTATATAAATTATTTACAGTCCTGGGATACCAGTGTGGTTTGTTAAGTACCGTGCAGAATCACGTGGGTGCAGATATCCTGCCCGCCACCCATACGACGCCTGACGCCATCAGCCTGAATGCCCTGTTAAAACAGATGGCCGATGCTGGCTGCAGCCATGTGTTTATGGAAACCAGCTCACATGCGATCCACCAGCACAGGATTGCAGGCCTTCACTATGCAGGGGGGATTTTTAGCAATATTACCCATGACCACCTGGATTACCATAAAACTTTTGAGGAATATATCCGCGTAAAAAAATCATTCTTCGATTCCTTACCCTCCGGGGCTTTTGCCATCTCCAACGCGGATGACAAAAGAGGGGCGGTGATGCTTCAGAATACACATGCCTCCAAATACCTGTACAGCCTCAAAACTGTGGCAGAGTTTAAAGGGAAAATCCTGGAAAACAATTTAACGGGCCTGGTGATGACGGTCAACGACCAGGAAGTTCATTTCCGGCTGATCGGGGAATTCAATGCCTATAACCTGCTGGCCGTCTATGGCGCCTCCATTTGCCTGGGTGAGGACAAACAGGAAGTGTTACGGTGTCTGAGTATGTTAAGCGGCGCGGAGGGCAGGTTTGACTATATCGTTTCTGAAAAGCAAAAGGTGATCGGTATAGTAGACTACGCGCATACCCCGGATGCGCTGGTTAATGTTTTAGAAACCATCCAGAAGCTTAGGAAAGGGCATGAACAAATTATAACCGTGGTAGGATGCGGAGGGGACAGGGATAAGACCAAGCGTCCCATTATGGGGGCTACGGCCTGTGAATATAGCGACCGGGTCATTTTCACCTCCGATAATCCAAGAAGTGAACAGCCTGAACAGATTTTAAAGGAAATGGAAGAGGGCCTAAACACCGCTGCAAAAAGAAAATTTTTATCCATTGTTGACAGGAGGGAGGCGATTAAAACCGCAGTGAGTCTGAGTAAACCCGAAGATATCATCCTGATTGCGGGGAAGGGGCATGAAAAGTACCAGGATATAAAGGGAATAAAGTACCCCTTTGATGACAAGGAGGTTCTCCGGGAAACTTTCAGCGTGTTCGGAAAATAAATGTGCGAACAAAACAAGAATTAAGGTAATAAACGAAACCAGAAACAGAAAACAGGATGCTTTACCATTTATTTGATTGGTTTAAACAAAGCGGCATAAAGATACCCGGGGGAGCATTATTCCTCTATATAACCTTTCGGGTATTGCTGGCTGTACTGCTCTCCCTGGTGATCACCATGGTTTACGGAAAGAGGCTTATTAGTATCCTCCGCCGCAAACAGGTGGGTGAAAGTGTTCGGGAACTGGGCCTGGCTGGCGAACAACAGAAGAAGGGAACTCCCACTATGGGCGGTATCATAATAATTCTTGCCATACTCATACCAACGCTGTTATTGGCCAATTTGAATAAGGCGTATATCCGGCTTATGATTTTCAGCACCCTGTGGCTTGGCATCATTGGATTTGTGGATGATTATCTCAAATTGAGGGCAAAGCGACTGGCCCAAAAACAGGGTATTCCATATAAGAAAGGCGATAAGGATGGACTGGCAGGCTGGTTTAAAATCATTGGACAGGTTGTTTTGGGTATTGTGGTCGCTTATACGCTGTATTTTAATAAAAATGTAGTCGTCCAGCGGGAAGCAAACCAGCAGCTGACTATATCCACTGAGAAAGAAAAACTGGTAGGGGATACCGCTATGAAGGTAATAGACGGCGTGGCCCATAAATACTATAATGTCAAGACGCCAATTACCACCATTCCATTTGTCAAAACACATGAATTCAATTATTCCAAATTGCTTCCAAAAGCACTCAGGGAAAACTACACCTGGATATTATACACCTTAGTAGTGATTTTTATAATTACTGCCGTGTCTAACGGCGCCAATATTACCGATGGTCTGGACGGTCTCGCCACGGGGGTAAGTGCAATTATTGGCGTTTGTCTTGGATTGTTCGCGTATACAAGTGGAAATATCAGGTTTGCCGAGTATCTCAATATCATGTACATCCCGAATCTGGGAGAATTATCCATATTCATCGGGGCCCTGATCGGGGCCTGTGTGGGGTTCCTTTGGTATAACGCTTATCCTGCCCAGGTTTTTATGGGTGACACTGGAAGCCTGACCCTTGGCGGAATCATTGCTGCACTGGCAATCATCGTGCGCAAGGAACTGCTGATTCCCATCTTTTGCAGCGTCTTCCTGGTAGAGAGTCTGAGTGTGGTGCTGCAGGTAACCTATTTCAAATATACAAAAAGGAAATACGGGGAGGGAAAGAGGATATTTCTAATGAGCCCTTTGCATCATCACTACCAGAAACTGGGTTATAATGAAAGCAAGATAGTTACGCGGTTTTGGATTGTAACGATTATGTGCGTGGTGTTTGCCATTGCAACACTGAAGATAAGGTAGGACCAGTGGTTCTCTGATTGACGGGATGGCAGACAGGCAAGAAAGTTTACTGATTTGTTCGGATCGCTTTAACATATTGTGGTGCAGTCTTTATCCAATGCTTTTGAAAAACCCCCTATAATCCGTTTTTTAAGTAAAACAGTATTTGTAAATATTTTTTTTCAGGATTATGCCCGGACGTATTGTCATATTAGGGGGAGGAGAAAGCGGAACAGGTGCAGCCTTGCTTGCGCAGCAGCAGGGTTATGACGTGTTCCTCTCCGATGGGGCTTTGCTGAAGAGCGAACACAGGGATGAATTAAAACAAAGAGGCATCTCCTTTGAAGAAGGCATTCACACGGAAGAGGCGATTCTTTCGGCCGATGAGGTTATGAAGAGCCCTGGTATTCCGGAGAAAAGCGACATGGTGAAGAAGATCAGGGCGAAAGGAATTCCAGTCATCAGTGAGATTGAACTTGCCTATCGTTATAAGGGTAACAGTAAAATTGTTGGAATAACAGGCAGTAATGGTAAGACTACCACGACTGCTATGACATATCATATATGTAAGCTTGGTGGGTTGGATTGTGCACTGGTCGGTAATATCGGGTATTCGTTTGCCAGACAGGTTGCCACAGATCCTAAACAATGGTATATCGCGGAGATCAGCAGCTTTCAACTGGACGATATTAAAACATTCAGGCCTGATGTTGCGATTCTGACAAATATCACGGAAGATCATCTTGATCGCTACGATTATAAATTCGAAAACTATATCAATAGCAAGTTCCGGATAGTGATGAATCAAACAGAGGAAGATTATTTTATTTATTGTGAAGACGATCCGGTTACCAAGCAGTATATCTCACGTTATTCCATCCATACTAACCCACTACCATTTACTATGCAACACGAACTAAACAAAGGAGGCTTCATCAAAAACGGGCAGATGTCTATTGTCGCCGGAAGCGAAAAACTGCAAATGAGTATTTACGACTTTGCTCTGAAGGGCATCCACAATCAGTATAACACTATGGCAGCAGGAATCGCAGCATCAACCATTGGTATCCGAAAGCAGAAAATCCGGGAAGCCATCCAGAGTTTTGAGGCGCTGGAACACAGAATGGAATATGTTCTGACTGTTCGAGGCGTCGAATTTATCAACGACAGCAAGGCCACCAATGTAAACAGCACCTGGTATGCACTGGAGAGCATGACCAAACCGGTGGTTCTCATACTGGGGGGAGTGGATAAGGGTAACGATTATTCCTTAATTCGTGAGCTGGTGAAAGAAAAAGTAAAAGCCATTGTTTGCATGGGTACTGATAATCGGAAGATTCATGAGGCCTTTCATGATGATGTCCCCCTGATGGTAAATACAGCCAGCGCCCAGGAAGCGGTCAAGGCAGCTTTCCATTTTTCAAAAAAGGGGGATGTGGTTTTGCTTAGCCCGGCATGCGCCAGTTTCGACCTTTTTAAAAATTATGAAGACCGGGGCAAACAGTTCAAAGAAGCTGTTAAGGACCTTTGAAAATTGGTTGGGGTATATGTTAGCAGCAGTATTAATTGACCAGGATAATGATAAGCGCCAATGAGTGATTTGTCCTCCATAGAAAAAAGTCCGTTCAGCAATATCGGATCCCGCACCAAAGGTGATAAGGTGATCTGGGCTACGGTATTGCTGCTGGCACTGGTGTCTCTGCTTGCGGTTTATTCCTCAACCGGATTACTGGCCTATAAAATGTATAAAGGCAATACGGAGATCTATCTGTTCAAGCAGTTTGCATTCATTTTGGTGGGAATTTTGATTATCTATTTTGCCCACCAGGTGAATTATACCATCTATTCCAAAGTGGCCAAAATACTGTTTCTTATTTCGATCCCACTGCTGGTTTACACACTCTTTTTCGGGGTCAAACTAAATGAGGGTAGCCGCTGGATCCGGCTGCCTATCATCAATCTGACTTTCCAGACATCGGATCTGGCCAAACTCGCGCTCTTCATGTATCTGAGCCGGCTTCTGAGCAAGAAGCAGGACGTTATAAAGGATTTTAAAAAGGGATTTATTCCAGTTATCGTGCCGGTAGGGGTTGTTTGCCTTTTGATAGCACCTGCTAATTTATCAACATCCTTGTTGATCGGCGCAACCAGCCTGATGCTGATGTTCATCGGGAGGATAAGTGCCAAACACCTGTTGTTGACAATAGGGGTGGTCTTGATACCGGTTTTCATACTTATCATGGCAGCAGTTCTCAGGCACAGGTCCGATGAAGCACCCGCGGAAAAATCCCGGACGGAAAATAGTCACAGGCTGCTGGTCCGGGTCGATACCTGGATTAACCGAGTGGAGACTTTCATTTATGGAGGAAAGGAAAGCAGCGAAGACAATAACTATCAGGTTAACCAGGCCAAAATTGCCATTGCCAAAGGCGGCTTGATAGGACTGGGGCCTGGAAACAGCCAGCAACGTAATTTTTTACCACATCCCTATTCGGATTTTATCTATGCAATTATAATTGAGGAGTATGGTTTGGTAGGGGGTGCTTTTATCGTATTTATATACCTGGTTTTTCTTTTCAGGAGTATCCGGATTTTCAGGAAATGCCCTTTTGCCTTCGGTGCTTTTCTTGCCCTCGGGTTGAGTTTCACGCTCATGATACAGGCCCTGGCCAATATGGCGGTAAACGTAAACCTGTTTCCGGTAACCGGTGTAACGCTCCCACTGGTCAGTATGGGAGGAAGCTCTTTTCTGTTTACCTGTCTGGCCATTGGAATCATTTTGAGTGTCGCCAGGAACGTGGAGCAGACGGAAGGTGAAAAGATACTCGGTACCGAAGAGGAGGCTCAAGGGGAAGAAATCGAAGATGGGGAAGGACTGGTTGCTCTATGAATGGAAAAATGGACAATTAACATGGTGAAAAACTGAATCTTGACAAAAAAAATAATCATAGCAGGCGGCGGAACCGGCGGCCATATTTTCCCGGCAATTGCCATAGCCAATGCTTTGATCCGCCTTCAACCAGATACGGAATTGCTTTTTGTCGGTGCCCGGGGAAAAATGGAAATGGAAAAAATACCCCAGGCCGGATATAAGATAGCTTGTATAGATATAGCGGGGTTCAACCGTAGTTCTTTGATTAAAAATGTCGGCCTGCCTTTCAAGCTGCTCAGGAGTTTCATTCAGGTAAGGGGGATTGTCAATTCCTTCAGGCCGGATGCCGCAATCGGTGTGGGAGGATATTCCAGTTTTCCGGTTTTACGGTATGCCCAGGCAAAAGGAATTCCCACCTTCATCCACGAGTCCAATTCATTCGCCGGAAAATCCAATATCCTTCTGGGTAAGAAGGCGGTCAAAATTTTTACCGCGACACCTGGTATGGAGAGGTTTTTCCCCGGGGATAAGATAATGGTTACGGGTAACCCTGTGCGGCAGGATATAGTGAACAGCAGGATAAGCCGGGAAGAAGCCATCAGGTTTTTCAACCTGGATCCCGCCGTAAAGACCATCCTTTCATTGGGCGGAAGTCTTGGGGCAAAGAGTATTAATGAAGCCATTGACAGCCAGATCGGAGCATTTGAATCAAACCATCTGCAGCTGATTTGGCAAACCGGGCGTCTATACGCCGATAAAGCCGCCAGATCATGTGCGGGAAGGAAAAACATCTGGACCGGGGATTTTATCAACAGGATGGAATATGCCTTTTCCGCCGCTGACTTGGTGATATCAAGGTCAGGTGCCATGTCGGTGGCTGAACTGAGTGTCGCAGGAAAGCCGGTGATATTTGTGCCTTTCCCCTTCGCTGCAGAAGACCATCAGACAGCCAATGCAAAAACCATGGTTGACCAAAATGCCGGGGTACTTATCAGGGATGAGGAAACCTCCCAAAAACTGGTTTCTGCCGTCATTGCGCTTTCCAAAGACCAGACCAGGCTGGAGGAGTTGGGGAAAAATATTTCGAGACTGGCAGTAACCGGGGCAGATAAGGCCATCGCCCAGGAAATTTTACATATTATTAATTAACCGGTAATCAATACTGGGAAGGATGAAAGATATTAAGGACATAAGAAAAATTTACTTTATCGGAATTGGCGGCATTGGCATGAGCGCGCTGGCGCGCTATTTCAAATTTCATGGGAAAGAAGTGGCCGGTTATGATAAAACGGAAACTGCTTTAACGAGGCAGCTGGTGAGTGAAGGCATCCCCATACACTATGAGGACAGCATCAGTCTGCTTGAAAAGGACGCCGAAATGGTGGTTTATACACCCGCTATTCCAAAGGATTCTGAAGAGCTTGCCTTTTTCCGGAATAACGGTTACCCAATCCTGAAACGGAGTGAGGTATTGGGTGCGATTACCAACAGTTCCTTTAATATATGTGTGGCCGGGACGCACGGGAAAACGACCATTACCACCATGATTGCACATATTCTGAGACACAGCGGGTATGGTTGTAATGCTTTTTTGGGCGGTATCGCAGTGAATTATAACAGCAACTATTGGAGTGATGAAAGAAACGTCTGTGTGGTGGAAGCCGACGAGTACGACCGGAGTTTCTTAAAACTCAGTCCGGATGTGGCTTTAATAACGGCCATGGATGCAGACCATCTTGATATATATGGAACTGAACTGGAAGTCCGTAATGCTTTTATGGAGTTTTCACGCCGGGTAAAGGAAGGTGGACTACTGATGAGTAAATGGGGATTGACCGGAGAGCTCGGCCGGAGCGATACTAAACACCTGACATACAGTCTAACGGATAAAAGGGCAGAGGTCCATGCTGAATCCATCACTGCCCTGAACGGAAGTTATCAATTTGACGTTGTCATGAAAGATTGGAGCTTGCGGGGTGTATACCTGAATATGGGCGGAATGCACAATGTTGAAAATGTTACAGCGGCCATTACGGTGGCTCATACACTGGGGATCGAAGACGATCGAATCAAATTGGCTGTAGCCGCATTCCGGGGAGTTAAACGCAGATTTGAATATATTATAAAAGAGGACAGGCTTGTATTTATTGATGATTATGCACATCACCCGGAGGAGCTCCGGGCGTTGATTTCAAGCGCCAGGCAATTGTTTGCTGATCTGAAATGCACCGTCATCTTTCAACCACACCTTTTTTCCAGAACCCGGGATTTTGCGGATGGGTTTGCCCAAAGCCTGGATCTGGCCGATGAGGTATGGATACTTCCTGTTTATCCTGCAAGGGAATTGCCTCTGGAGGGTGTTACCAGCAGGCTGATAGCCGATAAAATGACCAACCCAAACCGGAAGATGGTCGGTAAAGATGAATTAATCAGCCTTTTGAAGCAAAAGAAAATGGAACTGGTCATTACATCCGGTGCGGGGGATATTGATATGCTGGTGGGTCCGATAAGGGATATACTCAAAGCAGGATAGTATGAAGCTTTTGTGCCCGGGCAGATAACCCAGACATATTGTACCCATCTGACGGTCGGAACGGGGCTGTCGGGTGGGTACCAAAAGTACCAACAAATGATGGGGCAGCGCCAAAAAAAATGTTGCAGGCATATAAACGAATAGTATGAAGCTAAAAGGAAATATCAGGAAAGCATTATTTGTCACCCTTTGGGGGGTGATGGGTACGGCTATACTGGTATTGCTGCTGGCTGCTATCAACCGGAGAAACAACCGTTCCTGCAAAGCCTATGTGATTGAATTTACCCCAAAGTCATCCGAAGCTACTATCGACAAAAAGGAACTGATAAACGTACTGACTAAAAACGGGCAGGATAAATTGACCGGTAAGGCGATATCTTCTTTTAACCTGAAGAATATGGAAGAAAGTATCAGCCGTAATCCCTGGGTGGAAAAAGCGATGCTGTTCTTTGATAACAATGAGGTACTGAGAATCCGTATCACCCAGCGTGAGCCGGTAGCCAGGGTATTCACCCTGGGGGGGAGCAGTTTTTATATGGACAGCAATGGGGTCCAGTTGCCGCTTTCAGAAAAGCTTGTCCTCAGGTTGCCCGTTTTTACGGGGTATCCATATGAGAAGTTAAGGACCCGGGGTGCCGACAGTTTACTTTTTGTGCAGATGAAGTCATTAAGCAGTTTTATACGTTCGGATCCCTTTTGGAATGCACAGATAGCCCAGGCGGACATCACGCCCTCCAGGACTTTTGAACTGTCACCCGTTGTGGGTAACCACCTCATTAACCTGGGCGAGGCAACAGATCTGGAAAGGAAATTTCATCGGTTATTACTCTTTTATAAAGAGGTTCTTAGCAGGACAGGGTTTGACAGATACGCTAAAATAGATGTAGCCTATGATGGACAGGTCGTAGGTACCAGAAAGGGCAGTGGGATTCCTAAATCCGATTCCTTACAAGCTATAAAAAATATTCAGCAGTTGATCAGGTCCGCACGCCAGATGCAGGAGGATACCCTTCGAAGCCAGCATGTGAACCCTTTGGAACGAAACACTGAAACAGAACAGACTTTAACCAATTATGATCTCATTCCAAGCAGCGGGGACTCGATTCAAAATGTACCGCCTGCAGCCATCCATCCAACCCTTGAAAAACCAATCAAAAAAACGGCCACATCGCAATCCAGGCCAGTTTCCAGATCCAACATCCCTATGCCAAAACCAAAGGCGTTGCCGATTCATGTAAACAGTCAAAAACCCCGTGCTGTAATGCCGCCAAAGAATTGACAGTGCAAAGGGACTGTTGGGGCTGCAGGTAGGATTGACTCTTAAAATGAACCGTGAGGCGGTACTGACTTTTTGACAAAGTAATCTGTGCAGGCCGTTAAAGCATGCCGCAAAAAAATCAGGTTGAGCGTACCTTAAAATGCTGACGAATATTAAACAACTAAAACAAACATAAACTATGAATCACGAACAACCCATTATTGTCGGACTCGACATTGGTACTACCAAAATTGCTGCAATAGCCGGCCGTAAGAATGAGTATGGCAAGCTTGAAATTCTCGGGTTTGGAAGAGCCAATTCCAATGGCGTAAAGCACGGACAGGTGCTTAATATTGACGAGACCATAAAGGCCATTCGCATGGCGCTCGACAATTGTTATGCCTCAAATCCGAATCTTGCTATCAGCGAAGTATACGTGGGTATTGCGGGTCATCATATTAAAAGCCTGCAAACAAGGGGCGATATTGTCCGACAGCACACCGATGATGAAATCACGCAGCGGGAAATAGACCAGTTAATAGCGGACCAGTATAAAACATATATTCCGGCGGGGGATCAGATTATTGATGTAATCCCGCAGGAGTTTACGGTGGATAACTTCCAGAATATCCCTAACCCCATCGGATACGGCGGTGTCAAGGTGGGCGCAAACTTTCATATCATTACCGGAGACAAGAATGCCATAAGGAACATCAACCGGGCTGTTGAAAAAAGCGGACTGCAAACCAAGGATATGGTACTGCAGCCCTTGGCCTCAGCAGCAGCAGTGATGGGGCAGGAGGACCTGGAAGCAGGGGTTGCCATCGTGGATATCGGGGGAGGAACCACTGACCTGGCCGTATTTTATGAGGGGATTCTCAAACATACCGCCGTCATACCATTTGGCGGTGAAAATATCACCAATGATATTAAAACAGGGCTTGGGGTGCTCAAGACACAGGCAGAGCAGATGAAAGTCCAGTTTGGTTCGGCATTGTCAAATGAGGCAAAGACCAATGCCTTTATTACCATTCCAGGCCTGAGAGGCATGCCTGCCAAAGAAATCAGTGTGAAAAACCTGGCCAATATTATTCAGGCCAGGATGAGCGAGATCATGGATTTTGTTACCTATCATCTCAAGCAGGTTGGGCTTGATCATAAAATGCTCAATGGCGGTATCGTGTTAACCGGAGGGGGCTCACAGCTAAAGCACCTTATACAACTTACAGAATATGTGACCAGCCTGAATGCACGGATTGGTTATCCGACCGAACATCTGACAGCCGGGCATATTGAAGAGCTGGCAAAACCCACCTATTCAACCTGTATTGGTTTGATTCTGAAGGGTTACAGTGACTACGAGCATAACCGCAAACAGTTCGAACAGACGCATGTTAAAGTCGATATTCCAGAAAACCTCCGGAAAAACGAAGTGGTGGAGGAAGTCCTGGAAACCGAGGAAGTGTTACAGGAGGTCAAAATGCGCAACCGGAAAGGGGTAAAGGATTTCTGGGGTAAATTCAAAGATGGCATCATTGACCTCTTTAAGGAAGAGGAAGACCATGCCTTATAAAGCAGGTAAAAAAATCCCGGCTGACTTTTTGTATGATACTAACCCGTTCTATTTCTAAATCGCTTCTGTTCTCTTTTTCCGGGGATTACCGGTAGGAGTGAAAGAAGCAAATATTAAGACTATGATTCATTTTGATCTACCAAAGGAAAAATCATCTATCATCAAAGTAATTGGTGTAGGTGGTGGCGGCAGCAATGCGGTTAACCATATGTTCAACCAAAACATCGATGGGGTTAATTTCATTATCTGCAATACGGATGCGCAGGCCATAGCGCAGAGCAATGTTCCCAACAAAGTACAGCTCGGGCCGCATTTGACCCAGGGCCTGGGAGCCGGGGCCAATCCCGATATCGGGCGGCAGGCCACAGAAGAAAGCCTCGAAGAAATTAAACAGATACTGGAGGTCAACACGAAAATGGCTTTCATCACCGCGGGTATGGGCGGCGGAACAGGTACTGGCGGAGCGCCCATTATTTCCAAGATATGCAAGGACCTGGGTATCCTTACGGTCGGTATTGTAACCACCCCGTTCTCCTATGAAGGCAAGAAAAGGCAGCTGCAGGCCGAAGAAGGAATCAGGGTCATGAAACAATATGTGGATACCCTGCTGGTAATCAGCAATGATAAACTTAGGCACCAGTTTGGCAATTTGAAAATGAAGGAAGCATTTTCAAGGGCAGACAATGTGCTTGCGACGGCTGCAAAATGTATTACAGATGTCATCAACAGTACAGGGCAGATCAACGTTGACTTCGCGGATGTATGCACGGTCATGCGCAATGGAGGGGTAGCGATCCTGGGCAGCGCGGCCACGGAAGGGGAGAACAGGGCCCAGAGGGCCATAGAGGAGGCGTTAAATTCTCCGCTCCTTAATGATAACGATATTCGCGGAGCACAATGGATTTTGATTAATATCAACTCCTCCGAAGGAGACCATGAATTCACCATGGACGAGGTTGAAATTATTCAGAATTACCTGCTTACCCGGGCCGGGGAACATACGGATGTCATTTTGGGACTTGGTTATGATAATACCCTGGGTCCGAAAATTGGCATCACCCTGATTGCCACTGGCTTTGAACACCGGGACCCCTTTGCTAAATTCCAGCCTTCCAAACCTGATACCAGGAAGGAAGAGAAAATCATCATGACGCTGGGAACCGCGCCTGAGGCAGATTTGCCAGAAAGCAAACCCGTTTTCCTGGCCCCTGCTGCGGAAATGCCCAAGGCGGCTGAACCTGTGCATAGGGAAGCTGAAAATGACTTTCGGGAAACCCAGCCGGCAAGGGTCGAAATGCAGGCAGCGTCGCAGGAGATGATGCCCCTGATTGCCATGGCTTCAGAACCGGCCCAGAAAAGCAGCGTGGAAATGCCTGTGGAAAAAAAGGAAATGGAACAGAAGATAGAATGGGTACTTTCGCAAGAGCCTGCCTACCGCAAGGAGGAAACCAGGTCAGAGCAAAAGGCAGAAAAGAATTCCCCGTCAGCTTCGGTTTCCGGTGGGTATCTTGCCAGGCCTTCCAATATTTATGCAGAAGAACCGATTTCACAAAAAGAATCCATACCGGAACACTTACCGGTGAAGGAACCGATCTTAAGTACCACTGTTGTTAATCCGTCTAAGGAAGAAGAACCTTCCGCCGATATGCAATTGGTATTTAAAGATGATATTCCAGCGGCGGATGAGCCTAGGGCCCAACAACCTCCACAACCTGTTGTGATGGCGGAACCACCAGCTGAGGCACCTGCGCTGCAGGACGAAGCGGAAGAACAGAAACGCCGGGCATCTGAAAGAATAAACAAGTTGCGAAACCTGTCATTCAACATCAATGGTGCCGATCCCAACAATGAGTTTGAAACCGTGCCGGCTTACATCCGCCGTAATTTGGAATTATACAATACCATCTCCAACGTTGAGAATTTTTACAGTAACTACGAAGTAAAGACCGACGAAAACAACCACACCGAAATCAGTACCATCAATACATTCCTGGACGGTAAAAAGCCGGATTAGTTTCCTGTTTTACCCGGGCATCATAGTTTGTTTTTAGTTGTTAATTCCCCCTGGATTTCCGGGGGGTATTTTTTTTGGGGCCGGTTAAAGCACCAGGCCTTCGGCCCCACTGGCATTTGACTCCCCTTTCTTATCTTTAGGCGATGGAAATTTCACAGATTATCAGGGAGCTGGAAGCGCTGGCCCCGCTGAGTTACCAGGAGGATTATGACAATGCGGGATTGATTGCAGGAGACCGGAACTGGTCGACCACCGGAGTCCTGGTAAGCCTGGATGTAACCGAAGCGGTGGTACGGGAGGCTGCCCAAAAAAAATGCAATCTCATCGTTTCCCACCATCCGCTGATTTTCAGGGGACTAAAAAGGATTACCGGTCAAAACGATGTGGAAAAAGCATTGATTCTGGCCATCAAATCCGATATCGCCCTCTATGCCATTCATACCAATCTTGACAATGTGGAAGGGGGGGTAAATGGCGAAATGGCTGACCGGCTGGGTTTGACCAACCGGCGCATATTGCTTCCCAAAAAATCTGCCTTCCGCAAGTTATATACTTTTGTTCCCCATGCTTTTCTGGAAACGGTTCGAAAGGCCCTATTCCAGGCCGGCGCCGGAAGAATTGGACATTACTCCGAGGTAAGCTTCAGCAACGAGGGAACAGGTACCTTCCAGGCAGGAGCCGGGGCAAATCCATTCGTGGGCCATTTGGGGCAAACACATCATGAACCGGAGGCCAAACTGGAGGTTATCTTCCCGGCTTATCTGCAAGATGCAGTTATTCAATCACTTATAAAAACTCACCCCTATGAGGAAGTCGCTTACGATATTGTGGAACTGTCCAACAGCGCCTCTGGTATTGGGTCAGGTATGGTGGGTGAGCTGGAAATGCCCATGGACGAAAGCGCCTTCCTGGAGAAAATTAAGCGCACATTCAACCTGTCCCTGATCAGGCATACCCCTTTGCTTGGACGCCCCGTTCGGAAGGTGGCCCTTTGCGGGGGTACTGGTAGTTTTCTCATTTACAATGCTTTAGCTGCTTCAGCCGATTTTTTTATAACTGCCGATCTGAAATACCATGAGTTTTTCTGTGCCGGCAATTCCCTGGTGATGGCCGATATAGGCCATTTTGAAAGTGAGCAATTTACCAGTGACCTACTTTGTAGGATTTTGCAGGAAAAATTCCCTACCTTTGCCGTCCTAAAATCAACGGTGAAAACCAACCCGGTGCATTACTTTTCCTGAACCAAAAAGAGTTCGGGGGCAGTCCGGAAAAAGGGGAGGGTTTGTATAGATGCTTTTGGGAGTCAATATAGTAGGGTATTAAATCGTCAAATTTTAAATTTTAATATGTCCAACGTAAAAGAATATTCAGTGGAGGAAAAACTCAGTTCGCTGGTTACCCTGCAAAAAATTGAATCCAAGTTAGACGAATATAAAATACTCAAGGGCGAATTGCCAATGGAGGTTTCCGATCTGGAAGATGAGATTACAGGTCTGCATGCCCGCCAGACCAGGATTGAGGAAGAAATCAACGGCATTCAGGAATTCATCAACCAGAAAAAGGAAGTCATCAAGGAAGCAGATGCTCTGATCAAAAAATATGAAAAGCAATCCCAGAATGTAAAAAACAGCCGGGAATTTGAAGCCATTAACAAGGAACTTGAAATGCAGCAGCTGGAAGTGAAGCTGGCTGAAAAGCATATAAAGGATACCAACGAGGAGATCGCAGAGAAGGTGGTTTTGCTGGAACGCGCAAAAAAGAACATTACTACCAAGGAAGGTGTGCTGAAAAATAAGAAGGACGAGTTGGACAAAATCATCGCTACAACCGAAAAAGAGGAAAAACATTTCAATAAGCTTTCTGCCGATGCCAGGGAGAAAGTGGAACCCCGTTTACTTCATTCATACGATCGTATCCGCAAAAATTACCGCAATGGCCTGGCTGTCGTTCCGGTGGTGCGTGATGCGTGCGGAGGTTGTTTTAATGCCATCCCCCCTCAGAGGCAAAGTGAGATCAAGCAACGCAAGAAGATAATTGTTTGCGAAAACTGCGGGCGCATTCTGGTGGACAATGACCTCAATGATGCGGTAGAGGTAAAATAGCCTTTACCCGTCTGGATGTTTCAGCCGGGCTGTCATGAATTTTTTAAAAGGATACTTTGGACAAGTATCCTTTTTTGTTGAAGCTACCCTGCAGGCAGGTTCTTTATCCACCGGGAAACTGGCAGTTTCCCATTACTCCGACTTGGGGGAAGACCGCCACCAGAGGGGCTCCGATGATTCAAACGCTTAACTTAACCTATTTTTGTTCCGGCTATATACATATGCAAAGGTTCAAATTTAACAGTTACCCCTATCTGCTGGCACTGCTGCTGCTACCATGTTTCCCAATATCCGGCCAGGCGGCTAAAGTTTTTGATTTTAATGCAGCCTGCCGTCAGGCCTATGGAGAAATCATACGGCTTAAACTCCCATCTGGCCAGCAGATCCTCGCTTTGGAAAAGAAGGCCCATCCAGACAACCTCATTCCCTATTTTCTGGAAAATTACATCGACTTTTTTGAGCTTTTCTTTAATGAGGACCCGGAAGTCTACAAACAAAGGGAGGAAAATGAGGAGAAGCGATTATCCCTGATGAGCCTGGGCCCGGATTCCTCCCCCTTTTACCTGTTTACCAAATCTGTCATCCATTTTCAGTGGGCGGCGGTAAAAATAAAGTTCGGTCATAACTGGGACGCCGGTTGGGAATTCAGAAGATCATTCATCCAGGGCAGGGAAAACCAGCATAAGTTTCCATCCTTTTCCCCCAATGCCATGCTAAACGGATCCATGCAGGTAGTTGCAGGAACCATTCCAGAAGGGTACAAATGGCTTAGCAGCCTCTTGGGGATCAAAGGAAGTATCCGCGAGGGTATGCAGCAGTTGGGCCAGTTTCTGGAACCCGGGGATGACATGGCAGGGCTATACCACGACGAGGCCCTTTTTTATTATCTCTACCTTAAGTTCTACATAGCAAACAGGAAGGAAGAAGTGTTTGATTACCTGTCTGGCAACAAGCTGGATGTGGTCAATAACCATCTATTTACCTACCTGGCTGCAAACCTGGGCATCAACGGACAGCATTCAGCTTATGCCAAAAAGGTACTGACCCAAAAAAATGACGCCCCCCTTTACCTGGATATGCCTGTCTGGGACATGGAAATGGGGTATGCGGCCCTCAATCACCTGGACGGGGATGCTGATTTTTACCTGAAGCGTTTTATCAGGCAGTTCAAGGGCCGGTTTTATGTGAAAGATGTCCTTCAAAAACTGAGCTGGTTTTATTACCTGAAAGGGGATATGGAAAATGCGCTTGCCTACCGTGCCCTGATTCTAAAGAGGGGAGGGACAGAGGCGGAAGCCGACAAGCAGGCCCAGGAAGAAGCTTCGCGTGGAACCTGGCCAAACAGGCTCTTGCTTAAGGCCCGTCTGCTCAATGACGGCGGGTATCACCAGGAGGCCCTTCAGCTGTTGGAGGGCAGGAGCATCCGTGATTTTGCGGCCCCGGAAGATAAACTGGAATTTACTTACTGGCTTGGCCGGATTTATGATGATTCAGGCAGAAAGCAGGACGCCATCACCGCCTATCTCACTACCTTGCAGGCCGGTTCACAGAGCAGCCGGTATTTTGCTGCCAGGGCAGCCCTCCAGATTGGCTATATTTATGAATCAAAGGGCCAGAAATCCAATGCAATCGTTTATTTTAAAAAGTGTATTTCATTGAAAAACCATGATTACAAGAACTCCCTGGATCAAAAAGCCAAGGCAGGGATTTCCAGGTGTGAAAATGAATAGAATGTGGGAATTTTTTCGATTCGGTAATTGGCTAATTTCCTAATTTGGCACTTCTGTTAATTATGCTCAAACAGTTGCACATCATAAATTATGCGATCATTGAGGAGATCCTGATTGATTTTTCCGGAAACCTCAATGTGATTACCGGGGAAACGGGTGCTGGCAAGTCCATCCTTATGGGAGCGCTATCCCTGATTTTGGGTGACCGCGCAGATACGTCCGCCTTGCTAAACAGCGATAAAAAATGCTTCATAGAGGGTAAGTTTGACGCTGGGAGCAGCAAGGGGGTGATTGAATTTTTGAAATCAAATGACCTGGATGCAGACGATGAACTGGTTATCCGGCGGGAAATTAGTACCAATGGAAAATCAAGGGCATTTGTAAATGATACACCGGTGAATTTGGAGCAGCTCAGGGAACTGAGTTCATTGCTGGTGGACCTGCACAGGCAATTTGACACCCTGGCTCTGGGGAAATCCGATTTTCAAATGGAAGTCCTGGATGCGCTATCCGGCCATGGAAATGAACTCAGCGAGTATGCAAGGCTATTTATGAACCTCAGTAAGGCAAGAAGGGAACGGGCGGCACTTCAGGCGCAAAAATTGGCCCTTGAAAAGGAATATGATTATAATAAATTCCTCTTCGATGAACTACAGGATGCCCAATTAGGGGAAAACGAACTGGAAAACCTGGAGGCGGAGCTTAAATTGCTCAATCATGCGGAAGGCATAAAAAGCGCCTTAAACAAAGTGTACTTCGATTTGAAAGAAGGCGAACAGCCACTGGTCCAGCAGCTGAAAATTTCTTTGAATAAACTGCAGCCATTCTCCAGCTATCATGCCGGGCTGCCCTCCCTGCTGCAGAGACTGCAGTCTGCCCAGATTGAATTGCAGGATATTGCCGGTGAAGTGGAGCGCATGAATGACCAAGTGCAGTATGACCCTGTTCGCATAGAGGAAATTAATCAAAAGATTTCCCATGGATACAAATTGCTTAAAAAGCACGGGGTTAAAACCACCAATGAACTCATCGGGATTCGAAACCTGCTGGAAGCCAAATTACAGGCTGTATTAAGTGTGGACGAACAAATCCTGGCAGCTGATAAACTTTCAGCAGATCTGGAGCTCCAGGCCGGTCGCCTGGCTGCAGCCATATCCGGGAGAAGACATCTTCAGGCCGCACCGCTGGAAGAAAGGGTCAACAAGCTGCTTAAACAGGTAGGGATGCCCAATGCCCGTCTTAAAGTACAGATCAGGGAAGTGGAATTGGGCATTACGGGAAAGGATTCCATAGAATTTCTGTTTGACGCCAATAAGAGCAACCGGTTTGAACCCATCAGGAAAGTGGCTTCCGGGGGGGAATTAAGCAGGCTTATGCTTTGTATCAAGTCACTGGTTGCGCAGTCCATTGATTTGCCCACCCTGATCTTTGATGAAATTGATTCCGGAATTTCAGGGGAGGCAGCCAGGCAGGTAGGTATCATTTTGAAAGGGCTGTCCGCCCGCCGCCAGGTTATATGTATTACCCACCAGCCGCAGATAGCGGGAAAAGCCAACGCTCACTATTATGTTTACAAGGAGGTTACGGGTGGCGCCATTACCACCAAGATCCGGTTACTGGCAGCCGAGGAGCGAATTACGGCAATTGCCAAGATGCTCGGCGGTGAGAAACCCACTGCGGCCGCCCTGGAAAATGCCCGGGAAATGGTGATGAATTAAAGCCCCCCCTTGAGATGACCCACCTAAAGCTGACCTCCCTGCTCGTAGGATTACTGGTCCTCCTTTCCCTGATAGTGGTAGCTAAGTTCGATCAATTCCTGAGACAAAAATTTCAGCCCCGCCAATCAGCAACAGGTTTGCTGGCTTACCTGACGATCATCCTTTTGTTCATTTTTATATATACTTTTCTGGTAACCTTCACTATATCCCATTTATTCCCCGTTGCAATAAAATAAGTTCTTATTTTTACGGCCATAAAACAAAAAGTTAACGTATGTCTTATAACCTGTTGAAAGGAAAAAAGGGAATCATATTCGGTGCACTGGATGATAAATCCATCGCCTGGAAGACAGCGCTGAAATGCCATGAAGAAGGTGCCAGTCTGGTATTGACAAATGCACCGGTTGCCCTAAGGATGGGAGAAATCAATAAACTCGCCTCCCTGGTGGGTGCGCCCGTTATTCCCTGTGACGTCACCAGCAACGAAGACATGCTGAACCTATTGACAAAGTCTATGGAACATTTTGGGGGCGGAGTTGACTTTATTCTCCATTCCATCGGCATGAGTGTGAATATGCGAAAAGGAAAATCCTACACTGAAATTGACTATGGCTTCAACCAAAAGACCCTGGATATTTCCGCCACCAGCCTCCACCGTTTACTGGCCACCGCCTATAAGCTGGATGCGATCAATGAGTGGGGCAGTGTGGTAGCCCTTACCTATATTGCGGCACAGCGTGTTTTCCCGAATTACAATGAAATGGCGGATGCCAAGGCCCTGCTGGAAAGCATTACCAGGAGTTTTGGGTATTACTATGGGCTCAATAAACATGTTCGAATCAATACCGTGTCCCAATCACCGGTTCGTACCACAGCCGGAAGCGGAGTGAAGGGTTTTGACGGATTTATGAATTATGCAGAAAAGATGAGCCCGCTGGGTAATGCCAGTTCGGAGGCCTGTGCCGCTTATTGCGCCACCCTCTTTAGTGACCTAACCCGCTTTGTCACCATGCAGAATCTCTTTCATGACGGAGGGTTTTCCCTTACCGGAGTAACTGAAGCTGTTATTTCCCAAATGGAAAAATAGCCCGACGGGTTATATATTGCATTTTACGATCATACCAAAATAGAAAGGTGTGCCTCCTCCATGAGAGGGCACACCTTTTTTTTAAGTAATATAACTGTCTTTGCGCATGAAGACAGCCGCGTTCATTTGGAAACTGAAATCTAGTATTCGTCCTCGTTAAAAAAGAAGTCTTCCTGGGAGGGATAATCCGGCCAGATATCATCGATGCCTTCATATATTTCTCCACCCTCATCCTCCAGCTCCTGGAGGTTTTCCACTACCTCAATCGGGGCTCCGGAACGAATGGCGTAATCGATCAGCTCGTCTTTGGTAGCCGGCCAGGGAGCATCTTCCAAATAGCTCGCTAATTCAAGTGTCCAGAACATCGTTTCCTTGTTTTAATTATCTGAAAATATATGAAATATGGCTGAAAGTATGCCCGCTGGATGCAACCGGCACCCCCCATTTCAACCCCTTGCCACTTATTAATTTTCCGCAAAAGTAATTTTTAAAATGAAAACTCCAAATCAATTGTTATAAAGGGGGATAAACAGATTCCCAATTTTTACCATTTTGTCAACTGATATTCCAACGTGAACCTGTAGGTTTGTAGTATCAGAGTTCCATGTTCAATTTGTATAGTATGCTTACAGCCAGGGGTATTCATAAGTATTATGGTGATTTGTGGGTCCTCAAAGGGGTGGATGTAGACATTGCAAAGGGTGAAATAGTCAGTATTGCCGGGCCGTCCGGCTCCGGAAAAAGCACCCTGCTCCATATCCTGGGGACCCTGGACGCACCCGCCAGTGGAGAAATCCTGCTGAAAGGGAAGAAAGTTACTGAACTTAAGGGTAAATCGCTGGCCGCCTTCCGAAACCGCCATATCGGCTTCGTTTTCCAGTTCCATCATCTCCTGCCTGAATTCACAGCCTTGGAAAATGTTTGTATTCCCGCCTGGATTGCCGGCAGCAAAAAAAAGGAAGTCATGGAAAAGGCCAGGGGGCTCCTGCAGACCCTGGGCGTGGGTGACAGACTGGAGCACAAGCCCAATGCCCTCTCAGGAGGGGAACAGCAAAGGGTGGCGGTCGCCAGGGCCCTTATCAATGACCCGGATATCGTGTTTGCGGACGAGCCTACCGGAAATCTCGATTCGGCACATGCCAGGGATTTACATGAACTTTTTTTTGAGCTCAGGAACCGCTTCAGCCAGACTTTTCTGATTGTAACGCACAATGAGGAACTGGCCAGGATGAGCGACCGGATATTCCATATGAAGGATGGAAAAATAGTCTGAACAACCCCGCTGGCTAAAAATTAGAATCTAAACCCTTGGTTTCCAGGGAATCTCGCCAACTTGCAGGAGGTGCCCGGCATATCTGGCCAGCACAAACAGATAATCACTGAGCCGGTTGAGGTATTTTATCACCAAGGGTTCTACGAAGAGTTCATTTTGCTGCAGGTGTACACAAACCCTTTCGGCCCTTCTGCATACACAGCGGGCAATATGGGCAGTGGAAACCGAGGCATGCCCCCCGGGCAGGATAAACGATTTCATGACCGGAAGGACCTCGTTCATTCTATCTATTTCATTTTCAAGTAATTGGACATCAGTTTCCAACAGGTCGGGAATCTTCATGGCAGGCTCCTTGTCGGGATCGCAGGCCAGGGAGGACCCAATGGTAAACAACCGATCCTGGATTTCGCGCAGCACGCTAAGACTATGGGGATCGGGGAAGGAATCCCCCAGCAGGCCAATAAAGGAATTCAATTCATCGACGGTTCCATAGGATTCTATCCGCAAATGGCTCTTGGGGACCTTGGTTCCCCCAATCAGACTGGTTTTTCCCTTATCTCCGGTTTTGGTATATATTTTAAAAGCCATCTATTCTATTTAAAGTAGGAATTGTAAAAATATAGAATAAAAAAAGGAGCCAATTGTTCGTTGGCTCCATATAATAAAATGTGCAAAAAAAGCGGGCTTACATGGCCATGGCCACATTTTTCCGGTCGCTTTCGATCAGGCCATCCCGGAGTCGAACGACCCGGTGCGCATAGTTGGCAATGTCTTCTTCATGGGTGACCAGCACAACCGTATTTCCAGCTGCCTGAATGGCATTGAATATATCCATGATCTCTACCGATGTCTTGGAGTCCAGGTTTCCGGTGGGTTCATCGGCCAGGATCAGGGAAGGATTGTTAATCAGTGCCCTGGCTATGGCCACACGCTGACACTGCCCTCCCGATAATTCGTTGGGTTTATGATGGCTTCTGTCGGTCAGGCTTACTTTCTCCAAAACCTGCATGGCCATTTCCAGACGCTGTTTCTTTGGAACACCCGCATAAACAAGGGGAAGCGCCACATTTTCCAGGGCGGTAAGGCGGGGAAGCAGGTTAAACTGCTGAAAAACAAATCCAATTTCTTTGTTTCTCACTTCAGCCAGGTCGTCATCGATCATCTTACTGACATCCTGGCCGTTGAGGATATAGGTGCCTTCTGTAGGCGAGTCCAGGCATCCCAGAATATTCATGAGGGTACTTTTTCCGGAACCGGAAGGACCCATCAGGGCTACATATTCGTTTTTGTTTATATTCAGCGTAATACCCTTGAGTACAGGAAGGGCCTGTTTACCCATAAAGTAACTCTTGCGCAAGTCCTCCAGCTTTATTATTGAATTGGTCATAGTGTCTGCTTGTATTGGGTGGAAGGTTCCTTATCTGTTATTTTCTTATTTGGAGGGGTTAGAGATCACTTTGGGTACCCTGAAAAAGGAACCATCCGACTGAGGGGCATTTCCGAGGGCCTCCTCACGGCTAACGGATCCTCCCGGGATATCCTCCCTTAATATATTGAGCCTTCCGCTCATATGCATCAGTGGTTCCACCCCTTCGGTGCGGAGTTCGTTGAGTTTGTCCACAAAGGAAATCATTCCCTGAAGGTCCCTCAGGATCTCAGCCCTTTCCGATGGCTCGAATTTCAGACGGGCAAGGTTGGACAAATTATCTACCAATGCGTCATTGACTTCCATAATAAATGGTTAATAAACAAAAATAAAGGAATAAGTCCTACTTTTCACGGGATTTGTATAAATGGTCAGCGCTTACCGGTCGCCCCCGGAGAGCGGGGATTTTTCCATAGGGAGAACCCCAAAAAAACGGGCAGCCCCTCCGCTGCTCTACTGACTTTTCCTATCTTCGCCCTCTTTATGAACCAGAAAAAGGAAATAGTATTAAGCGGCATCCGGCCAACCGGTTTTGTACACCTGGGTAATTATTTCGGGGCCATTCGCAATTGGGTCAATATGCAGCGGGAATTCAATTGTTTTTATTGTATTGTCGATTGGCATAGCCTCACTACCCACCCGGATACCAGGGAATTACCCGCCAATGTCATTCGATTGCTCTCCGAACTGATCGGCAGCGGGCTGGATCCTGATCAATGTGTGCTGTATATTCAAAGTGATGTGCCTGAAATTGCTGAATTATACCTGTATCTGAATATGCTGGCCTACAAGGGGGAACTGGACAAGACGACTACTTTCAAGGATAAGGTGCGTCAGAACCCTGACAATGTCAATGCCGGATTACTCACCTATCCGGTACTGCAGTCTGCCGACATCCTGATCCACCGGGCGGTGAAAGTCCCGGTTGGCAAGGACCAGGAACAGCATATTGAAATGACCCGGAATTTTGCCGAGCGTTTCAATCACCGGTATGGCGAGATTTTCCCCATGCCCTATGCCTTTAATTATGGTGAGGACCTTATTAAGATTATGAGCCTGGATGGAAAAGGCAAGATGAGCAAGAGTGAAAACCAGATGAATACGCTCTACCTGGCTGATGAAGATGATGCCATCCGAAAAAAGATCATGCGGGCCACAACAGACAGCGGCCCGGTTGTGCCCCATTCCCCCAAACCGGATTATATTGAGGGTCTGTATACCCTGCTTAGAATTGTCAGTGAACCGGCGGTAGTCGACAAATTTGAAGCTGATTACAATGCCTGTACCATTCGGTATGGGGACCTGAAAAAGCAGCTGGCCGAGGACATGGTCCGATTCATTACACCCATCAGGCAAAAAACCGAATCCATACGGGCTGATGAGAAATATATGAGGATGGTTATGGAACAGGGGGCCGCCAAAGCCAGGACCAGTGCAAAAGCCACCCTGCAGCTGGTTAGAGATGCCATAGGGCTGAAATACTATTAGGCAGAAATCGCAAAAATCGGGATTCTTACCACCAAAAGTCTATTTTAGATTTTATATATTAAAATTTAGATTTTACATTTAGGCATGTCAAAAAGTAAGAAACCCAAGCACATTGCAGTAGCGGGAAATATTGGTGCGGGCAAGACGACCCTTACAGAATTGCTGAGCAAACACTATCGCTGGATTCCGCAATTTGAGGATGTTGACCATAACCCCTACCTCAATGATTTTTATGAAGACATGCCGCGTTGGAGTTTTAATCTGCAGGTTTTCTTTCTGAACAGCCGCCTGAACCAGTTGCTGGAAATCCAGACAGGAACTGAAACGGTGGTGCAGGACCGGACCATTTACGAAGATGCCCACATTTTTGCTCCCAACCTTCATGAAATGGGGCTGATGAACAAAAGGGATTATAATAATTACTTCCAGTTTTTTCAGACCCTCAAGCGGATGGTACAACCCCCGGACCTGCTTATTTACCTGCAGGCTTCCGTTCCAACGCTGGTGGCCCAGATTCAGAAACGAGGCCGGGAATACGAAGAGAATATCAGGCTTGACTATCTCAAGCGTCTCAATGATTACTATAACAAATGGATTGACAGTTATAAGGAGGGCCCTCTGCTGGTAGTCAATATTGATAAAAACAAATTTGCCGAAAACGAAGAACACCTGGGCGAAATAATCACAAAAATTGATGCACAGCTCTACGGGCTGTTTTAATGATAGCCGGCAAAAGCTTCCAGTTCCCTTAGCTGATCTGAAATCTTCCGGAGCCATTTCTCCTGACCCGCCGTATCCAAAGAGTTTCGGGTCTCCCTGTCGTAGCTTTCCTGTTGCTGTTTTAATTGATTCATGGCTTTTTCATACATGCCGTTGAGGTCTCCGGGAAGGGAGGACAGTTCCCCGATCCTGTATTGTTTGAGGGATTGGTTGAATTTCCTGGCATTGATTTCTGCGATGTCAAAATGACCCTGTTCATGGGAAAGAATATATGGGTTTCTGACCCTTCCCCAGGACCTGGATTTATCGAATTGACAAAGAATATGACAGGTAAGCTTCCCCTCACGGTAGGAATAGGAAAATTTAAGGGTGGTGCTGGTAAGCGCAGCGTTGGCTGACCGGTCGTCGGCGGAAGCCTGGAAATCCTCCCAAACTAGCCTCCGGGAGGGATCCCAATCTATTAGATTGTTCTTATCCCTGGAAGGAAGGCAGTTCAGCATCATCAGCAGCAGCATCCACACAGTATTCATATGTTGGCTTTTTTTGGGTAATTGGCTTACATAACGCCTGAAACAGCCATAAATTTCGTGGCATCCCCGCAAATAAAAACTCCATCAATATGATTTGATGGAGTTTATTTTGGCAAACAATGTTAGAGACTTCGTTAAAGCAGTTTTAATTTGGATGCCAATATCAGGTTTTATTTTTAAAATAATACATTTTTTTACAAATTATTTTAAAGTTTTGGACCCGAGGACAGGATTTCCGGATCCAGCCCCCCGGCGTATTTTTTGAAATTCTCCATGAATTGCCTGGCCAGGACCGCCTCCTGCCTGTGGTAAGCCTCCGGATCGGCCCAGGTTTTTTCCGGATCCAGTAACTGGTCAGGAACCCCGGGACAGCTTTTTGGAAAAGCAAAGCCAAAAACGGGATGAATCTGGTAGTCCACCTCATCAAGCCTGCCTTCCAGGGCCGCGCTGATCATGGCCCGGGTATGCGTAAGACTGATTCTGCTTCCCACCAGGTAGGGACCCTTGGTCCATCCTGTATTAATCAGCCATACCTTAACCTGGTTTTCCCTCAATCTGCTTCCCAGCATCTGGGCATACCTGCCTGGATGTAAGGGCAGAAAAGGAGCCCCAAAGCAGGCGCTGAAAGTAGACTTGGGTTCTGTAATCCCGGTTTCGGTTCCGGCTACCTTCGCCGTATAACCGGAAATAAACTGGTACATGGCCTGTCCTGGTGTCAGCCGGGAAATCGGTGGCAGCACACCGTAGGCATCACAGGTCAGGAAGAAAACATTCTTTGGAATGTTCCCGACGGATTGTTCCAGCGCATTGCTGATGTAATACAATGGATAAGAGACCCTGGTATTTTCAGTGATCGAGCCGTTGTCAAAGTTGATCCGGTCGGTTCCTGGAAAAAAGCAGACGTTTTCCACCAGGGCACCCGGTTTTACGGCATGATATATTTCGGGTTCCTTTTCCTCCCGGAGGTTGATGCACTTGGCATAGCATCCCCCTTCAAAATTGAAAATGCCATCATCGTTCCACCCATGTTCATCATCCCCAATCAGTTTTCGGTTTGGGTCCGCGCTCAGGGTTGTTTTGCCGGTTCCGCTTAAGCCGAAAAATATCGCTGTATCTCCTTTTTTGCCCATGTTTGCGGAACAATGCATGCTTAAAACATGGTTCTGCATGGGCATGATATAGTTAAGTACCGTAAAAATTCCTTTCTTGATTTCCCCGGTATAACCGGTGCCGGCAATCAGGATCATTTTATGGGTGAACGATATTAGGGCCGCATTGGATTGCCTGGTTCCGCATTCTGAAGGTTGTAATTTCAGACCCGGCGCCGCAATGACATGCCATTGGGGGGTAAACCCTTCCAATTCTTCCTCACAAGGCCGCAGGAACATGTTGTGGGCGAATAGGTTCATGGCAGGTGTTTCGGTAATAACACGGATGCCCATCCTGAAGGCGGGATCAGCGCACGCATAACAATCCCTGACCCATATATCGGGCAGATGGTTGAGGTAATCCACCATTTTCTGGCGGATGACGTCAAAAAACTTCTCTTCGATGGGAATATTAAATTCGTTCCAGTTTACATTGCCGGCCGTACCGGCATCCTTCACCAGGTATTTGTCCTTGGGGCTGCGTCCGGTAAATGCCCCGGTTTGGATGACCAGGGCGCCCGTATCACTTAAGGAACCTTCCCCCCGTTGAAGGGCATATTGAACCAGTTCCTCCGGGCTCAACTGATAATGGATATTTTCGGCGGTTCGCAGACCAAGCCTGACCAAATGGTATTTTGGGATGGTAACAGCAGGTATAGGCATAGCAGGCAATCGGTTGTTTAAGTTTCAAAGGTAAAATTTAAATTTATCTAAAACAAGGCTGCTAAATCCGCCTAAATTGAAAAAATACTAACGAAGTACCCTTTTTAATTGAATATATTTAACTAACGATCGTTAGTTAAAAAGGAAATCCACGGAAGGATTTCGTTTGGTGAATGAAAACTAAACCTGCGTTGTGGCCTTTTTGTCCCGGTGCACCCTGCCCGCGGATTTATCAACGGCTTTATCCGCTTAAAGACCGATCAAGCGAATCATTTTAGTATTTTTACATCTTATCACCCCCCAATTCCACCACCATGAAATATCTGCCCCTCAATCCAGGAATATTCATTAAGAACCGGCAACGTTTTGTCAAAGAAATGATACCTGATTCCCTGGCCATTTTTGTGAGCAACGATGAGGTGCCCAGCAATGGGGATGCCATTTACACTTTTAAACAAAACAGTGACCTGTTCTGGCTCACGGGCATTACCCAGGAAGACAGCATGCTGATATTATTTCCCGGCCATCCCGACCCCAAATACAGGGAGGTCCTGGTGGTTGTCAGACCCAATGAACTCAAAGAGAAATGGGATGGCACCAGGCTTCGGTCTGAGGAGGCTTCCAGGATCTCAGGCATTTCCACCATTGTTTGGCTCGATGCCCTGGACGCGCAGCTCCAGGTTTGGATACATCTGGTAGGTAATATATACCTGGATTCCAATGAAAATGACCGTAAATCCAGTCTGATCCAGACAAGGGAGTACCGTTTTATTGAGGAAATGAAGAAAAGATATCCCCTGCATGCCTATCACCGGGCTGCACCCATTCTCAAACAGCTTCGCTCGGTTAAAACCCCCATGGAAGTGGAGGTATTGCAGCAGGCGGTGGATATTACGGCCTCGACCTTTGAGCGCCTGCTCAAATTCATCCGTCCCGGAGTCATGGAATACGAAGTGGAAGCTGAAATCTGGCATTCCTTTCTGCGGCAGCGGGCCACGGGGCCGGCCTATAACAGCATCATCGCCAGCGGTGACCGGGCAAGGACCCTTCATTATGTTTCCAATAACCAGGTTTGTGCGGACGGCGAATTATTATTAATGGACTTTGGGGCGGAATACGGAGGCTATTGCGCCGACCTGACCCGGACCGTTCCGGTAAATGGCCGGTTTACCAAAAGACAAAAACAGGTCTACAATGCATGCCTGCATTTGCATAATTATGCCAAGAGCCTTTTAAAGCCTGGGGTTATTATGAATGAATACCATAAAATGGTCGGCCTCGAAGCCACCAAGGTCTTCCTGGGAATCGGGCTATTGACCAAGTCGGACATCAGCAACCAGTCCCCTGAAAGCCCGGCTTATACACGTTATTTATACCATGGGATTTCCCATCATCTTGGCATTGACGTGCATGACCTGGGAACACGCACCGAACCCCTCAGGGCCGGCATGGTATTGACCGTGGAACCCGGAATTTATATCCAGGAAGAGCAAATGGGAATACGCATAGAAAACAATGTGTGGATTACCCGAACTGGAAATAAGGACCTGATGAGCCAGATTCCCATAACCGCCGAGGACATCGAACGGGTAATGAAGAAATAATATTTTTAACCGTCTGCAAACGAATTCAAATATAAATTAGCTGTACTTTCCATTTTCAAATCACTTATTTACATGAAGCAAATCCCTAACCTGTTTACACTGCTTAATTTGTTTTTTGGTTGCCTGGCAGTCATTTTCACCCTGCAGAACGGACTGACGGTCATGGAGGGTGCAGAGGGGGTTCAATTTGTAGCCATGCCGGAAAGACTGTGGTTTGCTTCCCTGTTTATAGGACTGGCCGGTTTGGTTGATTTTCTGGATGGCTTTGTGGCCCGGATGTTCAAAGTGGCTTCCCCATTGGGCAAACAGCTGGATTCGCTGGCCGATGTGGTCAGTTTCGGTGTGGCCCCGGGTATGATCATGTACCAGTTTCTGCGACTCAGTTATATGCGCCAGGAAGACGGGCTGGACGTTTCATGGTGGGCGCTGATGCCTGCCCTGGTAATACCCTGTGCCTCGGCTTTCAGGCTTGCCAAATTTAACCTGGATGATACCCAGCAATATGGCTTCCGGGGCGTGCCTACCCCGGCTGTTGGATTGTTTGTTGCATCCCTGCCCCTGATCTACTGGAACTCCAATAATGGCCTCCTCATTGGCCTGATGCTCAATAAATGGGTGTTATATGGCTTAATTGCCTGCCTGAGCTATCTGATGGTGAGTAACCTTCCCATCATGGCGCTCAAATTCAGGGACTTTTCCCTGAAAAGCAACCTGCCCAAAATCCTGCTGGCTGCGCTGACAATACTGGCTGCCCTATTTTTGAAATGGCTTGCCGTTCCGCTGGCCTTCCTCCTTTACATTATACTATCTTTGGCCTTCAAAAACAAAACGACATGACATTTTCGGTACAGGTAAAAGTGATGCCCCTTAAAGAATTATTGGATCCCCAGGGAAAAGCGGTAATGAGCGGATTACGGAACCTGGGCCTGCAATCGGTGGGAGATGTAAGGGTGGGCAAGAATATTACCCTGCAGGTAGAGGCAGAATCCGCAGAGCAGGCCCGGTTGTTGGCAGAAGAAGCCAGTAAAAAGCTGCTCGCCAACCCGGTGATGGAATATTTCGAGGTATCTGTCCAGTAAATCAGGGAAGTGGTTTTCCCCTACCGGCTCCTGGTTGGGCAGCAGATGCCCATTGCAAACCGGGACCGGCCAGCCCGGAGGATTCATGATTGTTCCTAACTTTTCCCCATGCTTTATATTGTTCCCACACCCATTGGTAACCTGCAGGATATTACTTTTCGTGCCCTGGAGGTATTAAAGAAAGTTGATCTGATTCTGGCCGAGGACACGCGCACCTCTGTGAGGCTGCTGAATCATTACCAGATCATCAAGGCCCTTTCTCCCTACCACCAGCATAATGAATATAAGGTGCTGCACCACCTGACCGATCAGCTGATGCAGGGCAAAACAATGGCCCTTCTCACGGATGCCGGCACGCCGGGCGTTTCGGATCCGGCTTTTTTGCTGATCAGGGAATGCATTAAAGTAGGGGTCCGCGTGGAATGCCTCCCCGGGGCGACGGCATTTGTGCCAGCCCTTGTTAACAGCGGGCTTCCGATGAACCGGTTTTGTTTTGAGGGTTTCCTGCCGCTGAAGAAAGGCAGGCAGACCCTGATGAAAAAGCTGGCAACCGAAGAACGGACCATGGTATTTTATGAATCCCCCCTGCGGCTTGTCAAAACGCTCGAAGAATTCATGGTTTACCTGGGGGGTGAACGGCCCTGCTGCGTAAGCCGTGAACTGACCAAAATGTATGAGGAGAACCGTCGTGGCACGCTATCTGAGGTGATTGAATATTTTAAGGGAAAAACAGTGAAAGGGGAGATTGTTGTTGTCCTGGGAGGAAGGGAGTGAACTTTAAGGTTTTGTATAGATTTTTTTAGCAGGGTGGCAGATTATATTTGCCCAAAAATTGAAAACGACCATGAAAAAATGCTTAACCCTCACCCTCACCTGTGCATTTCTGTTTTTAGGATGGCAGCTGGGTGTTGCCCAGATTCGGAAAATACCGGCAGAGGTTACTGAAGCCCTGAAAACCAAATACCCGGACGCTGCCCAAGTCACCTGGAAAGACAAAATAACCGTATTTGCCGCCAGCTTCGAAATGAATAACCTGCAATACGAAGCACGCTTCAATTCCAAAGGTGCCTGGCAGAGCACCGAAAGGCCGATCAGCGAGGATGAACTGCCCGACGGGGTAAAGGACGGCATTGGTAAAAGCAAGTATGCAGAATGGCCGGTCAAGTCGGTAGTTAGAATAGAGCTGCCGGGGGATAAGATTCAATACCGCCTGCTGGTATCAAAGTCAGATTTGCAGAAAAAATATCTTTTGTTCAATGAAATGGGGCAGTTGCTCAAGGACAGCATTACCCTCTGAGAAACCCGCCTGCCTGCTGAAATGGTCAGCGCCCCAGCCCGCAGGGGGGAAGGGCTGGACTATTTTGTTTTTTGCTTAGCCGGTAATTATCGAAATTTACTCCTTAAATCAAGTCATGTGTATGAAAACAATGTTCCATTTGGCGCTATTGTTCCTGCTTCTCTGCCAGACTGCGGCCGGTCAGCCCGACCGCTGGCAGCAACGGGTAAAATATCTGATGGATATAGACATGAATGTGGAAACCAACCGCTTCACCGGAAAGCAAAAACTGGAATACTGGAATAATTCCCCCGATACGCTCAAAAGGGTTTATTACCATTTATACTGGAATGCCTTTCAGCCGGGATCTATGATGGATATGCGCAGCCGCAGGCAGGGCAGCCTGGTGCTCCGTACAGACAAGAACGGGAATGACCAGGTGGACTGGGACCAGAGAATCCGTGACAGGATCTTAAATCTCAAACCCGAAGAAGAGGGCTACCAAAAAATACATGCTCTCAAGATGAACGGGCGGCCTCAGCAATTCAGGGTTGAAGAAACCATCCTGGTGGTCGATCTGGACAAACCCATACTGCCCAGGTCGAAAGTTGTTTTTGACCTGGATTTTGAAGCCCAGGTCCCCCTGCAGATCAGACGATCCGGCAGGGACAACCCTTCCACAAAGGTCAGGTATTCCATGAGCCAGTGGTATCCGAAAATTTGCGAATACGACTATGAGGGATGGCATCCCACTCCCTATGTGGCCAGGGAATTTTACGGGGTTTGGGGGGATTTTCAGGTAAACATTACCATTGACAAAAAATACATCCTGGGAGGAACCGGATATCTCCAAAATGCCGGCCAGATCGGGTACGGTTATGAAGCTCCGGGATCCGTGGTTAACAGGCCTGCAGGGGAAAAACTCACCTGGCGTTTCGTTGCCCCCAACGTACATGATTTTATGTGGGCAGCCGATCCTGAATTCAGGCATGTCTCCCGCAAACTAAGGGACAGCCTGACCGTACATGTTCTTTACAAGGCGACCGCTCCCAATGCCAAGGAATGGGAAGGTCTTCTGGATATGGCCCAAAAGGCACTGCCCTTTATTGAAAGGACCTTTGGCCCCTACCCGTATCGCCAGTATTCCTTTGTTCACGGGGGAGACGGGGGCATGGAATATCCCATGGCCACCCTCATCGTTGGACCCGGGGCGGCCATCCATGAATGGATGCACAGCTGGTACCAGGGGATGCTGGGCACCAATGAGTCTTTGTACCCATGGATGGATGAAGGGTTTACCCAGTACAGTGCGGCCAGGGTATCGGCTTTCCTTGGCGATCATCAGGGCTTTGCCCAGGCTGACAATTATGCCGGGTATTACAGCCTGGTCAAAAGTGGAAAGGAGGAACCGCTGACTACCCACGCGGACCATTACAATTATAATTTTTCCTATTCCTTGTCCTCCTATTCCAAAGGCGCTGTATTCCTGGAACAGCTTGGCTATATTACCGGGGCCCAGGTCAGGGACAGGATATTGCTGCAGTATTACAAACTTTGGAGGTTCAAGCATCCCAATGCCAGTGATTTTTTCAGGGTCGCCGAAAAGGTGAGCGGTTTGAAATTGGACTGGTATAAGGAATTCTGGGTAAATGGCACCAAAACCATTGATTACGGCATTGACAGTCTTTGGGAAGAAAACGGGAAAACCAGGATCCGATTAAAAATGATTGGTAAGGTACCCATGCCCATCGATGTTCAGATGCAATTTAAGGACAGCAGCAGGGAAATCGTTTATATACCGCAGTACCTTATGTTTGGCGAAAAGCCGGTGGAGGACCCCTCGGTTCCCCGCCAGGTCACAGCACCCTGGAAATGGACCGACCCCACTTTTACCTTTACCATCAACCACAGGTTGACCGACCTGAAAATAATAGAAATTGATCCGAGTCTTCGGATGGCAGATGTGGACAGAAAAAATAACAGACTTGAGCTGAACTGGTGATTGCACTGTTTGGTAAAAAAAGTAAAGCCATCCCGGAGGATGGCTTTTTTTCAAGCCGACAAGGTTATGGTCAATGAATATGAATTGGATGCCCCGTTGCACAGGGCATAACGGCAAGATCTTCTTCAATGGATTAAAGTTAGATTTCCGGATGCAGGCAGGCAATACCACTTTAGTGGTATTTTAGGATGCAGTTTATAATTATGTAATATGTAAAGTATTCTAAAATGTCAGGGCCGTCCATATAGCCTGTTTACGGCCTCTACCCGGTTATTAACATGCAGTTTTTCGTAAATATGATAAACGTGTTTACGTACCGTTTCCTGGCTGATAAAAACCAGGGAGGCGATTTCCTTGTAGAGCAGGCCTTTGGCCAGCAACAGCAGGATTTCATTTTCCCGGTTGGATAGCACTTTAAGATGCTTTGTCTCCTGTTGAAGATCCGATAAAGGTTCAGCCACGGCGCCATTCCGCTTCTGAAAGGCACTCACTACTTTGCGGGCAATCTGGCTGCTCATGGGGGCCCCGCCATGGTACAATTCATTGATTGCTTCCAGCAGTTGGAGGGGGGCTGTCTTTTTTAGGATATAACCGCTGGCACCGGCGGAGAGGGCCTCAAAGATTTTTTCGTCCTCTTCATATACCGTGCACATCATGAAGAGTATTTCCGGGTGCAGGGGTTTTATTTGTGCCACGCAATCGATGCCGCTTTCACCCACGCCCAGGTTGATATCCATCAGCACCACATCCGGCTTTACCATCGGAATTTTCAACAGGGCCTCCTGGGCATTGGAAAAACTGCCAGCCAGATGATAGCCTTCGGTCATCAGGATTATCTGCTCCAGGGCAGAACGGATATCTTTATTGTCATCTACAATACATACCGATATTTCCATAAAGCAAAGGTCTAATCATTTAACCTAATAATAAATACCATTTTCAGGTAATATCTGATTAAGGTAAAATCCTTATAATGGCAGGACCTGCAGCATAAATTTACCCTGGTAATAGGGTAGGGGGAATATGTCCTGTATTTCTATCATTCTTGGCCTGCACCCGGAATCGGCAATTTCCTGATGCAAATCGCCCCCTTTCAGGCAGATGAGACCGGCCGCCCTGGGCAGGGTTTCACCCGTGGGCGGGGCCTGGGGCATTTGCTTTCTGGGATTTTTGTGCAGCAAGGGTTTGGACCAGGTCCACAAATCCTTCAGGGGGGCTACCGCCCTGGAAACAGCCACGTCAAATTTCCGGTTTTTTATGTCTTCGGCCCGGGTATGCATGGTGCTGACGTTGGTGAGCCCCAGTTCGCTGGCAATGGCATCTACCACCTTTAGTTTCTTGCCAATGCTGTCCACCAGGTGAAAATGCACTTCCGGAAAAAAGATCGCCAGCGGAATCCCCGGAAATCCGCCGCCTGTTCCGATGTCAATTACCTGGGAACCACCGGTAAAATCAAAGGCAGCGGCGATGCTTAAGGAATGCAGAACGTGCTTTTCGTAAAGACTGTCTATATCTTTTCTGGAAATCACATTGATCTTTTCGTTCCATTCCCGGTACAACGGCTCAAGTGCCCCTAGCTTTTCAAGCTGGGAAGGGCTGAAATCCTCAAAAAAGCGGGTGATTATTGCCAGTTTGGCCGGGGTTTCTTCCATGTTGAGGGTAAAAAAATGATATAATAAAGTATCATCCAGATATCCAGGAGCCACCACCAGGGGAACAGGTCCTTTTCATGTAGTTTTTCCATGGCCTTATAGTAAATAAGAGCCTGGATGGTGAAACGCGTCAAAAAAATCAGCAGCACTATTTTCCAGTCAAACAGGAAAAGGCTGGCAATAAAGAGCGGATAAAAAAAGAAGTGGGTAACAGCATAAAGGGTCAGCAGAAACCTGTTTTTGGCCTTATAGTACTTTCCGGTGGTATAATGCCTGGCCTTTTGCCGCATCCAGTCGCTGAAATTCTTTTTTGGTTCGGAGAGCGTAAAGGCGTCCGGATCAATGACTATCCTGGTATTTTGGGCTGTGGCAACCATATTTATGAACAGATCATCATCGCCTCCCGGGATATGGTTGATGGAAGAGAATCCTTTGTTGCGCAGGAACAGATCCTTTTTGTAGGAAAGATTTCTGCCGACTCCCATATAGGGAACCCCGGCCAGGGCGAAGGAAAGGTACTGAAGCGCGGCATGAAAGGTCTCAAAGCGGATGAGTTTATTGAGAAACCCCGGCTTCTTGTTGTATGCACCGTATCCAAGTACAATTTCTGTTTTTTCGTCATAACCATCCTGCATTTTCTGGATCCAGTATTCGCTCGCCGGCACGCAATCAGCATCGGTGAGCAGCAGAATTTCATGAACGGCTTCCTTGATGCCCATCGAGAGGGGGTATTTTTTACCCGGAATGCCGATGGCTTCCTGGGTCAGATTGACAATGTGCAGCCCTTTGAAAGTCTTTTTGAACTCATCCAGCAGGTAACGCGTGTCATCCTGGCTGTTATGGTTTACTACAATTACCTCGTGGGTGGAAGGATAATTCTGAACCAGGGAACCGGGCAGGTTCGTTGCCAGTTTGGCTGCCTCATCCCGCGCGCAGATGATTACGCTCACCGGATGCTGCTGGTTTTTCACCTTCACCGGTGGCCGGAAAAATGCGAGCCGCCGGAAGAACCATCCGTAATAAAACAGCTGAGTGAGTGTCACCAGGCAAAAAAGAGTAAAAAGGATGTTTTGTAAATGCGGGTAAAATTTCTCCATAACTATCTCCAGGTTTAAACACAAAGGGTACCAAACCAAGTTGCGAAAATAAGGAGAACTGTTGATTTGGGTGATTATTGCTATCTACAAGTTCAAATAAATTGATTTGCCGCCGGCTGCTTTATATTTGCAGGTTATTAATGAAATCGCATGGCAGGGCTGAAATTTGAAATAGCTGGTACCGACAAACTATCCAAGGCAAGGGCTGGTAAGATACAGACTGACCACGGACAGATCCTTACGCCTGTATTTATGCCCGTAGGAACGGCCGGAACCGTGAAAGCCGTTAGCCAGCAACAATTGAAGGAAGATGTACAGGCCCAGATTATATTGGGAAATACCTACCACCTCTACCTGCGTCCGGGGCTGGAAGTGCTTCAGGCTGCGGGTGGACTTCATCGCTTTAACGGGTGGGACCGTCCCATCCTGACCGACAGCGGAGGCTACCAGGTTTTTTCCCTGTCCGGTACCCGAAAGATTACCGAACAGGGTGTCTTGTTTCAATCCCATATTGACGGGTCCCGTCACTTATTTTCCCCCGAAAAGGTCATAGACATCCAAAGGGTAATTGGTGCGGATATTATCATGGCTTTTGATGAATGCCCTCCTTATCCCAGTGATTATCAATACGCCCGGTCTTCGATGTTACTGACCCACCGCTGGCTGGACAGATGTTTCCTGCAGATGGATCAGTCCACCCCCCTGTATGGGTATGACCAGCATCTATTTCCGATTGTACAGGGCAGTACCTATGCAGACCTTCGAAGGGAATCCTGCCAGTACGTATCCTCCAGGCAGGCTGCCGGACATGCCATCGGCGGACTAAGCGTGGGAGAGCCGGATGACTTGTTATATGAAATGTGCGCCTTATGCTGTGAGAACCTGCCTGCCGACAGACCACGCTACCTGATGGGGGTGGGTACTCCCGTCAACCTGCTGGAATGCATATCGCTGGGTGTGGATATGTTTGATTGTGTCATGCCAACCAGGAACGGCCGGAATGCCATGCTTTTTACGTCCAAAGGGATTATTAACATAGATAATAAGAAATGGGAAAAGGATTTTACCCCGATTGATGATGGCATTGACAGCGAACCCAGCCATTTCTACAGCAAGGCCTACCTGCGCCATCTGGTAAAATCCCGGGAAATACTGGGCCTGACAATTGCCAGCGTACACAATCTCGCATTTTACCTTCATCTCATGACACAGGCCCGTGCCCATATTTTGGAGGGTGATTTTGAAAGCTGGAAAAACGACCAGGTAAAAATCCTTCAGACAAGATTGTGAACCTATTGCCCTCTCTTTACATAGGAGTTCCCCCAAGCCTTCCGCAAAATACTGTACATCAGGACAGCCTTTGTCATCCTCTCTGCTGAAACAGACGGATTTTCACCGATGAAGCGATGCAGGACACCGGGGTGGTTTTCCAACATGGCAGTCCTATTTCCCAGCAGCAGGTCCAGCCCTGATTTGGTTCCGGCTTCCACCTGGTTGAAAAAACCATGTGATACCCCCTGGTCAGTATGGGGAAAGGCAAAGGCTTTATAACCGGGTTGAAAATGACGGTTGACCCATTGGGTTGATTCCAGGGTCTGCCTGAGCTGTTCATCGGGTGGAATCAGTGCATATAAGGGATGATCCATACTGTGGGATCCTATCTGGAAACCTTTGGAAATAAGATCCCTGATTTCATCGCTGGTCATAAAGGGCCTGTATTTGGCTGAGAATGCCGCAAAATCAATGTCGAGCAGTTCTCCCACCGAGTCCGCCAGGCTTTGGTTGAGATAATGGATGGACCGGACAGCGGCCTGCGGGCTGAATGGTTCCTTTGCATCCGGAAATAGGCTTTTCAGTGCCTCCCGGAGGTTTTTTTTCAGGGTCATTCCGGAAAGCTTATCCAGTATCAGCCCTTTTTTGAAATCATAGAACAGTGTTTTGTTATCGACAAATGCCGGATTAACAAAAAAAGCAGCTGGAATGCCTTTACGTTGTAATATCGGGGCAGCCACCTGGTATGCCTGCCGGAGACCATCATCAAAAGTAATCAGGAAGCTCTTTTGCGGCAAAGGGATTTTTTTTGCCTGGTGGTCGATGAGTTCTGTCAGGCTAACCGGATTGAAATGCTTCAGCAGGAAGTCCAGATCCTGTTCAAACTGCCTGGTATTCTTATAGGCATACAATGGCCTGATATGGGGCAGGTATTCATCACAGACCAGGTGATGATAGGGAATGAGGACTTCCAGCGGCGAGTTTCTCTTGAGCCAGCCAATGTCTACCGATGCCACTGCGGAGAAAACAAATTGCTTAACTGGGCTCATTTTTCAGAATCTCGTCAATATAAATCACTTCAGAATGCCCGGTTTTAAGGATGGACTTCTTGTTGGCATTAAGCCTGAGAAAGGACTTAATCTGCAGCAGAAAGAAAAAAGGCATGTACCATATGGCTTTGGTGACTGATTTATGTACTGATCTGGCGCAAATAATGCCAATGAGTGATGAAAAGAAGATAATCAGGGCCACCAGCCATATTTTCAGGAGCAGGGGGCTGAAGTAGAAATTGAGGTCCAAAAAAAACAGGGCAAGCAGGATAAGGATGAAATACGGTGGGCGGACCAGGTTTATGCCAAAATAGATCAGGTTAAGATTCCTTCGCCTCAGCCCGGTAACCAGCAGATTTAAGGATTCACCCAGGAACCTGAAATAGGAATTGATCCAACGGATGCGCTGTTTTTCAAAATTCTTTGCATCGATCACTTTTTCATCGTACACAATGGCATCCTTCGCATATCCGGTAACAGGGATATTTTTTACGATTTCCGACTGCATTCTCTTATCAAATCCGCCCATGAGACTGCGGTTATCGTAGGCAATTTTCCGGTAGATGTTTACATCCACGGATACACCACAACCCCAAAGTGATACCGACAGGCCAAGGGCTGAGCGGGCATCCCTTTCCATGAAACTGTTAAATACGACCCCGACGGTATCAATTTTGGCATAAGTACCCTGGATGTTCTTGGAATAGAGGTTGCCCTGCACCGCCTTGTATCCCTTGTTATAATAGACGTTCAGTGTTTCCAGAAATTTTGGATGTACCAGGTTGTCCGGGTCAAAAATTACCAGGATTTCGTCGGAATCCCTGAAATGATTAACCCCGAATGCAATGGATTTGCTGTTTGTATTAAATGCTTCGGGAGGTTTCAGAATATGGATCCTGGGATCCTCATAATGCAGGTTACTGATGTCACAGTCATCGGCAATGACATACACGTTGAAATGCGGGTAACTTTGTTTGAGTAGCGAATCAACAATGGGGGGAATAAATAAGGTTTCCTGGTGGGCCGTGATTACAATACCAAACTGAAATTGCTTGACAGGCAGCGATTCGGGTTCCTTCTTGAGATCCAGCCCAACCATCTTACGAAGGGCTAATATCAGGATGAGTAAAAAGGGTTGAAGCAAATAGAATACCAGCACTACCTGAAATGCAATTAATAATTTCCATAATAAGTGCAGGACTTCTTGCATAGGTGAAGTGTTTCTAAATAAGGTTACGGTTTGAAATGCCAAGAGCCGGATTTGATTTGCATTGTAGCATCCTGGGCATGCCGGGCATCCTCCATTTCTTCACAACAAATTAACAACATTTATTGGAATGTAGGACGGGATGTGTTTTTTGTTGTCTTAATGTGGACAACCTTTTGTTTTCCGCCATGCAAGGCGCTTTGCAACAGGCTCTTATTGCATTTTGTGCCCTTTGACTCCCCCGGGGGGTAATGGACTCGTCCGTGGCTGGATCTGAAATACCTGAAATACCCTCCCGTTGGTGAAAAAAGAACTTAATTTTGCGGCCAAAACTGCCAAAACAGGAAATTTTTGACATGAATGAAAAGCTCAGGCGGCTTGCCGCCCAACTGGACGGGGATTTACACTTTGATCAGGCCATGCGCATTTTGTATGCGACAGATGCTTCCGCCTATCGGGAAATGCCGCTGGCAGTAGCCATTCCTGCCTCCCAGCGGGACCTGAAAAGACTGATCGAATTTGCCCGCCTGGAAGGCACCTGCCTAATCCCCAGGACAGCCGGCACTTCCCTGGCAGGGCAGGTGGTAGGAAACGGGATCATCCTGGACATGTCAAAGCATTTTACCGGTATTGTGGAACTCAATGAGCAGGAAAAATGGGTAAGGGTTCAGCCGGGTGTCATTCGCGATGAGCTGAACATGTACCTGAAACCTTTTGGCCTGTTCTTTGGACCGGAAACCTCCACGGCCAACCGAGCGATGATAGGTGGAATGGTGGGCAATAATTCCTGTGGCTCCAATTCGGTGGTTTACCGCAGCACCAGGGAACATCTGCTGGAAGTCCGGGCCATTTTAAGCGACGGGTCTGAGGCTACCTTCAAATCCGTGAATTTGGATGAATTTCATGACAAGTGCGAACAACCCAATCTGGAGGGCAATATCTATCGAACCCTACGAAGCCTGCTGGGAAACCATGAAAACCAGCAGGAGATAAGAAAGGAATTTCCTAAAAAATCAGTGGAAAGAAGGAATACCGGTTATGCTGTAGACCTCCTGGTGGAGACGGCTCCCTTTTGTGCCGGAGGGCCTGATTTCAATTTTTGCCAACTTATAGCCGGTTCCGAAGGCACTCTGGCGATCCTGACGGAGATCAAACTCAACCTGGTACCCCTTCCTCCCCCCGAAGTGGGACTGCTCTGCGTGCATTTCCATTCAGTGGACGAGGCCCTCAGGGCAAATCTTATTGCCATGGAATTCCACCCCAGTGCCAGTGAACTGATTGATCATTTTATCCTGGAATGCACCAAAGACAATATAGAGCAGCGTAAAAACCGTTTTTTTGTCAAAGGCGATCCCGGGGCCATATTGGTCATTGAGTTTGCCAGGAACCGGAGGGAGGACATTGCCGAAATGGCAAAACAGGTGGAAGAAAAGATGAAAGCCCATGGTTTAGGGTATTATTTCCCCCTGCTTTTCGGGGAAGACAGCAAGAAAATATGGTCTCTCCGAAAAGCCGGTTTGGGATTACTCAGCAATCTGCCTGGGGATGAAAAGGCAGTGCCGGTTATAGAAGACACGGCTGTTGATGTGTTGGACCTTCCTGCCTATATTCGGGATTTCAATGTCATATTGAAAAAGCACAACCTGTTTTCGGTACATTATGCCCATGCCGGAAGCGGGGAAATCCATCTTCGGCCCATCCTTAACCTGAAGACCATTGAAGGAAACCGTCTGTTCAGGAAAATTGCCGAAGAGATTGCCGCATTGGTTAAAAAATACCAGGGTTCCCTGAGCGGAGAACATGGTGACGGTCGTTTGAGGGGAGAATTCATCCCCCTGATGATAGGGCCCCGTAATTACGAGTTGCTCAGGCAAATAAAACATAGCTGGGATCCACAGCAAATCTTCAATCCCCATAAGATTGTTGACACTCCCCCCATGGACAGCATGCTGCGCTATACTCCCGGCCAGCGGACCCCAGCCTTTCAGACGATATTTCGGTTCCATGATCAGGATGTGCTTCAGCATGCCGAACAGTGCAATGGATCCGGAGATTGCAGGAAGACCCATCTGTCCGGGGGTACTATGTGCCCTTCCTTTATGGCAACCAGAAACGAAAAGGACACAACCCGTGCCCGCGCCAATATTCTGCGGGAGTTTCTCACCCATTCCAGCCAGACCAACCGGTTCAATCATAAGGAGATCTATGAGATTATGGATCTTTGCCTGAGCTGCAAAGGCTGTAAATCAGAATGCCCCTCCAATGTGGATGTGGCCAAATTGAAAGCTGAGTTCCTGCAGCATTATTACGATGCCAACGGCGTTCCTTTCCGATCAAGGCTCATCGCAAATTTTGCGTGGTCGGCCCGCATCGGGTCCAAGGCTCCCTGGGCGTATAATTTCTTGATGAAGGCCCCCGTGATCAGTACATGGGTTAAGAAATTATCCGGCTTTTCCGTAAAGCGTTCCATGCCTTTGATGCATTCCCAGACACTTTTGGCCTGGCATAAAAATCAGCATCCTAAAAAGCAAGGCAATGGCTCCGGCCACGCCAGAAAGGTCTATTTATTTTGCGATGAGTTTACCAACTACAATGATACCCCTGCGGGCATCAAAGCCATCTTGTTACTGGAAAAACTGGGCTATGAAGTGCTGATACCGGCCCATGAGGAAAGCGGGAGGGCCTGGTTATCAAAAGGCTTAATCAGGAAAGCCAAATCAATTGCCAACAGGAACATAAGCCTGCTCAGTCCCCTGATCAGTCCAGAAACACCACTGATCGGCATCGAACCCTCGGCTATTTTGACATTCAGGGATGAATACCTGGATCTGGCGGATGACGCCCTGCTGGAATCTGCCCGTTCACTGGCAAAGAACGTTTTTATGATCGACGAATTCATTGCTTCTGAAATAGAAAAGGGCCATATTTCCCCTTCCCGGTTTACCAGGGAAAAAAGACTTATTAAACTACACGGGCACTGCCAGCAAAAAGCGTTGTCATCTCTGGCCCCGGCGGTAAAGATGCTGTCGCTGCCGGAGAATTATTCGGTAGAAATTATTCCCTCCGGATGCTGCGGAATGGCAGGTTCCTTTGGCTTTGAAAAGGAGCATTTTGAATTGTCCATGAAAATCGGGGAACTGGTATTGCTGCCTGCGGTCAGAAAGCTGGGGCAGGACGTGATTATTGCGGCACCGGGAACCAGTTGCCGCCATCAGATTAAGGATGGAACGGGACGAAAGGCCCTGCATCCGGTGGAAGTCCTGTATGAGTCCCTGCTCTAAGACATAATATACCGCCCTCTTAACAGCTGCTCCATCAGAACAAGGCCTGCAATCCGGGGTAATGATAGTTTTCAATGAAGCTGAGAATGTTAGGGTAGCTGGTAAAATCCTCCCGGCCATGCATGGTGGTAAGTACGATGGATTGCATGCCGGCATTGGCCGCAGATTCTACCCCCTTGGGGGCATCCTCAAATACCATACAGGAAGACGGATCAACCTTCAGGAGTCCGGCTGCCCGCAGGTAGGTTTCCGGATGCGGTTTGCTTACCTGTACGTCGGAGGCGCTTACTATTGCCTGAAAAAAATGGCGAATGGGCAGGTTATCCAGCACAAAGTCAATATTGAGCCGAAGGGCAGCCGAACCAATTGCCATTTGGATGTTTTTTTCCGCTGCCATATTCAGAAATTCTTCAAGCCCGGCTATGAGCTTAAGTTCCGGAAGGAATGCCTGCTGGTATCTTCTCTCTTTTTCAAGTGAGAGTTCTCTCATTTGCTTTTGGGTAAAATGCCCTTTGCCAAAGACCCGTATGAGTAATTCATCGTTACTGCCATACATTTGGGCTTTGACTTGCTCATAACTGAGCCCGGCATGCAGGTCGTTGTTCAGTAAATCGGACCAGGCCCTGATATGATACTGCATGTCATCAATCATGGTGCCATTCAGGTCAAAAAGAAAGGCTTTGGGTTTTGTCATAAAAGGGCATTTCAAGATTTTCCGATGAAAACAGCAATGTATAAAATTCATGGATGGCAACCTAGAGGTAATGCTGTATTTTGTGGCGTTGGAAAATAAAATTTGTGGCTTAAGTCATTTTGTATTTACATTTGTCGGGTAACCAACTGTATCTAAGTTTCAATCCCATGTGGCTCAAAGCGGCATCTCTCTTTCTGTTACTGGTTGTTGCCTGCACCAGCTTCAGCAAATTCATCGTGCTGCTTGATTTTCAATTAAACAACCGGTATATAGCCGCTAGTTTGTGCGAGAACCGCAATAAACCGGCCTCCTGCTGTCATGGCAAGTGTTTTCTAAAAAAGCAGCTGCAAAAGGAAGAAGCACCGGGAAAATCAAATTCCCTCCCCGATAAAAATGAGTATCAAACGCTTTTCTGCCTCCAAGGCAGTGAAATGCCGGCCCTAAGAGGTTATGCCGTTTCCGTTTTGTGGCCTGAGTTTGCTGAGAATCCCTGTAATTCCGTTTTATCCCCTATTTTCCATCCCCCCGGAAAAATCTGAGTTCCCTGTAAGCAACCGGCAGGAAATCCTTGCCCAGCTATGATATGCTTTGCTCTTCAAGCAAGGCCATCTGTCTCTTATTTTTAAGTATACAATCATGAAAAAACAAATCATACTAATATTCATTGCCCTCTTTTCTTTATTTAACACCCTGCAGGCATGCCCTATCTGCGGATGCGGGGGCGGGAATCTGTACATGGGGGTCATGCCTGATTTCCAGCACCATTTTATTGGAATCCGGTACCATTATGCGCAATACCACACCCAGCTGTTCAGTGATCCAACGCAGCACAGCAACAACTACTACAATGCCATCGAATTGTGGGGCGGATTCCGGGTAGGCGAAAAAATACAAATCCTCGCTTTTGTGCCGTACTATCAGAATAAGCAGGTTGATGATGATGGCATCAGCAGGCCTGCCGGACTGGGTGATATCACTGTGATCGGGCAATACCAGGTATTCAGGTGGCTGAAACCATTAAAAAACCACCGGTTGCTGGACCAGCAACTCTGGCTGGGAGGCGGCCTGAAGGCACCAACCGGCTCTTTTAACGTACAGGTTAGTGATTCAAGCACCACGGTGGCAGACATCAATGCCCAGCTGGGCACCGGAAGCCTGGATTTCCTGTTAAACGGGACGTATAGTCTCAAAATCGGAAAATTTGGATTGACTAATTCCCTGAATTACAAAATCAATACGATTAATGGAAGCAATTATAAGTATGGGAATGTGTTATCAGAAAATCTCATTGCATACTACCGGATTCCAGTCAAAAAGAATGCAGTTTCTCCCAATGGCGGCATTGGTTATGAATCAGTGGCTGGAAATGTATTACACAATAAAAGGGTCGAATTTACCGGCAGCCATGTCACCACGCTGATAGCCGGTATTGAATACAGCCTGAAAAAATGGGGCATCGGATGTAATGCGCAACTACCGGTTGCCCAGGACTTTGCGGGCGGACAGACAAAATTGAAACTCAAGGCCATGATGCATGTGACTGTGGCATTTTGAGTATTTCCGGTTTGTCCGCGCCTATTAGACATTTGATCACTTTATTTTACCATCCAGGAATCGATACCACGCGTATGGAGCACTTAAAATTATGGCCGGTTCTGGCCGCCCTTTTACTGGCATCCTGCCATGCACCCAACAAACAACCCGAAAAACCGGCTTATTCCTCCAAAACCTCCAGGTTGCCGGGCAGGGATTTCAGTCATGTTAAATTTGCCCTGGACCTTGACCTGGGGTGTTATATGCCTTTGACTGCCGGCATTGAAGATACCGCCATGGTTGATGGAAAAGTATATGGATTCTGTTCAAAGGAATGCAAGGAGGAATTTTATAAGGATCCCCATGCTAACATCAGGGCAGGGGAGGCCAGGGCAAGGCGTTCGGGAAAATAAGCAGAAAAATCAGTTGTCACCTCAGAGAGAAGAGGGGATGAAGCAATGGCCTGACTAGTCAAATTTAAAACAGAAGCTCAGGCCATTGCTCAACACCCATCCGTATTCCTGGACAGTCTGAACATTAGAGGATTTTCTGATTCTGTTAAAAGAGGTGAACTGACCATTCTGGCTAAAATAGCCCAGTCGCCAGGGGGTGTTAAAGGAAAAGTCATAGCCTGCATGGGCAAATATACCAAGCTGTAATTTGTGCAGCTGCAGCGGGTACCAATAGAGTCGAAGGGCAGGTTCAATTAATAAACCCCGGCGCCTGAGTGATAATAAGCGGTGGTATTGATTGGCCAGACTGTCAAAGGAGGGCGGTAAATTTCCATTAAGTACAATCCTGCTCCCATGAGTGCCGATGCCGGATCCGGCCAATACCCAGAATGAGCTCTTGTCAATAAGTTTTCTGAAAAAGCCGGCAATAAAATAGGATTCCGCAATATCCTGTTTGGAAACAACGGTACTGGCATTGAGGCTATAGAGCATCTTACTGTTCTGTGGAACGGCTGCAAGTTCAATATTGATTCCCACGGGTATTGCCTGTGGCTTTGCATAGCCATATTTGCTCAAAAACCTGTTTATCTTGGGATCATTGGCCGTATAGAATTGATCGCTGATATTAAACAGGATCGCAAAGGTTGAATCCTCCGGGAATTTGTTGAGGGGCAAATGACTTTCTTCCCTGGGAAAAGCATGCCTTTGAGCACTGCTATCCTGTGAAAAAACAATCGCCGGCCAGTAAACAAACATAAGCAGCAGACACCTAAAGCTATTCATCGCTTGATTTAATGATACAAAGTTATCATTATTAAATATAATACAAAGTTCCCTTATAAATCATTGAATAACAATATGATTTATTTGGATCACGCCTCCGATTTTTTAAAGGCGAAACCGAAACTGCTGCCTTCCCCCGGTTCACTCTGAACCCAGATGGTTCCGCCCTGGGCTTCAATAAATTCCCTGGAGATGGCCAGTCCAAGCCCTGTACCTGATCTTTCCTGGCTGCCTGGAACCTTGAAATAGCGGTCGAATATCCTGGGCAGGTATTTCCCTTCGATGCCCCTGCCATAATCCCTGACCAGGAAATCCACCGAATCCCCCTTTTGGTAAACATGGATTTCCACTTCCATCTTTTCAGGGGAGAATTTAATGGCATTGGTTAAAAAATTGATCAGTACCCAAATGGTTTTTTCGGCATCACAATGTACCAGGGGGAGATGATGCTCCAGGTGCTTTGTCAAACGGATATTCCTGTGCTGGGCCTGAAACAACACGGCCTGAACAGCCTGTTCTACAATTACCTCAGGGGCCGTATTTTGTAGTTTAAGTTGGATATTTCCCGTTTCAACCTGGGTCATGTTCAGCAATTCCCCGGTTATTTTCAGCAGCCTTTCCGCATCATCCTGGATACTGTTGGACAGTTCCTTTTGTTCGTTATTGAGGGGGCCGATTCTTTCGTCGTTCAACAGCTGGGCGCTCATCTTGATGGAAGAAATGGGGGTCTTCAGTTCATGGCTCACCGTTGCAATGAAATTGGTTTTTGCCTCATTGAGTTCATGAAAGGGCGTTATGTTTCTTAAGACGATCACTTTACCGATGGCCTGGTTATTATTGGTCACATTCAGGATGTCTTTAATAAAATAGCTTTCCTTATTATCGGCAAAAATCTTGAGTTCGGTTTTCTCCTCCTGTTCCTGGAGCAAAGTACGCATCAGATCGTTTTTCAGGGCCACATCCGGAGCGTATTTGGACAGGATATCAGATTCCCTGATCCCCAGTAGTTTTTCGGCCACTGCATTCAAAAACAGGATATTGTTCTTGTCGTCAAGTCCGATAATTCCGTCTCTCATCTGATTGATAATAGTCTCGATGCGGCTTTTTTCAAATTTGATCTGGGCCAGGTTGCTGCTTTCATATTCATATAATTTTCCGGCCATTATATTGAATGCATTTGCCAGGTCTCCAAACTCATCACTTTGCTTCAGATAGATGCGTTTACTGTAATTCTTATTGGCAATTTCTGCAATACCCTCCGAAAGGCTCCTGATTGGACTGGAAATAATCCCGGGAAGATTGAAGATAAAGGTGAATGCAATCAGGGTGAGGATCGTAAAAATGATGGTAAGCACCAATTTGGCCTGGTCGGCCGTTTTTTTTGCCGTTTCATTTTTTCGGAGAATAGCCATCTCATTGAGGTCCAGGATCCGGTAAAGGGACCGCCTGATTTCAGGGTAATTACTGGGGTCCTGCGGGTTGGAAAGCAGCTCACCAAAATTCTTTGTTAACAGCTCCGTTGCTTCCTTTTCTCCGGTTTCAGTTATGTTCTTTTGCTGCAGTTTCAGATTGGCGGCAAATTGTTCCAGGGCATCTTTTCTCACTTTCAGGTTTTCCAGGGCAGTGAGCATATTGTTGGCGTAGACAAGGGATTCGTGGTTGTTTTTCAAAATCAATTGGGCATCATTGCTGAGCCGGTTGATGTAAAAGATCCCCAGTATTCCAAATAAAAGAATGACCAGGAACAGGAATATTAACCCCAGGGACAATTTTGTTTTTAAACGTACTCCCATCTAAGATAAAATTACCACGTCAATATCTGATGCGGATAGCTTTTTTAAAAGTTGATTGAAAACGGCCGTATTCAAAATTACACTGAATAAATTAAGATGCGGTTTGCCGATGCAAATGGTTGTGATTTCCCTTTGTTCGGCAATTTCGATGATTGCCTTGGCAATATTGGATTGTTTTATTTTCAGCACCTCGGCGCCTGATTCGGTAGCCAGTTTGAAGTTGTTTATTAAATGCCTTTGCGCTGCCAGCCCTATCCTGTCTCCATGCTCCTTTGGGGTTTGGACATATAAGACAAACCATTTTGAATGGTAATAGCTGGCAAGCCTGGCTGTTTTTCGAATGACTTTGGTGGCAATTTCATAATTACTGCTGATGCAGGCCATAAATCGTTCGGCACGCAGATGGGTCCCCCTGGGTAGTTCCGTTTCAATTTTTCTCTCCACCTGGGAGGCCACCTCCTTTAAGGCCAATTCCCTCAGCTGGAGGATTTTTTCCGACTGGAAGAAATTCTTCAACGCAATCTGGATTTTGTCCAAAGTGTATATTTTGCCCTCCTTCAGGCGGGTAACAAGCTCATCAGCCGTCAGGTCGATATTAACCACTTCATCCGCTTCCTTCAGGACACTGTCGGGAATCCTTTCAGACACGTCAACGCCTGTAATGGCCTTTACTTCCTTGTGAAGGCTTTCTATGTGCTGGATATTTACGGCACTGATTACATTTATACCGGCGTCCAGAATTTCCATCACATCCTGCCAGCGCTTTTCATTTTTACTGCCTTCAATGTTGGAATGGGCCAGTTCATCGATGATTACTACTTCGGGATGGAGATTTAGTACGGCCTGTACATCGAGTTCATCGAGTTCTTTGCCTTTGTAAAAAAGGGTTCTTCTGGGTATTACCGGCAATCCTTCCAGCAGGGACTTGGTCTCCTCCCGGTTGTGGGTCTCTATATAGCCAATCTTTACATCCACTCCGTTTCTCAACAGGGTATGGGCTTCCTGAAGCATTCTGAAGGTTTTGCCTACCCCGGCACTCATGCCTATGTATATTTTGAATTTACCCCGCCTTGACTGGCGGATCAGTTGCAGGAAGTGCTGTACATTTTGGTCTCGGTCAGCCATGACATGGAAAATCTGGTTTTAAATCTAAGATGAATCAACGATATTAACCTAATTTATCTGAGTTTGTCAAGGTCCGCATTCAGCTGAAGAACGTTTACCCTGCCGGGGCCCAACAAGAGTAACAATGGCTGCTGAAAATGGTTTTCCACCAGGGCTTTGATCCTGTCTATGGTTTGATGTCTGGCTTTGGCGATTCTCGGAACCTGAATGGAGGCAGCCTCCAGCGACAAGTCAGGGTCAAAACCGCTTCCAGAGGCTGAAACCAGTTCAAAAGGAATATCTTTTTTAGCTGTTCCTGGGTTATGCACCAGGAAGCTGTCAATCCTGGACTGTATGTCTTTGAGAAAGTCCGGATTGCCCGGACCCTTGTTGCTCCCCGAGCTGCCGGCGGCATTGTATCCTGCAGCTGAAGGCCTGCCCCAAAAATATTGGTCCTGATTGAATTGCTGGCCTTCCAGTGAATAACCGACCGTCCTTCCATTGACAGATATCGTTTCCCCTTCCCCTTTTGCCGGGCTGAATTGTGCAAACAGCCAAATGACCATGGTGTAGATTCCGCAAAAAAGAACGATGCTTACCAGTGTGATCCGGAGCGCAGGTAAAATAATTTGTTTCATGATTTAATATTTTAATGGGTTATCAGGTCTGTTTTTCAAAACCAGAGACTAACCAGCAAATCAATTAATTTGATGCCTCCAAAGGGTATCATGACACCACCAACGCCATATATCAGCAGGTTTCTCCTTAACAGCGCACTGGCGCCGATGGGTTTATAAGCCACACCCCTCAGCGCAAGGGGAATCAGCAGGGGAATGATAATGGCATTGAAAATCACCGCTGACAGTATGGCGCTTTCCGGACTATGCAAATGCATAATATTGAGGGCCTGTAAACCCGGGATGGAAACAATAAATAAGGCCGGAACAATGGCGAAATATTTGGCAACATCATTGGCAATGGAAAAGGTGGTCAGCGTGCCGCGGGTCATGAGCAATTGCTTGCCTATTTCAACAATTTCAATGAGTTTGGTCGGATCATTGTCCAGGTCAACCATGTTGCCCGCTTCTTTGGCCGCCTGTGTCCCGCTGTTCATGGCCACTCCTACATCGGCCTGGGCTAAGGCCGGGGCATCATTGGTGCCATCACCCATCATAGCCACCAGTTTTCCTCCCTGCTGCTCCTTTTTAATATAGTTCATTTTGTCTTCAGGCTTGGCCTCTGCAATGAAATCATCTACTCCGGCCTTCTGTGCAATGTACCTGGCAGTAAGGGGATTGTCTCCGGTGACCATGACCGTCTTCACACCCATTTTGCGGAGCCGGTCAAATCGCTCAAAAATGCCGGGCTTGATGATGTCCTGCAATTCAATGACTCCCAGGATCTGCTCATTTCGGCTAACTACCAGCGGGGTCCCCCCGTTACTGGATATTTCCTTTACTTTCTGGTCCGTGTCCTCCGGGAATGCATGGCCCGCCCTGCTTGCAATATTTTTGATGGCATCATAGGCCCCTTTTCTGATTTTTGTCCCGCCTGGCAGATCGATTCCACTGCTCCTGGTTTCGGCACTAAATGCAATGAAACGGGCTCCGCCTGTTTCGAAGGAATTGGGATTGAGGCCCGCCAATTCAATTATGGATTTACCCTCCGGGGTTTGGTCTGCCAGGGAGGCCAGGGTACATGTCTCCAAAAAGGCAGCGCTGTCTATACCCGCAGAGGCCCAGAAATGGGTGGCTTTTCTGTTGCCTATGGTAATGGTTCCTGTTTTATCGAGCAACAGGGTATCCAGGTCCCCTGCCGTTTCCACCGCCTTTCCGCTTTTGGTTATAACATTTGCCCTCAGCGCCCGGTCCATTCCGGCGATGCCAATGGCACTCAGCAGCCCTCCAATAGTGGTGGGAATAAGACAAACAAACAGTGAGATAAATGCGGCTATGGTGATGGGCGTATTGGCATAATCGCCAAAGGGCTTCAGGGTCACACAAACAATAATGAATATCAGCGTAAAACCAGCCAGTAAAATGGTAAGCGCTATTTCATTGGGAGTCTTTTGCCGGGAAGCTCCCTCTACCAGGGCAATCATCTTGTCCAGGAAGCTTTCACCCGGTTCGGTAGTAACCCTTACTTTTATTTTGTCTGAAAGTACCTTGGTACCACCGGTAACGCTGGATTTATCACCCCCCGATTCCCTGATAACTGGGGCGCTCTCACCGGTAATGGCACTTTCATCAATGGTGGCCAGTCCCTCTACTATCTCCCCATCCATCGGAATGGTATCTCCTGCTTCACATAAAAAGAAGTCCCCTTTCTTTAATTGTGAGGAAGGCACCACCTTCACTTCATTGACAAAAATTTCCCCCACGGCGAATATCTTTTTGGCAGGGGTGTCCTCCCTGGTTTTCCGCAGGCTGTCTGCCTGGGCCTTACCCCTGGCTTCTGCAATGGCCTCGGCGAAATTGGCAAACAGCAGCGTCAGCAGCAGGACAAAGAATATGATCAGGTTGTAGGCAAGACTTCCCTGGGACTTTTCGCCACCCAGAATCCACAGGCAAACAGCCAGCATAACCCCTGTACCAATTTCTACGGTAAACATGACGGGATTGTGTACCATTTTTCTGGGGTCCAGTTTGATAAAGGACTCTTTCAGAGCCTCTTTAACCAGCGGCGCCTCAAATAACCGGGTATTTATATTTCTTTTCATCTTTTGGGTATTTATTATTTCGTGCTAAAATATTCGGCTATAGGCCCCAGGGCCAGGGAAGGGAAAAAGGACAGGGCTGCAACAATGATGATTACGGCAAATACCATAATCCCGAATGTGCCCGTATCTGTTTTCAGCGTCCCGGCGCTTTGGGGAATGTATTTTTTCTTTGCCAGTATACCTGAAATCGCCACCGGGCCAATAATGGGAAGGAAGCGGGAAAGCAGCATGACCAGCCCATCGGTAATATTCCAGAACAGGGTATTGGCACCCAGTCCCGCAAATTCAGACCCGTTGTTGGCAGATGCGGAGGAATATTCATAGAGCATTTCAGAAAAGCCATGGTATCCGGGATTGGAAAGCCATCCGGCATAGGCTTTCGGATCTGCTGCGTATAGATGGGAGGCAAGGGCCGTTCCGGCCAGAATAAGCAGGGGATGAAGCAGGGCGATCATAGCCGCAATCTTCATTTCCTTGGCTTCAATTTTTTTGCCCAGCAATTCAGGCGTACGCCCGACCATCAATCCACTGATGAATACGGCAATGATGATGAAAATGTAAAAATTAAGAAAACCTACTCCCACCCCTCCGTAAAAGGAGTTAACCATCATACCCAGCATCGTAAACATGCCCGACAGCGGCATAAAACTGTCATGCATTGCGTTTACGGACCCGTTGGAGGTTACTGTTGTGGTGATCCCCCAGAAAGCTGAAGCGGCCGAGCCAAAACGCACTTCCTTTCCTTCCATATTTCCCATGGGTTGTGATATGCCCATATGTGCAATGCCGGGGGAGCCCTTCATCTCAAAGTACATAGTAGGCAATAGGAACGACAAAAATCCGATTGTCATGACAAAGAATATAACCCAGGCCAGTCTTTTCCGGTTTAAAACATATCCCAAAGCAAAAATGAGCGCGATGGGTATCAATATAATTGAAATGTTTTCAACCATATTGGTGAAATAGGTCGGGTTTTCAAAAGGGTGTGCGGAATTGGCTCCAAAGAATCCTCCGCCGTTTGTACCCAGTTGTTTTATGGCTACCATTGCAGCTGCAGGACCGCGGCTAACCTGGACGGTGTCTCCCTGCATGGAGATGAATTGATCTTTCCCCTTGAAGGTCATGGGTACGCCGTTAAATACCAGCATAATGGCCACCAAAATGGAAACAGGCAGTAAAATTCTAGTGCAGGATTTTACGAAATACACATAAAAATTCCCGAGTTTTTCGCTGCTCCTTTCCTTCATCGCATGAAATACTACCGCACAGGCAGCCATACCAATGGCCGCACTGGTAAATTGAAACAGCATCAGGGTAAGCTGACCCAGGTAGGAAACGGCTGATTCCCCGGAATAATGCTGAATATTGGTATTGGAAATAAAACTGACTGCCGTATTGAAGGCGAGGTCTGCCCCCATGGAGGGATTATGATCCGGGTTCAACGGCAACCAGTTCATATTCATCAAAACAAACATGGCCAGCAGAAACCAAACCACATTGATGACCAATAGGGCAAGGAGGTGCTGTTTCCAGTTCATTTCCTTCTCAGGCCTTATGCCACCGGCCTTGAAGATTAACCTGTCCAGCGGGTTGAATAGCGGATCGAGCCAGGTAGTATGCCCTTCATAGACTTTCCCTATGTAACGGCCCAGTGGAATGGCCAGTAAAATGGCTGCTACAAACATTAACGCGACCCCTATAAGTTCTGTATTCATAACTAGGATTTGAAAAACTGTAAATGGTTGTATAATTAAAACTTACCGGAATAATTTCCCGGCTTTCCTGTACGGTTAGAATTTTTCGGGTTTTACCAGAACGTAACACAGGTATAGGAATACCAGGATGGATAAAATGAATAAAATAGTCATGAGTTTAGATTTTATCGAAGAAATCAATGGATTTAAAAAATATCGCAAAACAAATAAAGGCTGCCAGCAAAAGAAGTATCGTGAGCATATGTTCAGTTTTAAGTCCTGTTTTCAATGAAATAGCATCTTGAATTTGATATACACCAGGTATACCATGGAAAGAGCCCATAACCAGGCCAGAACCACCACCAGCTTTTCCTTTATATGACTTTTGTCCAGATTCATGAATCGCATGTGTTTCATGTTGGTCAATAGCTGGAACGCCTGACTAGGCCAGGCGACCGGACCGGCAGTCCCAACGATGCCTTTCTATACGTTCCGCCGGAATTTCTTACATGCCTGGACCTGTTGGAACAATAAGCCCGGAGCATTGTCGGAACACTGGTTGCAAAGGAGATGCCTAATGTAATGGGATAATCAAGGGGGGTATAGCTAAGGTCAATACAGTCATTGGTTTCAGGGGATCGGGGTGCTTACGGTCCTGGGGAATATACCCCGACGGACCCTTTCAAATTGGCAGGGTCTTTTTCAATTCGGCAGGGACTCTTTTTTTGACACAACTCCCCACGAGGCGCTTTCTTCACCCCTTGGTCGCTGAGAGGTGTATCCTATATCCGGCGCACTATCAAATCCATGCAACCAGAGAGGCCATTTTCATGGTAAGCGTGTAATCAGCCCATGAGAAATTGCCCGGGCCAGAAAAGTGTGACGGTATAAGTTACGGGTATTATACGGGATAAACTTATTTTTTTGGCTAGAATGTCAAGTGAGGGTATTGGGACGGGGAATTTATGACAGCAGCAGAATAAGGAGGTTTGGGGGCCCTTCTATTATTCAGGTGGATACCGGATCCCGTAGGCTTCCATTTTTCGATAAATGGTCGTCAGGCCAATATTGAGCAACCGGGCCGCCTCCGCCTTATTGCCTTTGGTGAAGTGCAGGATACGCTGGATATGGGTTTTTTCTACAGAGGCCAGATCGAGCAGGGATAGGGAATGGTTGTTTTCATGCTGAACTAATTGAAACTCAAAAGGAAGGTCCTCTACCTGAAGCATCTCCTGGTCTGAGAGAATAACAGCTCTTTCAATCACATTTTTCAACTCCCTGATGTTTCCTTTCCAATACTGATCTTCCAGATAACGCAGAAACCCGCTGCTCATTCCCATAATATTCTTATTCATCTTTTTGGCGAACAATTGCAGAAAATAGTTCGCAATCAAGGGGATATCCCTTTTCCTTTCCCTGAGGGGGGGCATCGAAATGGTAAAAACATGTAACCGGTAATAAAGATCACTCCTGAATTTACCTGATTTGATGTCCTCCCTTAGGTCACGGTTGGTAGCTGAAATGAACCGAACATCCACCTTGGTGGAGCTTGTATCACCGACCTTAATGAATTCTTTGGTTTCCAGGACCCTGAGTAATTTGGATTGGAGATCAATATGCATTTCCCCAATTTCATCCATGAATAGGGTTCCTCCGTGGGCCTCCTCAATTAAACCCTTTTTGTCTTTTACCGCCCCGGTGAAGGCACCATGTTTATGCCCGAATATTTCACTTTCCAGCAGGTGTTTGGAAAAAGAACTGCAGTTCAGGGCAATAAAAGGCTTACCCGCCCTGGGGCTTGAGCCATGAATGGCACGGGCAAAAAGCTCTTTGCCCGTGCCTGTTTCTCCCAATAACAAAACCGTCGTGTCTGTGGAGGCGACTTTTCTGGCAAGTTCTATGGTACTTCGTATGATCGCGGACTCTCCAATGATATGGTCAAAACTAAAGGCCTGTGTTACCTGTTTTTCCAACTGTTTTACCCTTTTTTGCAACCTGGCCTTTTCCATGGCATGGTCAATCAAGGGCACCAGTTTATGATTGTCATCCCCCTTGGTAATGTAATCAAAAGCCCCGCTTTTCATGGCCAGGATGCCATCCGCAATGTTGCCAAATGCGGTCAAAAGTATGATTTCAACGGCTGACAGTTTGTTTTTAATGGTTCGTGTAAAGTCGATGCCGTTGCCATCGGGGAGTTTCACGTCACAAACGATTACCTCAATGTCTTCCCTGGTGGAAATCCTCAAAGCTGACTTAATGTCTGCGGCTTCAAATACGGAATATCCCTCCAGGGAAATGATCCTTTTCAGCAGGCTGCGCAGCTTGCTTTCGTCATCAATTAGCAAAATATTTCCAGATGGCATCGGCAATTATTTGATACTTTGACCGAATAAGTATTTTATTTTGTAACTGTGCAAATACCGGTCATAACTGATCAGTTCATTGTCTGAGCGGAAACCGGCGTCCAGTGCATATTGGAATTTGGTGTTTTCCGCAAAGGCGATCTTCAGATTTTCCAGGGTCATTCTTTGCAGTTTGCTTTCAGGGGTGGTACTAAAATAATAGTGGTCTGCTTTTACCATACCCTTTCCATATACCGGTTGCTCATATTCATATTGGTAATAGAGGTAAAATCCGGCAGTATCCAGAATTTGATATGCTCTTTTTAGATAGATTCTGTAATCGTGGGATTGACAGTCCCGGTATCCGTAGACGCTTTCTTTGGAAAAGGGATGTTTCTCACCCCTGACCATCACATAACCCTTGTCAGCACCGAGCAGGCCATTGAAATGTATGTAGCCCTCTTTGGCGCTGCATTCAAAGGCATAGGTTAACCTGTGTTTAAGAAAATCACCGGAACTGGCATATAAACCGCCCTTGTCGAAATGGCCCTCACCGTATTTACGGGTAAAGGACAGGGAAACAATGGCGATAATAAGAACTGATATTATAATCGGTTTCATAACATATTTTTTTGATGGTGACATGAATAAATAGCATTGATTTTCATTTTTATAAAATGATCAATGGGTGACCTTACGGTTGATATAGTTGATCACAGAACCAACCGTGGTCAGTTTCTCTCCTTCCTCATCCGGAATGGTGATGTTGAACTCTTTTTCCAGATCCATATGCAATTCAATCAGATCCAGGGAATCAATATGGAGGTCATTACTGAAGCTGGCCTCCTGGATCAGCTGGTTTTCCTGCAGACCCAGTTTGGATACCATTATTTCCTTGATCCGGAGAACCATGTCTTCGGCACCTGTATCCATATTTTCCATGGTAGTGTGTTTTGAGCGCTTCTTTGGCTTGACTAGTTTGCTGTATATACTTTATCTCACTTAGAATCTGACCAGGAAGGCCAGTATGATCCTGGATTCTGCTTTCTGCAGATCAGGCTGCCATCCACCCCAGCTGCTCAGTGGCGGGGCTACCGAGGCACCGCTGGAACTATAAGTGTATCCCCCCGTATTGGCATATCCTGAAGGTGAGGTGACTCCGCCGGGTCCGGCAAAATACCCCGTTAGGGGGGTGGTATTGGGGGCCGCTCCGATGTTTTGAATTGCCCTGTGGACAAATTCGAGTTTAAGGGTCATGTTCTGACCAGCCATGTATTCAAAGGTGGTCGAAAAATCCCAGGCATCAAATGTCGATCCCGGGCCGGTTTGCGCCTGGTAAAGGGTATCGGCATATCCGGTGGGAGCAAGCACCAGGTATTGACCGGGATTATGCATATAGCCCCCGCCAAAAGTCCAGGCAAATTTGTCTGAAAGCCACAGGCGGTTGTAAAACATTCCGCTGATGAAATTCTGCGCAGGTTTTCCTGGTCTGTCAGCGGCCGATTTGGTTCCAAATGGCGTAACGCCGTCGCCATTTTCAAAGCCGAAATCCGTGGTCAGGGAAAAGGCAGCCTTTTTTAAGAATTTTGCATGCGGATTGTTGTAGTAACGGCGTTGGTAACTGTAATCCAGGTGGAGCCGGTAGCGGTCCGGGGCGCCCTGGTCATCTTTGCCATAATAGTTGTTGAAGACATAGTCCACATTTTCCTTTGGCCGGTAATATATGGACACGCCTACTCCCGGAGAGTGGTTGAACATGCCATAACTCTGCCAGCCGTTTATCAGCCAGAATTCCACTTTGAGTTTATCGGTTGGAAAGGTCTGAAGACGCAGACCGTTGAAAAACCAGGGGGTATTGTCGGAGGTATAGGATGGCTGATACCCCCAGTTTTCAAAATTATTGTAGGAAAACAATCCTATGTATGACATGAAAATGCCAGCATCCAGGTTGATGCCATGCCATTTGTTCCAATGGTATCCTGCATAAGCCTCACTGATATAGCGGTAGATCGTTTGCAGATCATACTGGCCTTTATAGGAGCTTCCGTCATTGCGGGGCACTACCGTAGAGCGCGTACCAAATTGCATCATGATACGGCCGCGAACATTATTCACATGTATATCCCCTCCAATCCCTGCAAAGGATAGCTGCAGTTCATTGTTGCGGGCAAGGGCAGTCGATCCGACAACGGTGTTATCGATGGGATGATTATAGGAATGGGTATAATTTAAGTCGAAAGTCACATCCCCGGTAAAATACTTGGAATCAAAAGCAGGAGGGGATGTTTTACGGCTGGCCCCGTTGAGCCAGGAAAAATCTCCGAATGCAAATGGTTCACTGGCAACTGTGTCTGCGCTGGCGGTGAGATTGGTGTCATTTTGTGTAAAATGCAGGGGTTTGAATAGCCTTGAAAATAAACCGGGCTTTTCGCTGGCCGGTACTAGCCGGCTGGGAGTAGACGTTTTTTCAGCGGTCAGGGAAGCAGCAGCCACCTCGCTGCCTGCTCTGCCCTCGAAACTGGCCAGTGATTTTTCCTGGCTATAACCACAGAATACATACAGGAATGATAAGACGCAAATAAATGAATGCTTGTTCATAATGAGTGATTAATTAATTAGTTTGGTAATGTGTTATTATTTGAAACAATCAGGCCATTACCAAAAATGGGTGCCTGCCATTCATTCGCAAAGCCATCGTTTTAAAAATGGTTTACTGAGATGTGTAAACCCGCATACCCTGTTGCTAATTACATACCAGAGCCTGGTGACAGGATGGCCACTCATACGAAAAACCTTTATCAGCAAGGGTTCTGGTTCTTCATACAATCGCTGTCATTTTTTTAGACAGGTCCCATGGATAATACCATAATGAAAATGTATTGTCAAATCGATAAACACAAAGGGAGTGTATAGCCGATTTTAAAGTAATGACCCGGATCTATGTTTTTTTTAATATTTGCGTATATAATAATTTGAAAAATATTTTCATTTTGGAATGAAATTTTCATTTTGGAAGCCCCGGTGCTGACAGGAGGGAAAAAGAGGTAGTTTCAAACAGCAGGCTGTATTGCAGGACAGTATTGCATGCAGCGGGGATGGGGGATGTATGTAGGCCAAGGCGGTACAGAATTTGTAACCCTTTGGCCAAAGCCGGCAAAAGAAAGGAACCCTTGCTCAGTTGGCTAAATGGTTCGATAAAAACTGTAATATTCGACCTTCATTGAAGCGGCATCTGGGTAAGGGCAACAAGATATTACTACAAACTTCTTGGTTTGGGAATAAAGACCCGACGGGGGTTTGGGTGTGAACGATTTCTTAGTATCGCAATTTGGTTAATGGCCCGCTGTTTTCACAGTGGGCATTCTTTTAGACTTACCTTTCGGGGATTAAAATTTAATGGGATAAGCCAAATTCTTCTATTTTTCTATAAAGAGTGGTCAGTCCGATATTGAGCAATTTGGCGGTCTCTGTCTTATTTCCCTTGGTATGATTCAAAACGCGCTGGATATGAAGTTTTTCCACGCTCGCCAGGTCAAAGGCGGAGAGCGACTGCGATTTATAACTGTTTGTTTGCATTTCCAACGGAAGGCTATCTACCGTGAGCAGGGGCGTGCTCGCCAAAATCACGGCTCTTTCCATGACATTTTTGAGCTCCCTGATATTACCTTTCCAGTCATGTTGTTGGAGGTGATCCTGGAACTCTTTTGTCATCCCCTCTATCCGCTGGTTGGTTTTCTGTGAGAAAAGATGCAGGAAATATTCCGCGAGCAGCGGTATGTCTTTTTTTCGCTCCCTTAAAGCGGGTAACTGGATGGTAAATACATTTAATCTGTAAAAGAGGTCTTCCCTGAAGTGCCCGTTGCGGACCTCCTGCTGGAGGTCCCGGTTGGTGGCAGCGATGATGCGGACGTTGACGTGGGTGGATTTGGTGTCACCTACTTTTATGAATTCGTTATTTTCAAGGACCCGAAGCAGTTTTGACTGCAGGTCAAAATACATTTCTCCGATTTCATCCAGAAAAAGGGTGCCCCCGTCAGCTTCTTCAATGAGACCTCTTTTGTCTTTTATGGCACCGGTAAAGGCACCTGCCTTATGACCGAATATTTCGCTTTCAAGCAATTCTTTACCAAAGGCACTGCAATTGAGGGCCAAAAAGGGTTTCCCCGCTCTTTTGCTTCCGTTATGGATGGATTGGGCAAAGACTTCCTTTCCCGTGCCCGTTTCACCAAGTAAAAGAACTGTGGCGTCGGTGGGTGCCACTTTTTTGGCAAGATTGACCGCCTCAATGATCAGGGAGGATTCGCCGAGGATATTTTCAAAACTGTACTTCTTTCCGACCTGCTTTTCCAATTGCTCTATTCGTTTGTGTAACCGTACTTTTTCAATCGCTTTTTCAAGCAGGGGAATTATTTTATCATTGTCATCGCCTTTGAGCAGGTAGTCAAAAGCACCGTTTTTCATGGCCTGCACCCCGTCTGCAATATTGCCATAGGCCGTAGTGATGATAATTTCCACATCCGGAAACCTGGATTTTACCTGCTGTGTGAATTCAACCCCGTTGCCGTCGGGAAGTTTTACGTCACAAAGGGCCACGTCAATATGCTCTTTTTCCAAGACCTTGTTGGCAGCCTTCAGGCTGTTTGCCTCAAATATGGTAAATCCATCAAGGCTGATGATGCGCTTTAGGAGCGTCCGCAATTTATCCTCGTCATCAATGAGTAAGATATTTCCTGTAGACATGAATATAGAAGTGAATGCAAAGCTATAGAATAGTTGCAGAATTCTGGTATTTACTATTATCCTCTACCCCGGAGGCCATCAGAAATCCGCGGACTTATGGCGTTGCCTCCAGGGAAGGATTACCCCCTGAGGTGGTAGGCTTTGGGCACGGTAAAAGCCCTTATCCCGTGGTAGGAAAGGGTGGATCCTAAGCCGGAATGCTTTCTGCCAGACCAGGGCAGGGTGGCACTGACCCTGTCGCAGCAATTCCAATAGACGGTCCCTGTGTTCATTCTTTGTAAGATGCTTTCGGCTCTTTGAAAATTGCGGGAATATACGGCCGCTGTCAGACCATACACGGTATCCTGCATGAGTTGCAGCGCTTCTTCATCATCGCGGACTTTCTGTATGCCTATTACCGGCCCAAAGGATTCTTCAGTCATTATTTTCATGCTGTGATCCACCTGTGTGAGGACTGCCGGCTCCATGAAGTAACCTTTCCTCTCGGGGATTGTACCCCCTGCCAGCAGCCTGGCTCCTTTGCTGACCGCATCTTGTATCTGGTCCAGCAGGAAATCCCTTTGTTCTTTCCTGCTCAAGGGGCCGATTTCGGTGGCCGGATCAGTGGGATCGCCCAGTTTTAACAGGGCGAGTTGTTTGACATAGCTGCTTACAAAACGATCATATATACCCTCATGGACATACACCCTTTCCACTGCACAGCAACTTTGGCCATTATTATAAATGACCCCTTCCAGTACGGCTGCAACCGCGGATTCCAGGTCCTCGATGTCATCCATCACATATAAAGGATCCTTGCCGCCCAGTTCGAGCTGACAGGGGACCAGTTTGTGGGCCACCGCCTCATGAATGTATTTTCCTGTTCGGTAGCTGCCGGTGAAATAATAGCCATTCAATGGTAATTGAAGCAGCTCAGCCCCCACTGTACCCCTTCCGATGGCCACCTGGAAACAATCCTGAGGGATTCCGGACAAATAAAGAAGCTCCTGGATTTTCAGGCCGGTCAGTGTGGCGTATTCTGATGGTTTGTAAAAGACCGAATTTCCGGCCGCCAGGGCAGGTATGAATACATTTACACCCACCAGGTAGGGGTAGTTCCATGCGGAAATATTGCCGATAACCCCCAGCGGTTCGTAGGCGATTTTTTCCTTGGTCACTCCATCCGGGGTAATCCACTCATCGGCCAGGTATTTTGGAGCATGTTCCGTGAAAAACCTGATCCGGTTTCTGGCACCGTTCAGTTCATTGTATGCTTGTTGCAGGGGTTTCCCTGTTTCTGCAGTCAGTAAACCGGCCAATTCCTCTTTTTTTTCTTCCAGCAAATCATTAAAGCGTATCAGGCATTCGATTCTCTTTTGTGTGGTCTGGGCAGACCAGGCTATTTGTCCGGTTTTTAGCGATTGATACTTCCGGTCAATGGTGTCTTTGGAGTCTTCATTGATCTCAGTGATCACCGTTTCTGTTGCAGGATTGATGATGGTTAATTTGTTCATATTATTTTTTCTGACTTCATAAAGGAATCGTTCTTTAATATTTTCGGAAAACGGGATATGATCCTCGGTTTTAAGGCGCTCCGGGTGCCACTGAACACACAACATAAAACCGTTATTTTCTTTGTCAGCATATTCCAGCCCTTCGACTGTTTTGTCAGGGCCGTAGGCATTCACCCGAAGGCCCCTGCCTATGAACCGCTCATCGATGGCCTGGTGATGGGCACTGTTTACCAGTCCTTTTGTTCTATTTCCTATCTGGTGAAGGAGACTGCCGGGCAGGATGTCTATTTCATGTTCCAGGTCCTTTTCCTCTTTTTTCCTGTGGATTGAATTAGCATCACCCAGGTCCTGAACCAGATCTCCGCCTTCCAGGACATTGATGAGTTGCATACCCCGGCATATGCCCAGCAATGGGATTTTGTTCATTTGGGCATACCGGAATATGCGAGATTCAAACAGATCTCTTTGTTCCTGATGGCTTTGGGGCTTATTGGGGTAGGTTTCCTTTCCTCCATACAAGGACGGATCCAGGTCAATGCCGCCAGTCAGTATAAAGCCATCGCAACGGTAAATGTCCTCCATGTTGTTTCTTAGAAAGGATAATTCCTCCAGTTGCACATCATCCCCCAGATCCTTTTGGGTAAACCACCCCTGGTAAAACGGATAGTTGGTAGTCGTGAAACTTATTCCTATTCTTTTTTTCATAGCAATTACAAGGCCTCCAGGTAGAGCTTTTTGAAATCTTCCCTGGAAACCGGTTTGGGATTATTGGGATGGCAAAAATCAGCAAAAGCGAGATCAGAAAGCGTTTCAATATGTTCCTGTTTGACTCCAATATCTCGCAGATGCACGGGGAGACTTAGCTCTGCGTTCAAGGCGAACAGGCGTTCAATAACTGCTGCTGCATTTTCATCCTTTAATTCCATGGCCCTGGCGATTTTCCTGAATTTGTCTTCAAATCCCTCTACATTGAACCGCATCCCGTAAGGCAGGTTAACGGCATTGGCCAGACCATGGTGGGTATCCAGCAGGGAGGAAAGTGGATGGGCCAGTGAATGCACCACTCCCAGCCCCTTTTGAAATGCCACTGCACCCATGAGCGAAGCGATCATCATCTTGGCTCTCCCCTCCAGGGTAGGTTGGTTTACAGCACCGGCTATGGATGCATTTATGAGTGAGATGCCTTCCAGGGCGATTCCCTCCGCCATGGGATGAAATCCTTTGGCCACATAGGCTTCCAGGTTGTGGGTCAGGGCATCCATGCCGGTTGCAGCCGTGATGAAAGGCGGCAATTCCATGGTAAGCATGGGGTCGGCATAGACAATTTTTGCCAGCAATTTGGGGGAAAATAGGATTCTTTTGCGGTGGGTATCATCTTCGGAAATAATGGCGCTTCTGCCCACCTCACTGCCCGTACCACTGGTTGTGGGAACCGTTATGAAATACGGAACAGGCTCAGTAACATATTGATCTCCTCCAATGAGGTCGTCATAATCAAATAAATCGCGGTGGTGATTCACCCGCAGCACTATTGCCCTTGCCACATCCATGGCAGCGCCTCCCCCAATTCCGATGATGCAATCCCGGTCGGTTTCCCTGAATTGGTCCCCTCCGGTGAGCACGTCTGTTTTGACAGGGTTTTTATGTATGGAGGAGAATACCTCAGTTGAAATGGATTTAGCCTGCAGCCTTCCTGTTATTTTTTTAAAAAAATCCAGCTGCGCTACCATGGGGTCTGTAACCAGGAGCGGTTTATGCAAACCCTGGCTGGCCAGATGATCCGGTAATTCCAGGATGGCATGGGCCCCAAAACGAATGGTGGTAGGGAAATTGTATTGCCGGATTACATTAAAATCAATCATTATATTATTTTGTTTTTTATTCTTTATAACCAGTAGTTCCTGCAAAGGCCAACTATATGATTTCAAGATACCTGCGGAGTTCCCAATCGGTCACCACTTTTGAAAACTGTTTCCATTCCCACTCCCGGGTACCGGTGAAATGCTCCACAAAGGTATCCCCGAACAATTCAGCGGCAATGGCCGATTTTTTCATAACCTGCGAAGCTTCCCAAAGATCCTTCGGCAAAATGCCGTTCTTTTTATCAGCGTATCCGTTGCCAATGGTGGCGGGTGTT
>CAIVKC010000068.1 GCA_903906365.1 uncultured Bacteroidota bacterium | reverse complement strand
TACCCTGATTCATAAACTCGCTGATTTTCAGAAAGTTATGATTTTGGCAATTTCAAATCGTCACGCACCTAAAATCGCCTGAAATACAAGCACATCAAGACTTTCAAAGAACTGCTTATTGTTTTAACGAGACACTAATGACCGCATACCATTTCTTATCCATATTTCCAGGGTTTAAGACTGAATAATTGATTTTCGGATATGGCCAAGCCAAGGTCAGTAACAGAATCCCTACCAACTTACCGGCTCAATTATATATTTATTCAGGCTGGTATTCCAGCCTTGGAACTTGATTTTCTTTTTTGCTTGGGGAATTTCTCATACCCATACCCGTAGCCGATCCCGTACTTTTCCTTTAACATCCCTCTTGATTTCACGCCATTAAATATCAATTTGAGATTTTTTAGCGGTTTCACCTTGTTGGTCTCCTCCAGCAAAGCCACCATTACTTTTGGTGTGTGGTTATGCCTGACCATATAAATGGTCATATCGCAAAATTCACAGAGAGTATACGCATCACTGTAGGACTCAACAGGAGAACAATCCACTATGATATAGTCAAAAGACTCTTCCAGATATTCAAATAAGTCACTCAGGTGCTGGTGCACTGAATAATCCGACAGGCTTAAGGGCTGCCGGCCGTAACCGCAAACGAACAGGTTTTCGCAAAAACTTGATTTAATGATTTCATAGGGTTCCCTGCCACCTTTCAAAAAATCGGTAACACCGATTTCTTCGGCAATGTCAAAGGTGGCCGTTATCTCCGGATTGCTCTGGTCAAGATCCAGTAAGACGACCTTTTTACCCGCTAAAGCCAGACTGAGGGCCATATTGGCACTTGTAAAACTCTTTCCTTCTCCCGCAATGCCGGAAGTGAAAAGCAGTTTGTTTTTGATGTTATTCTTACTCTGCAGTCCCATGGCTGCCCTGAGCTGGCGGAACTCTTCCCTTATCAGGTTATTACCCTCCTCCTGCAGAATAAAAATATTGCCCGTCCCCTTAAAATGGGATATTTCCCCAAGGACCCTGACCGCGGTCAGTTTTTCAATATCTTTTCTAAATAGGACCTTATTGTTTAGAAAATCCCTTAAAGTGATAATTGCAATCCAAATTACCAGAGAGGCGGCGCCTGCAATGGCCAGAACAATGGATTTTTTGGGACTAACTGGATCCATGGTTGACAGGGCGATATCAACCGTCCGGCTGTCGGGCACGGTGGAGGCATAAGAAAGCGCAGTCTCTTCCCTTTTTTGGAGCAGAAAAGAATATACATTATTCAGGATGGCTTCCTGTTTGGTAATCACCAGCAGTCCACGCTCCTTTTCGGGCAATGCCTGAAGCTGGGAAGCATAAAAATCATTGGTCGTATTCAAATTTGAAAGGCTTGCCTTGATACCAACCTGCTGAATTCGGATATTTTCCAGGATGGCAGGCTTTATTTTTTCTATTTCATTGGAAAGGGAAGTTACCAGCGGATTGTTTTCCCCAATGGTCTTCTTAAGCCTTTCGTAATTAATCTCCGCATCATACAATTTCTGAAGCAGCTGGGTCAGCCCCGGGTCGCTGACTCCCAGGGTGGAAGGAACAATACCGATTTTAATTTCGCCTTTTTTGACATATTTTTCAACCTCATTAAGGACGGCCAGTTGCATACTGGCATCAGCTAGTTTTTGGTTATTGTCGCCTACGTTTTTTAAAACGGTCTCACTTTGCTGACTCAGATCAACAATGCCGTGTTCTGTTTTATATCTTTCGATCACCAGTTCGATGGAATCAAGTTCCCTTTTGACGATTTCCAACCTTTCCTTTACAAAGGAAAGCGTATTGGCTGCCAGCAGGTTCTTATCATTGATTCCTGCATTATTATAGGCGTGGGTCAGGGCACTCAGGATATCTTCCCCGCGCTGAGGAACCTCATCTCTTATGGAAAGCTTGACTACGGAGGAAAGTTTACTGGTTTCGGTAATATCCAGCTTCTTGACAAGTTCGTTGCAGGTAACCCTCGGATTAACCAGGGAAAAAAACAATGGTTTCCGGTTTAACCTGGTAAACCGCTTATTAGGAATAAACTTGATATTTCCATATTTGGTTGCAAGCCATGTATTGAGGGAATAGGCTTTTTTATTGAGGATTACCTCCCTGGCTGCACTGTCGTAGGAAAAGTAAGCTTTGTCAATAAATATTTTACTCGGTTCATTAAAAAGGGAGTCGAAATTGTCAATCTCAACGGTTACCGGTGAAATCGTGTATGCCGAAACCGTTCGTATGGTACCTTCTTCAAAAACTGGGGCATACAGGTGAAGAGATTTTACCACCTCCTTGGCCAGGGTCAGGGACTGCAGTACCTGTATTTCATCTTCCACTATTTTTTTGGTCGTAAAAATATTGAGCGATTCCAGCATTTTGGTATCGTCTGTCCCCTTCTTTTCATCTTTAATGAGGATGTCGGAAGTAGATTCATATAATGGGGTGGCGTAACGTATGTATCCAATAGCAGCGCCTATAAAAAAAAGGGCAATCAGGACGAACAGCGGCCAATATGGGTAATACCTGAATTTGAAAAACTCAAACAAATTGGACTCTTCATTATATTTTTCGTTTTCTACAGTCAAGAAAGGCAGGTTTAAAATTTAATTTTTACGTTTTGACTCACAATAATCCCAAAGGACAGAAAACTCAAAATCAGAGGCACCCACAGGGTCGCATTGCTGTTGTTTCTGACTTTGACTTTATTGGGCTCAGCATAGACCACATCATTGGATTTCAGGTAGTAATAAGGGGAACTGAACAGGTCACTGGTATTGAGGTTGAGGCGTTTGGTAATCTTTTTACCAGCCTCTTCCCTGATTACCAGGATATTGTCCCTCTGAGCATTGATGGTCAAATCCCCCGCCAGACCCAGGGCCTCCAGCAATGAAATTTTTTCGGTCGGCACACTGATTACACCTGGTTTTTCCACCTCACCCAGAACGGTTACCTTAAAAGTCATCAGCCGGATATTCACAATGGGATCAATCAAAATTTTTTTGGTTACCAGGGCCTTGGTAATGGATTCCTCCAGCTGATTCTTGGTTAATCCCTGCGCTTTGATTTTGCCCAGCATGGGAAGTACAACATAGCCCTCGCGGCTTACCAGGTACCCCGAGGTCTGATTGACAGTGCCACCGGAAGTCATGGAAGCTATATTAGCGTTATTGGTAGTGTTAAAAATAGCAGAGGCTTCCTGATTCTGGCTACTGACCAGGATGCTGATAATGTCATTGCTCTGTATAAGGCTCTCCGGAACAAAATTGTCTGATATCATGGTACTGTCACCCTGTCCGCGGAAATAAATTACTTTTTTGGTACTCCGGCAGGAAAGGCATATCATGGAAAAAAACACTACAGAGGTAATAGCACTATAAAATTTAGTCATCAATTCGATTTTTGCAAAACTTCTCCCGGGCTATTTCCCTAATGAAAATTAACCAATGGTTCCAGGCTTATTGAACAGGCTTTGGTGACAGAGGCAGATAAAAACTTTACTATATAGTATTTACAAAAAAATGGGCTGTATATAACTATATTTCATCAGATGCTAAATTAATTCAAATTATTACAAATGCAAATGCATTATATACACATTTTATACCAATTGAATTTTAAGTGTAATACATAAATAGTTAATATATAGTTTATTATAGCATTTTATTCAAACAAATGTTGATAAATTGACTGGAAGAAATATATAAAGATTGTTTAAAATAGGTAAAGAAATTAAATAATGCACTTTTTATCACCCATCTCCCGCTATAAGATGATTTATTTTTTAAAAGATCAGATGTGATTGGGAGTTAAAAATACGCAGGATCAGGGGGTATAACCTTCCTATAAATTTAGAAAACTGAGCCTTTCAAATGAACCAATCTTTACCCAAAAAGGGGGAATTCCAAATAAGCGATAACCGGATTATAGGGGCTCCTGGAAAAAGAGTCGGGTCGACTTGCCATCCCGATCCAGGAAAAAAACATTTGGAAAATCAGCAAACCCGGATCACTTCCAAGTCCAGTAATTTCCCCAATTTTTCGATTTTGTTTGCGATATGACCAATCCCTACGGCACAATGGTGTGCAGGGCCATGGCTGTTCCACTGGTTGACAAAGGCCCTGGCCCCGATGGGAAAGCGGTAGCGGCTGTTGGTATTGCCAATCTCCAGTATGGCCCCTGGTTGAGATGCGGCCTCAGCCACCAGCAACATCAGCCGGCCGGCTTTTTCCACTACGGACAGGAGTGTAACCGGTCCATGCTTCACACTCATTTCAACAGAGAGGCCGCGTCCAACCTTGCCATGGTATTCCTCCAGGGGTTTGACCCTGATCCTACCCTCTGCGATTGCCATATGCCCGGGCCCGTCATGCCCCATCAACACCAGGTCTTCCCGGTAATCCATGGCATAGAACTCGGTAAAAGAGCCTCCAGCACCAAAAGAGTCCAAAATTTTCATGGCCTGGCAATTTTTGATTTCATATTCACCGGCCACCGGGATGCCCCTGCCGGTTAGCAGGGAATTGCCCAGGATCACCGTACTCATGGTGATTTCATTGTCTGCATTGCCGGTTCCCTTGTAATAATATGCCATCGAACCCAGCTGGTATCTTTCCACGAGCCGGTCGAGTGCCAGGGAAGTTCTGGCGGTTTCGGAGAGCTCCTCGGAGGTGCATTCCGGACTGATGTCAAATATCTCGCCGAAGTACCTCGCTCTTTCTGCGCAATCTTGCAGGCCAACTTCTTTTCGAAGGGCGCTGAGTTCATCGGTCTCGATCATCTCAAAGTGGCCGCCAAGAAACTTTGCCTGAAGGGTCAGGTCTGTATAAATATCCAGCATGCCACTGTAATAATGCCCCATGCATCCCATTCGGTTAAAGGACATGGTGTGAACCACACGAGCCGCTTCCACCCATTCGCGGATTTCCGTCCAGCATTCCTCATCCCCATCTATGACACCGCTGACCTGATGAAATTGGACACCCAAACGACTGAAGACATTGGCCAGTTCCGGCACCGGGCATGCGCTGCAATAAGCAAGCCATTCACCCGTCATCCTGGTTCTGCTGGGAAGCTGGTTGAATACCCGATAATCGATGGCATCAGCAGGCGATAGATTCAGAATGACCACCGGAACCCTGGCCCTCTGTACCACGGGGATCACTGTTGAAGACAAGGCATAGGTTGAAACATACAAAAAGATTATATCTACATTTTCGGATCTGAACCTCATTCCTGCCTGAAATGCACCATCTACAGTGTCAACCAGCCCTTCGTTGACAATGTGTGGATGGATGGCGTGGAGTTTTTGGTGGATGGTGGCCAGTTGCACCAGTAACCGTTCTTTTAGTCCCTCGAATTGTTTCCAGTAAGCTTCCAGGCCTATTCCAAAAAGCCCGATTTTAAGTTTTGTTTGATACATATCAACGTAATTGACAATGAATAAAAATAATCATAGGACTTAGGCAGATCCCCGGCCTACTGTTTGTCTTTTACTTCAAACAGATAATTTCCTGCAGGGATATCCAGTTCGGCATATCCTTCCCGTATTTTGAGGGGAGTCATTAGTTTTCCGTTCAGGTACAGCCTGGAGGTGCTTGTTATAGGCAGAAATACGGTGGAGGTGGTATTAACGGGAATGGTGGCTTTCAAGCGGAAAATGCCGGGAGCCTTTTGCCATGTTGAACGTATCCAACCATAGGGGGAGTGGAAGCTACCCTTCGCAAACCGGATATCACCGACTGGCTGGGGACGGATCCTGATATGATGGAAGGCGACCGAACTGTCCATCTGGCCGATACCGGAGAGTCCGCTATAGAACCACTCCATGATATGGCCCAGCATCAGGTGATTATTTGAAACATTGTCCAAGGCGGGCCAGGACTCGGTGAGGGCAGTGGCATGTTTTTTTAATTGAAACCCATAACCCGGCACATCATCCCGGTTATTCAAATCAAAAATAAGCTGTGAGGCCCCCCCTTCATCCAGGGCCCTGACCAGGAAATGAAAGCCAATATCTCCTGCAGTAAGGGCTTTATTGGACCGGTTAATTGAATCCATGAGGTTAGCCAGCACGTTTTTCCGGCAGGAATCTTCTACAAGTCCTACACAGAGGGGCATGGCCATGGAAGTTTGGCTGCCCGTGGCATACACTTTTGAAACAGGATCAAAAAAACGGTGGTTGAAAGCCTGCCTGATACTGGCTGCCAGGTCCTGGTAAAAGGAAACATCCTGATCCTGGCCCAGAATGGCTGACATTCTAGCAAGCAGCACCACATCGTAATAATAGATGGCCGATGCAGTAACTGCTTTTGGGGTGAGCTGGGCTTCACCGGGAGGATTGGGTCCGTAATCATACCAGTCACCCAGCCCGTGGGAAAGAATATGCCCCTCGGACTTGCTTTCCAGGTAGGTCACATATTTTTTCATCATGGTATAGGCCTTCGCGACGATATCTTTATCGCCGTACCATTCATAAAGCAGCCAGGGCAGGATGACAGAAGCGCTTCCCCATTCCGGCGAATCCAGGAATCCATCCTGGAAAACCACGTATTCCGGAGCAATATCCGGAATAAAGCCCTGCTCGTATTGGGCATCGATGAGATCCAGTACCAGTTTACGGTACAGGCTGTATATATCAAAATTATAATGAATTGAAGCCCCCATGAGATAATCCTGTTCCAGCCAGCTGAGTTTTTCCCGGTGCGGGCAATCGGTGACCACACTTTGTATATTACTTTTGATCGCCCAGTTGATCAGCCGGTAGATTCGGTTGAATAATTCATTGGAACAGACAAAGGTACCAACAGCGGGGCTTGAATTCCGGGTGTGCAGTTCAGTCAGTTCCAGGATCACCGGCTTGTCTGCAACAGGCTTCCGGCCGGCGGGAACAGCTCCTTCCACCTGAACATACCGGAATCCATAATAAGTAAAGGCTGGCTGCCATATCTCTTCCTGGTCACCTTTCAGCGTATAGGTAAGATAATAGGGATCACCGGATTCAGCCTGATTTACCCGCCGATTTTTATCAATCAGTTCTGCGGGAAACAGTTTAATGGTTTGTCCCTTTTTTCCACGAACCCTGATGCGTACGATTCCGGAAGCATTCTGGCCAAAATCATACAGGAATATACCGGGGTCGGATTCCACCACAGTTTTCACCCGGAAGGAATCCATAATGGCTACCGGGTAGTCCTGTTCAGCCACCAGTTTGCCCCTGGGGCCCTTAACAACCAAAGCATGTTTCCATCCCTTGTCGTCGAAAGAGGCACCATCCCAATTACCCTGCTCCAGACGGGCATCATAATCCTCACCGCCATAGATACTGCTGAAGGTTACAGGGGATGAGGTAACTTTCCAGGATGTATCGGTGACAATATTATCCTCGCTGCCATCGGTATAATGAATAGCCAATCTGCAGATCATGGAAGGCATGCCAAAGGCTGAGACGATCTTGAAATACCTTTCCCGGTTAATATTGTAAAAACCGCTGCCTACCATGGCACCCATTGCATTTGTACCCATCCTGAGCCTGTCCGTTACATCGTATGTATTATACAGAACTGTTTTATCAAAATAGGTCCAGCCGGGGGTCAGGAAGGCTTTGCCGATTTTTTTTCCGTTTACGCTAAAATTATATTGTCCGATACCAGATACAAACAACAACGCCGACTGCACTTGCTTAACCAACCGGAACGATTTTCTAAATAAAGGCACCACCGGTGCCTGAAGGCATTTATTTCCCAGCCCGTCTGCAAAGGGGGCGTGAATACCGGGGGCAACGCGCATCGAATCGGGCAGCTGCTCCTTCCCAATCCAGGATGCTCCGTGCCAGCCTTCGGGGCTTTCCAGCGCCGTGGTAAAGTGATGGATGGAGCTCCAGTGGGAAACCCTGTCCTTTTTATCCCAGACCCGCAGGGTCCAGTAATAGGTTCGCCCCCCCTGCAGGTTTCCTCCCAGATAGGGAACCTGAATACTCTGGGCACCTGATTGTTTGCCGGACTGATAAATATCTCCCGAACGGCTCAGGGCCTGTCTGGGAGATGAGGCGATAATCAGTTGATATGCTGTTTGGTATTGCCCGTTTTCCGGGGAGCTCAGCACCCAGCTGAAGCGCACCTGATGCTGGTCAACCCCCACCGGGGCCGGTTTATTTTCACAGCGCAATTCTTCTATGCTCAGTTGCGCAGTGGCATTGCCCGCAAGCAGGGTGCAGATGAGCAGCGGTAAATAAGAAAATTTTCCCATCATAATACGTCTTTAATAGTCGGGTGTTCCCGTTTTGTTTACTGCGAAATGCTCACCGGTCCCAACAGTCCCGATGAAACCGGTACTGATTGGGAATTGAAATAATTCCAGGTAGTAAAACAATACCTGCCGGCTGAGGGCCTTTTTTGCCGCCGAAGAAACCAGTTAGGAAATTCCTTCAGATACCTGCCGTCGTCTAACTGGGCCTGATTCCAGGTCATATCTGCCGGCTCCTGTTCATCACCTATAAGCCTGTTCGCCCAGACATTGGTTACTTCCACCACTAGCCGGTTACCCGTCGGCTTTAACAGGCCTGCTGGAAGAACTATATTCCAGGGAGCTGTCCAAACCACCCCCAGGTCCCGGCTGTTTAACCAGACATGGGCAATATGTTTGACCCTGCCCAGGTCCAGCAAGGGTCCCGGGCCGGAGGGGGCCTTCCAACCCGGGGTCATATCAAAGTTTTTTTTATATACTGCCGTGCCGCTGTAGTAGCGGATTCCTGAAACGGCACTTGTTGTCCAGTCACTCAATGAATCAAACCTAACCGGTTGGGCAGGACCGCCCCATGCTGCATCAAAGCTCACTTGCCAGGGTCCGCCAAGTGTGAAGACCCGGTGAGGAAGGCGGGGTCGTGATAGAACAATTCCTTTTTTGGGGATGGGACGGCGGAAAACCACAAAGAAACTCTGGGCTTTGTCAAAAGACATCTCCAGGGTGGTTTGGCCCCCTGACTGACTGGCCGATTGTGGATACATCCGGGTGACACGCACCGGATCCCAGATTTCGGGCTGGCGCCCCATGACCGGAAAGCTGCACCGCACTTTCCCTGCCAGGCGGCTTGTATTGGCAATAAAAAAAAGGTCAGTGCCCTCCAACTCTCTGTGGATGCTTTTGATCAGAATACTGTCGGCAGTGACAGCGGAAACCCCTGAATCTGACTGGGGGGCGATATGGCCCCACTGCAGCAGTGCCTGGCATCGCTGCCAGTAGCGGATCATCGCCCGGGCTGGTTTCCACCAGGTTTGTGTGCGGTCAAAATGGGTACCCCATCGGCCCATGGTGGCTCCGGGTTTGTAAGTGTCATCCCATGGCTGCTGTACAAAGCGATGAACGATCAGTCGGTTAACGCCTGCGCAAAAAGCCTCATCACCAATGGGTTTTAGCCATTCAGGGGTCTCCGTCCATTTGCTATCAGAAGGATCCCCGGTAAATGCTTCCGCCTCTATGATATTTTGACCCGATTTTCTCAAGGCAGCCACCGTCTCCTGAAGCAAATATGGGCTAAAAACGCCCCCATTGGTCCAGAATTCCGTCATTACCCGGGGGACCAGTGGCATGACCTCATCCAGGCGCCAGGGCCCTCCGTAGGGTTCACATAAAAAGATAAGGCCCGCTGCCCGTAGCCTGCGGGAAATGGTGGAAAAATACACATCGTGGTATAAATCCTTTACAGTGGCATCAAAATCATTGCGGAACCTGGAGGAATCCTCCCTGCTGCCGATCATCCGGCCAGCAAAAATGGGCAGGAAAGGCAACAGGTCATACCCCCTCCTGGAACGGAATGATTCGCGCATCAGCGGAGTCCATGTGGGATCTCCAGCCTCATAACTGTCAAAATGTACATGGGTGAAGCCTTTACCAATGAGGCCATGCAGGTGTTTTTGGATTTCTCCAATGACGTGATCCATGTGAAAATCCACGGCCTGCTGGTTCATCTTATCACATTCCAGTCCTGCAGCCTCCCATTGTGCGGGCTGAATGAGTGTACCCGATGTGGTATGCCCAAACCGATAAATGGTCCAGCCCCCGGTGGGCGCATTCCAGGAAAGCCCGCCGTCCGGCCGCATTTGTGCAGTCAGATCAATCACATCTTGCGGGGAAAGGCTGTCCTTTGAGGGCAGGGCAAGGACCGCAATGTCTTTGTAGTAGGTGCCCCTGGCCGGAATCTCGGGAATATCCACCTGCCCTGTTTGCGGGTCATATACCGGGTAGGGTGTATGGCCCCGCAAAGAGACCCGGGGCCGCTCCAGTGTTATTTGTAAATCCCCTTTGGAAAAAACGGTTTGCACTGACCAGACAAGTTCCTGCATGGAATTCTCCGGACTGATCCAGGTCCCCCCACTGGCTTCATATCCGGCCCCGTTGAACATGCCAAAGTCCATATGCAGGCGCTTGGATTGACGGGCAGCAAACCGGACCAGGTCCCACCAGGGTTCAGTCCAGGCAATAAGTTGTGGCGTTGGGCTTCGGCCGATCTTTTCAGCCCAGGGGGTTGTCAGGTCCGCAAGGCTGAACATGGTGGTCCGGTTGAACCCTTCCCGTTTGAGGGCTTCCAGGTCCCGGGCAATTCCATGCTTACTCACATTACTACCCATCCACATCCAGAGAACACCGGGCTTCGCTGACTCGGGTGGATGCTCGAATAGCTGCCAGAGATCAGATCTGGCGGCAGTCCTGCCTTTTGCACGAGGATCCGCTGGTTGTGCCGTTGCTACATTTGCACTGGAAATGGCAAAAAACAGGATAATCCATGTAACCGGAGAAAAAAAAGTATTTCTGAAAAACACAGCATGTTGCATGTACTCAGTTTTTAAAAAAAATATACGATATGCCATTGGCAGATAATGGTCTGCTTTTTTAAAATAATACAAAGACCATCCTGCTTGATCGGATTATTATAAAATTATTTTGAAGCCTTATACCAACCAATGGACAATTTGATAAATTACATGGATATTTTGATACCGCATGCAATCCCTGACCAATTATTACAAATACCTTCCAGTCAGCAGGGAGGATGAAAACTGGGGACTCTGTGTTCTCAACGCAGGCTGTAGCAGGATTCTTCCGCATGAAACCTACCCCTCAGCAGGCCATCCTTCCCATCATAACTTTGACTGGGCGCAGGGGCGCATCCTCCATGACGAATACCAGGTTATCTACATAACCAGGGGAAGGGGGAAATTCGAATCAGAACAATCCGGACTTGTTCCAGTCAGGGCAGGAATGGCAATCCTGCTTTTTCCCGGGGTATGGCACCGCTTTATGCCGGACCCCGACAGCGGCTGGGATGAATACTGGGTTGGATTCCACGGCCGGGTATTGGATCAACTGATGGATGGGGCCTATTTTCCTCCCCATCAGGCAGTCTGCACCATTGGCATCAACGAAGAACTGCTTCTTACCTTTGAACGGATCCTCGAGCAAACAAGGCATGAAAAACCAGGATATCAGCCACTGATCTCAGGCGCCGTACTGTATATGCTGGGCCAGTTATATGCCCAGACAAAGAGGGTGTCATTTCCATCTACAGACCATATAGAGGATATTGTTGGTAAGGCAATAATCCTGTTCCGGGAGCAAGTTGAACAGAATATCTCCGCAGAATCCATTGCCCAACAACTGCAGGTGGGATATTCCTGGTTTCGCAAGGTATTTAAAACCTATACCGGAATTGCCCCGGGTCAGTACCTCATTCAGCTTAAGGTTGAAAAAGCAAAAGCATTGCTCATGGATCAGGATAAATCAATCAAGCAAATTGCTTTCGCATTGCATTTTGATTCCGGGTTTTATTTTTCCAGGTTATTTAAGCTAAAAACCGGTCTATCACCGGAAAAATACCGGGAGGGTATGCGAACGACACTTAAGCAATTGCCCTTGTGATCCCAGCAGGGCCCGTTGTACTTACTGGCCATGGCACTGGCTGAGATGGGACTTCAGGGGCTGGTAGCCACCATTACCAAGCCGGCTATGGGAGTGGACTTTCATTTCCAAAAAAGGATCATGTGATTGGGTAATTATGCATTCAACCACTTAAAGAATTGATTTTCACATCATACCCCTTTATCAATCTACACGGATTTGAGCTATTTAAATTGGCAGATTGAATTAACCGCCTTACATTTACAGTACCAAATCCATGAACAGCTTCTATTGATTTACTCTTTGCCTGTTTCCAATCCTATTATTGTCCGGATTTTGCGTAGTTGCCATCCTGATAGTATCTGAAGTATTTCTCGATAGGAAATACCTATTCCACAAAAGGTTCTGATAGTTTAGCAATTAATCCCCTAAAACGAGGGCCCGGTTCTATTTTGGACTGAACGAATCAAAATGTCCTGGTCCGAATACAACTTCCCTTAGCAGGAGGTTTTATTAAGCGCTCCGCATTCTTATTGATGAAAAAAAAGAAATTTTATGATCAAGCATTTGTTGATAACATTCGGTCTGATCGCCGTATTCATGCTGGTTAGCAAGTTGCCCAGCAAGTCAAAATCAAACAGCAAAGGAAATCTGTTGCGGGAAATATAGTAGTAACCGCCACTGGCTGGCTTAGACCTGAGGGTCTTTTTTTGAGCTTCAGAGGTGGTACCGGAAAACGATCCTCCTTCCTTAAAACACCGGGCTCCATGGATCCCGGGACCATTTCCAGACCATGATTGCATCGGACCTTCATCCAGTAACTGCGGGGCTGGCGTGGTCCATTACCTATAAGCGTTTATGTGCCGATTTTTATTGAATGCTGTAAGAGGCTGCATGTTGGTATTCGTACATATCAATGGCCTGTTTTACCTCCCTGTTGATCTCAGGTATCCCAAACTCCGGGGAATTGGACTCTGCTTCTTCCGAATAATCCTTGTCATACCATTTTCCATCAGAAGTTGTCTTGTAAACCTTTATCTTTATTTGCTCTTTTTTCTCGGCGTGATCAACGAAGACAAAATATTGAGTGAGGGGCAGCTGATCAACGGAAACGCTGAATAATCCTTCCCGAATGATGGTAAGGTAATAGGCGGATTTCCGTACCTGTGCTTTTTTATTGAGTATCGCCAGATCAATTTCAAAAGAGAGTTCCATATGCGGGTAATTTTAGCTAAGAAAATTTAGACAAAAATCAGCCTTTCGCGAGGCTATCTGTATTAACTAATTGTTACCTTATTGTTACCTAGCCAATACTGATCGGGTAAACCTCCCGGATCATTAAGCTAAAATTCCGGGTCATAATATGCCAATAAAGAAAGACAGCCTCTTCCAGTTAGCTGTGATAGTCAGCGCTTTGGGTTTTTTTGTAGATGTGTATGACCTGCTCTTATTTGGCATTCTCAGAAAGCCCAGCCTGTCTGATATGGGACTTTCCCCCTCCCAGGTCCTGGCCCAGGGTGAATTCATCATTAGTATGCAGATGACAGGATTGCTGGCCGGAGGGATACTATGGGGCATTATAGGGGATAAAAAAGGCAGGCTGAGTGTTTTATTCGGCTCCATATTGATCTACTCGGTGGCCAATATTCTCAACGGGCTGGTGCACAATATTACCCAGTATACTATTTTGCGATTCATAGCCGGTGTGGGGCTGGCCGGTGAACTGGGTGCGGGCATTACCCTGATTAGCGAGCTGCTCCCGAAGGAAAAAAGGGGAATGGCAGCCGCCATGATAGCTTCTTTTGGGATTTTGGGCGCGGTAACAGCCTTTTTCATGAAGGAGATGTTCCTTTGGCGCACCTGTTATTTCATAGGTGGCGGGCTGGGCATCCTGCTGCTGTTGCTCAGGGTCAGCGTACGGGAAAGCACCCTGTTTAACCAGATTCGGAAAACGGAAGCTGCCAGGGGTAATTTTCTGATGTTCTTTACCAGCCGGGAGCGTTTTTTCCGCTATATGCGATGCATATTGATCGGATTACCAGCCTGGTATATTATCGGCGTGCTGGTGACCTTCGCCGACCAGTTTGGCCTGGCTTTCGGTATAGCGGATATAGACCCCGCCAAAGCCATACTTTGTCAGTATATGGCCATAGCCTTCGGGGACCTCTCTGTGGGATTGATCAGCCAGCGCCTGAAAAGCAGGAAAAAAGCACTTTTCATTTTTTATGGCATAACCATCCTGTTTACCCTCCTTTTCTTTCTGCAACGGGGAGGGCATGCCTGGGTTTTTTACCTGATTTGTGCCGGACTGGGTTACGGCACCGGGTTTTCGGTGGTTTATATCACCATGAGTGCAGAACAGTTCGGCACCAATCTGAGGGCTACGGCAGCCATCAGCATTCCCAATATGGTTAGAGGTGCCCTGCCCCTGATTATCATCCTGTTCAAATTCAACCGCGGGCTCTTTAACAGCTATATCACCGGGGGGTGGGTAACCGGCCTCATCCTGATGTCCATAGCCCTGGTGGCCGCATGGTATACCCGGGAAACCTTTGGAAAAGACCTTGATTTTATTGAATTATAGGTTTTGCCTCCTGGCCAGGCCCGCTTTTCCTTTTCAAAACTTAACATTGCCATTATTAAGTTTAGATTAAATTTGTAATCAGGTACAATTTTTAACTAAATCTTACTTATGTCAGGCAATACAAAAACAGGCAAATCAAAAAAGGATTCCAAAAAAAGCAGCCGCAAGCACATCGCCCTCAAACTCGCCAAGGCACTTGCTGATCTTGAAAAACAACTGGGTAAAAAACGCTTTGCCACCCGGGTGAAAAAGGCAAGTAAATTATTCGTTGTGGATGTAAAATCGGATAAAAAATCAAAAAAAGAGGACAAACCAAAACTCAAAAAAGTTGCCCCGAAGCCGGAAACTGCTGCGGAGCAGGCCTGAGCCGTTCATTCCCTGATATCATGGAACTGAATTTCAGGAAAGCAAACCACCCAACCCTTATTCTTGTCTTCCAAATATAATTGGCTGCCCCCCTGCCCACCAGGCAGGGGATTTTTTTATCCGGAAAAGTCTGATAGTGTAATAATAGGGATGTCCGCCTTTTGGCCAACCGGTGGCCAGTGGTTATTATTTTTGATAGTGTGAATGTTTTCAGCCAATTTTATCCCTCACTAGTCTGAATCCTTATCAGGGAATTCCAATTCATTTATTTACCAAAACAATTTGATTATGAAAAAAGTATGGCTCGCTTTTTCCTTCCTTTCCATGCTGTCCCTGCACCTGGCAGCGCAAAGAAAAACCGCTCCCCCCGAAGAGGCTTCCTCAGCCAAAACGGACAAAGCCCAGGTCCTCAACCGTATGGTCAATGTGGATTCCTCGGTGACCACCCGCAGTGAGGTCACCGTCAAGGGTCAGCGCATACCCTATACCGCCAATGCAGGTACCATGCCTGTTTGGGATGAAGACGGCAAAGCCATTGCCAGTATATTTTACACCTATTATGAAAGGACCGATGTCAAAGACAGGGCTTCCAGACCACTGGTCATTTCCTTCAACGGAGGCCCCGGCTCCGCTTCTGTCTGGATGGAAATCGGCTATACGGGGCCGCGGATATTAAATATTGATGAGGAAGGCTATCCCGTTCAGCCTTACGGAGTTCACGAGAACCCGAATTCCCTGCTGGATGTGGCAGATATCGTCTATGTGGATCCGGTCAATACCGGATTTTCCCGTCCGGTAAGCAAGGACATCCCGGGGTCACGTTTTTTTGGTGTCAACGAAGACATCAAATACCTGGCCGAATGGATCAATACTTTTGTCACCCGCAAGAACCGTTGGGCCTCGCCCAAATTTCTCATCGGGGAAAGTTACGGGACGACCCGAGTGTCCGGGCTGGCCCTGGAGCTTCAGAATGCCCAGTGGATGTACCTGAACGGAGTGGTACTGGTCTCCCCCACCGAACTGGGTATCGAACGCAGTGGTCCGGTGGAACAGGCACTGCGGTTGCCCTATTATGCGGCCACTGCCTGGTATCACAAGGCCCTGGCCCAGGACCTGCAGCAAAAAGACCTGACAGCCATGCTTCCCGAAGTGGAGGATTTCACGATTAACCAGCTCATTCCGGCCATCGCCAAAGGCGGATTTCTGGGAGAAGACCAGAAAAAACAGATCGCTGCTAAAATGGCCCGCTACAGCGGCCTGTCAGAAAAAATCATCCTGCAGCATAATCTGGATATCCCACCCTCCTTTTTTTGGAAGGAACTGCTTCGTGACAAGGGTTTTACGGTCGGAAGGCTGGATTCAAGATACCGCGGTATTGACAGACAGGATGCCGGAGATGCCCCGGATTATAATTCAGAACTGACCTCCTGGCTGCATTCCTTTACTCCTGCCATCAATATCTATTTGCGGGAAGAGCTCAATTATAAGACGGATCTGAAATACAATATGTTTGGACCGGTTTTCCCCTGGAATAACAAGGGGAACCAGACCGGCGAAAACCTCCGGCAGGCCATCGCTGAAAATCCCTACCTGCACCTGCTGATCCAGTCAGGCTATTATGACGGTGCCTGCGATTATTTTAATGCCAAATACAGCATGTGGCAGTTAGACCCGGGCGGAAGACTCAAAGACAGGCTGTCCTGGAAAGGATACCGTAGCGGACATATGATGTACCTGCGTAAAGAGGATCTGTCTGCTGCCAATGATGAATTGAGGGATTTCATCAAAAAATCACTGCCGAAACCCGGGGAACCGGCCAAATTCTAAATCCAAGGAATATTCAGGTAATCTCCTGAGATAACTGATTCATAAGGGTTGAAACTTCCGGCTGGTCGCAAGGTTTCAACCCTTACTTATTTTTGTCTGGATTTTCCCTCACCTTTTTTGTTCAGAAATACAGCCAATGCCAGCTGAAACCCTGCTGGTCATTCCACTCAAGGGCTGGCGCCGGAGTTTTCAGGGTGCGGTTTAGCTTAAGCAGGGTGGTTGAAAAGGGCGTGAGATTGGAAATACGGTAAAGATCGGTGTCAAACCCAAAATAAAACTGACGGTAACGACGGAAGTAGGGGATCTTTTTGCCATTTATTTCCTGTGGATTGCCTTCAGCCCCGATCATCCCTTCTGCTCCGTATCCGGTTGAAAGATTGAGCCACCGGGGGAAACTGCTGGAGCCCGGTAGAAAAGAGGCAATATTGAAAGAAAGCCAGTAGGTTTGGCCATTATAATCCTTTAGCATTCGTTGGGGCAGATTGCTTCCCAGTTCCTGCGGGTAGTATTGCGCAAATAGCGTATGATGATAAGAATATTTCAGGCTGATTCGCTGCTGGTTCCACATCAGCTGCTGGCCTTCATAAAGCAGGCAGCCGGCAATATTGGCGAGCATGTCTCCTTTGGAGAACCCCCATTTATCAGAATGACCATCCATGATCTCTATCATAGTCATAAATCCCAAAGAGGTGAGGGTCCCTATCAGGGCTGAAGTGCCAGACCTGATCCCTCCCCAATGCATGAGATCACTCTGTATGGCTGCAATATTGTATGCAGTGGTGGCATGACCCATTTTATCCATATTCAGCCACTCCTTGTTGTCATTAAAGAGGTGAAACTGGCTATGGGGGAATTTTTTATACCAAAGATAATTGAGCCCCAGGGTGATGACCGCGCCGCCGACGGCTTCGGCAATAACCACGCCCCTGACCCGGGTTGGGTTGTAATCCGGGGACGGCTGAAAAAAATCCTTTTGCGCTATGAGTCCAGAAGGAATGCAAAGCGTTACCAGGACCCACATTTTCAAGGACAAGAGGGCCTGATTGCCCATCGCATTACGGATGCAAAAAAACATGGCGGAAATTAAGAAAAAGAAACCAAGGGCACTCAATTTTTATTACCCTTTCCTGACCCAGGCATTTCGGAATGAAAGGCTGACCCTTTAGCCCAACCCTCCCTACCTGATTTGGCCGGCTCTTTAATCCACAGTTTGCCAACATTGCCACTCCGACTTCCGGCCCTTTTACAAGTTTACGTAAATTGCAGCCATGCAGCAATACCTCGACTTACTCCACCATATCCTGTCAAATGGCCATTCCAAAAGTGACAGGACCGGAACCGGCACCCTGAGCTGTTTTGGGCACCAGATGCGTTTTGATCTGGCAAAAGGCTTTCCGCTGGTCACTACCAAAAAGCTTCATGTAAAAAGTATTATATATGAACTGCTTTGGTTTCTCCGGGGAGATACCAATATCTCCTATCTCAAAGAACATGGCGTAAGAATTTGGGATGAATGGGCTGACGCGGAGGGAAACCTGGGGCCAGTATATGGCAAACAGTGGAGGAGCTGGGAGGGCGCTGATGGTAAAATAGTGGACCAGATCTCGGTTTTAATTGAACAAATTAAAAAGACACCCGACAGCCGCCGGCTTATCGTAAGCGCCTGGAATGTGGCCGAGCTGCCTGAAATGGCCCTGATGCCATGCCATACCCTGTTTCAGTTTTATGTGGCCGGCGGTAAGCTGAGTTGCCAGCTTTACCAGCGCAGTGCGGATGTATTTCTGGGAGTTCCTTTCAACATTGCCTCCTATGCCCTGCTGACCATGATGATAGCCCAGGTAACTGGCCTGGAGCCTGGTGAATTTGTACATACCTTTGGGGATGTACACCTTTACAATAACCACCTGGAGCAGGCCCGGCTGCAATTGTCCCGCAAACCCTTTCCTTTGCCGGTGATGAAGATCAACCCCGATGTTCGCAGCATTTTTGATTTCCGGTTTGAGGATTTTTCGCTGCTGGATTATCAAAGCCATCCTGCCATAAAAGCACCGGTCGCCGTATAATGAAATGAACCCTGTTATTTGCCGCAATGGGCAATGCTAAAACCCTTTAGGATGACCATATCTCTTATCGCCGCCGTATCTGTTAATCGTGTCATTGGAAAAGACAATAAACTGCTCTGGAATATGCCGACAGACATGTTGTTCTTTAAGAATACCACCTGGGGTACGGCCGTAATCATGGGTCGAAAAACCTTTGACGCCCTGGACCGCAAACCCCTGAAAGGCCGGTTTAATATCGTCATCAGTTCAGAGACCCATGTTTCCCAGGATCCGCTGCACCTGATTTTCGTCCGGTCCTGGAAGGAGGCCTTGGAGCAGGCTGCATGCTTTGATGTAAAGGAAGTCTTCGTGATTGGAGGCCAGCAGATCTATACCCTGGCCCTTCCATTTGCCGATTACCTTTACCTTACCGAAATCGATGAGGTTTTCCAGGGAGATGCCTATTTTCCGGATTTCAGGGAAGCGGACTGGTTTACTGTCCGGCAGGACAGGTATTCGAAGGACCCCAAACATGCCTACGATTTTACCATTCGAATCCTGAAACGAAAGCAGCTGCCCCTCCGGGAGTATAAGGAAATTCCAGCCCCTACCTATATAATGCCTTAACAGCAGGCACATGCCGGCTGGAGGCTTTTTTTGAATCAATTTGGTAACCCCTATTTTTTCCCAAGGATGTATTCCCGTGTAGAACTGGCCTTCAAATACCTGCATTATTTCCTGAACGCTTCCAATGGAAGGGGCCATGGCATTCATTCTCCGTTTGTATATGATTTTATCACCCATGTATTGCGAGACTCCAGCGCCCCCCCTGAATATGCACTGGTGGAAAACCTTCGGCGGCAGCTCCGCAAAAACCGGCAATTAGTTTTGGTGGAGGACCTCGGTGCCGGATCTTCCCAAAAAAACTCCGCTCAAAGAACCATTGCTTCTCTGGCAGTCCATGCCGCCAAACCCAAAAAATACGGTCAGCTGCTGCACCGGATGGCCCGTTATTACCAGCCGGAATGCATCATAGAACTGGGTACCTCCCTGGGCCTGTCCACCGCTTACCTGGCCAGCGGTAACCCCGCGGCTGAGGTCTTTACCCTGGAGGGAGCCCCAGCGGTAGCTGATTTGGCAGCTGCTCATTTCCGGCAGCTTGGGCTGACCAATATAAAGGTGTTCAGGGGGCATTTCGATGATAGGCTGCCGGAGATCCTGAGCCACTGCAAACCGGTCGGTCTGGCCTTTATCGATGGCAATCATCGCAGGGAACCTACCCTTCAGTATTTTGAAATGCTTCTTGACCATGCCGCGCCCGGCACCGTGCTCATCTTTGACGATATCCACTGGAGTGCAGAGATGGAATCGGCCTGGACGGCCATCAAGGCCCATCCGGATGTTCTGCTGACGGTGGATCTGTTTTTTATAGGTATGATTTTCATCAGGGAAGGCTTCCATATTAAGCAACATTTTACCATCAGGTTCTAAAATGACTTAACTTCATTGAATAAACGGAAATTTGTACCTAATCAACCTTCATTGTTCTTATGACCATTGGCGTACTGAGAGAACCCGCATTTGAAAACAGGGTCTCCTTACTGGCAGAAAATTTATCCCCCCTCCTAAAGTCAGGTATTGCTGTAATCGTGGAAACCGGCGCAGGTCTGCATGCCTGCTGCAGTGACCAGGACTATGAAAGGGAAGGCGCTACCATACTTTCCCGGGAAGAGGTACTGAACCGGTCAGATGTGCTCCTGTCCTTACATGATGAACTCATAGGAACCTCACTGCAACATAAAATACTGATTGGCATTTACCAGCCGCTATACCGTTATGAAGTCATGGAAAAATGGGCCGGCCAGGGAATCATTTCCTTTAGCCTGGACATGCTTCCGCGCACCACGCGGGCCCAGACAATGGACGTGCTTAGTTCGCAGGCCAATATCGCCGGCTATAAAGCCGTCTTGATTGCTTCTACCCTTTTTCCCCGTTATCTGCCCATGTTCATGACGGCGGCCGGAACCATTGCCCCCGCGCGGGTCATGATACTGGGTGCCGGTGTAGCGGGACTGCAGGCCGTCGCCACGGCCCGCCGCCTGGGTGCGGTGGTAGAAGTATTTGACACCAGAACGGCGGTGAAAGAGGAAGTGCTCAGCCTGGGAGGCAGATTCATCGAAGTACCCGGGGCGGCGGACGCCTCTGCGGCCGGTGGATATGCCGTTGAACAATCGGCGGATTTCCAGGAAAGGCAGAGAGCAAAAATTGCTGAGACAGTAGCCAAGTCTGACATTATTATCACCACGGCGCAGATTCCCGGCAAACCGGCTCCTATACTTATTTCAGCTGCCATGATTGAAACTATGAAAAAGGGCTCGGTCATCATTGACCTGGCCGCTGCCACCGGTGGAAATACGGAACTGACCAAAAACGGGGAAACCATCGTACACCAGGGGGTTACCATCAGCGGATCCTCTTCTCTGGCCTCCACCATGCCCTACGACGCCAGCAAGCTCTATGGCAGAAATGTCGTGAATTTCATCAAACTGATCACCGGGACAGGCGGTGCCCTGCATATGAATTATGAAGATGATCTGGTCCGTGGATGCTGCATCACCCGTGACGGTCAGGTGGTACATGAAAGGGTAAAATCACTGCTTGGAAACTGAAATTTGATCAGGCCGCCTAAAGGTCCGGAGAGGTTTTCCAAGGCAGTTTAATACAAAAAATAATCATATGGATGGAATACTTGGGTGGATATCCCTGCACCAGCAGATGATCTACATCGTCGTACTGATGGTTTTTTTGGGCATAGAAGTCATCGGCCGCGTTCCCAGTGTGCTGCATACCCCGCTGATGAGCGGGGCAAACGCCATTCACGGAGTGGTGATCATCGGAGCCATCATAGTAATGGGAAAGGCAGACAGCCAGAATCATTGGGCCCTCGGGCTGGGATTTATGGCCGTGGTGCTTGGAACGATCAATGTAGTGGGTGGTTTTGTGGTCACTGACCGCATGCTGGAAATGTTCCGTAAGAAAAAATAAGGAATTAAGGTTCCCTGCCTCCTATAATTGGCGTAAAATCAACATGAAATGGGTGAAAGTTTATTAATACTGTGTTATCTGCTGGCTTCGGTAAGCTTTATCGTAGGCCTGAAAATGCTGTCCGATCCGGCCAGGGCCAGGAAAGGAAACCGGCTGGCGGCCGGCGGAATGACCCTTGCCATTGCAGGTACCATCTTCCTGTACCGGGATGACCATCAACAGTCCCTGCACAATTATCCCTGGATCTTTGCCGGCATTGTGTTTGGCACCTTCGTAGGGGTTTTGGCTGCCCGCCGGGTAAAAATGACCGCCATGCCCGAGATGGTGAGTCTTTTTAACGGGATGGGGGGCGCCTGTGCGATGTTGATCTCCCTGGTGGAGTTCCTTTTTATTTATAAAGCCCCGGACTTACAACGGTATCCCCAGCCGGGAAACCCGGGTGGACAACTGGATATGGATCTGTCTGCGGGCCGCCTGCTGATCATCCTGGGGGGGCTTATCATTGGTTCAGTCTCCTTTGCCGGCAGCCTCATAGCCTGGGCTAAACTGAATGGCAAAATAAAAGATGTACTTTTCAAAGGACAGCATCTCCTAAACCTCCTGGTGCTGGCGGTCATCCTGGGACTTAGTGCATGGTTCCTGCATAGCACGCCCGGGTACCCCTCCGACCTAAGCGCCGGACCAATTGGCAGCAGTTCCCTTTATCTCCTGTTGCTGATACTGGCCCTCTCCCTGATCTATGGTGTTTTTTTTGTTTTTCCGATAGGCGGGGCTGACATGCCGGTGGTCATTTCACTGCTGAATTCTTTTACCGGGGTCGCTGCTGCCTGCGGCGGATTTCTCTATAATAATAAAGCCATGCTCACCGGCGGGATTTTAGTGGGTGCAGCGGGCACGCTCCTGACAATTCTCATGTGCAGGGCCATGAACCGCTCACTGAAAAATGTCCTCATTGGATCTTTCGGGCAGCACACCGTTTCCTCCGGTCTGGCAGCCGAACACGGAGCTTATAAGGAGATATCACTTACCGATGCAGCCATGGTGATGAGTTATGCCCGAAGGATCATGATTGTTCCTGGCTATGGCCTGGCGGTCGCCCAGGCACAGCATGCCTGCCATGAACTGGAATTGATACTCACTGAAAAAGGCGTGGACGTAAAATATGCCATTCACCCGGTGGCAGGCCGGATGCCCGGGCATATGAACGTATTGCTTGCCGAAGCCGATGTCCCCTATGAGAACCTGTTGGAAATGGAAAAAGCCAACGAGGAATTTCCCGGCACCGATGTAGTGCTGGTGCTAGGCGCCAATGATGTGGTCAATCCTGCCGCCAAATCGGACCCCGCCTCCCCCATTTATGGCATGCCCATCCTGGATGTGGAACTGGCCAGGACCTGCATAGTAAATAAGCGGAGTATGAAACCAGGATATGCAGGCATTGAAAACGCCCTTTTTTTCCAACCAAAGACATCCATGTTGTTTGGCGATGCCAAAAAGGTGCTGGAAAACCTCATTCATGAAATCAAAAACGGCTGATTCATCCCCCAGCCCTTTGTAGGGAGTTTCCAACCCTGCATGCAATGGGATTTTCGCATGGTGCGTTTACCCTGAGGTCTCCCCTCCGGAATAACAATGGGATTGACTCTGGATTTATCGCTAATTTTGACCTGCCACATGCTCAAAACAAAACCCTTGCCCCTTCCCCTACCAGATCCATTAATGGCCTCACTGTCCGGCGTGCCGGGTTTTTCGGCAGACACATTCAGGGCTGTCCATCTCTCGGGTGAGCAAATAACCTCCCTGCGGATTAATCCCATGAAATGGCCAGCCCCCCCATTGGGAATGGAGGTCACCAGGGTGCCCTGGTCATCGACCGGATATTATCTACCGCAAAGACCATCCTTTACATTTGATCCCTTGTTCCACGCCGGTTGCTATTATGTCCAGGAAGCGTCCAGTATGTTCCTTGAAGAGGCCCTCACCCAGACCACGGATATATCCGGGCCCCTGCGCCTGCTTGACCTTTGCGCAGCACCCGGAGGAAAATCCACCCTGCTGCAGTCCCTGATCACCCCGGACAGTCTGTTGGTAAGCAACGAGGTCATTAAACAGCGCGTGGGTATACTGGAAGAAAATATGATCAAATGGGGAGGAGCCAACGTGGTGGTAACACAAAACGACCCCAGGGATTTTTCGGCCATGGAAGATTATTTTGATGTAATACTGGTAGATGCCCCCTGCAGCGGAAGCGGCCTGTTTAGAAGGGACCCGGAAACCATTGGAGCATGGAGCGAGGAGAATGTGGCACTCTGCAGTCAGCGACAACAGCGGATACTCTCTGATATTTGGCCCTCACTCAGGCAAAACGGCCTGCTTATCTATTCCACCTGCTCCTATTCAACCTGTGAAAATGAAGAAATCCTTGACTGGATAACAACCGATTTTGGAGCAACCAGCCTGCCACTTACGCTGGATCCCGCCTGGGGAATAATAGAATCCGTTTCAGAAAAAAATGCCTGTTTTGGTTACCGTTTTTTTCCTGACCGGGTAAGGGGGGATGGGTTTTTTATTGCCGTCCTTCAAAAAAAGGAAGGAGCAAACCCCTCTGATTTCAGCTCTAAAAGGCATTCCCCGGAAAGACTCTCTGCCAAAGAATTGGCCGTATGCAGTCCCTGGCTGAAAAAAGGGGAACCCATCGGAATGTTCAAGCATCAGGAACGGATCCATGCGCTGCCTGAAAAACGCTTGGGGGAAATCCCCTATTTGCAATCCCGTCTTTATCTCAAAAAAGCCGGTATCCTCCTGGGCAGGCTGGCAGGCGGGGAGTTGGTTCCCGATCACGAACTCGCCCTCAGTTTGGTGATCAGTCCTGATATTCCAAAAACAGAACTATCCCTTGAACAGGCCATTCAGTACCTCAGAAAGGAGGATATCCGGCTGGAAACCCCCTTTCTGGGCTGGGCCCTGGTATGTTATGAAAATCAGCGACTGGGATGGATAAAAATACTTCCCAACCGTGTCAATAATTATTACCCCAAACAGTACAGGATCCTCAAAAGGGATTAGCTACCCCGACCGGCCAAAAAGCCCCTGCAAACCCGTATGGGTAGATGGCTGACCAGGTATAAACACTTTCTGGCAATGGCCGGCCTCAACCCCTTCGTTTTCTGATTTTTAGTATTTTATTTGCAAGATATTTCTGCATCTTTGCCTGTCGATTTAAAATTAATATCTTATACCCGTTTATTCATGAAAAAAGGGCTGATCTTACTCGTGGCCGCACTGGCCTTTTCACTGAACTCCTGGTCCCAGGCCGATGACCTAAGGGTGCAGGTTGAAGGCTCCTCCCTATACCTGGTGCACACCGTGATTCCCAAAGAAAACTGGTACAGCATCGGGAGGCTTTTCAACCTGAGTCCCAAGGAAATCGCCCCCTTTAACCATACCACCATGGACCGTTCGCTGGTAATCGGTGAAAATCTGCGCATCCCCCTGACAACTGTCAATTTTTCCCAAACTGGGCAAAAAGCCACTGATGAAACGCTGGTAGCCGTTTATCATACCGTTCAGGAACGGGAGACCCTCTTTAAAATAAGCAATGATTTTAATAAGGTAGGGATTGATAACCTGCAGAAATGGAACCAGCTGGCCAAAGACCAGGCAAAGGCTGGTACCACCCTGATCGTTGGTTACCTCAAGGTGAAACCCGCACTCTCCGCACTGGCTGCGAGTGCCGGAAAGCCGCCTGTTGCTGAAAAGTCAGTAAAAATGATTGAAAACCATCCCATTGCTCCCAGCACCCCCGCCGCGGGAGTTCCGGCGGCGGTCGTGAAGGGTGAAAAAAAGGCCGATGCCGCAGTTTCCAGGACAAGTCCGCCCCCCGTATACCGGGAAGAAACAAAAACCACCCAGGTGAGTTCTCCTGCTTCGCGCAAGTCAGCCGGCAGTTACTTTAGTGTGGAATACAATGAAGGCAGTAAATCCGCCAGCGGGCAGGCTGGCACCTTCAAGAGCACCAGCGGCTGGCAGGACGGTAAATATTATGCGCTTTTTAACAATGCCCCTGTAGGCACTATTGTAAAAATCACCTGCTCGGACAATAACAAGACTGTTTATGCCAAAGTGCTGGGTACCCTGCCGGATATGAAAGAAAGTGCAGGACTGACCATTCGCATCAGCAATGCGGCTGCCTATGAACTGGGTCAGGCGGAGGGTAAATTCAATGTGGACATAAAATACTAAGGCCTCCGGGCTTTAAGGTATTTGCCACGCAACCGGCATATACCGCTTCCACATGGGATGCCATATTACGATACGTCGAATACAAACAAACTATTGATCTACCGGTATGTTCCATGCCGGGTTTATCTGCCTGGTCCGCCCTGTCGGCTTAACCATCCCAAAATTACGGTCCCCCCATATCATTCAATAGCCCGGGTCGGGCACATGTATACTTTACCTGACCTTCATTAGATTTAAAGAAAGCTGCTCCCGCCTTTAGAACTGGCGCATTCAAGGGTAGACCTGCCCTGTAAGTTCAACGCTACCAAGGGAACCAGGTTGTCCGGTAAATGTTAAAAACACTCCCCTTCCAATCATAGTGTAATATGGATCTCCATCCAATACCCCTCTGTTAGCTTCCCGGCTGCAGGCAGCCAGGAGGTTCAGGAGTAAAAGAAAAGATCAGGCTATGCCAAATAATGACCTGTCTGGCAGCAGGATAACCAGAATTGTCAAATAAAGCCCCATTTCCCTTCCAAAGATAAACCGGATGGCCTGGCTTTGTTTCCATGGCCTGTATCCATTTCTAAGTCGCGCCCGCAGCAGGACTGATGACACCAGGTGATAGTCATTGGAAAAGTTGGCAAAAATACCTGTTGCCTTCAAAATAGGCATGCTGTGGCGCTCACTGCCGGCGAAGTGGATAGCAAAAGGTTCCCTCGCAGGCAATTGAACAGCCTCTTGCCCCTAGCTACTGTTTTGGTTTGAGGTACAGGATATGGGCGAATATTTGTTTGTTTTTGGTAAAAGGGGGTCATGAAATAAGCCAAACCGCAAGAGACCTGGAAGGCCGCGGTAGTTGATATGCTTTTATTTCAAAAGCAGGTATATGATTAATTACCAGCCCGTTAACCCAGGTCATCCCCATCATAATCCTGGTCGGTATTGAAGGAGCCGGAACCAAGATTGACCATGGATCCGATCAGGTCTTTGAATTCGATTTTACCTTCCACCACTTTTTTGGATATCAGGGAATAGGATGCCAGGCCGTGAAGGACAAACTCCATCAGCAGGGCCGTTTCCTTTTCAGAAGCGTGTTTAAAGAATTTTTTTACCAGGGCATGAAGCCCGTCGACTTTGTAGAGTTGCAGGGTTTTCTCCTCGTCCTTGGTATTGAAAAATAAATTCAGCTGGTTTCCCTTATCAAACCAGGAAGTAATGGATTTGAATGGATTTTCTTCCCTGGCCTCCCCTCCTTTTCGCTTCTTGAGTTGTTCAGGATTGGGGAAATACTGTATGAATTGGGTACGGAATGCCTTTTCCAGCAAGTTAAAAGCCACCTGGTAGGGTCCTTCCTGCTCACCTTCATAGACCAGCTCAATCTTGCCGGTGATGGAGGGAACAATGCCGATCAGATCGCTCATCCAGACCTGTGTTTCCTTTTCGTTGTTTAAGATGGCCCTGCGCTCGGCAGCACTGACGGCATTTTCATATGCCGCAATAGTAAGCCTGGCCGATACGCCGCTTTTTTTATCCACAAACTCACTGGTCCTGGCTTCAAAGGCCACCTGTTCAATGAGTCTTTTAACCAGATCGCTGACCTTTACGGCGGCCTTTTGTTCATCGAGGATATCAGCCTCCTGTTCGGTAATGCTGAGTGCTGTTTCCAGGGTTTTGGGGTAATGGGTGAGTATCTGGCTTTCTATCCGGTCCTTCAGCGGAGTCACTATGGATCCCCGGTTGGTATAATCCTCCGGGTTGGCGGTAAACACAAATAGAATGTCCAGTGGCATGCGAAGTTTAAACCCCCGGATTTGAATATCTCCCTCCTCCAGGATATTAAAGAGGGAAACCTGGATGCGCGCCTGCAGATCCGGTATTTCATTAATGACAAAAATCCCGCGGTTACTCTTGGGAATAATACCAAAATGGATGACCTGTTCATCGGCGAAATTCAGCCGGAGATTGGCTGCCTTGATGGGGTCGATATCACCAATGAGGTCCGCCACACTTACGTCCGGAGTGGCCAGTTTCTCGCCGTAGCGCTCTGCCCTGCCCAGCCAGCTGATGGGCGTGTCATCTCCCATTTTTTGAATGAGGTCCCGGGCAAAACGGGAGATGGGATGAAGGGGGTCATCATTGATTTCGCTCCCGCTGACGTAGGGTATATATTCATCGAGCAGCTCTACCATCCGGCGGGCCATCCTTGTTTTAGCCTGGCCGCGCAGTCCGAGAAATAATATATTATGCCGGGAAAGAAGGGCCCTTTCGGTATCCGGAATCACAGAATCCTCATATCCCAGGATTCCCTCAAAAGTGCTTTCCTTGGCCCTTAATTTACGGATCAGGTTATCCCGGATCTCTTCTTTGACCGTTTTTCTCTTGTAATCCGCTTTTTTTAAATCACCCAAAGTCTTAATCTTAATAATATCCATGTTCGTTTTTATTAAACAATAATGTAATAAATAATACCGGCCTGTTCATTCTGCAGGTTCAACCCTTTGGAAGCCTGCAGCGGCTTGAATCCGGAAATAGATGCTGCAGGAATGCCAGGTGAGCCGGATCACGGCATTCCATTGAATTTATTGGCAGCATTGATTCTGATAATTAATAGACCGTCTTGCGTTTACCACTTTCGAAATCCCGGAATATGAACGCACCCAGGTGATCAAGGGCGGCAAAAAAGGCCTTCCCGTTATTGGTCTCTGTAAACTCATTTACAAATCGCTGTAAATAGGGATCACTGGCTATCATGAACGTGGTGATCGGTATTTTGAGTTTTTTGCACTGGGCTGCCAGGTTCAGGCAACGGCTGGTAATCTTTCTGTCCAGCCCGAAACTATTCTTGTAATATTTCTTCCCGATTTTCAGGCAGGTAGGTTTCCCGTCTGTGATCATAAATATCTGTTTATTGGGATTGCGCCTGCGCCTGAGAATGTCCATGGCAAGTTCAAGGCCTGCCACCGTATTGGTGTGGTATGGCCCCACCTGCAGAAAAGGCAGGTCCTTGATTTCGACCGGCCAGGCATCATTGCCAAAGACGACAATATCCAGGGTATCCTTCGGGTATTTGGTGGTAATGAGCTCACTAAGGGCCATGGCTACCTTCTTGGCAGGGGTGATCCTGTCTTCCCCGTAAAGGATCATGGAATGGGAAATATCAATCATGAGGACCGTGGAAGTCTGGGCCTTGAAATCAGTTTCCCGTATCTGAAGGTCATCTTCCTGCATACGGAAGCTGTCGATGCCATGGTTGATTTGTGCATTTCGAATGGACTCGGTGAAATCTATCTGTTCCAGGATATCCCCGAACTGGAAAGGCCTGGTTTCATTGTTGCTTTCATCTCCGTTTCCATGTTTAAAAGTCTGATGATTCCCCTGTTTGGTCTTTTTGAGTTTACCGAATATCTCCTCCAGGGAACGTTTTCTGATGCCCTGTTCTGTTTTGGGCGTTACCTGGATGGATCCATCCTGTTTATTCTCGTCAATATAGCCTTTGTCTTTAAGGTCGTCGATAAAATCACCCATGCCATATTCCGGTGTGGTTAGGTCATACTCCCGGTCAAGCTGGTTCATCCACTGCAGGGCTTCACTTACATCACCATTGGTATAAGTAAGCAATTGCATGAAAAGATCAAGCAGCTGGTCGAATTTGGATTTGCCTTCCTGGCTGGGATCATATTTTGTAAAGTGAAAACCAATCATATCTGGTTGCCTCCGTTATCAATGAAGTTAGTAATAAATTTGAATTCTTTCCCTCCTGTTTCAGGTACGCTGTTGCTGTAAGTGTAAACAAATAAACCATACAAAAAGTTCTGCAGGAAAGGATCCTAACAGGCTCAGGTTGATACCTCCTCCCGGGTAGCGGGCTTCATGATGGGCCAAAAAAAAGTCCCGAAAATGAATTTCGGGACTTTTTATGTATTTCGTGTGACTACATTATTTCTTCTTTTTTGAATCTGAAGGCGCTGGCGGAACCGCATTGTTAATCAGCGGGGTGGATTTTTCCAGTCCTGGACCCGAAGATCCGGGCAGGTACTGCTTTTCCCACTCCGAAATTTGCAAAAGCATCCGGAAACTGGTGAAAATATCCTGGGCGAACTGAACCTGCTTATCTTGGAGGCTTCCTCCTTTGCCCTGCAACATCATATAGGCGGTGTTTCCGAGCTGTTCATCGCTCATGGATTCATCCCCAAAGGATTTATAGTAACGCATCTGCTGGGTAAGGTCCTTTTTCAGGGAAGCATTCACTTTGGCTGCCAGGGTGAAATCACCTGCCTGGTAGCAAGCCTGCAGGAACTGGGCTGATATCTGGTCATGCTGGTTTCCGCGATTGCTGGTCATGCCATAGGGGAAATTGGACTCTTTCACATTTTGGTCGAAATGTTCAAGGACCCGGCGGGCTGAATCTTTCTTACCAGCTTCGGAGAGCCCCAAAGCCAGCTGGGCATGCGCCAGCCTGATGGTATTGAGGTGACGGCGGTTTTCCTCATCATAGTATACCCCGCTTTTGTCAGCATTTCCATAGGCAAATTTTTCCATGACATTCTTATAGGCAATATCATTATCCACAAAGCTGTTCTCCACCGGTACCAGTTCATAGGAAAGGCCAGTCATTCGGACATATTTTTGCAGTCCAAGGTCCTGGAGTTCCTGGGTGGAAGTGAAACATACCGGACGTTTCCAATTGTTGGCGGAAATCACCGCCAGGATGGCCAGGTCATTTTTAAGGAGGTATTGTCTGTTGGGAAGATCCAGGTGTAATTCAGAGACCACACTGTCCCCTGGATGCACCAGGCCAATGGAAGCGGCAGAAGCTGCATCAACAGGAACACTGAATTTCCGGGTGGGGAACAGGTTGAGGACTTCCCCGTCCTCCTGCTGGCTGGTATATTTGGGATCTTTGCCGCTGACGACATCCCTCAGCAGGGTATGCAGGTCATAATATTTATCCTTATCATAGCCGGGCATGGGATTATAATAGGCCACATTCAGGTTATCGCCCTGTATCTGCTCTGGTGTGAAAACAATATCAAAAGGCGCGCTTTTATTGATTTTATACCGCAACTGGTTCATATACCAGTCGGTACCCAGCAGGCTGTTTACCACTACCCTGACGTCTGTGCGGATGCCCTCCACTTCCTGGGCATACCAGAGCGGATAGGTATCGTTATCGCCGAAGGAAAAAAGGATGGCATTGGGCGGGCAGCTTTCCAGGTAATCTTTGGCTAAATCCCTGGCGAGGGTCTTTTTGCTGCGGTCATGATCATCCCATTCCTGCTGGCCCATCAGCACCGGCACTGCCAGGAAGCAAAGGCCCGCGGCGGTATAGTTGGCCAGAGAAGGTTTCATCACCCTTTCAAAGAGCTCTTTGACATAGATGACCCCCAGACCGATCCATAGGGCAAAAGCGTAACAGGAACCGGCATAGGCGTAATCACGTTCACGGGGCTGGTAACCGGCCTGGTTGAGGTAAATGACAATGGCAAAGCCGGTAAAGAAAAACAGCAGGCCAACGACCAGAAAGTCCCTTTTATTCCGGTTATATTGAAATACAATACCCAGGAGGCCCAATATGATGGGCAGTAAAAAGAGCCTGTTGTAGGATTTGTTGTTGTTATGGATACTGTCGGGCAGTTTGCTCTGGTCACCCAGAAATAAGTTATCTATAAATGAGATGCCGGTGATGGCATTGCCATCGCGGGGATTTCCAAAACCCTCCAGATCATTTTGCTTGCCTGAAAAATTCCACATGAAATAGCGCAGGTACATCCAGCCTACCTGGTAACGCACAAAGTATTTGATATTATCCATCATATTGGGCTGGTCACCTTCGGCCAGTCCGGAGAACTGATGATAACAGTCGAGCTGCTGGCGGTCATTTCCGGCATCCCACATGCGGGGGAAAAGATGTGGTTTCAATTTCTCCAGGTCCCAGTCAGGATGCTGTTTTTGAATACTCTGAAGCTGGTTCTCATCCGGGCCGGCCGTAAAATCCTCACCCCGGGTTTTTCCAGCCACTATATATTTATCCTTTCCTTTTACATACAGATCGCCTGTCACCACCTGGGGGGGGCGATACGTGAAATCCGGGCCATATACAATGGGCCAGTCCCCATACTGGTCCCGGCTCAGGTATCCTACCAGACTTACCGGATTATCCACATTAAACATGTCCACGGCTGGGTCTGCATTGGAGCGGATGATCGTGGTAAAATAGGTGGAATATCCAAGCAGCATAAAGGCCAGGCTCCAGAGTCCAAGTTTCAGGTAATGGTACTTTTTGCGAACAGCAAAACGAATGCCTACTATAATAAGTGCTGTCAGCAGGATGAAAAAGAAGCCAAATCCTACGAAAAAGGGTGCGCCCAGTGAATTGACAAAGAAAATATCAAACAAGGCTGATCCTTTAATGGTATACTGAATTACGAATTTTTGTATAAAGCCGGTGATGATACAACCAATTATAAAGGCCAGTATTGTACCCTTTGTAGTTACCTTATAGCGTTTAAAGTAATATACCATTACCACTGCCGGGATAGTCAGCAGGTTTAACAGATGTACGCCAATGGAAAGCCCCATCATATAAAATATGAAAATAAGCCATTTGTCCGAGCCAGGCTGGTCTGCCTGGTGCTCCCATTTCAGGATAGACCAGAAAACCAATGCAGTGAAAAAGGCAGAAGATGCGTATACTTCCCCTTCTACGGCGCTGTACCAGAAAGAATCGCAGAAAGTGTAGGCAATCGCCCCGACGATGCCTGCGCTCATGATGGTAAACGCTTGCTGGCCAGTTAGTTCCAAACCGTCCTTTTGAACAATTTTGCGGGCAAAGTGGGTAATGGACCAAAACAGGAACAGGATGGAAAAACCACTGGTAACTGCGCTCATGAAATTGACAGCTCGGGCTGCTGTGGCAGGGCTGTCTCCAAAAAGAACAATAAAGAACCTGCCCATCAGGACAAATAAGGGGGCTCCGGGCGGATGGGGGATCTGTAATTTGAAACAGCTTGACACAAACTCCCCGCAATCCCAAAAGCTACCGGTGGCTTCCATGGTCATTATGTATACCGCACAGGCAAATACAAGAACCATCCAACCCACAATATTATTTACCTTGTTAAAATTCATACAGCGTTGGTTTTTAAGAATTGGCAAATATAAGGTTCTGAACAGAATGATGGAGTGGCAAGGGGTGTTTTAACGATTATTTTTTGAAGGGAGTTGCCATTTATTCAAAATAGACCCTTACAGTCTGGTAAAAAAGCCGGCTTTGCAGATACTGGTTTTGGGATTGCTCGGCAAAGCCCTGGAGGCCAAAAAGTCCGGCAGCATTGCCCTTATTTATGGCTATTTCCAGATAACCGGCAGAATTGAAGAGTGCGAGCTTTTCGCCTTCTGGTACATCAGCATAGGTTTCGGATATCTTGTCAATGACCTCATCCCGCTTAAAAACGATCCGAAAGCTCCTCCCCTTGCGCTGCTCCTCAAATTCACTGCGGGTGATATTAACCACTACATTTTCAAAATTATCGATGAATATGATCTGGCTTTCAATCCATTTGTCACCCAGCATTGCCCTGAGGTGGTTCTTTTCTACGAAAGTTGTATCAGGCAGCCCAATGTCCCCCAATCCCCTGCCTTCCAGCAAATCCTGAATGGCTTTTCCCATAACCTGGATGCAGTAAAGGGTATTTTTTATAGCCAGTTTGTCCAGCGGCAGTCCGATAATCATTTCCGGCTTTCCCTCGAGGATCATTGTCAACAGACCGTTATCGGCACATAGCAGGTACTGTCCCTGGTGATAGGCCAGCAGCAACTGATCGGGTTTCTGTTCAAAGAGATTGACCAATATTATATGAAAAGTCTGGGGTGGAAAATTCTTAATGGCATTTCGACAAACGTAAGCTGCCTGGGGGTAATTAAATGGAGACAGGGCATGGGACACATCCACAATGTTGAATGCTGGGTTTATTTGCAGAAGCTGGCCCTTCACGGCACCAACCAGGTAGTCTTGCTGACCAATATCGGAAGTCAGTGTTAAAATAGCCATGAAAAGTGGATGGAATTAAGATTATGCTGGTCTAGCAAGTTCGTTTGGCGCATATTTGGTGACCCCACAGGTCTGGTTTTGGAATCAATAATTGGATAAAAATCCCCCCTACTTAACAAATTCCCCCTTCTTATAATAGAAATTATGAACCAGTCTGTCGGAAAGAGAAGGAAAAAATTTGTTCAGGAAAACAGTCAGTTTACCGGTAAAACTAAGCACCATGCTGCGTTTCCCCTTCTCAATGGCGTTGAGAATATGTCTGGCACAATCCTGGGCCGTCATCATCTTAGCCTCATCCATGGGACTTTCCCCTTGGGCCAGACCCTGGCTGTTGAGTGCTGCATTTCGAATATTGGAGGCCGTAAAACCGGGTGAAACCCACATTACGTGTACGCCGGTATCCATTAATTCGGTTCTAAGGGACTCCAGCCACCCCTGGAGTGCAAATTTGGAGGCCGAATAGGCCGTTCTGCCAGGAAGTCCCCTGTAGCCTGCTGTAGAGGAAATCCCCACAATAACCCCCTTTTGTTCAATTATATAAGGCAGCGCAAATTTTGTACAGTATACGGCGCCGAAAAAGTTGACATCCATGGTTTTTCGAATGACATCCAGGTCAACATCCGCAAAAAGGGCCCTCATACTGATGCCAGCATTATTTATTAGTATGTCAATGGTGCCAAAAGTCTCCAGGGTGGATTCGATAAATCGACGGCATTCCACCTCCTTGCTGACGTCACAGGTTACTGCATGCATCAATACAGCTGGATATTCCAGCTGAAGCTGATACAATTTATCGTAGTTCCTGCCGCAGGTGGCAATTTTGGCGCCCAACGGCACCAATGCATCAATGAGCGCCTTGCCAATTCCGTCACTGCCGCCGGTAACGACCACTACTTTATTATCAAAAAAGGACATATCTAATTATTCTGGGTGCAAAAATAAGTGAGTTCATGTGGGCAATAAAAAAGAAATGTTGATAAGATCGGGTGTATATAGGGTAAAAATTGCCTTAAATTATTTGGCTAAAAGGTTTTTTGCCGTATTTTTGCACTCCTAAAAAAAAGGAACGATTCCGTAGCTCAGTTGGTAGAGCAATACACTTTTAATGTATGGGTCCTGGGTTCGAGTCCCAGCGGGATCACAACAAAAGCCTTACAAATCTTCAAAAGCCTTCAGAATCAAAAGTCTGGAGGCTTTCTTATTTTCTATTCCCACCTAGATTTTTTCATAAATGATTGGAATGCGTAATATAAAACTCCCTAAAATTCGGACCACAGGGTTAGTTAAATATTTTCGTGGTTTAACTATCTCAAATGAAAAAGTAAACCCGCAGAAAATTCGCTCCAGCCTTCAAGGCCAAAGTGGCACTTGAAGCCGTTAAAAACCAGGAAGCGCTCGCAGAGTTTGCCAAGAAATTCGACGTAAATCCAGTTATGATCTCCAAATGGAAGACAGAGTTTCTCGAGAATATGGGCGCTGCCTTTGAAAAGGACGCTGTCGAAGAAAAGGATTCTGTAGACACCCAAGAGCTCTATGCCCAGATCGGCCAGCTCAAAATGGAGAATGAATTTTTAAAAAAAAGTTTCAAGAAGCTTGGGGGATAGAAGAGCATGCCAGTTTGATAAACCCCAGGATACAGAAAATATCAGTGCGAAGGCACGGTGAATTTCTCAGCGTCAACAGAAGCCGGTTGTATTACAAACCTGTCCCGGAAAAGGCCGAGAATATAAAGATGATGGAAATGATGGATAAACACCTGACAGATCACTTAATAGAAGGGGTTTAATCCATGGTGTTGTTCTTAAAAGCGAGACATCATCCTGTAGTACCAAAGCATATCCGCAGGCTTTTAAAACTCATGGGCCGGGAGACTATTTACAGTCGCAAGAACCTGACCAAGCAGGGGCTGGCCAAATTTATCAAGCCCTATTTTTTGAGGGGTTTAGAGATTACAAGGGCCAACCAAGTATGGTGTACAGATATTACCTATATACCCATGAAAAAGGGATTTATGTACCTGACAGCCATCATAGACGTATATAGCCGCAAAATCGTCGGCTGGGGAATCAGTAACTCTATGAGTAGCCAGGGGTGTAAAGAAGTACTGGAGGATACTATTAACATGCATGGCAAACCTGTAATAGTAAACTCAGACCAGGGTTTGCAATATACCAGTGCCTTATGAACACAATATCTGGACAAAATGGAGATATTAATATCAATGGATGGCAAAGGCAGGTCAAAAGATAATATCTGTATTGAAAGATTCTGGAAGTCAATCAAGTACGATTATATCTACTTGAACCTGGCGGATGATGGTTTTGAACTATTAAAAGGGGTTCAAAACCACACCGCCTACTACAATGATAAAACGCATCACACGACCAGGCAAAAACCCAATGACCGTTACCAGGAAATGATTAAAACGGCAGCATAATGAAACAAATGAAGGATCAAAATCTTAACTTAACATCCTAACCTTTTGGTCTCGAAATAGGTGAGTATTATAAAGAAATAGTAAATCAGTCGGCCTAAACGGTAAGTACAAGGACCAAAATATCCCTTCAGGAGCTGCCTTTAACTGCTCGAATGATTTTTGCAGAATCAAAATCGACCCCGACGGCATCAGAAAAATCAAGCGACCAGCCGAAGGTCCTTAAGGCTTTTAAAAGCTCCAAATCTTCATTTTAAGCCCTCTCGGCATTTTGCACGCGCTCAAGGGATCTGAATCGCCATTTTAACGCGCTCCTGCATTGGGGAGGAAATCAAAAGTCAGAAAGATTATGAGCTTATATAGTAAAATTGATATTTTTAAACCTGTTTATGAGCTCAATATAAAATTAGTGGTTTAAAAAAAGTACTACCGTTGAAAAAATTTATCCTAACTATACCAGCGCTTCTTTCCCTTGTTTTGACAATCCTATTATTTAAGGGTTACGGTCAAAAATCAATTGATCTTTCTTACTATTTGAAAAATAAAGCCATATCTCAGCCGGCAAAAGATTTTTACTACCACAAATTCCCTGCTTCGGACGATGAGAAAACTTTCTCTATAATCGATAGTTTGACCACCGACAATAATTCCACCAGGCCTTTTTATTTATATTTGGTTTCCAATATGCTGAAAAAGTCAGATGGAGCTTTAGCCGAAAGTCTCGGTAATTCTTGCAATACCTTTTTACAATCCCATCCCAATCAAATTTTGGAATTTTTATATACTAACCGCATTTCAAGTCCTGAATTCATCGATTTGTGGGCTTACGCCATTGCTGGAGAATTTATGATTACTTGTGAAGGGAAAGAGAATCAATGTGTAACTGCTTCTTTTAATAAATTGCTTTTGAAATGCAAAACAGACAATAAATCACTCCTGAGGGTTTTTTTCAAAAAAATAATCAGCAAGATTCATTAATGTAGCAATTTATTTTTCTGTGTTATTGTAAAACATTACTCCTGCTTTAATCGCATATTGATTATTTGAAAATCTAACTTTTTCACTACCGAATCAAAGTACTAAACCATTTTATGATCCATGATAATAAATCTAGAATAAGATGTTTTAAACCTCATGAAGAGGCAAATTTAAAGTAGACCAGGCAGGGGCTGTTTAACTGTGATATTTCAACACATTTGAGACATTTCCGCTCACTTTCTTCTGTAGTACCAAGTGCTATTTCTTGAGTGAATTTCCTCTTCCTTTTCCCAATATTTGGATGTGACATCCGGTTGAATTGGGATAAGATGCTCTACTGATAATAGTTTTTCATAAGGGGTTTTGCCTTTCAAAGAGGCATGAGGTCTTATGTAATTATAAAAATTCTGCCACTCAAGGAGCTTGCTTGCCAGGCTTAGCGTTCGTTCTTTCCTTGGAATGGTGCTATAGAATTCAGCCTTATCTGTTAACTGTGATCTTTCAACTTTCCCGTTTAAATGTGGGCTACGGGGTTTTATCGGGCGAAATTTAATAAAATGCTGCATAAGCTCCTCCTGGACGGTTTCATTAAAAAATTCCGTTCCCCAATCGGTTTGAATCCTGTGAATGGGAAATTGAAAAGTATTGAGAATATGCCCAAGAAAGTCTACAGTAGACTGCGCTTTTTTAATTGGATATAACCGGAGGGTTCTTAATCTTGTGCAATCGTCAATGGTCGTAAATTGATAGCATTTAGGCCCGATCTTCGTCACATCAATTTGAACCCTATCCCCTTGAATTGGCCTGATATAGCGGATTAAATCGCCATGCTTGCGGTACTTTTTGATGTTAGGTAAACCATTAGTCTTTAAAACACGCCAGATTGTTGGGCCGGAAATTTCGATGTTGTGAACTCTTGATAGGTGGGTGCTTATGCTCTGTGGTCCAAAATTAAATTGGCCCCGGATAGATTTTATCAATTCTACTAATTCCATATTCACCTTTTGTTTTTGGTAGGTTTTCTGCCTTTTAGACCTTCCCTCAAGACCCTTCTTACCCTCAGACTGGACACGCTTAAGCCATCGATATAAAGTCGATCGGGGAATTCCACATTTCCTTGCAACTTTGCTTACAGAGCCAAGATCCTCATAGCACTTAAGCCAAGTTTCTCTGGCCTTAATAGTTCTGGTCTTTGTTATCATACTCCACGGTGAATGGGGCTGAACAGTGAGGTTTAAATATTTTATCCACAAAACGGCTCCCTCCAATTTTTAAAAGATTTGCGTTCGCCGTTTGTGGATAAAGCAATAGAAATATACTTCAGCTTATGCAATTTGCTCAGCACGCTTCTCAATCATAATACTATTGAAATATTAGAACATTCTGAAAACAAAAATTGTAGCGAATGTCATGAAACTTCACAAATTGAATATTACTTCGAAATTTTCGAGTATCTACAATCAACTTTTTCTTATTCATAATTGCTAAGCTCATCCAGGTTAGCATTGAGGTTAGCAGAAAAAATACCCTCCCCAAAACATAGATCAGACAAGGATTTCCAACAAAATATCCTGATCCCAGCGGGATCACACATAACTTCACTAAATTTTGAAAAAGCTTTTAGAATTCAGGGTCTAAAGGCTTTTTTCTCTTCTATCCCTCCCTAAATCTTTCAATTACTTTGTGTATTCAGGGAGAACAATTAAATGGACCCTGTCCTACAGAATGGATCTATTTAAAAATAGCCATCAGCGCTTCCTACTGGTAACGTTGCTTACACCAGAGTCCTTGATTAGGAAAAAATGGATTTCTTATAATTGACACATCTGAATTGTCAAACAAAAGCTGATACCCTGAGCCTACCAGAGATTCCTCTATCAGGCTTTTTAAAACCATAAACCCTCGGATAATAAAATAAGCCCTTCGGACAATTTTTGCGATGGTTCGTCCCTGGGATGGGAAGGAATGTGAACTTTCAACCTACATTGGACTCTGAATAGGCAATTTGGGTATAGATGGATGATTTTACGGGGCAGCAAGTCAGGATCATGAGCAGACTGATTGTGTACTGTTTAGGTTAAATAAAAAATATTACTTTTTTTAATATGTAATATATGAACTAGTCACTATTTAATCTGACAATTGGGATTAACTTTAAGTAACCACACTTATTAATTAACCCCAAAATGTCAGATCATGAAATCAGAGACTAAGTTAATCAAAACCAAGCTAGGACTGCTAAATTTAGCGGAACAT
>CAIVKC010000067.1 GCA_903906365.1 uncultured Bacteroidota bacterium | reverse complement strand
TGGCATCACCACCATACGCGACCCGGGATGTTTCAACGGGCTGGACTGGGTACTGGAGGAAAAACAAAAAAGCGCCAAAAACCAGATCACGGCACCCCGCATATTTGCCTATACCGCTTTTGGCGCAGGCAGCAGGCAGCCTATCTCCAGCCCCGAGCAGGCCATAGACTGGGTCAGGGAAAACGCCCGCAAAGGGGCGGACGGGATCAAGTTCTTTGGTGCGGCCCCCTCGGTCATGGATGCTGCCATCCGGGAAAATAAGAAAATAGGACTGCGTTCCTGCTGCCACCATTCCCAAACCGATGTGGCCCGCTGGAATATCCTTCAGTCCGCCCGGGCTGGGATGACTTCCATGGAACACTGGTATGGACTGCCCGAAGCACTTTTTACCAATCAGACTGTTCAGGATTTCCCCTCCGATTATAATTATTCCGATGAACAGGACCGGTTTGAACAGGCCGGCAACCTCTGGAAACAGGCCGCCGCTCCGTATTCCCCCCACTGGAACAAGGTGATGGATGAACTGATTTCACTTGATTTCACCCTTGACCCCACCTTTAACATTTACGATGCCAACAGGGATCTGCAAAGAGCCCGGCGCGCGGAATGGCATGAAACCTATACCCTGCCTTCCCTGTGGAAATATTATGAACCCAGCCGGCAGTCCCATGGATCTTACTGGCATAACTGGGGTACTGAGCAGGAAGTGGCCTGGAAGGAAAACTACCGGCTGTGGATGACCTTTGTCAATGAATACAAAAACAGGGGCGGCCGGGTAACGGCCGGCTCCGACAACGGTTTTATATACGAGACCTATGGGTTTGGCTATATACGGGAACTGGAACTGCTCCGGGAAGCCGGGTTTCATCCCTTGGAAGTGATCCGTTCGGCCACCCTCTATGGTGCCCAGCTGCTGGGGGCCGATAAGGAGATTGGTTCAGTGGAGGTGGGTAAACTGGCCGACCTGGTCATCGTGGAAGAAAATCCGCTGAAGAATCTGCAGGTATTATACGGAACAGGGGCCATACGGCTTACCCAGGATAATAAGGTCGTTCGGGTAGGCGGAGTCCGTTATACCGTCAAGGATGGCATAGTCTATGACGCCAAACAGCTGCTGGCGGATGTCAAAAAAATGGTGGATGCAGAAAAGCAGAAAACCGGGTGGCAGCTCAAACAGCCCGGCCTATAATGGGCCCACCGTTTATTTTTCACGGCAACCGGGATGAATGGGTGCTCCGGGTGTTTTGCCTATGGGTTAATGGCAGGCCGGGGTAAATTCCTTCAGGAACCTGTTTTCCGGACGGCCCCGTCCATCAGCATGGGCTGTTGTGAATCCCTCATTTCCTGTAATCAAGGGAAGGTTTGCGGTCTCCCAGTAAGGGACTGTAATGAAAACCCGCTCCGCGGGCTGCATTGAATTCCTTCCAGGCCGCCGGTATGAGTTCTTTTTTGGTGAGCAGGTCAATACCCATGAGGGTCATGGTTTTGGCTGCCACCATCATGCCCTTCATACCTATGTCAGTTGCCCCGCAGGCAACCGCCTGCCAGCTGTGTGCATTGGTGCCCGGCACCCAGGTAGCGGCATCAAGGCCTACGGTTGGGACATTCCAGCTGACGTCCCCTACGTCCGAGGAGGCCAGGCCCTTTTGGACGGTCTCATCCAGGGGCATCACCTGGGCGGATGAGGCGATGGGAGGGGCCGGGTAATTAAAAGTCGCCTGAATTTTTTTACCGAATTCCTTTTCAGTCTCTGTATAAGGGACCCCGCCAACCCATTCCAGGTTTTTTTGCATGGCCACCGACAGCACACGGTTAGGAAGCACATCATAGTCCCCGTTGATGATTTCATAATCCATGGTCGTGCCGGACCCCAGAGCGGCACCCTGCGCTGCCTTCACAATTCGGTCAAAGAGCTGTCTGTCCGTTTCCCGGTCGGCATGTCTGACCACATAATAGGATTCCGCAAAATCCGGCACTACATTGGGGGCCTTGCCCCCATTGGTTATGATATAATGTACCCGCGCATCGGAGGGGATATGCTCCCGCATCATATTGACCATATAATCCATTCCCTCCACGGCATCCAGGGCTGAACGGCCTTTGTCCGGGGCCATGGATGCATGGGCGGCAATACCATGAAACCTGAATTTGGCGGAAATCACCGCCAGGGAGTTGGAATAGGATACCTGATTGACAAATCCGGGATGCCAGTGGAGTACCACATCCACCTGTGAAAACAAACCGGCCCTCACCATATAAACTTTGCCGGATCCACCTTCTTCGGCCGGTGTCCCGAAAACCTGGATGGTTCCCGGCAGGTGATTTTGTTCCATGATCTTTTTGAGTTCAATGGCTGCCGCCACGGAAGCCGTTCCAAACAAGTGATGGCCGCAGCCGTGCCCGGCTTCGGCGCCCAGTGATTTTTTTTCAGCCACCGAGTCCTGGGAAAGGCCTGGCAGCGCATCGAATTCGGCCAGTATTCCAATGACGGGATGGCCGCTTCCATAGCTCGCTACAAAGGCCGTGGGCATATCCGCCACGCCGGCCTGCACCGTAAAGCCGTTGTCAGAAAGATTTTTTTCATGCAACCCGGCGCTTTTGAATTCCTGGAAACCCGTTTCGGCAAATCCCCAGATCTGCAGGGCCGTTTTTTTATATTGTTCATAACCGGCGTCCAGTTCCCTGGCTGCAGCGGATTTCCATGTTACTGCCGGATCGGCCGTTTTGTTTTTTTGGCCGAATAAATAAGCCCGGCAGGGGAGGGTGGCCAGGAGGCAAATCAGGATGGGTAATCTCAGGTTCTGCATGAAAAATAATTTTATACAAACCGGCAATTAGGTTCCAGTCTGCTTATGTATAAATGTAAATATTAATTGTTATACCCGGCTGATTTGATGGTAGGCCGGTCCAGCGGGGGAATGTATCGGAGGCGTGGGGGACCAAGAAGGAACCGGGATGCCTAATGGGCCACCCGGTTAGAAGACTTCCCCTATATTGAGCGCAAAACCACGGTTACCGGTAGTACCCCAGCCATAGTCAATGCAGAAATTGGTCTTAGAGAATTTATTGAGCTTGATGCGAAGTCCCAGCCCATAGCCCGGAGCGAGGTATTGGAAATGATTGGTGTTTTTTTCGGAAAGCGATTCCACGTTGCCGAAAACCACCCCGCCCAGCAGGCCGTCCGGGGTGATGGTAAAACGGTATTCTCCCTCCAGGTACACCATGTTTTTGCCACGGAACCTTCCCTGGGCATAACCCCGGCCGGTATTCCAGTAGGTATCCCAGCCGGTGCTCGGAAGGAGCAGGTAGGGCGGATTGCCCTGCAGGGTAAACCAGTTATAGCTCCACAGCGCCAATACATTATTGGAGCCTGCCGGGAATTTCTGGTATTGTTTGAATTCCACCAGCAGGGACTGCCAGTTGGCATCGCTGCCCAGGAAGGTGAATTTGGGGCGATAGGAGATATTGAGGAAGGATCCACCCGATGGGTTGATGGAATTTTTTCGGGAATCGTAGAGCAGATTCAGGGAAAGCCCCGAAGCGGTAGCCTTCTTGGAAAAGCCGTATTGGTCAAAGTCGGTCTTTCCCCCCAGGGAATCCTGTTCCAGCACATTGAGTTCGCGGATATTCCAGTAGTGATCATAGTCATAGCCAATGCCGGCATAGGTATTGGCAGTGATGCTGCGCAATACGCTCTGGTGCAGCCGCAGGTAATAGTAATCCAGATAGTACCCATTGGCCAGGCTGCTGTTTCCCCCCAGACCATAGTTCAGGGAAGGGTAATTCAGGTACCTCCAGTCGGTCTGGAAATTGTATTTATTGTTTTTTGACCAGATATTGGACTCGATGGGGAAGATCGACTGTTCGTATTGGGTATAGTTGAAACTGGTTAGTATGCTGGATATCTTTCCGTTGGCCGTTGAATCGGTGTAAAAGGCAAATTCACATCCAACCAGGGCGCCAAATCCGGTTTGAATGGTATAGGTAGGGGCCACCAGGGGGGAGAGATGCAATTTACCGGGTATATGTGCGTCTTTTTCCTGCCGGGTGGCTGCCCCCCCTTTTTTCAGCAGGCTTCTGCCCACGTCCATGATGTCCCGCTGCCTGGTCGGGTTGAAGCCAAAGAGGGTATATTTCCTGTTGAGCAGGCTGTCTCCTTCAGTCTGGGTGAAAACACCGGAGGGAATCTGCGCCAGGCAGTCAGACAGGTAAAGCTGAAAAATGAATATCAAAGTTATTTGTAGGGAAAACTTCAATGGTTGATTATATTTCTTTGATATTAGGCAATGATTAACGGATAAGAAAATACCGGCTGCCTGCCGGCAGTCGGTTGTTTAATAATAATTTGCAGGTAGTAGGACAAAATTAATCACCCGGAGGTTTAATCGCCAAATTAAATATACTGTAATAGGTGGCAGCCACATAAGAATCGGTGTTTCCGCTTTGTAACGTGCCCCTTTTGCTAAAAGTTGCCTCGCCGCCCATATTAATTCCGGAAAGCAGGTCCAAAAGCCCTGGCAGGGCCCTCTGGTGGATGGGGGCTTGGTTTATTTTAACAAACCCTTTATTTCCTGGAGCTTCAGGAGGGCCTGTACGGGGGTGAGTTGGTTGATGTCTGCCGCTTCCAGCAGCTTTCTGATCTGATCAAAGGTTTCGGTATGGGCATCAAATATGGACAGCTGAATCTGGGGAAGGGCGCTTCCCCTGCTGTGCTCGGCGACAGCCTGCCGGAGGGCGGAACTGCCCGGATGGCTCTCCCTGCTTAATTCCAGCTGTTGGAGCAGTTGGTTGGCCCTGTCGATGAGTGCGGGCGGCATGCCCGCCATCCGGGCTACATGGATACCAAAACTATGGGTGCTTCCGCCTGAGGCCAGTTTTCGCAAAAAGATGATCTTTTTTCCCACTTCCCGGTTGGTAATATGAAAGTTCCTGATTCGGGGCAGGATGTTTTCCAATTCATTGAGTTCGTGGTAATGGGTGGCAAACAGGGTTTTGGGGTGATATTGGGAATTGTGGAGGTATTCGGCAATGCTCCAGGCAATGGAAATACCGTCATAGGTGGACGTGCCGCGGCCGATCTCATCGAGCAGGACCAGGCTGCGGGCGGTGATATTGTTGATGATGCTGGCTGTTTCATTCATTTCCACCATGAAAGTGGATTCCCCGCCACTGAGGTTATCGGAGGCTCCCACCCGCGTAAAAATTTTGTCGGTCAGGGGGATACGGGCCAGCTCGGCCGGTACAAAACTTCCCATATGGGCCATCAGGGTGATCAGGGCCGTTTGTCTTAACAGGGCGCTTTTCCCGCTCATGTTGGGGCCGGTCAGGATGATGATCTGCTGGCTTTCGGGGTCCAGCAGGATGTCATTGGTGATATAGGGCTCCCCGGCTGGCAGGTTTCTTTCAATAACGGGATGCCTGCTTTCGGTGAGCACTAGTTCATAGCCCTGGTGCATCTGGGGTTTGCGGTAATTGTACTGAAGGGCATTATGGGAAAAGCATATCAGGCAATCCAGTATGGAAAGCACCGCGCCATTGTGCTGCATCGCTGCCATATACTCCTGGAGTTCACCCAGCAGCTGTTCGTAGAGCTGGATTTCAATGGCCGCGATCTTATCCTCAGCGCCGGTGATTTTTTCTTCATATTCCTTCAGCTCCGGGGTGATATATCGTTCCGCATTGGCCAGTGTCTGTTTGCGCATCCAGCTGGCGGGGACTTTGTTCTTGTGGACATTGGTGACCTCCAGGTAGTAACCAAATACATTGTTGAAAGAAATTTTCAGTGAACTGATGCCGGTAGATTCTGATTCCCGTTGTTGCAGTTCCACCAGGTACTCCTTGCCACCCGAAGCTATCCGGCGAAGATTGTCAAGTTCGGCGTTTACCCCTTCCCGGATGACACCTCCCTTGTTGGACTGCACGGGAGGCTGCTCGTTGATCTCCCGCATTATCCGTTCTGCCAGGCCCTGGCAGGGATGCAGTGAACCGGTAAGTTCGGCCAGGTATGCATTGGTGGCGCCCCGGCCCTGTTGCCGGATTTCCCCGATATGCTGCAGGCCCCTGGCCAACTGAAGGACCTCCCGCGGGTTTATTTTTCTCACCGGTATCTTGGCCGCCAGTCTTTCGATGTCCCCGCATTGTTTAATGAGAGCAGCTAGTTTTTCCCGGAGTTCCACCTCTTTCACCAGGAATTCAACCAGGTCCAGCCGCTCATTAATCTGTCGGATATCCATGAGCGGCATCACCAGCCAACGTTTCAGCAACCTGGCCCCCATGGGCGAACAGGTATTATCCATTACCCGCAGCAGGGAATGATCCTGCGGTCCGCCGGTTGCCAAAAGTTCCAGGTTCCGGATGGTGAATTTGTCCATCCACAGGTAGTCTTCCCGGTTGAGGCGGTGAATGGAGGTGATATGCTGCAAATGGGGATGCTCGGTATCCTTCAGGTAATGCAGTACGGCGCCCGCCGCAATGAGGCCATCGGATAGGTCTTCCACACCAAAACCTTTCAGGCTGTGGGTATTAAAATGCTTAAGCAGGCTCTCCTGGGCATAGGCTGCGTCAAATATCCAGCTTTCCAGGGTATAGGTATAAAACCGGGAACCGAAAAGTTCCTTGAACTGCTTTTGGAAACTACGCTGAAAAATGACTTCGGCCGGACGGAGCGACTGCAGCAACTGATCAATATAATCGGCGTTGCCTTGTGCAATGAAAAACTCTCCCGTGGAAATATCCAAAAAGCAAATACCCAGGTGCACCTGTCCAAAATATACGCCGGCTAAAAAATTATTGCTGCTGTGTTCCAGCAACTTGTCATTGGTGGCAATCCCGGGGGTCACCAGTTCGGTAACCCCTCGCTTGACAATGCCTTTGGCAGCCTTAGGATCTTCCAACTGGTCGCAGATGGCCACCCGGTAGCCGGCTTTGACCAGTTTGTGGAGGTAGGTGTCGAGGGCATGATGGGGGAAGCCGGCCAGCTCCGAGGACGTGGTGGTATGGTTGTTTCTCCTGGTCAGGGTAATTCCAAGCACCTGGGAGGTGACGATGGCATCCTGTCCAAAGGTTTCATAAAAATCCCCCACCCGGAAAAGCAGGATCGCATCGGGGTATTTTTGCTTGATCGCCCGGTGCTGCTGCATCAGCGGGGTATCCGTAGTGCTTTTCGCCATTTTTTTATTCCCATGTTAACGGGGCCCGCATCGGGCCCCATCAGGCAGGAGGACAAAAATAATGGCTTTACCTGCATATTGGAAAAGGATTGTACATATTGTGGATTATTTTTGCAGGATAATCGGGGCAGATGCGCAAATTAAGTATGGAAGAATTGAACCGCAAGTCGGTGGAGGAATTCAGGAAGGCAGACAAAATACCCATCCGCGTCGTATTGGACAATGTGCGCAGCATGCATAATGTCGGGAGCGTTTTCCGCACAGCAGATGCCTTCCTGGTGGAAGGCATCTGCTTGTGCGGCTATACACCCAGGCCCCCGCACCGGGACATCCAAAAGACCGCCCTGGGGGCTACCGAAACGGTGGCCTGGAGCTATTTTCCCTCAGTGACCGGATGTCTGAGCGCCCTGAAGGAACAGGGGTACCGGCTCATGGCGGTGGAACAAGTGGAAAATAGTGTTCCTTTGCAGGCATTTTCTTTAGAACCGCCGGGCAGGCTCGCCCTGATTTTTGGCAATGAGGTGGGCGGTGTGGGTCAGGAGGCGCTTGCCCTTTGTGACGGCTCCATAGAAATACCCCAGGGAGGCATGAAACATTCCCTGAATATATCTGTGGCGGCGGGGATCGTACTTTGGGAGCTGGTCAGGGGTGCTGTATGACCGGCCTTTTTTGTAAGGAATGCTCAAAAAAAGTTATTTAGACATGTCAACCATCAAAAACTACCTGAGCCTGGTGAAATTCAGCCATACAATTTTCGCCATGCCCTTTGCCATGATCGGGTTTTTTCTGGGCGTGGAACACCAGCCCTTTAACAGGTCCGTCATGCGCGGACAATGGAACCTCAACCGTACCGTGGGCTGGGGATGGGACCAGCCTCATATCCCCGGGGCCCATAGCGGCATCTGGATTAGTTACCTGCCCCTGCTGTTGCTTGTCGTATTGTGCATGATCTTCGCGCGCAGCGCGGCCATGGCGTTTAACCGGTATCTTGACCGTCATTTTGATGAAAAGAATCCGCGCACGGCCATCCGCGAAATCCCGCGGGGCATTATTTCTGCGGGCAGCGCCCTGCGGTTTACCATTTTTTCCTGCCTGCTTTTTTTGATCACCTGCTTTTTCATCAACAGGATCTGTTTATTGCTGGCCCCGGTGGCACTCTTTGTCATTTTGTTTTACAGTTATACCAAACGCTTTACCCCGCTTTGCCACCTGGTCCTGGGTCTGGGCCTTTCCCTGGCTCCCATTGGGGCCTATCTGGCTGTAACGGGCGCCTTTGCCCTGCTGCCCATCCTTTTTTCGCTGGCTGTTATCTTCTGGGTCAGCGGCTTTGACATCATTTATGCCATGCAGGACGTGGATTTTGATAAGTCACTCAACCTCTATTCGATGCCGGCCTGGCTTGGAAAAGGCAGGGCCCTTCAATTTTCCTCATTCCTTCACCTGCTTAGTGCCGCCTGCGTCGTGGCAGCGGGGGGACTGGGTGGGTTCGGAGGGTGGTACTGGATAGGCGTCCTGCTGTTTTGCGGCATGCTGGTGTACCAGCATGCCATTGTCCGGCCCCATGATCTCAGCCGGGTCAATATTGCCTTTATGACCGCCAACGGCATCGCCAGTGTCGTGTTTTCCCTTTTTGTGATTACCGACCTGTTCCTGCGGCACGTGCAGGGCTGAGCCGTCCTGCGATCTGAAAGCTGGGCCCGAACCTGTATCTTTGGGCCATGCCCCGCATCCTCGCCATCGATTATGGATTAAAAAGAACCGGCCTGGCCGTCACCGATCCGATGCAGATTATAGCCACCGGACTGACTACGGTAGCCTCCCCCGGTCTGATAGCCTACCTGAAGGATTATTTCAGCAAAGAACAGGTGGAACTTATATTATTGGGTGAACCCAGGAACTGGGATGATACCGATACACATGCCACGCCCCTGGTACGGGAAATCCACGCCAGGCTCCTGAAGGAATTTCCTGGTATCCCTGTTACCCTGGTGGATGAGCGCTTTACCTCCAAAATGGCTTCCCGGGCCATGATTGACATGGGATTGAAAAAAAAACAGCGCAGAAACAAATCACTGGTCGATGAAATCGCAGCCACCATCCTGCTGCAGGAATACCTGGGCCGTTTTATTCCCTGACGAAGGCCTGCTTACTACCGGCCAGCCCGGGGTGGCCTTAAAGAGGACCCGCAGGGGAGAGGGTCTGCCCCATTTGTGATATTTGCCTTAATTTTGCCGCAATTTTAGAAAATATGATTTTACCCATTGTTGCCTATGGATCGCCGGTGCTGAGAAATGTTTGCAAGGATATCCCGCAGGATTATCCGGGACTGGCTGCACTGATCGAAAATATGTGGGAGACCATGTATTACAGCAATGGCGTAGGGCTGGCTGCTCCGCAGGTCAATCGTGACATCCGGCTTTTTGTCGTGGATTCCACCCAGATATTTTCCAACCTGGAGGAGGATGAAAAGGACAAGTATCCCGACGCACCAGGTATAAAAGAAGTGTTCATCAATGCACATATCGTGGAACTCCAGGGGGAGCCGTGGTCCTATAATGAAGGCTGCCTGAGTATTCCAAAAATCAGGGAGGATGTCCTGCGTCACGAAGCGCTGACCCTGCAGTACCTGGATGAACAGTTCCAGCCAAAGACAAGCCGTTTCAATGGCATATCCGCCCGCGTGATATTACATGAATACGATCACATTGAAGGGAAGCTCTTTATAGACTACCTCAAGCCCCTGAAAAGAAAACTCCTCAAGGGGAAACTCGATGATATCTCTCGCGGGAAAATTCATGTGGACTATAAAATGGTATTCCCCAGGTAGGGGGCTTCCTTCCCATTACTGCACTTTTTTCAGCAGCAGCACATAACCGCAGAGTTTTTTCTTGGTCTTGTTAACCTGAACGGGCTTGATCATATGATACTCGGAAAACTGCGGCACATAGGAGTAGCTGATAATGTTGCCATCCACATCGCCCCACTGGTTCTTTTTGTAAACCACCTGTTTTTCATTGTAGTCAAACATGCGGACTTCGTAGAGCCTGGAAGTGGGTTCCCCGATAAAAACGAACTGGTAGAGGCTGCCCTGATTCATCGGGACAACAATGGGCATCTCATACTGACTCTGCATGGTCATGGAGGCTTCTCTTAATACAATATATCCCTGGGAGGTGAAGACGTTTTTGAGGCTGTCAATTTCTGTGCGGAACGGATTGGTATCGCAGCTTTCCTGCCTTATCACATCCTGCGCAGCGAGCTGCTGGTAAAGGAATAGCAATAAAGCAAAGACCAATTTCTTAGGGTACGTGTACATGTCTCTGGCTTTTTACGGATGATGGACAGGTAAACTTAATCAATTGGTTTGGAATTTGCAATAGGTTGCAATTTTTATACCATAATTTCCTTTTTAGGTAGGTAATTATTCCTATGGCTCCATCAGGAATTTTTAAAAGTGTAAAAGGAGTTTGCCTGTGATGTAGAGGTGATAATCAGGTCATTAATACATACATGGTCGGGCAGGCTGGCGGTATAATAGATCACTTCGGCCACGTCTTCTGCGACCAGGGGCTGGTAGCCTTCGTAGACTTTTTTAGCCAGGGCCTCATTGCCCTTGAAGCGTACCATGGAGAATTCAGTATCGGCCGCTCCCGGGTGGATGGCGGTTACCTTAATTCGGTGTGGCAACAAATCAATGCGCATGGCCTTGGAGAGCGCATCCACCGCCGATTTGCTCGCGCAATACATATTCCCTTTTTCGTATACTTCCTTGGCGGCGGTGGAGCCCAGGTTGATGATATGCCCTTTTTTGCGGGTGATCATCAGGGGTAAAACCGCCCTGGTGACGTACATCAATCCTTTCAGGTTGGTGTCAATCATAGTTTCCCAGTCTTCGATGCTGGCCTCCTCAAAATTATCCCTACCGAGCGCCAGGCCGGCATTGTTGATCAGCAGATCGATTGCCTTCCAGGGTTCCGGAAGGCTGCTGATGGCCTGCTCAACGGCCTTGCGCTGCCGCACATCAAAATTCAGGCAAAGGACCTTTACATTGTAGCGCTCCTGTATTTTCAGGCTGATTTCCTGCAGTCTTTCTGCCCTTCTTCCGGTAATGATGATGTCGTAATGCTGGGAGGCAAATTTCATGGCCGCGGCTGCTCCGAACCCAGAAGTAGCGCCGGTAATCAACACTATTTTATTAGTCATGTCAGTTGGTTAAAACAGTTGTGGATTGCAATCTATTATAAAGCAGTGGAACAAAAAAATCAGGCCACCTCCTGCTCTTTCTAACGGATAAGGGTCATGGTACCCTTGTGTGTGATGGTTTTGCCGGTATAATCTGTACCCTGTAACATCCAGACATAGCTGCCGGTATCCTGCGGCTTGCCACCGAGGGAGCCATCCCATCCCGCTCCCAGCCGGGAGGTGGCAAAAACAAGCTGTCCCCACCTGTTATAAACCCGGAAGTATTGCAGTGAGGAGATACCCACCGGGATGGGCCGGAAAACGGGGTTGGTGGTCTTGCCCGGAGTGAAAGCATTGGGCACAAATATATCAGGCAGGGTCTTGAAAACCCTTACCCTGACTTCGGCCTGTCCAAAACATCCCAGGGAGTCGCTGGCCCGCACCAGGTAGGTGATGGTATCGGTGGATGATCCCAGCACGGCCACCGGATTGTAAATATTAGGGTTGCTCAGGCCATCGGGCGGGGACCAGTTAAAGGAATTGGCAGATGAGTCGTTGGTATAGGCATGCAGTTGAAGGGGCTGGTTGACCACGATGGCCGTGTCGTTTCCGGCATTCACCAGGATGGGGGCAATCACGTGCACCTCAAAAGTATCGGAGAGCAAATTGGGGCATCCCGGGTTCAGAATGTTCAGCACATACTCAGTGGAGCTATTGGGTGCGGCTGTGGCCAGCAGGGAAAACGGGCTGACGGCCGATTGGCCGCTGCCCTGGTTGGACAGCGAAGCGGTATTGGTCCAACTGTATTGGGTGCCTATGGAGACTACCGCCTGCAGGCTGGCCTGTCCCCCATAACAAATCGTGGTATCGGCCGGATCTATTTTTGCCTGGGGAAAGGCCGCATTCAGGAAGGTCAGGGAGGCCACCGCACTGGTATCTGCGGGGCAGACACCGTTTTGCACAATGGTCCTGTAATAGGTGGTGGCAGACAGGCTGGCTACCCCCCAGGAAGTATCATGATCGGCCGGGCTGAATGGTTGCCAGTTGACAGAATCCTGGGAGGATTGCCAGTTGACCACCCGGCCCGTTTGTTGGTTTAGAACAAGTTCAATGGGCCTGTCCTGCCCTTTGCAAATAAAAGCCGATGCCGGCAAGAGGGTTCCGCCCGCACTGGCTGCATCCACCCTAATGGTGGCCGGAGCGCTCGAATCAATGCTGCAGGCCGGGCCGTTTTGCACCACTGCTTTAAACAGGGTGGTGGTGGTCAGGTTCTGTGCCGTATAAGAGGCCGTCGTATTGGCAATTTCACCATTCCAGTTCTGGCCACCGTCTGTGGAGCTTAGCCATTCGAGTACCTGGCCGCTATTGCCGGAGAGGGTGAGCGGGGTGCTGTTTATACCGGTACAGACTTCCGCATCGCCTGCCAGGGAACCGGGAATGGTCGGAGGCAGGGATTTTACCTGGATGGTATCGGCCAGGTCAGCGCAACTGTTCTGTTCCCTGGCTATCACCTTGCCGTTGAGGCTGCCCGGATTGACGGTGATGATGTTGGAGCCGCTGCCCGAAGTAATCTGCCAGTCCCCCGGGACAGACCATTGGTAGGCAGCTCCGGCCAGCGCGGGAATGGAATAGGTCAGGGGGGTATTGGAACAGGCAATGGTATCGCCGCTGATCAGCAGACCCGCACAGGTATTTCTGAGCGCCACATAGGCATAGGCAAAATGGCCGCCCGGGACGCAATTGTCGGCCTCAAAGGTGAGGGTGACCTGCTGACCCCTGTAGGGAGAGAGGTCAAAGGTTACTTCCGTCCATCCCTTGGTCCATACATCATAGAGATGGGGCGCATCCGGACCGCTGCCGTTGGGATTGGGATTGGGGGAGGGGAGCCTGCTGGCTGAAAACCCGTTTTTTATGGCGGCGGCCGTATCCAGGGTGGCATGGCCCCCTCCCTGGGTGGCGTTGTCAAAAGTTGGCAGGTAATAGGACGGTGAAGCACAGGCTATGATGCCATTGTTGGTTTTAAGGGTTGCAGAAAACAGCGGCTGGTTATTGGAATTGTGGGCGCCGTTTTCCAACACCATGGCATAGGCATAGGTCATGGTATAGGGTTGGGTGGCCGGCGTGGCAGGCACATCGATGACATAACTTACCCCCCGTATGTAGCCGCCCGGGGGGGTGGAACTCTGTGCGGATGACCGGGTTATGGAGGTAGATCCCAGCAGGATGGAATAATCGTAATGATAACCGTTGATGGTTGGAATGGTCGGAAACTGGCCATACAGATCAGCACCCGGACTGACAATGGTGCGTATTCCGGCCACAGAAGGCAGCTGATATTCCGGGATGGAGCGGGTACCCAGTGTACCCTGGGGTGCCGGTAAACTGGTATCATAGCGCATCTTAATGGCACTGTCCCCGTTTCCCTGCTGGTTATTGCCCGTATAGGCCAGCCAGTGGGACAGGGTACCTGATGAAAAGTTGATATTAACGGGGCAGGCCTGCGTTTGGGAAAACGAGGAAAAGGAACTTAACAGACCGGCAGCCACCAACCAGCATTTCATCAGCATACGAATCATATCGTAACGTTTTTTAAAAACTCGAGCAGCCATGCATTCACCTGGTCTCTAGCCTCAAGCATCCCCATATGTCCCGCATTTTCAAGGATGTGAATATAGGATAAACCGGGAATATGACATTGCCGCAAACTGTGTTCCAAAGTAACGGCCTGGTCCTTCTCCCCTATGATAAACAGGACCGGCCCCCGGAAGGAAGCCAGTACCCCCAGGGTTTCCGGCCGGGAGATCATGATCTCATAGTAAAATACGAGCGAAGGGGCCTGGAAGTTGTCGTAACGGTCAATTAATTGGGTAATCAGCCCGGGATTTTGTTTTCGGGTCCATTCGGAGAACAATTGGGGGGTGGATTGCCTGATAAAAGCGGAGGCTCCGTTTTTAGCGATGAATGCGATGCTTTTTTGGCGGGTGGCCTTCTTTTCGGGTGTATCGGCAAAGGCTGTTGAATGAAATAGCCCGAGCGCCTGCAGGCGGGCGGGGTATTTGCCTGCAAATGCCAGGCTGATGTATCCGCCCATGCTGTGGCCGATCAGGGTGCAGCTATCGGCTTTTTCGTTGCCCAGCAGGGCGAGCAGGAAATCAGCGAAATCACTGATGGCCTCCATGCCCGGATTCAGGGGGGACCTGCCGCTGCCTGGCAAGTCTGGCACCAGCAGCCGGAAGTCCTTTTCCAGAAACGCCCTTTGAGCTTTCCAGATATCGCCGTCTTCGGCAAAGCCATGTACCAGCAGCACGAGGGGGCCGCTTCCGCTGCGGCGGTAACAGGCTGGTTGACCGCGGAATTCAAACCAAATAAGCTCCATTTAATGCCTGGTTTTTGTGCTGATAAAGATACTTCTTACCAAAATGATGATTAATAGGGGCATGAAGGCAGGGTTGAGCCCTTGGGGTAACCAGGCCCAACAAGCCAGCAGGATACCGCAGACTATGGCACTGAACAGCCAATACCCCTTAAGCCAACCCGGGCGCCTGCCCAGGAAAAATACGGCGAACAGGTGGGTGGGTAGGGCCCATGCCAGGTTCAGGTTGTTTCGGCAGACCGAATCCACCCGTCCCAGCCAGACAAATAAGATAAGCAGGCCCAGGAGCCCGACCAAAGCAAAGAATACCCTGTCAAATATCAGCAGCGGCTTTTCCATATGCTTTCCAATGCTCACCACAGAAACCACCACGATGATCAGGGCAAGTAAAGAAAAAACCAGCAGGGGAGTCAGGGGGTTTTTTGCTGCGCCGTCAGCGCGGGCCGGGGCCAGTACGACCGAAGAGTAGGCTACCAGGGGATCGGTTCCCTGCCGGGCGCTGTCCAGGCCCTTTAATAACATATCCGGCAGAAACATCGCCTCCTCAGTGGTTACCCGTTCATCCAGGTGGCTTCCCAGCAGCAGGTCAATACCAAACCTGCTCCAGTCCTGCCCGCCTTGGTCCAGGTAAGTGTGAATGATCTGGCGATAGCTGGGTGCCGGTGAGGGAAGGATGTTGTTGAATACCACCGGCCTTGAAGTATGCCTGCGGATGATGTCCCTGGCACGGGTGGTGCAGTTGTCGGCGTAAAAATGATAATTATAAAACCGGTGCTCTTCTTTTAAGTTATCCTGCAGGGCCGCCAGGAGTTTCCCTTTTTCGGTGCAGCTCAGGGCGAGCACCTGCTGGACTACGCTGCGCTTTTCGGAGATGTATTCCTGCATGAAGTCATCAAAAGACTCGGCCGAAAGCGCGTAGACCATAATACCACGGGTAAACTTCAGGTAAAAATAGGGGTCTGAATCGTCAAATGTGCCGTAATTGAAAACAACATCCCTGCCATTCACGGTATCGGTTACCCGAATGGCGGTATGTCCGAAAGTGCTGTAGAGTTCCGTGCCCGGACTGCAGGTAAGCAGACTGATGCGCAGCGCGCAGGAATCCCATTGGGCATGGGCGGCAGATTGAATAAAAAGGGCCACCGCCAGCAGCATGATCCGGTAAGTAGTCTTCATTCGAGCCATTGTAATGGGATGGTTATGAAAAAGCCACTCCGGGAGTGGCTTTTTTAAATGATGAAAACGGCTAGCGACTGTAATTGGGCGCTTCCCGGGTAATTTCAATATCGTGGGCATGGCTTTCCTTCATGCCGGCATTGGTGATTTTAATGAACTGGGCTTTTTGGAGGGTTTTGATATCAGGAGCCCCGCAATAACCCATCCCGGCACGCAGCCCGCCGGTATATTGCATAACCATTTCAGATAAGTTTCCCTTGAAGGCCACCCTTCCTTCGATGCCTTCCGGAACCAGTTTTTTGAGATCGTCTTCGACATCCTGGAAATACCGGTCGGAACTGCCCTGGGCCATGGCGCCAATGGAGCCCATGCCCCTGTATTGCTTGAATTTTCTTCCTTCGTAAATAATGGTATCGCCCGGGCTTTCCTCCACGCCTGCAAAGACACTGCCCATCATCACCGCATTGGCGCCGGCTGCCAGTGCCTTGACCATATCCCCGGTATATCGAATACCGCCGTCCGCAATCAGGGGGATGCCCTTGGGAGCCAGTACGGAGGCTGCCTCCAGCACCGCGGTAATCTGCGGTACACCGGCCCCGGCCACGATCCGGGTCGTACAAATGGACCCCGGGCCAATGCCCACCTTCACCGCGTCGGCTCCGGCTTCTGCCAGCGCCTTGGCGCCGGCCGCCGTACCCACGTTGCCTGCTATGACCTGAAGGCTTTTGAAATTCTTTTTTACGCGTTTGAGGGCCTCGATCACTCCCCGGCTATGGCCGTGGGCGCTGTCCAGGCATACCACATCCACCCCGATTTGCTGGAGGGCTGCTGCCCGGTCGAGCATGTCCTTGGTAATTCCCAGGGCGGCTCCGGCCAGGAGCCTGCCAAATGCGTCCTTAACCGCATTGGGAAAGCTGGTTAACTGGAGGATATCCCGGTAGGTGATCAGGCCGATGAGTTTACCTGCCTTGTTTACCACGGGCAGCTTTTCTATTTTATATTTCTGCAGGATTTTTTCGGCTTTCTTCAGGTCTGTTCCCTCCGGGGCGGTGATGAGGTTCTCCCGGGTCATGACTTCCTTTACTTTGCGGCGCTTATTATCCTCAAACCGGAGATCCCTGTTGGTAAGTATGCCCAGCAGCATCTGGTTGTTATCGACAATGGGAATGCCCCCGATCTTGTTTTCTTTCATCAGGCGCAAGGCATCCCCGATGGTGGCTTCCGCATGCAGGGTGATGGGGTCGATGATCAGACCACTTTCACTTCTTTTCACTTTTCGAACCTGTTCCACCTGCTTGTCAATGGTCATGTTTTTGTGGAGCATGCCGATTCCGCCCTCCCGAGCCAGCGCAATAGCCAGGTTGGCTTCGGTGACCGTATCCATGGCAGCCGATAGCATGGGTATATTAAGCGTGATGGAGCGGGTCAGTTTGGTTTTTATATCCACCTCGCGTGGAAGGACCTGTGAATAGGCCGGTAAAAGCAATACGTCATCGAAGGTGAGCCCTTCGCCAAAAAACTTTGAACTGGTGTTTGCCTTGCTGTTTGGAGTGTTTATTGTTGCCATGTGCAAAGATATGGGAGGAGCCAATTTCAGCCCAAAATAATTTTTTCCCTTATCGGCCTGTCACCGTTGACGGATGCCAAGGCGCGCCTGACAAGGTTTTTGGACTACTGGCTGATAACCTTCAGCTCCGTGCGGCGGTTTTGGGAACGGCCCGCTTCGGTGTTATTGGAGGCAACCGGTTGGGTATCCCCGAGCCCTTTTGCAATCAGCCGCCCAGGGTCAATGCCCCTGGCTGCCAGGTAGGCAACCACTGACTGGGCCCTGCTCGCCGAGAGCTTCAGGTTGTCTGATGATTTGCCCACATTATCGGTATGGCCGATGATTTCGATTTTCAGGGTGGCATTTTCCTTCAGGAGCTGGACGATACGGTCCAGTTCCACCTGCGAGGCATTCTTCAGATCGTATTTATTGACATCAAAAAAGATATTGTGCAGTACGATCAGTGCATTGGAGGCAAGGGGCTGCAGGGCAATATCAATGTTATAGGTTGAATCGGGCTGTTTTTGGCTTAAGGGAAAATTTTCCGAGAAAAACAGGTAACCCCTGCGTTGTACCAGAAAGGCATAGTCCTTTCCCACCGGCAAAGTGATCAGGTAATTACCGGTCTCATCGGTCTGTACCCTGCTGATCAGTTGTCGGGTTGCCAGATCGGTCAGTTCCACCGCACATGGCAACCCTTTGTGGGTCTTGCCGTCATAGACCCTGCCCCTGACCCAAAGGGTTCTGGCGGGGCGCACGTCGCTGCGCAGTTCGAAGGTATATAGGTCCAGGCCGCCCCGGCTGTCAGCCCGGTCACTGGCATAGTAGGCGGTTTTTCCGTCTGAACCGATTACCAGGCTCCCTTCACTTTGGATGGTATTGATCGGGTATCCGAGGTTTTCAGGTTTGGTCCAGTTTCCTTTCTCGTCTTTGCGTGTGACAAACAGGTCATCCGACCCGTAGCCCGGATGACCGGAGGATGTAAAATAAAGGCTCTGGTTGTCGGTATGGATAAAGGGGGTGCTTTCGTCTCCGGGGGTATTGATCTGCGGACCCATGTTCTCCGGCTCGCTCCAGCGGCCATTGGGCAACAGGTGAGCCACGTACAGGTCGGCTCCTCCGTATCCGCCCGGACGGTTGCTGGAGAAATACAAATCCCTTTTATCCGGGGACAGGGAGGGGGCTGTTTCCCAGAATTCCGTATTGATGCGGTTTCCCAGGTTTTCCGGTGTGCTCCATCCCTCGGGGGTGGCATAGGAAATATACAGATCGCAGCTGCCGTACCCTTCCGGGAAGTTGCAGCCGGTGAAAATGAGCCACTGTCCGTCCTGGGAAGCACTGAGGGCTCCTTCGTTCATGTTGGTATTGATGTTTCCGACCAGGCCCCGGGCCTTTGTCCACTGGCCGTTAACCAGGTCGGATTCAAAGAAGTCCTCATTGTTGTTATTGACCCGGCGGGTGAAAATGAGTTTGCGCCCATCAATGCTGATGTTGGGATAATATTCCGAAAAAGGGCTGTTTACACTGTCACCCAGATTCCTGGGTTCAAAATGGTAGTCGATGTTCTTTTTTTGCTTTTCATAGTCCACCGCAAAAGCGTAACATTTCCGGCGGTACTCACCGGCCTTGCGGCTTGTTTCATTGAGGGTTGGAATGGAAAGAAAGGTATTGACCGCAGACAGCGCCTTTTGGAACTCACCTTTGCCGGCCAGGTTAATGGAGTAGGGGAGGTAATAATCTAAGAAATACACACTGTCTATATCCCTTGCTTTTTCATAGTTTTCTATGGCCGCCTGGTAGTTCTTCTGCTCCTGGTACATGCCGCCCAAAGAAAGGTAGGCATCGGCAAAACGGGGATCGATCCGGACGGCTTCCTGCAGGGCATTGATGGCCTCCTGCAGCCTGCCCAGGTAGCCGCCCTGGGTAAGTTCCTGCGCCTTGGAGAACAATTGGGCTGCCTTCTGGTTGACTTTGGAAGGGTCAAACTGGGCCTGTGCAAACAAACAGGTCATGCACAGCAGGGTAAAGCAGTACTTCATAGTGGTAATTTACGAATCAAAACTTAAAACGGATCAAAGACCATTTTATTCTGCGCTGTTTTAACAGAATGCCTGCTATAGTGACCGGGCCTCTTTAAGGAACGTTGATGTATTTATGCAGCTGAAGTGAAAATTCCCAGCGCGGATTGTTTTTGATATAGTCGATGATCAGGGGGGTGATTTCACCGGATTTGCCCCATTCGGGCTGCAGGAACAATTTGCAGTCCGCGCCAACCAGTCCGGCGTATTTTTCAGCCCATAGAAAATCCGAAGCGTTAAAAACGACTACTTTCAGTTCGTTGGCCATGGGCAGTATCCCAGGTAGCGGCGCCTTGAATTTCTTGGGAGACAGGCAGATCCAGTCCCAATCCCCGCTGAGGGGATGGGCGCCTGAGGTCTCTATATGGGTGGAGAAGCCGGCCTGCTTCAGCTGGCTGGTCAGCCGGCTGCAATCATGCATAAGGGGTTCACCGCCGGTAACCACCGCCATTCTGCCCGGATAGGCGGATGCCCGGGCCACTATCTCCTCCACTGACTCCAGCGGGTGGGCCGATGCCTCCCAGCTGTCCTTTACATCGCACCAGACACAGCCGACATCGCATCCTGCCAGTCGGATGAAATAGGCGGCCTTACCCTGGTGGCTGCCCTCCCCCTGCAGGGTATAAAAGGTTTCCATGACGGGTAAATGCCCGGACGGTACCCTAAGGTCCCCATGGGTGCTTGGTGGAAGGATCTGATTCATGATGGAAGTCCGGTCGGCTGAACGGCAAAAAAGTTTAGTTTTTATTACTGCAGGCGGCAAAAGTGTTTTTCATCAGGGCGGCAATGGTCATTGGCCCGACACCCCCGGGCACGGGGGTTATAAAACTGCATTTGGGAGCCACTTCCTGAAAATGGACATCTCCCCTGAGGGCAAAGCCGCTCTTTTTGGAAGCGTCGGGCAGTCGGGTAATGCCTACGTCTATGACGATGGCACCGGGCTTGACCATATCGGCGGTGACAAATTCGGGTTTTCCAAGGGCCGCCACCAGGATATCTGCCTGCCGGCAAAAAGAGGGCAGGTCCCGGGTGCGGGAGTGGCAAAGAGTAACCGTACAGTTGCCGGGGTTGGTATTGCCGCTCAGCAATATGCTCATGGGCCGGCCCACGATATTACTGCGGCCAACAATGACGGCATGCATTCCGCTGGTGTCAATCCGGTAATGCTCCAGTAACAACATGATGCCATGCGGCGTTGCCGGGACAAAGGCCGGTAGTCCCTGAACGAGCCGCCCGATATTAATGGGGTGAAATCCGTCTACGTCCTTGGAGGGGTCAATGGCATTGATGATCTTTTCGTCAGAAATATGTTTTGGCAGCGGTAGCTGAACCAGGATGCCATCCACATCAATATCGGCATTGAGGTCCGCAATCAGCTGAATGAGCTTGTTTTCACTGATGGAATCCTCCAGCTTGATGAGGGAGGATTTGAACCCGATCTCGCTGCAGGCCTTTACTTTGGCGGCAACATAGGTTTCACTGGCCCCGTTATTTCCGATGAGTACCGCAGCGAGGTGGGGTGTTTTTTTACCCTCTGTGATTAGCTGCGCCACTTTTAATTTTAATTCGTCCCGAATTAGGCGGGAAGTCAGCTGTCCGTCTAAAATTTGCATGGCGCAAAGGTAATATTCAGGTAGTTCACAATTCAAAAAAGATATCCGGGCTCCATCCAGTTCAGGCATTTATCGCCCGGGAGGCTGGGCCAACCGCCAGGGGTCGGGGGATCGATCAGGGGTTTTCAGCCTCAAAGGAATCCCATTAAAAAGGGGGGGGATCGTTTTAGAAAGCAGGCTTTTTGGGAAGTGGGGGGAGTGCCCGGCAGGCAGCCTGAAAAATATTCTTTTGGGAGCTTGGCCAATTTTTATTTATTTGCGCGAAGATTTGGCTTAGGACCTGCCATTTTTATGTTTTGTCTAATCTAATCCTTCCAAAAAGGGGGGAATTTTAACAAAACTGAATTTTATCCCTTGGGGATTAAATAAAAATAAAAATAAGCAGTCACATGAGAGTAATTCCGTCGCCCGAAGGGGGACGGAATTTTTTTTTAGCCCATACCTGCACGGCCCGCCCGGGCTGGCGGGTAAGAACCCGATTGGGCGGGTTGGGTAATCCGTGGCTTTTGTATAACTTGCCTTGCAAACATCCCTTATGGCAGAACAGCAAACCAACAACCAGTTGAATATAGAAATTTCAGAGGAAGTAGCGGAGGGCCAATATGCCAACCTGGCCATTATAACCCACAGCCATGCTGAATTTGTCATTGATTTTGTCAATGTGATGCCCGGAACCCCCAAAAGTAAAGTCAAATCGCGGATCATCTTTACCCCCCAACATGCCAAACGGTTCATGAAGGCCATGACGGAGAATATCGGTCGTTTCGAAGCAGCCAACGGGAAAATCCAGGACCTGGAAGAAGTCCAGCTTCCCCTGAATTTTGGCGGTCCGACGGCTCAGGCCTGACCGGGGGCCACTGCCTGCTGGCTGCAGGGCCCTGTGGAAAGGAGGCCCCGGGGATGCCAGGCGGCTGGCAGGGGGGATTTCTACCAAGTAGTTTAACTGGCCAGCGCCCCAAATGTACCATCCCCAATTGGGTGTTTGTGCTCTTGTCTGGTTATCGGGATACCCTTAATTTTATTGAATAAACGGAAAAAGATAATATTTAAGACAATGTCACCGTTATGGCAGATGTCTAAATACTTGATCTGTAACCTTTGAAAAACTAAAATCTAAATCCATGAAACGCAGAACCTTTTCAGCCATTGGCGGCTGGCAATCCTTTCTTTTTTGCCTGGGTATGTATGTAGTGGCACTTTTCTTTTCTATTTTTATCTGTTCTGCCATTTTTTATGCAGTCAATGCAAGGCCGGAAGTGAGCAAGACGCCGGACAGCTCCAAAGCAGGCGGATCAGCCCTGCCCAAGCAGGAACTGGCTTCTGTTGCGCACCAGCAATAAGCCTGCTTAGGTTCCTATAGTTACTCGTATTAATTGTATTATTAACATGATTCGTTAATAATTTTATTCTTTGCACTGACCGGCTATTGTTGTTTCCTGTATATCTTCGCCGCTACATTTTCCTCCACTATGCAGCGAACAGCCAAAATCTTTTCCGGTACCGGATCGCAGTATCTGGCCGAGAAAATCAACCAGCAATTTGGAAATACTCCGGGAAAGATCACCATCCAGCATTTCAGCGACGGCGAAATCCAGCCGGTATTTCAGGAAAGTATCCGAGGGGATATGGTTTTCCTGGTGCAGAGTACCTGCTCTCCGGCCGAAAACCTGCTTGAATTACTGCTCATGATAGATGCCGCCAGGCGGGCTTCTGCCTATAAAGTGGTGGCAGTCATACCTTATTACGGGTACGCCCGGCAGGACCGCAAGGATAAACCCAGGGTGGCCATTGGCTCCAAATTATTGGCCAATATGATTGTGGCCGCCGGGGCTGACCGCGTCATCACCATGGATTTGCATGCTCCCCAGATCCAGGGCTATTTTGATATTCCGGTGGATCACCTCGACAGTTCGGCGATTTTTATCCCCTATATTGAGCAATTAAAGCTGGAAAACCTTACCTTTGCGGCCCCTGACGTGGGAAGTGCCAACAGGATACGGGAAATGTCCTCTTATTTCAATGCCGAAATGGTGATCTGCGACAAGCACCGCAAAAGGGCCAATGAGATAGCGAGCATGGTGGTCATCGGAGATGTGACGGACAGGGATGTAGTTCTTATTGATGATATCTGCGATACCGGCGGAACCCTGGCAAAGGCGGCGGGACTGCTGAAGGACAAAGGGGCCCGGAGTGTAAGGGCACTTTGCACCCATCCGGTTCTCAGCGGCAATGCCTACGCAAACATTGAAAACAGCGTACTGGAGGAACTGGTGGTCTGTGATACCATTCCCCTGCGCCAGGCAAGCCCCAAGATCAAGGTGCTGAGCGTGGCGGAACTCTTTGCAGTGGCCATCAGGAATGCCTATGAAAACAAAAGTATCACCAGCCTGTTCGTGCATTCGCAGCTCAGGAACAAGTAACATCGTAATTTATAAATTGACATAAAATGAAGACAATTACAATCGAAGGACAACTCAGGACCGAACACGGCAAACAAGCCACCCGCCAACTTCGCTCTGAGGGCAATGTACCTGGTGTAATTTACGGGGGTGCCAAGGAACTGAGTTTTTCAGCTCCTGTGACAGCGTTCAAGACTCTTGTTTATACACCGGATTTTCAGCTGGCAGAAGTTAACATTGACGGTAAGTCCTACAGGTGCATCCTGAAAGACCTGCAGTTTGATAAGGTGAGCGATGAGCTCATACACGTTGATTTCCTGGAACTGGTTGAGGATAAAAAGGTTATCGCCACTATTCCCATCAAATTTACCGGGTCACCCGCAGGGGTTAAAGCGGGTGGAAAGCTGATCACCAAGATCAAGTCCCTCAAGGTGAAGACCTTCCCCAAGTATCTCCAGGAAAACATCAAGGTGGACCTGACTGATCTGGAACTCAATGGAAACGTCCGGGTTCAGGATGTACAGGTGGAACATTACGAGGTGCTTAACTCCCCGCGTATTCCCATTGCTTCCATCGTACTGACCCGTGAACTCAAACAGGAAGAATCTACCTCCGGTACCCCGGCTGCTGCCGGTGCTGCCGCTGCAGCGCCTGCCAAGGCTGCCGCCGCCGCTAAAAAATAATACCTCCGAAAGGTGATCGATACAACCCGGTAAGCACATTTACCGGGTTTTTTATTGGTAATCAGGCACTAAATAAATGGAAATTGCATTTTTTGCCGTACTTTGAAATGATTTATTTTTGGATGTAGTATGGGTAAGTATTTAATAGTCGGGCTGGGGAATATTGGTTCGGAATATGCAGGGACTAGACATAATATCGGGTTTGATGTGTTGGATTACCTGGTATTCAAACAGGGAGGAAGTTTTGATATCGACCGGCTGGCGGCCGTGACGCGTATCAGGGTGCAGGGCAACGACCTGCTGTGCATCAAACCCACTACTTTTATGAACCTGAGCGGGTCTGCGGTAAGGTACTGGATGAATAAGGAGAAGATTTCCATTGAACATATACTGGTTGTTGTGGATGACCTGGCCCTGCCACTGACAAGGCTCCGGCTGAGATCTTCGGGTACACATGCCGGTCACAACGGACTGCGCAGCATCCAGGAAACCCTGGGAACGGATGCCTATGCCAAACTCCGGTTTGGCATAGGGAACGACTTCCCCAGGGGCATGCAGTCTGAATTCGTGCTTGGAAAATGGCGGCGGGAAGAGCTCCCGCTGGTCCGGCTGAAAATTGAAAAGGCAGCCGAAATGATCGAGAGTTTCGTATCTGCGGGGATTGAAAAAACCATGAATCAGTACAATAAATTAGAGATAACGCTATGATTTGTAAAGCGGAATCTTTATTTTCGCACAATTATTACATTCACATTTGATTTATAATGTTTTAGTATTCAATAATCCTTTGTAATCACCAGGCCTTTCCAGGCCGAATGGAATCAGTTCCGCATTTTTCTATTTTAAACCTGTATTGGATATGAAAATATTTTGTGTTGGACGCAACTATGTTGCGCACGCCAAAGAACTCAACAATGAAGTACCAGATGAGCCGATCATCTTTATGAAGCCCAAGAGCGCGTTGCTCCAGGCCCATACCCCCTTCTATTATCCGGAGTTCACCAATGAACTTCATTATGAGTGCGAACTGGTCTTCAGGATTTCCAAAAACGGAAAATACATCCAGGAGCGTTTTGCCAATAAATATTATGATGCCGTTACGGCTGGCATCGACTTTACAGCCCGTGATCTCCAGAATGAACTCAAAGAAAAGGGCCTTCCCTGGGAAAAGGCCAAGGCCTGGGATAATTCGGCTGCAATCGGCAAATGGATCCCCATTGCCAACATCAAAAATAAAAAGGACATCAATTTCTGCCTTTACAAAAACAAGGAACTGGTCCAGCAGGGCAATTCCGGACTCATGATTAATAGTTTTGACAAGATCCTCTCCTATATCTCCAATTATTTTTCTGTTAACATTGGGGACCTGGTCTTTACCGGTACGCCTGCCGGCGTCGGGGAGTGCGTGGTCGGTGATGAACTGGAAGCCTTTATCGAAGACGAAACCTCCTTTTCCCTGGAGATAAAATAAATAATAGCGGACTTTTCCGCTGCCACTTATTTGAACCATTCCCCACATCCGGGGAATGGTTTTGTTTTTTGATACCTGCCCGAGGCCTATTTTTGTCCCACAGATACCTTGCCCATGATCCAAACGGACATTTTGCTCAAAGCATTCCGACTGATGTGCACTGCCCAGTACATGACAGATACCTATGAAAATAACCGGGCTGTCTGCCGCTACGTTCATTCCACTTCCAGGGGACATGAAGCCATCCAGCTGGCCGCTGCATTCCAGCTGCTTGCCTGCGATTACCTAAATCCTTATTACAGGGACGAAAGCCTGCTGCTTGGTATCGGGTTCTCTCCCTACCAGTTGATGCTGCAGCTGCTGGCCAAAAAGGAGGATGTCTTTTCCGGCGGCAGGGAATATTACTGCCACCCCAGTTTCCGGGGCCCCCATATGCCTACCATTATTCACCAGAGCAGCGCTACCGGCATGCAGGCCATCCCTTCCACCGGGATAGCCCAGGGGCTCGCCTTCCTGGAAGATTCCGCCTCCCCACTGTTGATAAAAGGCCCTTTGGGCGAACGTCCGGTCGTGCTATGTTCGCTTGGGGATGCCAGTATAACGGAAGGCGAAGTCAGTGAGGCATTTCAATTTGCGGTATTGCAAAAACTGCCGGTGATCTTTTTGGTTCAGGACAACGGATGGGGCATCAGCGCCAGTGCCACGGAAACCAGGGCCATGGACGCCTTTGAATATGCTGCCGGATTTCCCGGCATGGACCGGACCCGGGTGGATGGCAGCGATTTTGAGCAAAGCTTTGCGGTCATGCAAGCGGTCTTCTCCTCGGTCCGGGAACACCGGAAGCCTTTTCTGGTGCAGGCCAGCGTCCCCCTGCTGGGTCACCACACCAGCGGAGTCCGGCGGGAGTTTTATCGCAGCCAGGAGGATTTGAGCCTCCATGCCCTTCGGGATCCGCTGCCGCTGCTCAAAGAGCGGCTCAAACAGCGGGGAATACCCCTCGAGGAGCTGGATGAATATGAGCTCCATGCCCGGGCTGCAGTGGACATTGCCTTTCGCCAGGCGGCTGCCGCTGAAGAACCGGCCCCGGAAGAGGTGGAGGAATTCGTTTTTGCACCTACAGCCATCACCCAGGAAAAGGGGGAGCGCGTTCCCCCCGGAGCAGCCAAAGTGCTCATGGTGGATGCCGCCCTGGCCGCCATTGGGGAGATTATGGAGGCTTTTCCGGAATCCATATTATTTGGTCAGGATGTGGGAAAAAGGCTGGGTGGGGTTTTCAGGGAAACCTCGGGACTGGCCGAACGATTTGGCGAAAGGCGGGTATTTAATACCGCCATCCAGGAAGCCTATATCATCGGGTCCACGGCAGGGCTGTGCGCTACGGGGGTGAAGCCCATTGTGGAAGTTCAGTTCGCAGACTATATCTATCCGGGTTTCAACCAACTGGTCACCGAAATATCAAAATCCGCCTACCTGAGCAGGGGTAAATTTCCCATACAGACCCTGATCCGTATCCCGGTGGGCGCTTACGGGGGAGGGGGACCCTACCACAGCGGAAGTATTGAAAGCACCCTGCTTTCCATCAAGGGCATTAAAGTGGCCTATCCCAGTAATGCGGCGGACATGAAAGGCCTCATGAAGGCTGCCTTCCTGGATCCAAATCCCGTCATCATGCTGGAGCATAAGGGGCTTTACTGGAGTAAACTGCCCGGCACCGAATCGGCCAAATCAACGGAACCATCAGCCGACTATATACTTCCCCTCGGGAAGGCCTGTCAGGTCCTGGAAGCCGACAGCGGGTGGCTGGAGCAGGGAGAAAGCTGTTGCATCATCACCTACGGCATGGGCGTATACTGGGCCAGGGAAGCGGCCAGGGAATTACCCGGCCAGCTGGAGATCATTGACCTGCGTACCTTGTATCCCCTGGACGAGGCCCTGGTTTTTGAGTCCGTAAAAAGGCATGGAAAATGCCTGGTACTTACCGAGGAACCGCAAAACAACTCATTCGGGGAGGCCCTGGCTTCAAGAATTTCCAGGCATTGTTTTTCCTGGCTGGACGCTCCGGTGGAAGTATTGGGCGCCCTTAACCTGCCGGCGGTCCCCTTGAACATTCGGCTGGAAAAAGCCATGCTGCCTTCCGGGGAAAAAGTCCTGGCCCGGGTCAGGGAACTGCTCAGTTACTGAGGCCGGCCCCCGGCAGCCCCGATTGACCCTTTTTGTGGAGGCCAGGCATTGAATTCACTAAAAGAAAGGCCGCTTTAAAACACATATTTCATACATTTACTCCTTTATTATTATAAGCAGTGATGAAAAGAAACGATTTTGTATATTCCCAGCAAAGAGAACCACACCGTATCCGCACCAAACAGATTTTAAAGGAGCATCCCGAGATGCGCAGGCTGATTGGTAAAAACCCGTTGACGATGCTGGCTATCATTGGCCTGGTGGTTTTCCAGGTAGTGCTGGCCTGGTATGTATCGGGCAGATCCTGGTGGCTGGTGGCTGGGGCCGCTTATTTTCTGGGTGCCTTTGCAGACCATGCACTTTTTGTGATGATACATGAATGCGCCCATCAGCTTTTATTTAGAAGCCGGACGGCCAACCGCCTGGCAGCCATTCTGGCCAATCTGCCCCAGTTATTTCCGAGTGCCATTTCCTTTGAGCGTTACCATATTAAACATCATTCTTTTCAGGGAGTCCATGAACTGGACGCGGACCTGCCTGACCATTGGGAAGCCCGGCTGATCAACAACCGTTTTTTAGGCAAAGTGGTCTGGCTGCTGTTCTACCCGTTTTTTCAGGTATTCCGGGTTTCACGCCTCAAGGAGATCAAGCCCTTTGATGGATGGACCGCCCTGAATTTTGCCCTGCAGTTCGTCTTTATTGCGGCCATCTGGTTATGGATAGGTCCAAGGGCCCTGGTTTACCTGCTGCTCAGCTTTTTCTTTTCTGTGGGACTGCACCCCCTGGGTGCCCGCTGGATTCAGGAGCACTACCTGGTTCACCAGGAACAGGAGACCTATAGTTATTACGGCGTACTCAACCATGTGGCCTTTAATGTAGGCTATCACAATGAACACCATGATTTCCCGTCTATCCCCTGGAACAAATTACCCCAGATAAGGAAAACGGCTCCGGATTACTACAATACGCTCCATTACCATACTTCCTGGACAAAACTATTTTTCCGTTTTCTATTTGACCGGGAAATTTCCCTCTATTCCCGTATTGTCAGATCCGAAAGGGGTAAAGTGGCACTGACCGACCAGTCCGTGCCTGACGCCGATATCGCCCAAAAGAACTAAGGAACCTTTTCCGGCAGCCCTTTTTCCTTTATTCCCTTCTTGGTTCCCCCGGATGGGAAAAACCATGGATTTTAGACGTCTGCTGTCTATCTTTGCGCACCCGGTTACAAGCGTAGTTGCCCCTTTACTTTGATTTATCCCCTTTTTTACCGGGAAGCAATTCCTATTGGTAACCTACTTTTTCGTTATGAAGATTTCCCTTTTCGTCCTGTTACGTGCCCGATTAAAGCGGGCCTTTGATAAAATCGGTAATGAAAAATTGAAAGTCAACCTGCTGCAGGCGGTTCCCTTCTGGATAGGATCGCTGCTGACCGGACTCATTGCCGTGTTATACGCCCGGCTTTTTGCCCTGGCTGAAAAAAGCAGCGCCTATTTTTTCGGCAGGGATCTGCGTTTGTATTTCATCATTACCCCCCTTTGTTTCCTGTTTGCCCGGTGGATGGTAAAAAAATATGCACCCTATTCCCGGGGCAGCGGCATTCCCCAGGTCATAGCTGCCATTGAACTGGCCAATCCCAAAGACAACCGGCGGGTAAAAAAGCTGCTGAATCTTCCCATCATCTTTGTCAAGATCATTTCCAGCCTGGTCATGGTGGTGGGCGGCGGTGTAATCGGCCGGGAAGGGCCAACCATCCAGGTAGCCGGTTCGGTTTTCTGGAAAATGAACCAATGGCTCCCAGCCTGGTGGCCCCGAATATCCAAGCGCAATATGATCATGACCGGAGCGGCTGCAGGTCTGGCCGCAGCCTTCAACACCCCGCTGGGCGGTATTGTATTTGCCGTGGAAGAACTTACCCGGACCCATATCAGCTATTTCAAGACGGCCATCTTCACTTCGGTGATCATTGCAGGGCTTACCGCACAGGGCCTGCTGGGCCCCTATCTTTACCTCGGCTATCCCGATGTGAGCCATCTGTCCCCTTATATTTTTGCAGGGGTCCTGTTCGTCTCCCTGCTCGGGGGACTGGGGGGAAGTGCCCTTTCGAAAGTCATACTGGTGGTCATGCGCTATAAATCCCGGTTGCGCAAGAACTGGCAGCAGGTTGTCTTCATCAGCCTGTGCGCGCTGTCGCTGGTATGCATGGCCTATTTTGGGGATGTACGCACTTTTGGTTCGGGTAAGGAAATCATCACCACCACCCTGTTTACATCCAACAAATACCTCCCCTGGTACATACCCGTGCTCCGGATACTGGGGCCGCTGGTCTCCTTTACATCGGGAGCTGCAGGAGGGATTTTTGCACCAGCCTTGAGCGCCGGGGCAGCCATGGGATCGGTGGTATCGGGCTGGCTGCATCTTTCCGCCGCCAATACCAACCTGCTCATCCTGTCGGGGATGGTGGGATTTCTGACCGGAATTACCCGGACCCCGTTCACCTCGGCGATACTGGTACTGGAAATGACCGACCGGCATAACATGATCTTTTATCTGATGGGTGCCGGTTTGGTTGCCAACCTCGCTGCCATGGTTATTGACCGCCGTTCCTTTTATGACCATCTCAAACACCAGTATATTCTGCAGCTTCGCAGCGAGGATGTTTTGTCCCTCCAGGCGGAACCAACGCGGACCCATGCCCCGGAGCCTGAATTAAAATCAACCTGATAATTGGGTTTAGCCGTCTCAGTTTAATACATTCGCAAAATGTATTATATTTTTTACATCCCCCTGTACCTGCTGTCCCTGCTACCCATGTGGGTTCTTTATATTTTTTCGGACGGGGTTTACCTGTTGCTGTACCATGTGACCGGCTACCGGAAAAAAACCGTGCTGGACAACCTCCGTCTTGCCTTCCCGCTTAAAACCGAAGCCGAACGCATCGTGATTGCAAAACAGTTTTACCGCAATCTCATTGATTCCTTTATAGAGACACTTAAGTCACTGAGCGCCAGCCGGAAGTTCCTGGGAAAAAGGGTCCTTGCCAACTGGGAAGTATTGGAACCTGTGCAGAAAAGTGGGCGCAACTGCCAGCTGCACCTGGGCCATACATTTAACTGGGAATGGGGCCACCAGGTGCTCAGCGGATTCACCAGGTACCAGGTACTGGTGGTTTATATGCCCATTACCAACCCTGTTTTTGAAAAACTGATGTACCGCCTCAGGATAAAATACGGTAACCGGTTTATTGCGGCCGGCAATATGGGTAAGTACATGGCTTCCATCGGGCAAACCCAATACCTGCTGGGCCTGGTTGCAGACCAAAGCCCGGGCAATCTGGCCAATGCATACTGGATGAATTTTTTCGGTCATCCCACCCCGTTTGTCTCTGGTCCGGAAAAGGGAGCCAGGGCTGGCAATCTACCCGTTTTTTTTACCTCCATCACCAAGCCCCGCCGGGGGCACTATCTGGCACATATCGAACTGGCTTGTGAAAATCCCTCCTCCCTGCCGGAAGGAGAACTCACCCGACGTTACGCCGCTTATATGGAACAGGTCATTACAAAGAATCCGGAGATGTGGCTGTGGAGCCACCGCAGGTGGAAGCACGCATGGAACCCCCAATACAGCAATAACTGGATCGGCCAGCAGGGGCCTCCCTCTGTGCAGGGGCAGTCCTGATCCACCGCCGGTTTGCCTGTTATTTGGAAGCTACTTCCGCCCGTGGTGCGGCTGGCTTTTTTTCCGATAAGGCAGCAGGCAGTTCCATGGGCTTTCCGATGGCATGGGCGGACTGGAATGTCTCTCCCAGCAGGGAGGCAATCGTTGCTGCAATTTGTTTCTGGTAGGTATGCTGGACCGCGGTCATTTCACCCACGGGCAGGATAGCGGGGCCCAGCAGGGCAATCCAGGTATTGGAGGAACCGGGGGTAAAGAGGCCATGGGTATGCCAGGTGGAAGGGTTTGCCCCGCGTCCGTGGTCAGTGGTTATAAGAAAGGTGGTATGCCCTTTGTACAGGGGATCGGTTTGCACATAATACCAAAGCTCGGCCACCATCCGGTCAATGTCCGCGGCCTGTTCCAGGTACAAATCATACCTGCCTGCATGGGCAAACTCGTCGTTTTGGCCAAATCCCAGGAACAAGACCCGGGGATGATGCTGCTGGATATATTCCCTGGCACATAAAAAGGTCAGCATATCGCTGCGGGTATTTTTCTTTTGAACCACCCCGCCCTGTACCTGGTTGATGGATCCTCTTTCTTCCCCTTCCATGGATTCGGGTAATGGCTGATAACCGCTGTTGAGGGGCAGTCTGCTTCTTTTTTCATTGAGAATGGCCGGAAAGAGGTTCCAGGAGCTAAAGGCAGCCACACGGCCTGCAAAGGCTTTTTTTGAATTAAGGAATTCCAGCACGGATATATTGGGGTTATTGACCGGAATATTGGGAATACAAACCGGGTCGGTATAGCCCGTAAGCATTTCATTATAACCGGGATAGGAAATACGCGACCAGTTCAGGACGTCTGCTTTATTACCCAGCAGCCTGTTCCCATAGATTTGTCCCTGGCTGGCAATGATATTCCATAAAAAAGGCATCAGTTTTTTGCGCCGCATTTCAGCCGATGAATCCCAGAACAGCTGCCGGGTCAGTGCCGTATCCATCACAAAGCGGGGATCACTGATCAGGTGGCTGTCCGCTCCGCTGAAAATTTCCTGCCAGCGGAAACCATCGATGGTAATGACAAATATGTTTTCCGAACCCGAGGGGTCCTGTGCACATAGAACCGACAGCGTCAAAACAAGGGGGATGAGCAGGAGAATACCTTTCATGTTGGTGGGTTTGGTAAAACTACCCCTGCTATGTAATGGGAATTTTACCCCAAAGTTACCTTTACATTATATGAATGCGCAATGGGAATTGGGCTGGGCCGCCCCGCCTCCAGGGTCCGCTATTTGAAGAGTTTTTCAAAGAACAGGTTCATCACTTCCACAAAAATAAGCACGATGATGATCCATTCCAGCAGGTTGCTGTTGCGGTACTGCATGATGTCTTTGAACAGCTCCAGGTTCTCTTTTACAATTTCCAGGCCTTCCTGGATATTACGAAACCGTTCCTGCAGGTCAAAGGTCCTTTTGAGGCCGACATCGATTTTATTGAGGTTTTCATCCTCCCAGGTTTCTTCGGGGGAGTCGAAAATGTAGAGGTTTTCTGCAATGCGGTTTTTGAGGTTGAGTGTCCTGCCGATGTATTTTTTGAGGTTTCTTCCGGAAATATCCAGTTTGCCTTTCTTTTCGAGGATCTGTGTGTGGTGGTTGGTTTCTTCCAGGAGTTTATTGGTCTGTTCGGAGTAGTAATCCAGTGCCACCGACTGGGACACATTGAGCATGATCAGCCGGAGCGTCTCCACATCGGCGCTGGTAATTTCTATTTTATTATAACCGAATTTATTTTCCCGGGAATCCGTTTCTATCTGGAACTCCTCGCTGAGCTTTTGTTCAAAGGGATTCCGGCAGTAGGGTTGTATCAGGGAAAGGAAACTTTCGATGTCTTTTTCCTGGTAATTGAGAAAGCAGGCCACCCCGTATTTAAAGACATAGATGAAGCCTTCGGGCTGTGGTTTATAGAACAATTCATCTGCATCATAATGCAGGATGTCCGATTTATAGAATGCACGGAAGGATTTAATATCAATGCTGTCTGCAATCTGATAGGAAAGTACATGTAACATAAAAGTGCAGGTGTTTATCGTCAGGGGCTCCAGGGAGCCTGGGGCGTGGCTGTGACACAAAATAAAGCATTGCCCCCTAACAAAAAAATCAACCTGAGCCGGGATTTCATCCCGCACCTGCCTGATTAGCCCAGCAGATTATGAATCAGGGCATACTGTAGCAGCATGATTGTTTTTCCGTCACGGATACGGTTGTCCTCAACCATGGATATGGCCTGTTCAAATCCAATTTCAAGAACTTCAATATCTTCCTGCTCCTCTGCTATGCCGCCGCCTGCATGGATTTTCATGGAAGGATTGTATTCGGCCGCAAAAAAATACAGGATTTCCGTGACAGAACCCGGAGACATGTAGGCTTCAAATAATTTGCGCACCGATGAAACCTGGTAGCCGGTCTCTTCCTCCACTTCCCTGCGGATACAGTCCTCCGGATTGTCCTGGTCCAGCAGTCCGGCACAGGCTTCTATGAGCATGCCGTCCGGGTTTCCGTTGATGAATGTGGGCAAACGGAACTGACGGGTGAGCAGCACGGTTCGCCGCTGTCGGTTGAAAAGCAAAATGGTTGCCCCGTTTCCACGATCGTAGGCCTCCCGCTGCTGGGTTTGGGTCGAGCCGTTCTTTTGAAGAATTTGATAGGTGATTTTTTTGAGCGTGTACCAGTTGTCTGAGAGGATCTCCGTGGAAATAATATGGACCGGTTGGTTCATGGTGGTTCTTTTTTTGCCAGGCCATAAAAATAGGGATTCAGCCCTGCAGGCGGATGGCCCGGGGGTCAAATAATTGTTAAACCCCTTTTTTGAAGTGAACTGATGGTGAACCTACAAGCGGCGGGTTATCTTTTCAATTTCCCTTTGATAGGCTGAGCCAACGGGCAGGGAGATATGGTTGATCCAAATGGTATTTCTTTCAATGCGGGTGATCATGGCCCTGGAAACCAGGTAACAGCGGTGGATTCTTACAAAAGAGCTTACAGGTAGCAGATCGGCGGCCTCCTGCATGCTGAGTCGGGATAGAATTTTGCGACCGCTCAATATGAACTGTACATAATTGCCGCTGCTCTCCAGGTAAAGAATCTCCCCCAGGTTTACCCGGATCTGTTCATAGCCGCTTTTGAGGAATATGGATTGGTCGGAGGGGACCGGGGTCGCTGCCTGCTGCAGCAGGGACCGCTGGTGGTAGGCTTTATTGCAGGCTTTCAGGAACCGGGCCTGGGAAAAGGGCTTCAGCAAATAATCGATGGCATCGAGTTCAAAACTCCTCACGGCATGCTCACTGTAGGCGGTGGTAAAGATCACCATGGGCGGGCGTGGAATGGATTGCAAAAAATCGATTCCTGAAATATCGGGCATACTGATGTCCAGGAAGATCAGATCTGTCTTTGCCTGCTTCAAATGTACCAGGGCTTCAAAAGCATTGGTGAAAACTGCCTGTAGCTCCAAAAAGGGGATATTGGCAGAAAGGCATTTAATTACTTCCAGTGCAATGGGCTCATCATCGATCGCTATGGCGTTAAGCATGTGGTGGATTTTTTTATCAAAAGGGCGGCCATCACACCGGTTTGCCCGGAGTTGCGGAAAACAGCAAAGATACCCGGGTTGGCTTAAAGGCATCCAATTATCAGGATCGGTTTGCCGGATAAATAATCAGTTCAACCCGGAATTGACGTTCATCCGGGTTGGCGGAGAATATATAGCGCCCCGGATAGAGCAACTTAAGCCGTTCCCTTACATTTTTCAGGCCTATGCCGGAGGCATCCCCCTGGTCAGTATGGACGCCCGGCCGGTGCACGCTATTTGATACAAGGAAGCGTATCTGTTCCGGGGTACAGGAGAGCTCGATACGAATCCATGATTTTTCGGACAGGCTGATGCCATGCTTAAAGGCATTTTCCACCAACGGAATAAACAGCATGGGGGCAATCCGGTGAGGGCAGGGTTCCCCGGAAATATGTTCCTTAATTTCCACATCGCCAGAATCCGGCGTCCGGAGTTTCTGGAGGCTGATATAATTTCTCAGGTACTCAATTTCCCGGTCCATTTCAATGGTATCTTTCATATTCTCGTGCAACATAAAGCGCATCATATCGCCGAGCTGCTGGATGCCCGAGGCTGTTCGCTCCGCCTTCTCGTTGAGTGCGGTACCATAGAGTGTGTTGAGGATATTGAACAGGAAATGCGGGTTGATCTGGGAGCGCAGGTACTCCAGGCTTGTCCTGGATTTGACAAGCGATTTTTCGGCGGCACGCAGCTGCAGAATAGGATCCTTTTGCTGCTGGAACTGCAGCCAGCTCAGCGGCGTAAGTATAAAAAGGGCGCCCGACCACAAGGATATAATGATAGCCCAGGTGAAATGGTCCGAGGAAGAAAGGAACAAGGCAAAGGGAAGGGTGAGAGATAGGGTTGACACCAGCAGCCTGAGCAGTATCCCCCTGTCCAGGAAGGGACGATCTCCCTTTAGGGGGAAAAGCCAATATGTATTGGACAGGTAGATCAGTAAAAGGGGGCTGGCCAGGGAAATATAGCTGACATAAAAAAGTTGATCCGATTGGCTTTGAAAACTGGCTACCAGCCAGGGTACGGAGCAATAGATTACCAGCAGGGCGGTTACCTTGTTAACCATCAGGATACGCAAGGTCCTGTTGCCTGCAGCCCGCTCCAGATAGGCTATGGCAAGCTCCCGGATAGCGAGGTAACATCCATATCCTGCCAGGAGGGCCGCCGCAATTTTGTACCCGCCGAATAAGTCAAGCTGGGCCTGGGGATGGTTGCCGAACGGAGGAAAAAAGGTGAAGCCAGGATAGTGGAAATAGCATTCATTCAGGAAATAGGCTGCGGTATTCACTCCCATACCCAATAAGATCACCACCACCAGGATCTGCATAATTAACCAGGCGCATTTTTTTAATGCAGCATAGAACCTCTTTGGCGCCTTTGATTTTTCATGTTCCCCGGAAATCATGAGCTTGCCATCCCCTGGTGCCCTCTGTTGGATCAGACGGGGGATGATAAACAAATTCACCCACATATAAAGGATATACACCAGCACGAAAATACCTGACTGGGGCAGCAGCAGATTCCGGTACAATCCAAATGGGAATGAATTGGCAAGAAACGGGGGCTCATAGATTGTACGGATCTCAGCCAGGGTCAAATGGAGCGTTTTCCACCAAAAACCCATCAGCGAAGTGAGCAAGGAAAGGCTCGCAAAAATGATTTCATGTTGTCTCCACCGGATTTTCATCATGCTGTATTTTTAGGAAAGATCTGCCCTTCCTTTCAATGGGGATGACTGAATGTGACCAACCCATGAAAAAATGGTTTGAAACGATCTATTGGACCCGTGTGCGTCAGTGCCAGGGTCGATGAATGAGAAGTTCCTTCAGCATAAAGAGACCCTGGCCGGTAATAGCAATATAACTGGTTAATACACATATTTTTATTAAACCCCGGGCCAGCAGTGACCAGGCCCGCCTCCTATGGGGCTAGGTTTTACTTCTTAGGTATACATTATTTTTTACCAGTTCAGGAAATAAATGTTGATATTAGTGGTGGTATTGAGCCAGTACTTTGTAATTTCACTTTTTAAACCCCGCTGAAATGAAACTTTTTGTAGCCTCTGTCCCCTACGATTTTGATGACGTTGACCTAAAAGAGATGTTTGAACTCTATGGAGAAGTCAACTCAGCCAAAGTAGTGCTGGACAGGGAAACGGGCAAGAGCCGCGGGTTTGGATTTGTGGATATGCCCGATGACAGCGAGGCTAAACAGGCAATTGAAACCCTGGACGGGGCCTCCATCAAGGGTAAAAAAATGGCCGTCAAACAGGCCGAGGATCAGCCAAGGGGTGGTTCCGGCGGCGGCGGTTACAGAGGCGGTCGTGACAATAACAGCGGTGGCCGTCCCGGGCCATCCCGGAGGTATTGAAATCACAAAACCTCTTTTGAATGCGCTCCCTAGTCAGCGAACTGCCGCAAATTAATTTGTCCGCAGTTTTTTTTGCCCCCAATCATAAATACTATCCATTCATTATCAATTTATTGAGGTATAATTCCTGCCTTCCTTGCAACCTTATCTGGATTTAATTGCTCCAGTCAGCGCCCCCCCAGGCAACCCCTGCTGGCCGGTTGGCGTTTATCAGGTAAGACAATTCATTCAGGCTAACTAAGTAAGATTGGAAACCCCCCTTGATATCATTGATGGCTGCCTCAGGCAGGACCGAAAGTGTCAGCAGGTACTCTATGAATCCTATTACGGGCTTTGTCTGAAAACCGTCTTTCGTTATGTAGATACCTACGAGCAAGCGGTCGAAGTAACCAACGATGGTTTTGTAAAAGTTTTCCGCAGTATTGGACGATTTGAGGTCCGGGACCTAAACCGTGTAGAGATCGTACTAATTGGTTGGATGAAAAGGGTGATGATCAATACGGCCATCGATTTTCAAAGAAGGCAGAACCATAAACTTATAACCACACCCATTGATTCGTTAATATGTGATTATCAGGATAGCAGCCAGTTGTCTGATGCTGTGCTTAAATACAAGGAATTGATGGACCTTATCCGGGGATTACCCCCTGCATACCGATTGGTATTCAACCTGCATGTCATAGAGGGGTATTCACACCAGGAGATAGCCGAGATGACTGGTATATCGGTTGGCGCTTCCAAGTCCAATCTGTTTAAGGCCAGGGCGCAGTTGCAAAAAAAACTCACTGTAGAAAAAACTGAATTTGTATTATGTCAGATATGAGTAATAACGAGCTGGATGATCTCTTCAAAAGGGCTGCCGAACAATATCCCCTCCAATCTGCGGGTGCTGACTGGGATGCAGTAAGGCGGGCCCTGGACGAAGAGGATGATACAGCGCTTATATTACCTCCCGATCTCCGGTATGGTCAGCCTACCCGGGGCATCAGATGGTTCTGGCTCTTACTATTACTGATTTTTGGAGCCATTGGTTATTATACCCAAAGCCACCAGGCAGAACCTTCGTTAAAGCGCTTACCTGAAAAGCAGACTCTTAAACAAACCCAGTCCGTCGTTTCCCTCGAGGGCACTTCCCAAGCCATGAGGGATCAAAAAAAACCGGCCTTGCCGGCTGGAAGACCAGTTATGACCGGCAGGGAGAAGTTCCCTGTCACTCCGGGCCTCGATCTACCTACTGCCTCAATTTCCCGGATAAAGCCCGGAAAAGTGCGGACATGGCAGGCGGCAGGACCCTCCGGCTACAACAGTCCGGCTGCTGTCAGGGTGGCCCCCGGCCAAGGAATCGAAGTACAGAAACCCCAGCACCGACCTGCAGGCAGTTCCCTGGTGCTGCCTGAGCCCGCCGGAATGAGCAGGGATCTGTTAGGAAGGCTGCCTGTAGGAGCAATCATCAAGACCTCTGTGGCCGTAGTTGAATATGCCCGGCTGCAGTCCATTGGAACTCATGGATTCAGCTGCCTGGACTCTCTGCTGCTTCCCAATTCCAAGGGGCAACTTTTTTCACCATCCGGGTCAGCTATCATCACCCCGGTAACACCCCGTAGCGGGGCCAAGAATTTGCAACCTTTGAACAGCAACAAGCGTTTCCTGTATGCAGGGGTTATGGTTTCTCCTGACATCAGTACCGTAAAACTCCAATCGCTAACGGGTGCGGGTTACACAGCGGGAATACTGCTGGGTTATCACCTGTCCCCAAGGTGGAACCTGGAAACGGGATTATACCTGGATTCCAAGAAATACTATTCCAAAGGGGAATATTTTTCTACCAAGAATGTGGCGTTTCTAAACTATGTAAACCTGTTAAAAGTGAACGGAACCTGTAATATGCTGGAGTTGCCGGTGAACCTGCGGTTTAACCTGACTCCCCATGATCATGGCAGCTGGTTTGTCACCATGGGAATGTCTACCTATTACATGTTCCGGGAATCATATACCTATAATTACCTTTATTATGGTGTTGACAAACAAAAAAGCTACGCCTATCATAATACATCCCAATACTGGTTTTCTGTACTGAATTTCAGTGCAGGCTACCAACATCCCATCAACAGGAAAGCAGACCTGCGGATGGAGCCTTTCCTGAGGATACCCTTGGCAGGTATGGGTACGGGAAGCCTGCCCATCATGAGCGCTGGCATGAATCTGGGGGTCGTCCGTCGGTTTAATTAACATTTTCAACAATTTCTTATATGAAGAAAAAAATTATATTTTTTCTGACGGGGATCATTATGTGCTTTCTGTTCGTCACTTATTTATATGTCAGGATCATGCGGCCGCACCAGGGTGTGGAGGGCCGTAATCCGGCAGGTGTATATACGGCCTACGGTCTTTACAGGTTATACCTGCACAATGAACCTGCCGCAGACAGTCTTTGCCTGGGCAGAGTTTTAGAGATCAGCGGCAGGATCTGTTCCTGGAACCCAGATGAAGGGGCCTGTCAATTATCAACGGGATGTTCCGGCCATATTAGCTGCCAGATGTTCCCCACCAGATCCTCTTCATCGGTGGTTCTCGGGATAGGGGATAGCATTACTGTAAGAGGCCGGTGTACCGGATTTCTGCTGGATGTAAATATGGTGGATTGTATCATGCAACAAAAGTTCTAATCATAAAAAAATCAAGCCATGAAAAGGTTCCATCTGCGCGCAATTGTCATCGCCATTGCTTCCATCCTGCTCTTTTGGGGTTGTTCGAAAAGCAGCGTTCAAAGTCTATCCTCAGGCACCAACCCGCCTCCTGGTTCGACCTGTGATACTGCGGGTATGTCCTACTCCAATAATGTAGTACCCATTCTGCAATCCAATTGTTACAGTTGCCATGGCACAGGCAGTTCCTCCGGAAGCGGGGGTATTATCCTGGATAATTATGTATCCCTGAAAAAATGGGCTGATAATGGTAAACTGGCCGGAAATATTCGCCATGATCCCGGATATGTGGGAATGCCTTATGGCCAGGCAAAGATGGATGCATGCACAATCAACAAAATTGTTGACTGGGTAAACAGCGGTTCCCCCAATAATTAATTCAAATCGCCCAACATGAAGTGCCTCATAAATATTTTCCTACTGACCCTGCTGGCAAGCGGGTCCGGATACGCACAGATCTATACCACCCGGACGGGTTTCATCGGTTTTTATTCCAAAACGCCGCTCGAAGATATCCGCGCAGAAAACAAGCAGGTCTATGCTGCCATTGACCTTTCCCAAAAAACCATGGCATTCATGGTGCTGCTGAAAGGATTTATTTTCCCCAAAGAACTGATGCAGGAGCATTTCAACGAAAATTACGTGGAAAGCGATAAATATCCAAAAGCCACTTTCAGCGGGATATATACGGGGAATATATCATCAGGCAAAGAAGCTGCCTATCAAGTTATGGTAGTAGGTACGCTCCGGTTGCACCAAGTAGCAAGACAAATAGAAGTGCCGGCTACACTTGAACTCAAAAATGGCCGACTGATGGGGACTGCCGAGTTTGTAATCCGACCGGAAGATTATAATATTTCCATCCCTTCTCTGGTGCGGGACAAAATAGATAAGCAGTTGCGTATCCGGATAGAAGTAAATTGTCTTATTTCCAAATAATCAACTCAGCTATGAAGTATACCCTAATCCTTATTACCTGTTTTCTTCTGGTTTCCGTTACCCAGGCCCAGGAAAATCCGCTGCTTTCCCTGCTCAGTGATTCCATGCGATTCCATGTACAAAAGTCCTTTGTAGCTGCTACCTTCAAGGCAACACGACTGGTTAACATCCAAACGGTGGAAGCCCCGGCCAAGGGGGCTTTGAACTTCCTGATCCAGCACCGGTTCGGGCAAATCAATAGCGGTAGCTATAATTTTTTTGGATTGGACAATGCCAATCTGCGCCTTGGATTTGAATTCGGTATCACCGACCGGTTTACCGTTGGCATTGGACGGAGTTCCTATTTGAAGACCTTTGACGGTTATCTAAAATATAAACTGCTTCGGCAAACCGAAGATGCCGGGGAAATGCCGGTGAGTGTTAGCCTGCTATCGGTCGCTTCCAATTACTCTCAACATATTCCAAAAGAAGTGGATTCCTTCCTGAATATAAAATACCGGACCTCCTTTGTTACCCAGCTTTTGATAGCCAGAAAATTCAGCAGCAGATTATCCTTGCAACTTGTACCCACTTGGCTGCACTTTAACCTGACGCCTGCAGCCGTGGATAAAAATGACCTTCTTGCACTTTCAATGGGGGCGCGCTTTAAATTTACGAGGCGAATGGCCCTAGAAGCCGAATACAACTACCTCCCTGCTAACCAGGTTGTTTCTGTGAGTATTTATAATTCCTGGTCCATTGGATGGGATATTGAAACAGGGGGCCATGTCTTCCAGCTTGTTTTTAGCAACTCGCAGAGTATGACCGAATCCCAGTTTAATGCTCAGAATATTCCGGGGGTGAGTGCTTCTACGGGTAGCTGGGGTAGGGGGGATATCTATTTCGGGTTTAATATTTTCCGAATTTTCACCCTCAAAAAACAAAAACAGTGATAACCTAAAGTAGGATGTTAGCGGCCTACCGTTTATCCGATACCAAGTGCTGGGTATTTAACTCCGTCCAGCTAACGCAGGCATTTGGGTAAACATTCCCTTTCAACGGTTCAACCCTGGTGCTGTCTCATTTCAATTCAATCAGCCCCTCCGGTATGGGCAGGTCATTCCAGTGGCTATGCATCGCAAGGGCAGCACCCAGTGCAGTTGCCTGGGAAACGGTGGCGGATAAAACCTCCAGGTCCTTAAAGGCCTGACGGAGCAAGCCCAGGAACAGGGGGTTGGCACTGAAACCCCCATCCACAAAAATCCGCCTTACCGGTCCGTTCTCCAGGACAAGACCGGTGCTCTGCACCTGTGCCGACACGATATCTTCCATCAGCTGTGAGTAGGCCTGTTCATAACTATCCAGGCCGCAATAGTCTTTTTGGGCATGACCTACCAGGGAAGGTTCCCTGCCGCTTTGCCGGGAACCCTCTTGAACCCGCGGCTGGGTAAAGGCAATTTGCTTGTAATAGTCTTCGGATGTATGAAAGTGAACTGCCAGCCTTTTGGTCTGTTGTTCATGTTCATATCCACCAAATAGCCGGGAGGCTTTTACCGGAACCCCTTTATAGGTGAGATAACAGAGACAATCCTTTTTCAGTTCGTGTTCCTGCAGCGGGTGGTGATTAAAGGGATTCATACTGATGCACCAGGTCCCTGTGGAAAGCAGGATAAAAGGTTCCTGGAAGCAAGCCAGGTAGGGTATGAGTGCTGAGGAGCTGTCATGCATGCCATAGCCGGCCGCCAGGGTTTTTCCCAGATACTGGAGGGGGACTGCGGCATCACAGGGGGTAATGGGCGCGAACTTTTCTTCCAGCCCTTCCTTAGTAACCCAGTCGTGGTAAGCCCTCCTGGGAAAATCCCATAGGTGGGTGTGGCAGCCAATGCTGGTGATATCCGTAGCCACCAGACCGGTGAGTATATAGGAAAGATACTGCGGCAGGTGAAGGGCAACGCGGATGGAGGCAAACAGTTCCGGCTTTTCCATTTTGAGGCGGTAGAGCTGCATGCCGGCGTTAAGGCTGCCCAGTACCGGGGAAGCGGTTCGGAGGGAGAATTCCAATGGACCTCCGTAACTGCTGTAGAGCTTTTCCTGGAGCCATGCCGGATAGGGTTTCAGGTAATTATAGAGCGGGGTCAGGACGCTCCCGTCCTTTCCAAGGTAGACAAAGCTGGCCCCGTAGGCGGTAAAATTCACCGCCTTTACCTCAAAACGAGGGTCCTCCAGTATTATCCGGAAGGAATTTTTGATCCGGGCCGTTAGTGCCTGGACGTCCTCGCAGGGAAAGCCGTCTTCATCGGTTATTTCCGGGAGTTGTTCGCAACGCTCATCAATAAGCCGGTATTGCCGGTCAAACAACAGGGTCTTTTTATTGGTTTTGCCTACATCGAAGATGAGTATCACTGGCAGGGGCATAGGAGAAAATTTTTATGGTTCGGTGGTAAACGCCGGTAAATTACAGGCCGGTGGTAATGGTCCGCATTCCCCTGGCGGCAATCAGGTTTTTCCTGACACCGGCCATGCGGTAGAGTCCCAGCGGATCCAGCGCGCCGCCATCCCTTAAGCGGGCCTCCGCGACCAGTGGCCTGACATCGGTTCTGAAGGCATGTTGCAGGATTTCCTGGGCCCTTACCACATCATTGTCCTGGCGTGCTGCGGACAATGCGGTGCGGTCGACCAGCAGGGCCTGTGCATAACTGATCATAATGGCCTCCAGGGATTGCAGCAGGTCCTCGAGTGGATCCTTGACATTGTGGGAGGCGTCTATCATCCAGCCAAGCCCGCTGGCGTGATCCATTCCCAAGTCGTCCATGCCTTCGACCAGTTCGTTGAATATCAGAAATAACTGGTAAGGCTTGATGCTGCCCACAGTAAGGTCATCATCTCCGTATTTGCTGTCGTTGAAATGAAAACCACCCAGCTTGCCTTCCATCATCAACAAGGAGACAATCTGTTCGATATTGGCATTGGGCAGGTGGTGTCCCAGGTCCACCAGTGTATAGGCTTTGGGACCCAGTTTGTTTGCATAGAGCAGTGACTGACCCCAGTCGCCAACAGTCATGGAATAAAAATTAGGTTCAAAGGCTTTGTATTCAACAAACATCTTCCATCCCTGGGGCAGGGACGCATAGATCTCCCGCAGACTTTCCAGGGTATTTTCAAAGGCCTTTCTGAAATTCAGCTGACCGGGGAAACAGGAACCGTCACTCAACCATACATTGATGGAATTGGATCCCAGGCCGATGCCATACTGAATCACTTCCAGGTTGTGATCAATGGCCTGCCTGCGGATTTCAGGCCGCACATGCTGCAGGGAGCCGAACTTATAACTCAGGGTCTGTTCCGGCTGGTCCTGGAAGGTATTTGAATTCATGGCATCAAAGCGTAGTCCCAGGGATGCAGCCAGCGACCGGATATGCATCGTATCCTCGGGAATATCCCAGGGAATGTGCAGGGATATGGCGCCTGCTGACCGGGTGAGGGCGTGCAGCAGTCCGATGTCTTCCATTTTTTCGATCAGGTTGCGCGGTTCACCCCCGCCGGGGAAACGGCCAAAACGGGTGCCTCCTGTTCCCAGCGCCCAGGAGGGTATGGCAACCTGGAAGCGGACCAGTTTGTCCAGGATCCCCGGGGCAGCGGGGGTCTCTGCAGTCAGGGCGGCCAGCCGCCGCCGGTGCGCGGCCAGTAAGGGTTGGTTATAGTCTGTAATCCTGTTTTTTTCAAAAAGCATGTTGCAAGGTTTTTATGGCAGGTAAAATATTTGTTCCAGCGGCCGGCTGACCGGAGAGTTGTCCGGGTTGCATTCCATCAAATCTTTCATAAAGGCCCACCATTTTTTCATGACCGGCTCCCGGGCCAGTTCATCGAGTACGGAGGGGTTTTCCAGTTGGAGGGTGGCAAACAAATCCCCTGTCTGGCGGTCTAAAAAAATGGAATAATCGCGGATGCCTTTATCGTGGAGCAGGGATTGCAGGTCCTCCCAAATGGCATCATGCCTGCGCATGTATTCCGCCTCATTGCCGGTGTTGAGTTTCATTTTAAAGGCAATCCGTTTCATGAGTTTTTCATTGTAGGGGGTTTCAAAGATGACTTATTGTTCCTGAGGCCCGCCCGAGGGCCGGGGTGCAGGTCGAAATATCAACGTACAAATGCCATAGCTACCCCTCCGTCCACATTGAGGACATTGCCCGTGGATTTACCCAGCAATCCGCCCACAAAGGCAAAGCAGGCATTGGCAATATCATCGGGCAGGATGATTTCATGAAGCAGCGTGCGTTTGGCATAATAGGCAGGCAGCTCTACTACCGTGACTCCATAGGCTTTTGCACGTCCCTCCGCCCAGGCTCCGGCCCATATCTTACTGTCGGAGATCACCGCGTCGGGATTAACCACATTGACACGAATCCGGTCCTTCCCTAGTTCTGCCGCATTGAGCCTGCTTAAGTGCAGCTGGGCTGCCTTGGCTGAACCGTAGGCTGCATTATTGGGGCCGCTGACCAGCGCATTTTTACTCACGATATTGATGATATCGCCGCCCCTTTGTTGTTTGCGCATGATGTCCACCCCCTGCTGGGTAACCAGAAACTGGCCCTTCACTAAAATGTCATAAAGCAGATCCCAGTCTTTTTCAGTATGCTCTTCCAGGGGTTTTGAAATGGAAATTCCCGCGCAGTTTACAACGATGTCTATTCCGCCAAAACAAAAGGAGGCCCGCTGAAATACCCGGCGGATGGCCGAGCTGTCGGTTACGTCGAGGGGTTCTGCAATAAAGGCATCTGTTCCAAACTGTTTTTCAAATTCTGCCTGTGCGGACTGCAGCCTTTGGGCATCATTGTCATTGATGACCACGCAGGCGCCTTCTGCTGCCATTTTTTTGGCAATGGCCTTTCCGATGCCTCCCGCACTGCCGGTGACCAGCGCGATCAGTCCGCTGAGCGCCTTGGGCTTTGGCATCCGCTGCAGCTTGGCTTCTTCCAGCAGCCAGTATTCTATATTGAAAGCCTCCTGTCTGGGCAGGGAGGTGTAGGAAGAAATGGCTTCCGCCCCTTTCATGACATTGATGGCGTTGTTGTAAAACTCTGCTGCCACCCTCGCAGTCTGTTTGTCCTTTGCGAAGGTAAACATACCCACACCCGGATATAGAATCACCACCGGGTTGGGATCGCGGACCGCAGGGCTATTGGCATTTTTGCAGCTGTTATAATAATCCAGGTACCCCTTTCTGTACTGATCGAACTGAGGGGCCAGTTTTTGACGCAGTGCCCCCTCATCGGTGAGATCTTCCTGGGGGGAGAGGGTAAGTACCAGCGGACTGATTTTGGTTCTGAGGAAATGATCCGGGCAGCTGGTCCCCATCGGTGCCAGCCTGTCGAGGTCATGGGAACCGATGAATTCCAGTACGCGGTCATCATCGCTGAAATGGCCAACCATCCTGGCATGGGAAGAACAATATCCCCTCAGGTAGGGGGCCAGGGCAGCTGCCTGCTGCTGTCTGAGCGCCGCATCAAGCGGCGCAGTCTTGAGTCCGCCGAATACCGGGCCTTTTTTTCCATAATGCTCTTCCAGGTACCGGGCGCATTGTTCCACTACTTCCAGTGTATTGAGATAACTTTCGTAGGCCGTGTCACCCCAGGTGAACAGACCGTGTGAACCCAGCATGATGCCCCGTATACCCGGGTTTTCATCCAGGCAGGCTTTCAGCTGTAATCCCAGATCAAAGCCGGGCCGCTGCCAGTCCACCCAGCCAATTTTGCCTTCAAAAAGCGCATGTGTGATCTCCTTGCCATCCCTGGAGGCTGCGATGGCGATGGCTGCGTCCGGATGGAGGTGATCGATGTGCCTGAAAGGCAGGAAGCCGTGAAGGGGCGTATCGATGGAAGGGGCCTTGGAAGCCAGGTCGTAGATACAATGGTTGAACAGCTCAACCATCCTGTCCTCGGTGCTGAGTCCTTTATAAATATTTTTAAGTGCCAGCAACCGGTCCATATACAAGGCTGCCAGCCCGCTTTTTTTCATGGTTCCCAGATCCCCGCCGCTTCCCTTCACCCACATGACCTCCGTTTGTTTGCCCGTCAGCGGATCGCTGGCCATCACCTTGCAGGAAGTATTGCCTCCCCCATAATTGGTAAGCCTCAAATCGGCGCCCAGCAGGTTGGACCGGTAGACCAGCAGATCAACTTCATTGCCCTGTAAGGAAGCGGCCTTGGCATCATCCCAGAGGTAACTGACGTTTTTAAATTCCCCGATTGCCCTTTTAGTACTCATATGATTTTTTTATTTAGATGTTTGTTGATGCATGCTCCAGGCAGCTCCCCCGGCGGGGGCCAATGCCGAGGTTTCTTTTGGTTTTTGCGCATTGCCGTAACCAACCAGTAATACCGACACGATGATGATGAGAATGCCCAGGGAGATGGTTACGGTCGTTTTTTTGCTGACCCCTTTCCATTCCTTGAGCAGGATGCCCCACATATTGGCCACTAAAATGATAAATGCCATATGCAGGATCCAGGAACTGGCCCCGTTTCCCAGTTTACTTTCCCCCATACCATAAAAGAAGAACTGCAGAAACCAGGTGGTGCCTGCCAGCGCGGAAAAAATATAATTCCGGACAAGCGGCGATTTTTTATCCGTATAGTCACCAAAGCTCTTATTGCGCCAGTTAAGCAACATGCACCAGATGAAATTGGTGGACAGGCCGCCCCACAGCAGGGTGATATAGATCACATTGTTTTGGTATAACGGGTTGAAACCCGCCCTGACAGCGGCCTCAGCCATGGGTTTTCCGGCTTCAATGCCGAAATTGAAACAGGCACTGAGGATACCTGAAATGATGGCTACCACCAACCCCTTGACCAGGCTGAATTCTGCGACGGATTTTTTCTTTTCAGCATCCGGCAGTTCCTTCTCCTTGGACATACCGGCCCGGCCGCAGATGTAAATACCCAGCAGGCAAACCAGGACCCCTGCCAGCACCATCCTTCCCCATGGGTTGTTCAGCAGGTCCCGGAAGGAGGTCTTGCCTGGTGCGGGGTACAAATTATAATACAGAGAGGGCACCAGTGCCCCGAAGGCGGAACAAAAACCCAGTACAACCGAATTTCCCAGGGACATGCCCAGGTAGCGGACGCCCAGCCCGTAGGTCAGTCCTCCCACCCCCCAGAGTACACCGAACAGCATGGTATAGCGGATGACTTCCCAGGGCGTATTCCGTATGATCTCCGCAAAGCCAGGCACCGTCAGATAGGCTGCCAGGGGTGGGACAATCAGCCAGGAAAACAGGCCTCCGATGATCCAATAGGATTCCCAGTGCCAGCTTTTTACCTTCTTATAGGGCATATAAAAACTGCCAGAGGCAAAGCCGCCTATGAAATGAAAGATAATACCCAAAAGAATCTGCATGTATCAGGGATTTACGGTGAATGAATATTTTCCCGAACCGGTCTGTAGGTGAAGATAGCCTTCTTCCATGCCCACTATACCGAAGGTTTTCAGGGACGGCAGCGGACGGCCGGTTTCACTAACCTTTGCGGGCCCGCCGGCAGGGATAAAGATATCAGCGGTGGTATTGGCGGGGATTTCTATGTCAAAGGTATATTTCCCGTCCTGAAGGGTCCATTTCGAGGAGAGCCTTCCGTAGGAAGTGGCCAGCTCAGCCCGGGCCCGGGTAAACCCTCCGCCGGGATGGGGCATCACCCGTATGTGATGGTAACCAGGTCCGTCTTCATAGGTATCCAGCCCGGCCATCACACGGTACATCCAGTCGCCGATGGCTCCATAGGAATAGTGATTGAAGGAATTCATGCCCGGGGTCTGGAAACTGCTGTCCGGCTTGATGCCGTCCCATCTTTCCCAGATGGTGGTGGCGCCCATCCTTACCGGGTATAGCCAGGAGGGATAGGAGTCCTGCAGCAGCAGTTTGTAAGCGATATCGGTATAACCAAAACGGCTGAGCACATGACAGAGATAGGGGGTACCCAAAAAACCGGTAGTGAGGTGATAGTCATAATCCTTTACATTATCGGCCAGTCTTTGGGCTGCCTGCCTGCGAAGGGCCTCCGGCAGCATGTCAAACTCAAGGGCCAGCACATAGGCGGTCTGGGTGCCGGAGACCAGCCTGCCGGAAAGAGTGAGGTATTCTTTCACGAAGGCCTCCCTGATTCGGGACAGCAGGGCGGTATAATGATCTGCATCCGATTGTTTTCCAAGCAGGGCTGCCGTGCTGGCCAGCAGTTGGGTGGAATGGGCGAAGAAGCACTGGGCGATCAGGTATTTGTCGGTGACGGCAGCCCTGCCGTCATTGTCGTCCTCGGGCCGGTAAAAAAGCCAGTCCCCGAAATGAAAACCGGTATTCCACAGGTCCTGCTGACTGTGGGCGGTCATATAATCCACCCAGGCCTTCATGCTGGGGTATTGTTGCTCCAGTATGTTGCGGTCACCATAAGCCAGGTACATGTTCCAGGGGATGATGGTGGCGGCATCTGCCCATCCGGCCGATCCACCGTCGCTGGGATTGAGCACATTGGGTACCACGAAAGGCACACTTCCGCTGGAGGCCTGGTCGGCGGCCAGATCCTTCAGCCATTTGGCAAAAAAGTTATTTACTCCCATATTGAAGGCGGCCGTGCGGGAGAATACCTGTGCATCGCCTGTCCAGCCGAGGCGTTCGTCCCGCTGGGGGCAATCCGTCGGAACGTCCAGGAAATTGCCCCTTTGTCCCCATTGTATATTATGCTGCAACTGATTGATCAATGGATTGGAGGAACCAAAAGATCCGGTCTGCTTCATATCCGAATACAGGGCCACTGCCGTAAAATCCGCCGGTTGCAGGTCTCCGGGGTAGCCTTCCACCTTGATGAACTGAAAACCATGGAAGGTGAAATGCGGTTCAAATATTTCCTCGCCTCCCCCTTTTAGTATGTAGGTATCCTGTGATTTGGCCTGTCTGAGGTTGTCCGTATAAAAGTTGCCTGACTTGTCAAGGACTTCTGCATGGGAAACACGAATGGTATCCCCTGCATGGCCTCTTACTCGCAGGACCACCCATCCGACCAGGTTCTGTCCGAAGTCAATTACCTGCTCCCCCTTCGGGGTCCTGAATATTCGCCGGGGTTGGAAGGTTTCATGCTTAACTACGGGCTCGTTTGCCGAGGCCAGCAGATTATTTAGTGAAAAGTTTTCCTGCTTAACAGGGATCCAGTCCCTGTCGTCAAAACTGGCCAGTGTCCAGTCCTTTTTCCCGAGCCTGGCATCGATTTGCTCGCCGTCATAAATTTCCGAGCTCCGGATTTCCCCCGTAGCGGACCGCCAGCTGCTGTCAGAGACCACGCGCTGGGTGGTGCCGTCTGCGTATTCGATCACCAGCTCCAAAAGCAGGGACACATCGCTGCCATATAAATTTTTGTGATCATCCCATGCCAGGTGTCCGCGGTACCAACCGCTGCCAAGCGTGACGCCCATCGCATTGCTGCCGGGACGAAGCAGGCCCGTTACATCATAGGCCTGGTAGAGCAGTCTTTTGTTATAGCTGGTCCAGCCAGGCGTCAGGTAACTGTCCCCCACCCGGCGGCCGTTGATATGGGCTTCGTAGAGGCCGTGAGCCGTTACATAGACCGTTGCAGACTTGATGTTTCCCCGGAGGGAAAAGGTCTTTCGCAACAGGGGGCTGGGCTGATTCACCGGAGGTTCTCCGTAGCCGGGGCCTATCCACCGGGCCGTCCAGTCGGAAGGTTGAAGCAGCCCCATCTGCCAGGACGCCGTCGCACTCCAGGGAGACGGGCTCCCCCCCTGATCGCGGACGCGAACCTGCCAGAAATATTTTTTTCCCGGCGAAAGGGCGGGGCCTCCGTAGGGCACCAGGACCGATTGACCGGAGGCAACCTGTCCGCTGCTCCATATCCGGTCTTTGACGCCGCCATCCCCAAAGACCCTGATTTCATAGGAAGCCTGCAGGACGTTTCTGGCCTCTGCGGACAGCTGCCAGGAGAACCTGGGCTTACTGTTATCGATGCCCAGGGGGTTGGAAAGATTTTCGGTCAGGAGGTTTAGCACCTTCAGCTGGGCCGGTGCATACAAACAAAGAAGACTAAGCATGGCTAAAATGCCATATTTCTTTCTCATTGGGCGAAGCTTATAGCGTTATGAAAACAGGTTGTGCCTGTGAAACTATATCAATTTTTCAATCCATCTGGTATGAACTGGTATGAAACATCTTTTTAGTACATTTATCGGCCATGGAGGATGAACCCATTTTCAGGACGATCTGCATCGACGAGTATTCGGCTACGCCCAAATACCAGCAGGTGGTCAATGCCATGCTGCGCGGCATTACAGACGGCAAAATACACCAGGGATACCTGCTTCCTTCCGTTAACGACCTGAGTCACGAGCTGGATATATCCCGGGATACCTGCATCAGGGCTTACCGGGAACTCAAAAGACTGGGCGTCATACAGTCTGTTCCGGGAAAAGGCTATTTCATCGCTCATACCCAGGTGGACAGAAGGACGAAGATATTCCTGCTCTTCAATAAACTGAGTACCCACAAGAAGATCATTTACGATGCATTTGTGGCCAGGCTGGGGGAATCTGCCGCTATAGATTTCTTTATTTACAATAATGACCATTCCCTGTTTCGGGAGCTGATCAAAAACCACCAGGAAGATTATTCATACTATGTCATCATTGCGCATTTCCTGGAGGAAACCCAGGCGGCGCGACAGATCATCGATACCATTCCCAAACATAAACTCATCCTGCTCGATAAAATCCTGCCCGACATTCAGGGACCCTTCGGTGCTGTTTACGAGGATTTTGAAAAGGATATACGCGGCGCCCTGGAACAGGCGTTGGACAGGCTCCATAAGTACGATACCCTCAAGCTCTTCTTTCCGGAATATACCTATCACCCGACCGAAATCGTAAAAGGCTTCCTGCATTTTTGTAACCAGTACGCTTTCAATTACGAAGTACTCTCCGATATTTCAGCAGAAAAAATTTCCCCGGGAACGGCCTACATCAGCCTGATGGAAAATGACCTTGTACTGCTTGTGGAAAAAATACTCGACAGCCGCCTGCAGGTCGGCAGGGACGTGGGTGTGATCTCCTATAATGAAACGCCTCTAAAAAAAATCATCCTCAGCGGGATCACCACCATTTCCACGGATTTCCAGCTGATGGGTGAAGAGGCGGCCCGCCTGATCCTTGAAAAATCTGCCGAAAAAGTGGCCATTCCCTTCCACCTGACTTTGCGCGATTCCCTGTAGGGGCCCTGGTGGTATAAAATCAAAAACGGATGATGGCCATGCCATGGCGCTGGTTATCGGAATAGGGAACCGCCACTTCGTTTTCTTCAATTTGGATGGCATGCTGGAAGGAAAGTACATACCTCCTGCTCCAAAAAGCGATGCCCCCTTCGGAGAGCTGGTTTCCCTGGCAGTCCAGAATGTCTGAGGTACCGCTTTTTGTATCCTGGTTCAGGCTGATGTTATAGAGTATGTATAATCTTTCCTTCCTGGGTATCACCAGGTAGGAAAGGCCGGGGGCATTGGCCTGTGTCTGCTGGGCCTGGGTGATTTTACCGCTCCAGCAACTGTCCGCTGGCCGGGAGGGGAAAAAGTAAAGGTTCAGGTTACCCTCATCGGCAAAGGGCCCTTCCCCGGCCAGGACCCCCAGGCGGCTATAGCCTTCGCGCTTCAGGGGGAAAGCGGCTTCACTGCCAGCCTGTGAACGGAGGGCGAACAATAATTCCGGGTTCCAGTCTTCCCCGCCGGTCATCGGATTGTGGTACCAGTCCGTAAATTCCCGCCCATATTCTTTGAGAAGCAGGAAGCCTTTTGCCGGAACGGCCAGGAAGGTTTCCCGGGTCAGCTGGTCGCTTTGAAGCCTGCCGCCCGAAAGGGTATTGAAGAGGTAGGATGAATCAAAATCGAAATGCTGGAGATGCAGGTCGTAATGGGTGACCTGGACCTGGCTCAGGCTGGTAAAGGAAAGCCTGCTGAGTATGCCTGCACAGGCATCCTGCCGCTCATTGTCCAGGCATAAGGATATCTCCATCCTTGCCATATCTGCCGGAAGTTTGATTTCCCGGTAGGAAAAACTGTTGTCTGTTGCACAAAAGTGAAACATCAGGTAGTTTTGGTTACTTCTTGAAGGAGAGATCATCAGCCATTGTCCGTCATTGGCCAGCTGCAGGGGCACAGAGCTGAAAGGGGCTCCGATCAGGGAGACGGGATCGTCCTGGAGGTATGGCTGGCAAAAGAAAGGATGCCGGTAAACCTGCCGGGAAAGCGGCTTCCAGTCCGGGCCAAACAGGATGGAATGGATCAGCGGGGCGCTACCGGGTTTTGGTTCAAAACCCAATAGCAGGATGCGGTTTTTGTACTCGGAGCGGACCATCAGAAAACTGCCGGCCGATTCCCGGAAAGGCAAACTTCCTACCAGTCTGTCTGCTGACAGCAGGGTTCCCTCCGGGCTGTACCTGCGCAATCGGATTTCTGTGCTTTCGAGGCCCTGCACCAGGAATACTTCATCAAAAAAATCCACCGCAGGAACAAGGTATTGCTTGATGGCACCCTCTAAAGGGGGTGACCAGGGCGTGGCATTGGTCCAGCGAAGGCGGTTGTCGTATATGTCAAAGCTGCTTACCGGCGGTTGCTCCCCGTGGCCGTAAGTTCGGTGAGACCTTAGGGATTGTTCCCTTCGCATCCAGTAATACTCCCCGGATTTTCCAGCCACCAGGCTGTTGGTATTTGACCGGTCATACAGGTAGGGGGAATACAATACCTGCTGGGCCCTCAACGGGGAACCGGCCAACATTGCCAGCCAGGCCATGGCTCCAATCAGCCTGATTTTCATATGCACCTCCTGCTTACAGGAAAGTTACCATAATTTTTTTTCATGCCCGGCACAGGGCCCGGGAAGGCCGCCGGGGGGAGGGGTCATTTCCCATTCCCTGAAAAAGTAGTTAAAATAGCAGGAGCCAGGGCAATTGTCATGGGAGCGACATAGCCTGGCGGCCCGTTGCCGTAATTTTAGGGTAGAAAGCGGCTTTGCGGTCTATGCACTTTCTCCTGCGCCCCTTCCAGGCAGTTCATGCCAGGGCCAGGCGGGGGTAAAGAGGACAGGAGGCTTCCTGTTCCGGGCAGGATGGCTGCAGCCGGCTGGGATACGGGTTAGCGTGATCTTCCCAATCCCCCCCGCCCGGTGCAGGTCTTTGGCTGGTAATACAGCCTTTGCAACGCCCTATATTCCGCCCGTTATGGAACAGGAGTAATCTGAACTCCTCAAAATACATGTTTATGAAACCTTTCATCCCGTTAATGACCCGCCTGATTTTCCTGGCGGCAGTATGCACCGTATTTTCTTTCCAGGACCTGCCGCACAGGCCGGGCGCTGGCAGGATGCCGCAGGGTGGATTTGCCCTGGTGGAATTATTTACCTCCGAAGGCTGTTCCAGTTGCCCGGCTGCCGATGAGCTGCTGGCCCGCTATGCCGGTGGGACGGACCGGGAGATATATATGCTGGGTTATCATGTAGATTACTGGAATTACCTGGGCTGGAAGGACCCCTTCAGCCGGCCGGAATATTCCCTCCGACAGCAGCAGTATGCGGCTTCGCTGGGCCTTGGCAGTATCTATACGCCACAGGTCATCGTCAACGGCAGGACAGCCTTTGTGGGATTGGATGAAAGGCAGCTTAAAACTGCGCTTCAGGAGGCATACCGGCAGGGGAGTCCCACCCCCATCAGCATGGAGATCACGATGACCAGTGGGCAACAGGCCAGGATTTCCTATCGCACCCGGCTGCTGGCGGGTCAGCAGATTCATTTCGCGCTTATCCAGCGGCATGCCGTGTCCGATGTGCGCAGAGGGGAAAACAGCGGCCGGCAGTTGCATCATCTCAATGTAGTTCGTGATTTTAAATCCTACCTCCGCCCCGAAGGCTCGCTGGAATTCCAGGTTCCCGATGGAATCAGCCGGGGTGATTGTAAAATCATCGCCTTTATTCAGGACAGCAATACGATGGCTGTGACCGGAGCCGGTGATATGGCCTTACCCTGAAGGGATAGTTCGGTGGCAGGCGCGAGCTTTCCGAAAAACAGACAAATTGGATGAACCGGACCTGTATGGGGACGGCATGCGGAATGAAGAGTGGAGGACCGGCATACAGCTGTCCGGATTTTCAACAGGCCGATGGGGAATAAACAGGTTCAGGCAGTCAAAGATTCCAGTTTGGAATAGAGTATTCTCAGGCTGAAGGGCTTTTCCATGAAATCATCCGCCTCATATTTACTGATGATCTCATGCTGGTTGGCATCTGCCGAAATCATGATAACGGGAATATGTTTGGTTTTTTTGTTATGCTTAAGCTGCAGGCATATTTCCCGGCCGTCCACCTGGCCGATATGTACATCCATCAAAATGATATCGGGATGGAAGAACTCGGTTTCTCCGACGGTAAGGTTTCCATCCTGTAGTATTTTGGTCATATATCCTTTATTGGTAAGCAGTGCGCGCAAACCATTCAGCAGGTCCGGGTCATCGTCAATGATCAGTATTCTTTTCATGATTGTTTTTCCATTACCTCCTTAAAAACTGTACCATCTTATCGGGTGTGTATTCCAAAGTAGTAAGACCAGTAGCCGGGGAGAGCTTCAGCCACCTGTTTATTTCCGGACATATTGGGACTGCAAGTGGCCTAAAATAAAAAAAGGACCAGGATAGACATCCAGTCCGTTTTAAAATCCAATATCCTATGAAAAACCATCTATGTGATTGCAATTAGTTTGCCAATCCTTTTTTAAGGCTGGACTGCCCTAAAAAGCCTGTTAATTGTTCCCAATTCAGGAAAAATAGTTCCAGATTGGGCTTGGTCCCCGAAGGCTGGGGTGTTTCCCCTTTTCCCCATTTCCCCAACAGGTGGGGCAGTGGGGTACTAACCAATGGGGGTCGGACCACCTTGTATGGCAACCTCAGCCGTGGCATGCCCGCCGGCAAGTTTCCTTCAGCAGGAAGTGAAATCAGGGGTTCAGGAAGGGTGCCAGGGCTGTCTGCAGCGGGCGGGTTCCTCGCCGGGCTTTTACAAATGGCACAGATTTGTAGGCATTTTTCAAAGACATGAAAGGGAGGAGGGGCAGCCGCCTTCGAAATGCCCCTGATGGATTCAGCCAGTCAGGATCCGGACTGGTTATTTGGATCAGATGCTTACCACAGCTTTTATAAACAAACTATATGAACAGAAGTACCGTATTGCTTAAGAAAGCCTATTACGCCCTCAATAAGCGGGATATTGAAAAAGCCCTGGCTACCATGCACCCTGAAGTAAGCTGGCCTTCCGGACCGGATGGGGCCTGCCTGCAGGGTCACGAGGAAGTCCGCTCCTTTTGGACCCGTCAGTGGGACCTGGTGGATACCGATGTGGAACCGGTCAACATCAGCGAGCAGGAAAATGGCATCCTGCTGGTTTGTGTACGCCAGGTCATACGGGACCTGCAGGAAAACCTGATCAGTGATCAAACCCTGCAGCACAGCTGCCTGATTGAAGACGGTCTGATCCGAAAGGTGGAAATTCTTCAAAGACCTTCCGCCCTCGCCTAGGTCATCTGAAAACCGGCAGACCGTTTAGTCAAATGAGTCTGAAGCATCTCCCAAAAGGAAGGGTTAGGCCACCAACAGGGGCATTAGCGGGATGCCCGCTTGCAAGTCCAGGGGTCAAAAGAACCTGCTGTATTAAAGGCTCTATAGCCGGGTCAACCTGGTGGCTTCGCACCCCCAAAAAAGGAGTAGGCGGCCCCTGAGGCGGATTAGTTTTTAAATTATTATTCGTAGTTTGTAACATCAATTCTGTTAATATGGGGCCCTTTCTGAAAACCATATTCTTCATTGTAACGGCAGCTGTTTTATTTGCCGCTTTGATTTATACCCGGGAGCATTTCACCGGGCGATCGGGTCGTCCGTCCTCTTCTCAGACCAAGGCCGATATCGGGAGCCTGCTCACCCGGATAAGACATGACTCCCTCTATGAAGTGAAAGAAGCCCTCTGCCGGGACAGCGGTATTTTGATCTCGGTCAGCAACCCGGATAAGACGGGTACCGATATCTATTTTAATAGGAAGTACGAACTCAATCATTATGATAATATCAATATGGTCTATATTTATCAATATGATTCCACCCGGTCCGTAGACCACCAGCGGCCGGAGGATGCCCTGATGGCCACCGGAAAAAGACTGGGCAGGTTCCAACAGGAATGGGAAAGCAGGTTTATTGATTCGGCCGACAGGTCCTGCATTCCCCTTCGAAAGTGGATCATGTCCCAACAGAACCGCCCGGGCGGGTTTAAAAATGAGGAGACCCTCTATCAGCCTGCCAGCATACATGCGATGCAGGTGGTTTGTAAATACAGGATATTGACCGATTCAGGTGCCTCCCCCCTTCAGACCATCACCGCTGAGATAGACAGCGCAGGACAGGTAATACAGGCAAAATAGCCCCTTACCGGTGTATATTCCCCTTGAAATGCCCGAAAAACGGGTGACGTCAATGAAGCCATGGGCTTCCGGTGAACGGGCGTTGCCGGGAAATATTTGTCCCTGCCGCTTGAGGCCGGGTTTAAAATGATTTAATTTTGCCGTTGACAGGATATATAAAACAACAGCCCATTTTAAAAATTACCTATCATGGAGTTCGTGGATTATTATAAAATACTGGGCGTAAGTAAGACGGCCAGTCAGGATGAGATTAAAAAGGCCTACCGGAAACTGGCCCGTACCCATCATCCGGACCTCAATCCCAAGGATAAGGAAGCCCATAAAAAATTTCAGCAGATCAATGAGGCCAATGAAGTGCTGAGCGACCCGGAGAAAAGGAAAAAATATGATCAGTATGGCAAGGACTGGCAGCATGCCGATGCCTTTCAGCAGGCCGGTCAGTCGCGCAGGCCTTCCTCCGCGCCCGGGGGGCAGGGTTTCTCCGACCATTTCCAGGAAGGGGATTTTTCTGATTTTTTTGAATCCCTCTTTGGCGGCGGTGGCGCAGGCGGCGGAAGGAACAGGCAGACTAAGTTCAGGGGGCAGGATTTCAATGCGGAACTGGAAATAGGACTGCGGGATGCCTACCAGACCCACCAGCAGACACTTGCTGTAAACGGAAAGAATATACGAATCACCATACCGGCAGGCATTGAGAACGGTCAGGTCATCAAATTAAAGGGATATGGCGCTCCGGGTGTCAACGGCGGCCCTGCCGGGGATTTATTCATCAGTTTTATCATTCCCAACGATCCTGTGTTTAAAAGATCGGGCAATGACCTGTATGCCACCATCGATCTTGACCTGTATACGGCCGTACTGGGCGGTGAAAAAACAGTGGAAACCCTGGGCGGCAAAATCAAACTGAAGATAAAACCAGAGACGCAGAACGGCACGAAGGTAAAGCTGAGCGGTAAAGGGTTCCCGATCTATAAACAGGAAGGGCATTTTGGGGATTTATACATCACCTACAACATCAAAATTCCCACCAACCTGACCGAAAAACAAAAGGCACTGTTTACAGAATTATCCAAATCTTAATTTAAAATAGTATTCATGGAAAAGGAAGATTTGATACCTGCCAACGATTTCTGTGCAAACTACAATATTGAGATTTCCTTTATCAGGAACCTGCATCAGTCCGGACTGCTTGACATGTCCGTCGTGCAGGGCACCGGGTATATTCCGGCCGCCCAGATCAGGGAACTGGAAAAGCTCGTATGGCTCCATTATGAAATGGATATCAATCTGGAAGGCATTGAAACCATTCAGCACCTGCTGGCCCGGATGCAGGGCATGCAGGAAGAAATGACCCGGCTCAAAAACAGGCTTCGCCTCTACGAATCAGACCCGGATTAATGGCTGGGCCCGCCTGGTTTTATTTTAAAGTCATATCCAGCAGCCCGTTGACGGGGGCCAGGATTTTCTTCTGCCGGCCGCTCAGTTTCAGTCGTGTTGCGTAGAAGAGGCGGTAGTTTCCGGTGCGTACCAGGTAATCGTAATGCGATGTTCCGCTCCGGATTCGAATATCATCATTGACCCACAGAAGACCCAGGTCCCAGTCCGGACCGTTCCAGCCTGCTCCGGCATGAAATATATAGTTGACTGACAGGCCCGCCCGGTCATTGGCGGAGATTCCATCGCTTTCACGGGCAATATGCAAGGCGAGGTCCACGGTAGCAGAACCCAGCAGGTAGTAGTGTTTTTTGAATACCAGGCAATAGCCATATCCCAGTCCGCCCCCGAGTTCAAAAAAATGTACCTTACGGATATGCAGACCCGCTGCGGCGGGGTCCGTCAGCAAGGGGATGACGCTGCTGTCCCCCTGCAGGGCGCCATAATAAAGGTCCCCTCCCGCCAGCAGAGAGCCGGCTGATTTTTTCTGCCATTCATTTTGAAGCAGCCCGGCCTGGTAGGAAAATTTTTTTGGCTGCAAAGCCCGGTAGGCTGCTATCCCCGTCAATTGCAGGCCGAGATCCGGCCTGAGGTAATAGCTCCGGCCATCCCCGGCTCCCAGCCCCTTGGGAGCCAGGTAGTAACCACGGTAGAATTCACCCAGCAGGTCCAGATTCCAGGTGCGGGTATAAACATGTGACTGCAGGTCAAAGTACCTGGTTTTCCCTTTTTCCAGGTGGGGGTTAAAGCTGTTCAGCCCAAAACCAATATTGAGGGTCAGCGACCTGAAACTGGCCCCCAGCCCAAGGTTCAGGCTGGTATTCGGCCGGTACTTCAGGGTGGAGGTCCTGTCATAGGGAGGATATAGCAGCAGGGCCGTGTATTTGCGCGATAAATACAGGCGGGCGGTTAACTTTTCCCGGTAGGAGGCATAATAGCTGCTGTCATGGTCAGGGGCATATTGCGTTTGTCCGTTGAGGTGAACATGCACGCATCCGGTTATCAGCAGCAATAAAGTGAATCTATACATAAGGCAGTCCCTAACCGGCCAAACGGGCGATCCCCATGCATGCATTCCCCTGCCAACCTTAGCTAGCAGGAACTGCCCTTTCTCCCGGACCGGCTGTTGGCTTCCAGCGTCAAAAGCAATACCACATATCATTGGGCCGGCTCCCAAACCAGTCAACTGCCTTTCGCCAGGCTGCAGATGAATGGGTAGGGTTACCAGCCATCATGCGGATTTGAGGGGAGAGCCCGGCCCTGGCTCCCCGGACTGGGTGGTTGAGCTGGCTTTTCTGTCAAACTGCAGCAGGCGGGATCTAACCGCAGGGTGGTGCCGGGCGGGTAAAATCGTGTACATTTTTAAAATTGTTTTAATACAACTGGGGAAATAAATCCACAATCCCAACCATGGATAGGGCCCACAAGCGGGCGGTATGGTATTTGGATGGATATGATTAATTATTTTCAACTACGATAGGGATAAAGAAAAACCTGGTGTTTCTACACCAGGTTTTTCTTTGGGAGTAATCCCACGGCAGCCGCTGGTCCCGGGACCAGCTGTCCGGCCGGGAAGTGGCTACAACCCTGTACCTTAGCCCATCGCAAAGGACACCCTACATCCCATAGCATGGAACTGTATAGGCCTCCCGCTGTGGTGGCTGGAGCCAAAGCAAGCGTATAAGAGCACCCAATCAGCCTAAAAAGGGCGGGGTATCGTATGTTTACGATAAAAATCAAGTATTGGTACGCTTGTATGGTAGAAACAGATTATATACTTTTGACCTATCCAATATCGATGAAACAAACCCATATCCAGAAAAACCAAACTTGAGTCCATTTCCGTCCAAGAAAGGCTTAACATTCAAGTTCTCTGAAAAACCCCTGAGTAATTTTGGGGGTTTTTAGTTTTTATCCCCTTCCCCGCATTCATATTATTCCCATTTATTATTTGAATTGTTTGCTGCCCAACCATTGAAAAGGTGCCTGTCAGGCCAATCAAGGCATGAAAAGCAGCCCGTATTTCCCGGCCGGCCTGACTGTTCAGGTTTGAAACCTCCCATTTTGCCAAAAAGAATATACTTCATTGGTGGTTGAATACTATCTTCACAAATTCTAAAAACCGCCTAAATCACATTTGAATGGCATTACTTGAGAAACAGCTGAGGGTAAAACGCTCCACGCTGCCTGGCGCCGGCAAGGGGCTTTTTACCAGTAAATTCATTCCCAAAGGCACCCGGATTGTGGAATATAAGGGTAAGGTGACCACCTGGAAGGACGTAGACCATGATGAGGGCAGCAACGCGTACATATATTATGTAAAGCGATATCATGTGCTCGACGCCAGGAACTATGTCAAATCCATGGCCCGCTATGCAAATGATGCCCAGGGACTTACCCGGGTAAAAGGGATCCGAAACAATTGTGCCTATGAGAGTGAGGGACTCCGTGTCTTCATTGAATCCATCCGGGATATTCCCGCCGGTGGTGAAATACTGGTAAACTATGGCCCGGAATACTGGCAGGTCATACGCTACAATGCACGTCTAAGGGCAAAGGAGCTGAAAAAAAAGAAAGCATAGCCCTCCATACCTCCTTTTAACCACCAACCGGTTTTAAACCCGGGGGATCCTTTTCGGGGAGTCCGGCCTGTTTTTCAAGCGGTCAGGGGAGCTGGCTTAATTCCTTGAGGGCCCGCACCAGCACATCCAGCTCAGCCAGGCTGGTAAACAGGTTGGGGGTGATCCTGCATCCCTGCACGTTGGCTGTATCAATGGCTACGGTATAAATCTGGTATTTTGTAAGCAGGGTCTGCGCCAGGTCTGCGGGTTTGATGTGAACAATGCCGACATTGGCGATTCCACAGGCTCTTTGCGGTTCCACGGGGGTATTGACCACCACACCCGGGATCCCGCGCACTTTACTGGTCCAGTATTGCTGCAGGTACCTCAGGCGGGCTTCTTTTCGGGCACCGCCCAGCCGGGAATAATAATCCAGGGCATCATGGATGGTGAGATCCGTATGTACCGGGTGGGTCCCGATATGGTTGAGCCGGGAGATATCATCCGCTTTTTTGGGCGATTCTGCCAGCAAGGGCCAGAGTTTGGCTATATTTTCCTTTTTTACATAAAGTATACCTGCTCCCAGCGGGGTACTGAGCCATTTGTGCAGGCTCGCCCCGTAATAATCACAGTGGAGGTCATCTATGGCAAACTGGATATGGGCCAGGGCATGCGCCCCGTCGACGAGGACTTCCACCCCTTTGGCATGGGCCATATCACAAATCTTCTGAACCGGAAGAATCTGCCCGGTGATATTGATCATGTGACTGACCATCAACAACCGGGTCTTTGGGGTGATGGCATCCCGGTACAGGGAAACGATCTGCTCGTCGGAGGAGGGATGGTTGGGCACCGAAACGATTTTATTGACGACACCGTATCGGCTGGCAACGAGTTTGAACATCTCGAGCATGGATCCGTAATCCTGTTCTGCCATGATCGCCTCGTCGCCTTCCTGCCAATGTATACCGCCAATAACCAGATCCAGGGACTCCGTGGTATTGCGCGTGATAATAAGCTCTTCGGGTGAACAGCCGGCCAGACCTGCCAGCCGGGCTGCTACCTTCTTTTTGTTGTCAAACTGCACGGTCCGCATATAATAAGATCCCTGGTAGTTGACCTCGCGGATATGGCCCATATATTTTTCCAGGATTTCCGAGGGCTGTATATTATAATAGCCATTTTCTAAGTTGATGTAATCGGGCTTCAGGCGATACCCGCGGCGGATTTCAGCCCAGAAAGGCTCATCGCCCGATAATTCCGCCGGTGATTTATGGGCTGCCTGGCTGATCCAGTCAGCCAGGGCCTTTCCCGAAAGGGGGGCGCTCAGGGAAGCAAGGGTTAATCCCTTTATAAATGATCTTTTATCCATGTTTTTGAACCCGGACGGGTGAAAAAGGGTGAGAAAAATAAGGGAAATGTAGTGAATATAACGCAAATAGTAAAAGCTGTTGTATTTTCAAGAAATTGATTTGTCACGGTTTTTATAAAACTTAATATTGCCATATGAGTTTAAAATGCTCCCTGTTATTGCTGATGGTACTTGTCCTGCTGATGGCCAGATACCATGCACGCCCGGGCTATTTCCTAAATCTCCCCCGGCGGCCCGTGGCGGCCAAAGGAACCTATGGCTATGACGCCCAGTTCCTGAGGGCGCATGCCAGGAAGGTCCTGGAACTTCACGATGAGGCCACAGATGCCCGTGTACTGCTTTGTGCCGATTATCAGGGACGGGTCATGACCTCTACTGCGGCGGGTGAGCAGGGAAGCAGTTACGGCTGGCTGAACTATGAGCTGATCGGCTCTGGCAAACGAAATAAACAGTTCAATGCGTTGGGTGGGGAGGAGCGTTTCTGGCTGGGTCCGGAAGGAGGACAGTTTTCCCTGTATTTCAAACAGGGGGATCCTTTCCAGATCAGCTATTGGCAGGTGCCCGCCATCATAGACACCGTGGCCTATAAGGTGCAGCACGCTGATGCCCGGTCCGCCACCTTTGTGCAAAATGGTACCCTCACCAATTATTCGGGCACCCGCTTCAGCTTTGGCATTTCAAGAAGTATTGCGCTGCAGGGCCGGGAAGCCGTTGAAAAAAAACTCCATATGGCCCTTCCGGCCGGTGTCCGTTTCGTAGCATACGAGTCTGAAAACGTGCTTGAAAATAAAGGAAGCCGGACCTGGGAAAAGCAGGGAGGGCTGCTTTCCATCTGGCTGCTGGGTATGATGACGCCCTCTGAGGAAACAAAGGTAATTATCCCCTTTGTTCCGGGCCAGGATGCCCGCTCCCGGATCACCGATGATTATTTTGGTAAGATTAGCCCCGACAGATTGTGGGTGGGCGACAGCGTACTTTACCTGCGCTGTGACGGTAAGTCGAGGGGAAAAATCGGACTTTCACCCCGGGTGGCCAAGCCCATGGTGGGCAGTTTTGATTTTAAACACAACCAGCTTACCCTGCTGATCCCGGAAGTCCATCCCGGGGGCGCCTATGTCAATTCCAAGTGGGAGCTCCAAAAAGACCCCTATGGGGGGGATGTGATCAATTCCTATAACGACGGACCGCTGGCGGATGGCAGCCAGCTGGGACCCTTCTATGAAATAGAATCTTCTTCTCCCGTAGTTGAACTCCGCCCGGGCCAGCAACAAAGATACCGCCAATGGACCTGTCATTTTGAGGGTCAGTATGAGGACCTGCGCAAACTGGCCCAGCACCTGCTGGGCGTGGATCTGGAAGATGTCAAAAAATGGTAATTATTCACCCATAACCGATAGCCATGCAATTATACAAAACCCGGCAGGGTATTTTCCTGCAGCATAACCAGCACCAGTACCTGCTTCATGATGACTGGGATACGCTCATTAACCGAAATGATCTCCATGCACATCTTCGGGAGCTGATCACAGGCGTGGTTCGACCACAGGATGAACTGACCCCTTTTGCAGAAAACCTGATGGCTCCCATCGGCAGCCAGGAGCTGTGGGCTGCCGGAGTGACCTACCTGCGCAGCAGGGATGCCAGAATGGATGAGTCCAGGGATTCTGGCGGGGCGGATTTTTACCAGAAAGTATATGAGGCCGACCGGCCCGAATTATTCTTTAAGGCCCTGCCGCACCGGATTTCCGCGCATCTGGAGCCGGTGAACATCCGAAAGGATTCCCACTGGAATGTGCCTGAACCCGAACTGACCCTCTTTATCAATTCCCAGGGCTCCATCCAGGGATATACCATTGGCAATGACATGAGTTCCCGGGATATTGAGGGCGAAAACCCGCTGTACCTTCCCCAGGCAAAAGTGTATGAAAGATCCGCGGCCCTGGGCCCCTGCCTGTACGTGCCGGAAAAACCGATTTCACCCGAAACTGTCATTTCCATTCAAATTATCCGGGGCGAACAAATCATATTCAGCGATTCCATCGCACTGTCCAGAATGAAGAGAGCATTTACCGAACTGGCTTCCTGGCTTTACAGGGAATGCAAATTTTCCAGGGGCTGCTACCTGATGACGGGCACGGGCATGGTGCCCCCCCCGGACTTTACCCTTCATTCCGGGGACAGGGTGGAAATCAGTATAGAACCAATTGGCACACTCATTAATACCGTTGACAGCGGCTGGTAAGACAGCCAACAAAAAGGGACCTGGATAGACATCCGGTCCCGTTTTAAAATCCAATATCCTATGATAATCCACCTGTATATACGCAAGGCAGGACCGCAGGGATTGCCGGATTGGGGATATATGTCTTTTTCTGGCTGAAAACTTGCAGGCTTATTTTTATTTTTGACTTCCATGCGTAAAAGGGTTCTCCCAATTTCAGCTCCTGTCCGTTTTACTTTTTCATATGCACCGGCCCTCAGCGGCCTGCTGGTGGTGATGGGCATGCTCCTGGGCTGCCCGCCAACCCTGCAAGCCCAAAACCTGACTGCCGATACCACGCCCACCTCCACCGCGCAGATGGCCATGACTTACCTGGACCAGCTGCAGGATTTGGAAAAAAGTGAGGCCTGGCCGGGCATTGAGCCGGCACTATTCCTGAAGAATATCAGGGAAAATATCAGCCATCCTTTGGGTCTCTATGAAGGCAACAATACCAATTTCTGCGGATATGCAGCGCTGTCCTACCTGCTGCTGCATGATAATCCGCTGGGATATGCCAAACTGATGATGGAACTTTACCGGGAGGGGAGGGCCCGCTACGGAAAAATTCTCTTTGAACCTTCCCCGGAAATCAGGGAAGCCGCCGGGAAATTGAAATTCAAGGGGGCCCTTGACATCCGGCCCGCCGAACAGCTGTGGTTCCTTTGTCTGGCCGATCATTTCAAAGGCTACCTGAACCTCTATAACAGGCATTACCACAGCGGGGATGAGGATAATTTCTGGGCTGCGGTCAATTATGGCAAATTCAACAGAATGGTAAGAAACCTGCTGAATTACCGGGTGGTTGCCCGGGGATCGGATCTGATAAGGCCTTCGGTGCCCGACCTCTATGACTACATCAGTGAACAGATGAAGACGGGAACCACCGTCCTGTACCTCAATAATACCAATCTATATAAAAAAAACCATGATAAGCTGCGCTGGAATATCCCAACCCATTACGTCATCCTGCTTGATTTTGAACGAACCCCCGACGGCCTTATACGGATCATCTACTGGGACTATGGTTTGCGGACACTGCAGCAGCTGAAACCTGAATTCCTGAGAAAAAACATATTCGGTATAACCCATTGCCTAAAAAAAACCAGTATTGAACCCTAGACCAGCATACCTGATGGTGATCGGTTGGGTGGCCCTGAGCTGCTCTTTTTGCACCTCCACCAATATGACGCGTTATTATTCCCAGCACCATGGCGCCCTGGACAGTATGGAGCGTTCCTACAAACAGCTCTATGGCTTCAGTCCCTTTTCGGTACTCTATACTGACCGGAGTTTTCAGCAGGTCTCCCTGGAAATCGTGACCGATTCCCTCAAATACATCTATGAATTTGGTACGCAGGAGCCCAGGCTGAAGGATACGCTGATCCGTTATCACCTGCCGGTGGAAGGCATATACAGCCTGATGGAGGCCATGCGCTCCATCCATTGCACCTGGATCAGTAACCTGGATTATTATGTAGATGATAAGAAAAATTCACTCGTCTATATTTCCATCCATGCCCGGGCGCTTCGCTTTCCGCTGAAAAGCAAAAAATACTATATACTCACTTATTTTCCCCAACCACAGTATTATGACAGTGAGGGCAGGCTGCTGGATCACCGGCAACGTCGCAGGCTCCGGAAAATCAACGGGGAAATCTTTCATCGAATCAATGACCGCGTGTGCTATACGGTGTCTGATTTGTTTCGCTGAATGCCCGGGCCCCTCCCCTGGGAAAACAGACCTAACCATACAGCGGAACCCAAAAAAATGCCACCCTCCGCAGGCGGATGGGTGGCATAGGGTATATCGTCAACACCCCTTTGGGTGGTTTTTTAAAGTGACAACTGAAATTCTGCTTACGCTGAGACGCGGATGCACAGGCTATGTGCATCTTTTTTTAAGTGGTTTATTTTAATTTGAATACGACGCCTACCTGAAACTGGGTGATATCCGAACCCGCTTCGGCATTAAAACCAAAAGACGGGGTCACAAAATAGGAAGCGCCAATAAAAATGCCGGGAACCGGTATCACATCCGAATAACTGTAATTCACATCGCGCGTATACTGATAATGGTGAAAACCAATCCCGGCAGAAATGCCACCATAGGTATCGAGACCCCCAACCTGCCAGCCATAATGCCAGGCGGACCGAACGGCTGCAACAATGGTATGGGAATGATAGTCGGTATAATAGCCACCGCTGGAAAACGAATTTCCGATTTCTCCACCCAGCGTGATGACCCCGGGTCCGGCCTGCCATAAGCCCCATTCAACAGCGGCCTTCAGACCAAGGGGCGTTCCATAACTGTCACCTTTGTAGTCCACGCCCGGACCCGCTCCGAGGTTCAAAATAATGCTTCCGATTCTGACGGGGGTTACCGGGCCGTTGGCCCTTCCGTGCTGGGCAAAGGAGAGACTGGTATTTCCGAGCACAGCTAATAATAATAAATAAAGTATATGTGTTGTTTTTCTCATACTCTCTGCCCAACAAATTTGATACCAGTATGGCTGTTTGTGAAAGGATGACTTTAACTGGGAAAATCAAAGGCGCGTTGTGGATTTTTTTCCACAAAAACTACCCACAACATTGCTGCATATTTGGCAGTCCGAAAAAACAGTGGCCGCATGGTCAAATGACCCTTGATTCAAAACAATCAAAGCAGCTGACCGTTTTTGGCTGGGTTGCCGATTGCTAAACCGGTCACCCGGCTTCCCCTTTAGGTTCTTGAATAAATAAATAAAATAATTTAAGAAACTTGGATTCTTAGGACGGCGCTCCTCCCGGCTGCATTTACTCAGCCCCCGTCCCTTGCCCTGACAAACCCGGCAGAAGGTTTCCGGCCATTTGGAAGGCCAACCGGAGTAGCCATACAGCAAGCAGTCTGACTGGAGGACTCCCTGACCGGTCCATCAGGCAGTGCCTGGGCCCATAAAAGCTACGGATTTGCAGCTTACCAAACTAAAATCCTGGAATACCTGAATGTTTGATATATTATGCGAGAATTATATTTTGAAGATAAAACATTTATTAACTTTACGTGCAACCAGTAAAATATTACAAATATGGGTCATAAGTCATTATTAACCGCCCTGATCATTGCCCTTACCGTATACGGTCTTGGAAGCTGCAATTCGCCAGCACCCAAAGAAAACAACCCATCCGCTCCAGCCACCAAAGATACCGTAGTCATCTCCCAGGGACTTAATTCCAAGGGCATCGGCCGGTTTACCGATGTGAAACTGGGTCATCCCCTCGATGAAGCCATGGTATCCCGCGGTCAGGCCATGTACCTGGCCAAATGTATGGCCTGTCACAAGCTGACCGGTGAAAAGCTGGTAGGTCCGGGATGGAAAGGGGTGACAGACAGAAGAACACCGGAATGGATCATGAATTTCGCTACCAATACCCAGGTCATGCTGGATAAGGACCTGGTTGCCCAATCCGAAATGGTTACCTGCGTTGTTCGCATGCCTAACCAGGACCTCAACGACGGGCAGGCCAGGGAGATTTTGGAATTCATGCGCAAAAATGACGGCAAGAATTAAATACCCTTAAGATGGGAATCGGGATCGGTGTTCAGGCCGATGGAGCAGTCGTATTGGTTTTATGACTGAATACCGCATAGCCAATCATCAGGGCGCCTGCACACATACAAATGCTTATAATCCAGAGGAACCATGGTGTAAAAACACTGCTCTGTAAGAACATGGCTCCCAGCCCCTGGGAGAGCAAGACCCCTTCATTGAATACAACCCCCAACGAAAAGAGTATCAGGGCAATCCTGGAGAATCGACACTTGGTATCCAGCACTTGCTCCTGTGCATAGTAAGCCAGTATAAACAAACTGGTAAAACCAAGGAATACAAGGTGCAAAAATCCAATAATCATAGGCCGGTTCCCGAATACGGCATTTCCCAGTGCGGGGAAAATGGTGAATCCCTGGAGAAATGACTTCAGCACAAAGGCCCCAAATGACAGGTATAAGATGAACCGCACGATGGATTCAAAACCACCCACCGCCTGCAATAGCCGCTTGGACGAGAGGATAAACAGGGCAAGGCTCAGGAGCACTAAAAAACTGCCGGCCACGGCAATGATGCGAAAAATTCCATGGGGGTCATGCCAGAGATAGGACAGAAAAAGGGATGGGATAATGGAGAAGACCAATGCCACTGAAAACCGCCTGATGGCCCGCCGGCCTGCAAAGGGCAGCATGGGTTGTATCCGGTGGAAAAACAAGCTAAAAACGGACAGGGTAAAAAATCCATTGTATTGCAGATGCAGGTAGGTAAACAGGGCATCCCGGTAAACGATCGCGTTGGTAGAACGGGTTGCAAACAGGTAATCCAGGGTGAGCGGCCCAGCAGATGATAGCACCAGGCAGGCTAATGCAGCGATGGCCAGCAGTGAAATGGTCCTATCCAGGCCACTGGAACGAATATCCCGGATAAATACCCAGGCCAGTAGGTAGGTTGACATAATAAAAAGGCCTGAAACAAGGGCCGAAAGTGTAGAGTTTGCTTCCAGGTAATAAGTCAGCAGCATGATCCAGGAACTGATCGATAAGGACAGGTAAATCCACTGGTATATCTTCTTTTGACCCTGCCCGGGTGGCAGCAGTTGGGAGACCATCAGGACTACCAGGGCCAGGGTAATCCATCCGCCAAAGGCAAAATGGGAATGGGACTCCAGCAAATGGGTATAATTAATGGCAGGCAGGGCAAACAGTATCTTACTGCGCAGTAGCAGGCCCAGCAGGGCCACCGTACACAGGTTGATGATGGACAATCGAATCCAGCGGATTTGGTGGTGCATGGTTGGGGGATTGAGGAATCATTGGGTGAAAAGAGGCCTCAGTGTCGGTAATGGTAAACTAGGCTGAGATCCTTTGGCAGGGGCCCGGCCGGGTAGTAACAAAGAGCTGAGCATTCTATTCATTGTTTTGTTTCAAGTTAGCACATTTTAATAATCTTTTTAATATTAAATAGCCTTAATTTTACGTTCCAAACTCGTAACTTTAATCATATCTTCAGAGTATATCATATAAATATTAATATATGTTACAGCAGAAAAAATTCATCTACCTGATTTTGTTTGTTCTGGCCCCATTTTCCCCCTTATTTTCCCAGATGAAAGTCTTCGTTGCCCCGAAATCGGCAGATGATATCACCAACCCCCTGAAAGGCAAGGCCGATGCTACGGCTGAAGGCAAGAAATCATACACTTCCTATTGTACACCCTGCCACGGCGATAAGGGTAAGGGGGACGGGCTGGCTGCTGCCGGACTTAACAAACCACCAGCCGACCATACTTCCGCTGCCTTTCAAAGCCAGTCGGACGGGGCCATTTTCTGGAAACTCAATGAAGGAAATGCCCCCATGCCCGGATACAAAAAGGTACTTACCGAAACCCAGCTTTGGCAGTTGGTCAATTACATGCGAACCCTGGCAAAGTCCAAAAAGTAAGGGGTAATTATTAAAAGAACAAGAGCATTTCCCCTGAAATCTGCAGCATACTCAATGAAGCAGGCTGGTGGCATCGGCAATAGGGGTGACCAGCCAGTGAATCAAAATGGGATTGATGTACAAATAAATGGAAAAAGTGATTTTGCGATTAAAAATAGACGTACAACATTTCCACTCAACATACAAACCCGAAAAATAAGTTGATTTGAAATCTGGCTAAAACCAGCCGGAAGCTACGTTTAATCTTCAGGTGGAAGCCATTCCCGATAGTGGCAGTTTTCCCAGCTTGTGTTGTTTTTCAACCGGTAGTGCCACCCAGGCTATGCTGCCCGTTTTTTAACCAATCATGGAATCCGGATCCCTCAACCGCTTCAAGCAGGTGATGGGGATGCTTATCATCCTCCACGGATTCGCCCTCTTTTTTTTTGATATTCATTTTATCTTAAATTTCATTTCCCCTTCAGCGAGGGCCATGGCAGAAAAATAAACCCTGATGTTCCGCTATACCCAGGGGGATGACAAGGTTGCGGGCTTGCCTGCCAGGGGCAACTGCCGGAGGGGCGCCATTTTGTTTTCTGGCCGCCAATGCCTTACTTGCGCCATTTTCCAGTAGATTTTCAAAGAAGGAATTGTTTTTCCATATGGTTTCAAAATCCGGTGATTATAAGATCGTCCTGCTGTTAACTCCCCAACGGCTTAGCGAAGGGGCCATTCCCCTGGAATCCCTGCACATCAGCCGGGAAGAGCCCAACAAGGGAGTGGGGGGAATGCTTCGTTTTACAGCCTGTGCATTCAGTCCCACAGAGGTCAGCCGGCATTACGGAGTCTTTCCCAGGCAGGTCACTGAAATATTGGTTTGCTTCCAGGAAGGCTGGCTCAGCCAGGCCAAAACCGAAATCCGAAAAAAATTCACTACCCAGCGGGGAGGTATGGTGTTTGAGCCGTATTTCAGCAATGCGCTGTTGCGAAAATGGCATGAATTATTTTCCCGGTTCCTGCCTTTTGCCTCCCTGTTGAAATGGTATCATAAAGTGCCCGACGGCAAGGGCCGTTATAAAACAGGCCCCTGCCAGTTCAGCCCTTTCAGGCCCCAGCTAGGGTTTCATTTAGAAAAGTCCGGGGACTCCCTCCGGCTGGCAACTTCGGTCATCCTCCATGGCACCCCGTATGATCTAGACGGTTTTAACCGCCATGAATTCCTGCTGGAAAGCGGCAATGAATATTTTCTGATCCAATACAAGGATTATCAGACCCTGGAATGGCTTGCCGACAATAAACCACAGCAATACCAGTATGACCCCCAAGGGCTGGTCGCAAACATACTGGATAAATTAGCCGAAGACTATCCGGTTGACCATCGCGGCCTATTGGAGAAAAAGGAGGTTCTGGTGATTCCCACCCACCGCGTGATGCTCAGCGAAATCAGCGGATCCTTTCTGGTCCTTACACCCCAGTGGCTCTATGACGGATTTTTAGCCGAAAGTCTCTGGAAGGAAAATATGGAATTTGTACGATCGGGGGTCACCTACCGGATCACAAGAGACCGGGCGTCGGAACAGGCATTTTTGAAGATGCTGGAGTCCCTGCACGGCAATTTCAGCAGGCAGCTGAACGGCTATTATTACCTATCCTTTGCCGAAGCCCAGCATAAGCAGTGGTTCCTGAAAACCTATCACCGCTTGCTTGAGCTCAATATAGAGCTGGTGGGCATGGACATGCTTCAACATTTCCGCTACAGTCCGCATGCCCCGGTAGTAACGATCCGCCTGGGAAAGCCTGCCGGAAATCTCATCTCCATGGAACTGCGGGTACAATTCGGGGAACAGGAGGTCCAGCTTTCCGAGCTGCAGAAAATGGTGCTGGCCGGAGCCCATGCGATCCTGCTTAGTGATGGCTCACTGGGCGTGCTTCCGGAAGAATGGCTAAAAAAATACAATGTACTGATCAGGCACGGAAAAATCAGCGGAAGGCAACTGGAAATTCCCCGGTGGCTGGCCTTTCCCGAACTGGAGTCCGGGCAGGAGGATGGCCTGCTCAAACCCGTACTCATGACTTCCTGGCTGGAAAAATGGAAGATGTGGCAACAAGACAGAGGCGCAGTGTATGAAGTGCCTCCGACGGTAGAGGCCAGCCTGCGGCCCTACCAGCAAAAGGGATTTGAATGGATGCTGCTGCTTGCCGAGGCCGGGGCCGGGGCCTGCCTGGCCGATGATATGGGACTGGGTAAAACGCTGCAGACCATATGTTGCATGGCCTACAGGATGCAGCTGGATCCTACGGCCCGCTTTTTGATCGTCTGTCCTTCCTCCCTTATTTTCAACTGGAAACAGGAACTTCAAAAATTCGCTCCCTCCTTCAGGGTTCTGGTTCATCACGGCCCGGACCGCAGTGCGGATCAGTTGCAGGAAGCCGGATATTCCGTGATCATCACCAGCTACGGCACGGCCCGGTCCGACATGGATTATCTGAGCCTGCTGCATTTTGACCTGGCCATTTTGGACGAGAGTCACAACATCAAAAACCCCGCTGCCCAGATCACCCGGGCAGTGGCCAGGCTGCAAACCCACAGCCGGATCGCGCTGAGCGGAACCCCGGTAATGAACAATACCTTCGACCTGTATGCGCAACTTGATTTTCTATTGCCGGGCCTGCTTGGGAACCGGGAGTTTTTCAGGCGCCAATACGCGGATGCCATCGACCGGGAAAATGACCCTGAAAAAATACTGGCCTTACAGAAGCTGACGGCCCCCTTTTTGCTTCGCCGCACCAAGCAACAGGTGGCAGGTGATTTGCCTCCCAGGACAGAAACGGTGCTTTGGTGCGAGATGAGTCCTGCCCAGCAATGGCAGTATGAGCAGATCCGCGACCGGATACGAAGCAGCCTGCTGCTCCACATCAAAGCAGATGGACTCGGCAAGAACAAACTGGCCGTTTTGCAGGGGATACTCAAATTAAGACAGGTGTGTAATTCACCGCTGTTGCTCCCTGCCGATGAACAGACCTGCACCGACTCCGTCAAGACCGATGTCCTGCTGGAAGAATTGTCAAATAATCTCAAAGACCATAAGGTGCTCGTTTTTTCCCAATTTGCCCGCATGCTGGACCTGCTATCGGATGCCTGCCGGGCTAAGGGCATCCCTTTTTACCATTTTGACGGACAAACCCCTCCGGCCAGACGTGCGGAGATGGTAACAGCCTTCCAGGATCCAGCCGAAAGGACCAATGTGTTTTTGATTAGTCTCAAAGCGGGGAATGCCGGGCTTAACCTGACAGCGGCGGGTTATGTGTTTCTGTTTGACCCCTGGTGGAATACAGCCGTGCAGCAGCAGGCCATCGACCGGACCCACCGGATCGGTCAGGACAAAAATGTGTTTGCCTATAAAATGATCTGCAAAAACACCATTGAGGAAAAAATCATCGAACTGCAGCAGCGCAAAAAAAAGCTGGCGGAGGAACTGGTTTCAGAAGATGAAGGATTTGTTAAATCCCTCACGGAAGAAGAGGTCCAGTTCCTGTTCAGTTGATACAGGCCATATCGCCTCCTGGCAGGGCAGGGGGTTCCATCCGGTTTCGGGTGAACCGACAGCCTTTTTTAAGGAGGCTGTTTTGTGCTGCTACCGTTTTTGTATGACTACCCTGGCCCCCTGATCAGCAGGCATTATGGATATCCTATCTAAAAAGGGCTTTGATTTTTTCGGGCGGCGTATCTGTTCTAGTAAGGCGCCCTTCCCGGTTCACCCCCGCCATGTCCAGGAGGTTTCCCTGGCAAAGCCAGCGGCGGGGATCCATGCAGGGCCTGGCCAAAATGGGGCGCCTGCTAAATGCTTCCTACAGCAGGCGGGTGATAAAGACCGCTTGGCTACCCGCTTTGCCTAGGGTTGGTATTCTAAAATATCGGCAGGCTGGCAATCGAGCACTTTACAAAGGACTTCCAGGGTGCTAAACCGTATGGCTTTCGCTTTGCCTGTCTTAAGTATGGAAAGATTGGACAGTGTTAAACCGACCTTTTGAGAAAGTTCGTTGAGCGACATTTTACGCTTCGCCATCATCACATCCAGGTTGACAATTATGGGCATGGATTATACGGTTAATTCGTTTTCTGTTTGCATTTCAATTCCTTTTTTAATAATCTGGGAGATCACCAAAAGCGTAACACCCATAAAGAGCCATACATCCGCTCCGCCCAGTTGCAAATTGGGCGCATCGGGCATTTTAACCCCTTTTCTAACCAACCAACCCGCGTAGTTTATTCCCCAATAGGAGAATACCCCAACCAACATACACACATAGGACATCCTGAAAATAAAGCGACCCAGATCCTGATTGAAGGGCCGGGTCATATTTAGCTTCCTGTCGTGAAAGAGTTTTACAATCAGATAAAATAAGAGGGCCCTCATGACCGCCACCATACCAATGATCAGCGTCTCCGCAAAAAAATGACCCCTATCATAGCTATACAGCCCTGCCAAATCAACCTTCTCCCAAATAAATTTGACATCCGCAGGGTTCACCCAGGTCAAAATAACATAGGCCCAAAAGCTTCCGGCATCCACACAGAGGCCAATAAAGAGGATCCAGGAAAGGATATAGAGTAATTGTAAGGTCCAATTTGAATTGATCTTCATAATGTTCAATTTAGTGATGATGGAAAGGAAGAACAATGCAAATTTAATAAATAATTATTGATAAACAATAAATATTTATTAAACATAGTTAAAAATACAGCAGTTTTTCTTCTTATCATGAAGAAGGCTGTCCTCCACGAGGGTTCTCCGGGGGCTAAGGCCGGCCTGGTCCCACAGATCCTGTTGGTCCCTAATGGCAGATTTTCAAGAGGAAAGCACCGGGAGCGGATCGGGCAACCCCTGGTAAAAGGATAAAAAGCGCCGCCCAGCCGGGTAGGCAGGGTCAGGGGTTCTCCCCGCCTTGTTCTTCGGATTGTTCCGGGCGGCCGGCACTGGCGCCACCTTTGACCCCACCCTGTTCGATGTCCTTATTGATTTCTTCCAGGTCTACCTGCCTTTCGGTAGTATCACCCAACAGGTAACGGGTAAAATAATCTGCCATACGCCAGAAGAAATATTCGACCATATCGCCGTAACCGTGATGCTGTCCGGTGAGCATGATCAGGTCGAATCGTTTATTGGCTTTTATAAGGGCATTGGCAACCCGCAGGGTGTTTCCCGGATGAACATTTTCATCTATATCCCCGGTGGACAACATCAGATGCCCTTTGAGGTTCCTGGCCAGCTGGGTATTGTTTTCAATACTGTACAGGAAAGTCGTGTCATTTTTTTCACTGATGAGTTCCTTCACACCATGATGTTGTTCGCTCCACCACCTGTTGTAGATGGCGTTGTCGTGGTTGCCCGAAGAGGAGACTGCCACTTTGAAAAAGTCTGGGTATACCAGCATGGCCGCCGTGCTCATGAAGCCGCCTCCGCTGTGGCCATGGATTCCTACCCGGTTAATGTCAATGTAGGAATGGGCATCCGCCAGTTGCTCGGCAGCCGCTTTCTTATCTGCCAGTCCGTAATCCCGCAGGTTGCCATAGCCGAAATTATGGTACCATTTGCTGCGTCCGGGATGGCCGCCCCGGTTACCGATGGTAATGACTATAAAGCCCAGCTGGGCCAGCCTGTCGGTTCTGGTCATATTGCGGCTGAAAGATTTATACACCGCTTCCGTCTGGGGTCCCGGGTAGACATATTCGAGCAGTGGATATTTTTTGGTGCTGTCAAAATCAAAGGGTTTATACATCACCCCATAGAGATCCGTGATGCCGTCATCTGCTTTCACTTTGAAAGGCTCAGGAAACTTATAACCCGCTGCAAAAAGTGCATTCAGGTCGGCGGTCTCCAGATCAAGGATTTTTTTGCCTTCCGTATTGTATAAAACGGACCTGGGTACCGTATTGACCCGGGAATAATTATCCACAAAGTACAGCTGGTCATCATTGATCTTCATCAGGTGGTCAAAATTTCCGGGATTGAGCAAGGTCAAACCGGACCCATCAAAATTCACCCTGTAGGCGTGCAGGTAATAGGGGTCCTCACCCGGTTCCAGCCCATTGGCTGAAAAATAGAGTATCCTTTTCTTTTCATTGACCCCTAAAATCCCTTCGCAATGGTAGGGCCCGCTGGTAATCTGTTTTTTCAGTCTGCCGGTGCTGTCATAGAGATAAAAATGGGCCCAGCCGTCCCTTTCACTCCATTCGATCAGTTCCCGGGTGGAAGCAATCAGCCCCGGGCGGCGAACCTCCACATAGGTGTTGAGGCGTTCCTGTATAAGTGGTTTAACCGCCCCGGTGGTCACATCCGCCACGCATTGGTCAACCCGCTTGAGGTCCCTGCTTGTGCGGGTAAAATAGAAAGTCGTATTGCTTCCCAGCCATTTGGAAACCTGGTAGTCGTCATCGGCTTCACTGGCCGGTTCGGGCTGACTCCAAAGGGAGATATTCTGGTCCTTAAAGGCCCCCGCATTTAATTCAACATGCGTTTTGTTATCCATATTAAACAGGAGCAGGACGTCCAGGGGCACATTGTTTTCCCCCGGCATTTCATATTTGTAGGTGGATAGGGTGGGGCGCGGTTCGGAGAGGCTGTTTATAACCCAGAGCTCTTTGACTTTTCTTTCATCCGACCGGATCATCGCAAAATGCCTGGCATCCGGGCTCCAGTAAATAATGGCGGGCTTTCTTTTGTCTTTGTTTTTTTCCTTTTCCACGTTGTCCTCCAGCTGGGTTAGGGAACTGGATGCATGGTGATAGCTGAAATATTCCAGCCCGTCGGTGGTTAAAGCATGTTCGACGATGGTGGAGTCATCTTCATTTTTCAGGGCTTTGGCATAATTGGCCCGGTCCATCCAGTACAAATTGAAATGCCTGCCAAATACTACCAGCGCGGAATCCGGGGAAATGCTGGCCCAGTCGGGCTTATGTTTGGGTCTTTTGAATTCAGTCAGTTCAGTAAGGACCCGGTCATTGAGGTTGTATTCAAAATAGAATACCTTTTTGACCCTGGCAGGCGGTCCGGTTTTTTTGGCAGACGTATCCCTGACCTCCACCTCCAGGGAACTTTTTACCTGGAATCGGATGGTATTTTCATCCCTGACAAATTGGAGGCTGTCGATTCCCAGGTGCAGCGCATCAAAGGGATCTTTCACTATGCGTGTAATATCCGCAGCCAGTGCCGCATTATCAAACAGGGGTTTTTTTTCTGACTTTGCCGGATCGACCAGGTACCATTTTTTCCCTTCAGAAGTCTGGTAGCTGTACCAGAAACGGTTGCTTTTCTTTAACCAATGCGGTTCCACGCTTACCGAAAAGACCAGCTTATCGAGCTTTCTGGTGCTGAACCTGGCTGCCAGGGGATAATTTGCCTTGGTAAGGAGCTGGTTCTGTGCCATGCCAGTACCTGTCAGAAAAATAACCAGGACCAATGCCAGTGATTTTTTCATTGCAGTAGTTTTAGGACCATCAAAATACACCAAATTGGCGGTTTGGCCAGAGAACGTTTGATCCTCGGGGTAGGCCGCCCGCACCGTGTTTCCCAGTTGGGCTCCACCCTCCTTAAGCGAACGGGTCTATTGGGACTGGTAAAGGGCTCACCTAAAACATGATTTTGGTCAATGATAAATAGCCGGCAACTCAAATGGTAAAAGATTTATATTTATTTATTATAGCCAAATATGGGATCTGCTCCCGGACAAATGGCAGACCGGCAGGGTATAATTTCTCTTCTTGGGTGGAAGGGAGCACAAAAAGGGAGACAGAGAGGGCATTTTTTAAAACAGCATTATTATGAGTGCTCAGGTAAAAAGCAGGTTGGACCGGCTCAGCATGGCTGGTGTGTTGATCACCCTTGGAATCATTTTCGGGGATATCGGGACTTCGCCGTTATATGTTATGAAAGCCATAGTGGGAGAGGGGCCCATTAAACGGGAATGGATTGAAGGTTCCCTTTCCTGTATATTCTGGACCCTGATTATAGTCACCAGTTTCAAATATATTTATCTGGCGTTGCAGGCGGACCACCACGGGGAGGGAGGCATCTTCTCGCTGTATGCATTGGTAAAAAAACAGCCCTATAAGTGGCCCCTGATCGCAGCGCTGGTAGGATGTGCGGCCTTGCTGGCCGACGGTTTTATCACCCCTCCCATTTCCATATCAGCAGCCATTGAGGGGTTAAATATCGTTGCGCCCAATTTGCCCACCATTCCCATCGTCCTGACTATCCTGATCCTGCTTTTCCTGTTTCAGCAGGTGGGCACCAGCCTGGTGGGCCGGACCTTTGGCCCGATTATGCTGCTGTGGTTTTCGGTTATCGGGGGCCTGGGTTTGGTGAAAGTCCTGCATTATCCGCAAATCCTGCTGGCCCTAAATCCCTATCATGCCTTCAACCTGCTGTTCCACCACCCGGGCGGATTCTGGGTGCTCGGCGCCGTGTTTTTGTGCACCACCGGTGCTGAGGCGCTATACGCTGACCTTGGCCATTGCGGAAAAAGAAATATCCAGGCCAGCTGGGTCTTTGTTTTGTGTTGCCTGCTGCTCAATTACATGGGGCAGTCGGTCTGGTGTCTGCAGCATGAAGGGGAACTGCTCCAGGGGGCCAACCCGTTTTATTCATTAATAGCGGGCAGGTTTCTGCCCTATGGGATATTGCTCTCTACGGTGGCTGCCATTATAGCCTCCCAGGCGCTGATCAGTGGTTGTTTTACCCTGATTAGTGAAGCCATCAAACAGCGCCTTTGGATCAACCTGAAAGTGGTATATCCTGCGGAATCAAAAGGGCAGGTTTATATCCCGACCGTCAACTGGATACTGCTGCTTGGCTGCATACTCATCATCATACTGTTTGAAAAATCGGCCAATATGGAGGCCGCCTACGGGCTGACCATCACCATTGACATGCTGATGACCACCTGCCTGCTGCTGCTTTTTTTCCGGACCAGGCAGTCCCCGCTGTTTCTGATCATTCCCTTGGGAATCCTGCTGTTCAGCATTGAAATCGTTTTTTTGCTGTCGAACCTGAAGAAATTTTTTTACGGCGGATGGCTGACTTTCTTTTTGGCCAGTATCATATTTTCCATCCTCTATTTCCTTCACCGCGCCCGCAGTATGAGAGACCGGTTTAACCATATGGTCGACCTCAACGATTATATTCCCATGTTTGAATCCATCATGCAGGATGAGAGCATCCCCAAGACAGCGACCAATCTGGTTTTTATGTCCAGAAAATCCAACCTGACCTCCAACGTGGATTCCAATGTCCTGTATTCCGTATTTCAGCAAAACCCCAAACGGGCAGATGTCTATTGGTTCATTCACGTTGATACCCTGGATTATCCCCATGAGCACGAAAAAAGCTACCGGGTAAAAACCATCATTCCAAAAAAAGTATTTTATGTCAGGCTTGAATTTGGATTTAAAGTCAAACATAAGGTGAACCGCCTGTTTCAAAAGGTCGTCGAGCAAATGGTGGAAAGGGGGGAAGTGGACGGACTGAGCAGGTATCCCTCGATGCGCGCCCACAATATCAAGGCTGATTTTAAATTCATCTTTGTCAAACCTAAACTCTCCGAAGACAATGAAATGAAAAACCTGAACCTCCTTTCCCTGAAGGTCTATGAAACACTCACGGGAATCAGTTATCCTCCCTACCGGGAATTCGGGCTGGATACGGTTAACATCGAAGTAGAACTCACTCCCCTGCATATCCATCTCTCCGATGATCTGGTCGTGCACCGAAAAGAGGAACTTGAATGAGGTGTTGTCCCGATCTATTGTTTACTTCCCGGAGCCGCTTTGCAGGAGCCTTTCCCCTGGTGTAGGGCCTGTCCTTATTTTGGGTAAGATTGCCCAAAGGGTGTTTACCGCTGCCATCAGGGGGGGGCATATATAATTAACCTTCATACGCTTCTTTTTTTTAGTATGGAGATGGGTTTCTCTGACGACCCTTCCAAAAGCCTGGACATGGGTGTTTTCTATGGTAGGGCGGAGTCCCCCACGGGGCGGAAGATGTGGTTTATGATACTGGGTATTATTTTTATCCCGCGGGGGACTCCCACAGATGGGGCATTCTGCTATGGCCCCTGTCGGGGACGGATAAACCGGGCATAAAGCTGGAATATTATGTTATTTTTACCGCCCTGTTTGCTTTATAAATGCAGGCTTTTTTTTTCAGATGATCCACCGGATTTCCATTCATGAACTGTTGAGCCAGCCGGAACGCGTTCCGATAGTGGACGTTCGTACTCCTGCAGAATTCAACCAGGGACATATACCCGGAGGCCTTAATCTTCCCCTGTTCACCAATGAAGAAAGGGTGCAGGTAGGAACCACCTATAAGCAGGTAGGCCGGGAGGCTGCCATTCTGCTGGGCTTTGAACTGACGGGCACCAAATGGGCCGGCTTTATCCGGCAGGCACTGCAGATCGCACCGGGCAGGAAATTGGCCCTTCATTGCTGGAGGGGGGGCATGCGCAGCGGCGCGATGGCCTGGGCACTGGATTTGTATGGCTTTGAAGTATATCTGCTGGAGGGGGGCTATAAACGCTACCGGAACTGGGTACTGGCGCAATTCGACCAAAAGCTGGACCTATTGCTCATCGGGGGCATGACGGGATCGGGCAAAACGCAGATGCTTCATGAGCTACGCGCCATGGGTGAGCAGGTCATTGACCTGGAGGATCTCGCCCAACACCAGGGTTCGACCTATGGAACCCTCAACAGGCTGGTACAACCCAGCCAGGAGCAGTTTGAAAACAACCTGGCCGGCCACTTAGATATCCTGGACCCGCACAGGAGCATCTGGCTGGAAGATGAAAGTTCAACCATTGGCAAAAGACTTATTCCCAGGCCCCTGTGGCGTCAAATGCTTTCATCACCCGTTTTTGAAATCCGGGTACCGCTTGAACAGCGGATATCCAAACTGGAAAATGAATACGGATCCCTGGACAAGGAATTTCTCACTGTATGCACTGAGCGCATCGCAAAAAGACTGGGACCCGAACAGACCCGGCGGGCCACCGCGGCTATTAGGGAAGACCGCATGAAGGATTTTGTCCGGGAGCTCCTGGTTTATTATGACAAGACCTACCAAAAGGGGTTAAATAACCGGGATGCCCACCTGATTTGCCCACTGGAGCTTTCCGGGTCCGACCCCCGCGAAAATGCCGGCAAATTGATTGAAACCTCCAGGAGCAGGACGGAGAAGTCACCACACGAAATGATATAATGCAAATGGAAAATGATTCTGTCAAATTAACCCGTTTTTCCCATGGCGCCGGTTGCGGCTGCAAAATCAGCCCCGCCATACTCGATAAGATATTACACAGCCCTATCCATTATTTGCCCGACCCCCGGCTGCTGGTGGGTAACGACCAGCGGGATGATGCGGCCGTACTGGACCTGGGAAACGGCACGGCCCTTATTTCGACAACGGACTTTTTTATGCCCATTGTAGACGATGCCTTTGACTTTGGCCGTATTGCGTCGGCCAATGCCATCAGTGATGTCTATGCGATGGGAGGGCGGCCGGTGCTGGCCATCGCGATCCTAGGCTGGCCCATCGACAAAATTGCCCCGGAGGTGGCTGGCAGGGTGTTGGAAGGCGCCCGCGCGGTTTGCCAGCAAGCAGGGATCACCCTGGCGGGGGGGCACAGCATCGACTGCCCGGAACCCGTATTCGGATTGTCTGTAAACGGACTGGTGGAAATCCCGCATTTGAAACAAAACTCAACGGCCACCTCAGGATGCCGGCTTTACCTGACCAAGGCACTTGGCGTGGGCGTTCTTTCCACGGCCCAGAAAAAAGGCGTATTGCGGGAAGAAGATGCTGCCATCGCGCTGAAAAGCATGGTCACTCTAAATAAACTGGGCGCCTCCTTCGGTCAGATCAAAGGGGTCCGGGCCATGACCGATGTGACCGGCTTCGGCCTGCTGGGCCATCTCCTTGAAATGTGCGAAGGCAGTGGCCTGTCGGCCGTAATTGAATATGATAAAGTGCCGGTCATAGCCTCGCTTCACCATTATCTTCGCCAAGGCTGCCGGCCGGGTGGAACGCAAAGAAACTGGGCCAGCTATGGCCATAAGGTGAGCGAAATTTCCGATGACCAGCGCCATATACTGGCTGATCCGCAGACCAGCGGAGGGCTCCTGGTGGCCGTGGAGGAACAGGACTGTGCATCCTTTGAGGGCTTCCTGCTGCAACAGGGTCTTCCCCCCGGTCTCTGCGTTTCCTTCGGCAGGCTCCTCCCCACCGATGGGGGTGCCCTGATAAAAGTGATCTAATGGCCCCTCAGGGTTTCAGGCCCGTTGGATCACTGTGGGACCACATGGCCTATTTATAGCCGGCATTAATATTTTTTGAAGTCTTCAACCCTTGCCTGGAAACCCTCAGCCGGCTGCAAATACCCCAGGAGGAAGACATTTTGTAGCCTTCCGGTATCCATACCGTTTGTTTTGTTCAAAGCGCCATGGCCGCGGTTTCCTAAAGGCTCTAGAACTCTCTTATAAAGTTAAGCCGAATAAATCGCCGCTTTAAAACCGCCCGGAGTAGGGAAAGGTATAACCGGTGGCCAGCTCCGCGACAAAGTGTATGTGTTTGACTCCGGATTGATCTTTCTTGACTTGGCGGGTTAGGCCATTTCAGCCTGCCTTTACTGATTTAATTATTTTCATTCCGAAAGGGCTGAAAGGCCCGGTCAAAAAAATCCGGCATGTGGGGTTTTCCGGATGGTACAGTGGCTGATTGAAACGGGCGGAATGTATAAATACACTCGGGTCTGGCTGACTGGAAGGTAAAACCAAACCGATAATGCATGGTTACTGGCATACTAAAAAAAAGGCGGACCGCTTTGTCAAACGTTTGCGTGAAAATAGTCGAGGATGAAGGCCGTGGCAGCCGATATTTTTAGATATCTTATACATCTAAATAAATTCCCGCATGCTAGCTTCCCAAAACGCACCCCTTTTCCGGAAATATGGGCATCCACTGATGTATCTGTTGCTGATCGCGGCGGTCCTGGAACTGACCAGTTCCTGCGGCCGGTCGGAAAAATTCTCGCTGAGCACCGATTACATGACCATACGGTTCGATAAGGAAGGCGACATCATTGGTTTCCAGGATAAGGCTTCTTCCAGGCAATACAGTCCCCCCAATACCCAATCCCCACTACTCACCCTCTACAAGGATTCTACCTATATCAAACCCTCCGCTGCCCAATACGACCAGGCCGATTCGACCATCACCCTGCGCTATCCCAACGGTTCGGTGGCGCTGCTGCATGCCGTGGCCCTAAAAAATTATATTCGCCTGCAGCTGGTTTCACTTGAACCCCGCAATGGAGTGGAGGCGGTGGTCTGGGGTCCATACCATACCACAATCAGCCAGCAGATAGGGGAAACCATTGGCGTGGTGCGAGACCATGACTTTGCCATCGGCGTCCAGGGTCTCCAGATCAATACCATTGAAGGACTGCCCGACCAGGGCGATGATGCCGGCGGGCGGGCCGTGATTGATCCCTTGCCCGGGCAGTCGCTGCCCGATTCGCTCAAGGATAAAATCGGCCAGACCGTAAACGTCAATGTGAATATAGACGGGGATATGCCAGCCTATGTGCGTTTATACCGAGGAAATGCTGCCCGGAAAAATGCCAGTGGCAGTGAAATCGGTCTTTTTTCCCGTGACAGAAGGCAGGCGCGGACTACCGGACCTGCCAATAACCTGCAGTATGTGGCCGCTGTCCAGGAGGACCTGGTTGGTAGCGCCATTGCCATTTTCGGATGCCCCGAACCGCTAGCCCTGGATATGATCGGGAAAATAGAACTGGGGGAAGGACTTCCCCATCCCATGCTCGACGGGGTATGGATGAAAAGATCCCCATCGCTGGGTCAGCCGTATATGCTGTATGAGGACGGCAAAAACTGGGAACAGGCCCTGCGTTATGCCAAAGCCTGTAATTTTCACCTGATTCACCTGGGAGAGGTATTTACAACCTGGGGGCATTTTGGAATCAGCGCGGACCGGTTTGCAGGAGATGCCGAGGGAATCAGGAAACTGGCCGCCCTGGCCGGTAAAGACAGCATACGTCTGGGCATACATACCCTCACGATGTTTACCGGTACCAACGATGCGTATGTTTCCCCAATACCCAGTGACAGTCTTTGCAAGGCCGGAAGTACCGTATTGGAAAAAAGGGCATCCAGCGCGGACCAGGTAATTTATATCAGGGATCCGTCCTTTTTTAAGAACGGGGGCTCCACGCATACCGTCAAAATAGGAAAAGAACTGATTGCCTATGGCCGGCTGTCGGAAGATAGACCATGGCGCCTGCTGGACTGCAGCAGGGGACAATTTGGAACAACCATTACCGACCACGGGACGGGGGATACTATAGACAAGCTTGTCAACAACGATTACAAAGGATTCTATCCGGATATCCGTTTACAGGATGAATACGCGCAAAGACTGGCATCCGTCTGTAATGAAACAGGGATTGGGCTGATGGATTTTGACGGATTTGGCGGAGGGTCCCCCACCGGACATGGGGCTTACGGGGCAGCCCGGTTTCTGGACCTTTGGTACAGAAGCCTCCATAAATATGTACTGGCCTGCGGGGCGGGGACCTTTCACTATGGCTGGCATATTCACAGCTTTATGAACTGGGGGGAGCCCTGGTACAATGCCCTCCGGCAGAGTCAGGTCAATTACCGTATCGAAAACCAGCGATATTTTGAGCGCAACCTCCTGCCCGGCATGCTGGGCTGGTTTACCCTTCAGAATGATTACAGACCGGAAGAAATCGAGTGGATACAGGCCAGAAGTGTGGGATTCAATGCGGGGTACCTGCTTAAAATAGAGAATGATATTGAAAAAAATGGGTATAAGACCCAATTGTTTGGGGCCGTTAAGGAGTGGCAAATGGCCAGGAACCTGCACGTCTTTAGTGCAAGCCAGGTGGAAAGAATGAAAGATGCTGCCAATGAGTTTCACCTCGAAAGGGAAGGCGACTCCAGCTGGAACCTCTATCCCATCAAACTGCAGACTGGTTTTGTGCATAAATACAGGCCTGCCCAAAGCGGCGAACCCCTGACCAGCACCTTCAAGCCGGTTAACCCCTATTCCGCACAGCCCATCCAGTTTTATCTCATGGCTTCCAAGGCCGCAGGGGAAAATCCGCCTGCAGTCTCCGGCATTAAGATTCTCATCAATAATTATCGCACCATCGAAATCAGCGAAGAGCTTAAAGCCGGCCAAAAATTAGTTTGCAATGGCCGGGAAATATATATATGTGATGCCAATTGGAACAGGCTGAAATCCATTCCCATGGCCCCATTGCCCAATTGGGAAAAGGGGGTCAATGAAATAGCTGTCAGCAGCCGGTTTACCGGGGAGCCGCCTGTGGAATTAAATCTGGAATGCAAGTTTGTGGGCCCCTCTGAGCACCTCAGTGTGACCAGGCGTTAGGTCAGGCCCAGGCTGCAGGCTTATCCGCCCGAAATGGCTGCTTCCTGCATGCAGGCATCATAAACGATCTGAAAGGCAGGCAGGGCTTACCTTCATCAGTCCGGCCGCGTTGAACAAAGGCATCTATGGCAGGGCGTAAGCAAGGGTTTGCGGTAGGCCTGTTCATGAGACTGCCTATGCGGAGTTTGCCCGCTACGCAAGCAATTGGGTTCCATTTTTTTAAAGGCAAGCCCTTATTGCCTTAAGCGGGTGGATTTCAAAATCTCCCGGGATCTGATTCGGGTTATCCATGATGGCATTATTTTTCAGAGTTGCAGGGTAAGGTTGGTATTGCCATCGGCTCCCTTATATTGATTCAGCGCTTCCTGCGGCGGTTCCACCCAGTAGGTATGGTTTAGCACAAATTTAAATTGCCGAATGGCGCCTTTTTTTCCCAGTGCAACCTTACTGATCCTAAGATGGAACAGCGTACCTGCCGATCTGTTCATTTGGAACAGCCGGGAATTTGGATTCCATCCGTTGAAATCTCCTGCCACATTTACCTGGTTAATTTCTTTGATTCTTTTTTCCAGGATAATGTCTAGCAGGCCCACCCGGAATACCTTTTGCTCCCCGAAAAAAAATTCCACGGAATCACCCAGGTCCCTGTACCCGCAAATGGATGGGGTTTGCGTGGAATGCCCTTTGGGCATTGGCTCCCGCAGGCTTGTAAAGAGCCATCCGGTGAAAAACAGGACTGCAAAGCATACGATTCTATTCATGGTATGTAGTCTTTTGTGCACAGCAGGGGGGAATTAATTAGAGAAGCTAGTTTTTCCATTTTGTATTAAAAAGCCGGGCCCTTCCAATCGTTGTTAATTGTTTTATAAAAGTAGGTTGGTCATGGCATCTAACCCCCTCTGTCCATGTTCCGGAAGGCCCGAATCAATCCAAGGTTTTTAAGGGTTGGTTTTGCCTGAGAGACCAGGCAGGGATGCCAGGTGAAATTCAATGGTTGGAGAAGGTATATTTTATATGATTTTTGGGCGTTTTTGGATGATTCCTATCATCCCCCGGATTTTTACTTTTTCCGGGTTATTTTGTAAAATTTGTAATAATTAATACAGGTAAGGGCACCATATCAGTTATCCCCTGGCTGGTTAAGATGGAAAAGGCAGGATCATGAAAGAAAATGTGCAGGAATAGTTCTTTTGATTTAAATAGTACACCCATAAACAGTTTTATATGAAAATGCTAGAAAATAAAGTTGCCATTATTACCGGCGCCGGCTCCGGCATTGGAAGGGCCATTGCACTGTTATACGCCGCGGAAGGCGCCAAAGTGGTGGTTTCGGATATTAATGAAGCCGGTGGCCAGGAGACCCTGGCTTCCATCAAGTCAAAAGGGGGGCAAGCGGTTTTTGTAAAAGCAGACACTGCCCGGCCCGAAGATAATAAACATCTGGTGGATCAGGCTGTTGCTCAGTTTGGCGCACTCCATATTGCCGTCAACAATGCAGGGATTGGAGGTCCAATAGGCCCGGCGGGTGAATATCCCATTGAAGGTTGGAACAAGGTGATCTCCATCAACCTCTCGGGCGTTTTTTACGGCCTCCGATACCAGATTCCGGCCATACTATCGTCTGGAGGGGGTAGCATAGTGAACATGGCTTCCATTCTGGGTAAGGTGGGCACTAAAGGATCGGCTGCCTATGTGGCCGCCAAACATGGCGTGATTGGGCTTACCGAAGCGGCAGCTCTGGAATACGCGGATAAGAAAATTCGCATAAACGCCATAGGGCCGGGGTATATTATGACCCCCCTGCTTACCAATACCCTGGATGCAGCCACCCTCCAAGTAATAGCAGGACTTCATCCCATGGGTAGGCTGGGGACTTCCGAAGAAGTAGCCGAACTGTCTTTGTGGCTGAATTCTGATAAGTCCTCTTTTGTGACCGGGTCCTATTACAATATTGACGGAGGCTACCTTGCCCAATAGGCAGAAAATGCCCCCAAAAGTGCTACGCCATTCAATGATCAAAAATTTAAAAAAAACAAGTATATTATGGAAACAGAAAATGTAGTAACCCAGGTAAAATGGGGATTGGATCCCGTTCACAGCGAAATAGGTTTTAAGGTCAAGCACCTGATGTTTGCCAATGTGCGGGGGACCTTTAAAGAGTTTGAAGGAAGTATCTATACCACCGGAGAAGATTTTAAGACAGCTGAAATTGATTTCTGGATCAACCCGGCATCCATCAGTACGGGCGATGAAAAAAGGGACGCCCATTTGAAAAGTGCAGATTTTTTTGATGTGGAACAGTTTAAGGAAATCAATTTTGTTTCCAACACCACCGAGGATGTGGACAAGGACGGGAGCTATGAGCTTTATGGCGAACTTACCATGAAGGGTGTCAAAAAGCAGGTGAAGCTGGATGTTGAATTTGGCGGTATCATCAAAGATCCCTGGGGCAACCAAAAAGCCATTTTCAATATTCATGGAAAAATAAACAGGAAGGATTGGGGTTTGAACTGGAACGCTTCGCTGGAAGCAGGCGGTTTACTGGTCAGCGAGGATGTATGGATCAGTTGCGAGGTGCAGCTGGTTAAACAATCCTGAACCGCCTGATCTTAAATTGCAAACGGGGCGTGGGCCTTACCCGCCTTCCATCAAAGGCAACCGCCCTATAAGGTATCAGGGGGGAGTGGCCGCACTTTGTGATTGCCGTGTGGAGTCTGGATGGAAGGAGAGGGCTTGAGCTGATTTGGGTATTGAAAAATAGGATCCCTTTTATCGCCCGCTGCTCTTGGAGCGACCATAACCCGGAACCTTAGCCGATTGAAGCTCCAAAGGAATATCAGGACAGCAAAATTTTTGGCAATTTATTATTAAAGATAAGGCATATGAAAAAGAAGCTAAACCTACCCGGCGAACACAACCCTGAAAAGGAGATATTGCCCGGAAACCCGGTGTATTCATCTGAGGAAGACATCTATAGCCAGGAGGAGCGGGTGGAACTTGACGAAGAAATCCTGCTGGACAATCCCATTAAAAAGCGGCCAATCCCGCCCATGGATAATGATCTGGATATTCCTGGCGCAGAGTTGGATGATAGTGATGAGTTGCTGGGAGAAGAAGACGAAGAGAATAACTATTACAGCCTTGGCGGGGATAACCACAATAATTTGGAGGAAGATAACGGGCAGTAAGAGCCTCCTCCTATTTTATGCTGATCAGCCAGCTGCGCTTTATTTCCCAAAAGGAGCATAGCGAAAGGACGACCAAAAGTTGCCCTGAAATACAAGTAGGCTATTTCCTGCGGCAGGCCGGGCTGGGATGTTGAATCTGCAGGTGCCGGCTGTTTCAATTGATTGAGTCCTTTAAATTATTGAATCCAGGATTTCCGGTTATTATATAGTGTTTACCCAGGCCATGGGTTTGCCCGGATTTTCCTTGCGTTACAGGCTTTTCAATTACCCCCATGGATCAGTATCTTTGTTCACTTAGAAAAGCCTCCATGCACAGAATCAACCGTCTATTACCTACTTCCTGCCTTTTGCTTTTGCTGATTATTGTACACCTTAGGGCCCGAGCCCAGGACATCAGCCTCCAAAAACAACTCGAGCAGAGTGAGAACCTGCGGTTTGTTATGCGGTCAGATTCTTCCGGGGCCGGGATAACCAGGTGGCTTCAGAAGAAAGTGGAAAAGTCAAGGATGCTGCCGCTGGCTGAAGATTTCAATGCGCTCAAAATGAAGGGTCCGGGGACTATGAAAATAGACCACGCGGTGACTCTCACCGGAAAAGGCAGTATCCTGCTGGAATCTCCCACCTCGATGGCCGTTAAGAACCCTACCAACCGCAGTTACGGATCAGCAGAATTGATCCGGCCCTTACCGGGTGAAAATCTGGAAGGATTCAACCGGTTTTCAGTATGGGTATATGCGGATGCCCCGGGATTTTATTCTTTTTTTATAGGATGTACGATCTATAACGGCGGCAGTCATATCATGCCCACCCCCGGGCGGTTTGAAGGGCAGCATTTTGTGACCGTCTATCCGCGACAGTGGCAGCATATCATCTGGGAGATACCTGATTTGTACAGGGATTCCGTTACAGGCTTTTCTGTCAGTATTATGCAAACCGGTTCTCCCAAAGGTGCAGCTGATTACATGAAACTGTATGTGGAGGATATGCGCATCGAAAAGGTGGAGGCTGAAAACAGCCGGGGATTCAACTTAAGGCGGGATGCCATCGCTTACAGTCACAGCGGATATATGACCGGGGCTAAAAAACAAGCCCTTGTTCAGGGTGTCCTTGATAGGAAGTTTCAATTGGTCAATTCCCTGGGCAGGGTCGTACTGTCCAAAGAGGTTATGCCAATGGACAGCGGATATTCACTGCTGGATTTCAGCGCTTTCAATACCCCGGGTTTTTACTCCATTGCCATAGGGGGCAGACATTCCAAACCATTCCCGATAGGGCAGGATGCTTACCTGGCCACAGCATGGCATACCCTTAATTATTTTTTTGCCGAGCGGTGTGGTTACGACCAGCCAGGTATTCACCAGATCTGTCACCAGGATGTAGCCATCGTGCATCCAGATGGCCGTCAGCTCAGTGCAAACGGCGGGTGGCATGATGCGGCGGACCTGACTCAGGGGGTGGGTAATACGGCCCGCGGTGGCATCGCCATGCTGGAGCTGGCCAGGTCTGTAAAAGGACATAACACAGCTTTATATAAAAGATTGTTGGAAGAGGCCCGTTGGGGTCTTGATTGGACCCTGCAGACCAGATTCGGAGATGGCTACCGGGACGGAGGTCTGATCATCGGGATCTGGTCAGATAATATCACGGGAACCAAGGACGACATGAAAGGAAAGGCAACCAATAATCCTGCTGATAATTTTATATCGGCTTCCTACTGTGCCAAATCCGTTCCTTTTTACGAGCAACAGGATCCGGTATTCAGCGGACTTTGCCGCAAGGCAGCCATTGAGGACTTCGGCTTCGCCAATGAAATGCTGGGTAATTCCGTGACCGAAAAAAATGAAGTAAGTCTTTATGCCCAGGCTATGGTCTCTGCCATGCATCTGTTTGAGTTGACAAGGGAGGCTGCCTATAGGGACTGGGCGGTGCAATATGCTCGCGTGGTGATGAGTTGCCAGCAATTGGAAAGACGAACAGACTGGTCCATACCCTTACATGGCTTTTTTTATGAATCCCGGGATAAAAGGCGCATCCTGGAATTTTTTCATCGCAGTGATGAGCAATTCATGGTGGAGGGCCTGAGTTTGCTGCTCGCCGCATCGCCGGGCCATCCGGATGCCCCGTTATGGAAAGCCTCCTGCCAGGCCTACGCCGATTACCTGCATGATATCTCCACCATCATGGCGCCGTATGGCATTTTGCCTGCTGCCATTTATGAATTAAACAACGCAGACTTTAAAGGCATCTATCATGAAGGAGATCAGGTGGGCATGCCCTCCATGGAGGAATATAATGCCCAGGTAAAAAACGGCATTCATTTAGGGGGTAATTTTTACATCCGCCGTTTTCCCGTCGCCTACCAGTTTAGGGGATTTCATGGGGTTTTGATTGGAAAGGCCAAGGCTGCTTTTATTTTGGCTGATCTGCTTAAAGATAATTCCCTTAAAGATATAGCTACCCGGCAGCTCGAATACATCGTGGGTTATAATCCATTTGCAATGAGCACTATATATGGCGATGGGTATGATTATCCTCCATTATACGGCGCTTATGCCGGAGACGTAACCGGTGCTGTTCCCGTTGGGATTGAAACTTTTGAAAATGAAGACCAGCCCTATATGCCCATGCAGGTAAATGCGACATATAAGGAGATCTGGACCCACACCACAGGAGGGGTTATCTCCCTGCTTGCCTGGTTGCTCAAGGAGTAGGGTTATGCCCTTAGCTTTTTATTCTCCTGTATAGGTACTTATTGGAGGGAATAAGTGCCTTACTCTCAAAGCCGATGCAGGTAGTATCCAAAGGTCTCCTGTTCATATCAATGGTATGAAAAGCGCAAGCTATTAATCTAAAGGCCTCCCTTGCCATGGACTTCCTAATAAAATTGATTCCTTTAGCAGGTTAGTAACAGCTATAATATGCTTGTTGGGTTGGCCGCGTGAGGAAGAACCAATAGGCTTTATTTTCGATATGACGTATAAATCTATAAACTGAACTAGTCACTATTTAATCTGACAATTGGGATTAACTTTAAGTAACCACACTTATTAATTAACCCCAAAATGTCAGATCATGAAATCAGAGACTAAGTTAATCAAAACCAAGCTAGGACTGCTAAATTTAGCGG
>CAIVKC010000066.1 GCA_903906365.1 uncultured Bacteroidota bacterium | reverse complement strand
GGCCGGCTCTATGATGGCAATACAGCCGATGAATTGTACCCGGATAAAAAACAGCTCAATACCAGTGAGTGGAAATATAATAAGCCCGCCATGACCACCACCATCAAAGAATAAGGGATATAGTCTGATCCTGTTTTGCAATTCCAACCGCTCCCAGCGCGGTTGGAATTTTTTTTTAATTCCCTTCTTAGAAGTCCACGCGGAAACTCCCGAATATCCCCAACGGGGGGGCGCCCCCCTGAGGGGTTGAACCCGGCAGTACGCGCCAGACGAAATCCAGCCGGAAAATTTTGAAGATATTGTCCACGCCCGTGCCCAATTCCAGGTAGGTCTTGCCATTGAGGGACTGGAAGGTGTAGCTGGAGGAATTGTTGAACAGCGCATTGGCCTGGGAGAGACTTCCCCAGAGCGCCTTGGCGGTCCAGAACTGTCGAAACTTGAGCTTCCTGGTTATGGGAATGAAGCGGAACAGGCCGTTGCCGAAATTATGCTCCAGGTTGACCCCCAGGTAACGGTCATGGAGGTATTCATATTTATTGATCAGGCTGAAGGCATACTGGTTGTAATAATGGATCTCATTGCCCGGGGCTATGTCCAGGAAGGGATAAGGCAGGGTGCCAAAGGTTTGACCAGCAAAAATATTATAATAGAGGATCCCCAGGGGTGGCACCTTTTTATAGTCGGAGATACTGGCTGTAATCTTTTGGTAATTATAGCTGCTGTTCAGGACCCCGGAGATACCACGGGTATATTTGAAATCCACGATCGGGTAATCGCTGCCCAGGCTGGTCCGGTAAAAGGTGTTTTCCAGGATCTTTTCCAGGTAGGCGTAGCGGAGTTTAACGGAGGCCTCAAAACTGTTGAGGGGCTGACCCGTAGTATTGAGGTAGAGGATTTTGGGCGGCAGGTTCTGAATGGGATCATAGATCTTCTGGTCCGCCGTCAGTCGAACGGAAAATCCCGAATGCCATTCCTTGAACATTTCCAGTTTTTTTTCCTCGAGCCGCTGAAACTTGATGGGGATATTGGGTTTGCGGAATGCCAGTGAAAAAATGTTGTCGGAGGAAATTTCATCGTAGTACTGCTGGCCGAAATCGAGGTCCCTGCGGATCATTCCGTACAGGGTGAGCCGGGGGCTCTTTTTCAGGATCCAGAGGGCATCCCCCTCGCCATACCATGTATGGTCGGATAAGCCATAGGCCGCATAACCGTGCAGGGTGATTTTGTTGTTGAAATAGCGGTTGGTCCCCAAGTCAAAGCGAAGCCGCAGGCCTTCCAGCACGTTGCTGTATACCCAGTTGAACCAGGGCCCGATCTGGTACTTCTTATAGACATCCAGGTAACCTGTTCCTATGAAATTGAGCACATTGGTATAGGTATGGAAAATGGGCATCTTCAGCAGGGTGTCCACGGTCTGGTAGATCTTCTTTTCATTGGTGGAGAGCGGTTCATGCCTGGATTGCTGCCAGAAGGAGTCCGGCTGATCCCTGGCCTGGGGGGAAAACAGGATTTCCTCCACCAGTTTGTTCTTGGCCACCTCCCGGCCCACCGAAGAGTCATTGACCACGATTTGTCGGTAGGTGGTGGTCTTGCGGCCTATAAATCCGGTCTTGTTCTTTCCCAGGGGGGCAATATCAACCACGAATTTGTCCTTGGTTAAAAACCAGACCGAATCAGAGATGAGGGAGAATTCCTGGATCAGGCTGAGCTGCTCCACAAAATTGATGTTGGCATCGGAGGAAAGCCGGAGGTTCATTTTCTGGATGGCAAAAGTGGTGTCATGCACCCAACAGTCGCCCTCAAAGGTACTCTGGCCCTTACGTTTGGGGGTGAAGATGAGGTGGAACAGCCGCCGGGAATTGACCAGCTGGGTATCAACTACCTTATAGCGGTAATATTCATCGCCGTTGTCTGAGATGGGACTGACAAATCTTTTGTCAAATACGGGGATAAAATTACTGTAGAAATCCACATTCTGGTCCGTCCCGCCCAGGAACCTGGAAACGCTTTCATTGTCTACACCCACCGTTTTGCTACCCCGGATGATCTCACGGCGGCGGATGGGGGATTTCTGGTAATAATAATCTGAGAGCGTTTCCGTCAGGTACAGGGGCAGGAAGGGACGGCCCCCGGTGGTGTCAATATTGTCCAATACAAAACTGAACGGCCGAAGCAGCCGGTTAGCCTGCAGCTTTTTCCGCTTGACGTTGTTGAGGTCGAGCTCCAGTTTGTTGTAGAGCTCATAGGAAAAATTATCGAAGCGGTAACGGTCGTTGAATTTTTTTCTCCGTACGATCCTTTTCCACATCAGCAGCCCGAAGTCCACTTTTTTTCTGACCACATAGTCGTTGATGTATTTACCCCTTTCCATCCGGATGACCAGGGAAATCACCTGATTTGAGGAGGCTTTTTCCAGCAGGGCCGAGTCAAATACCAGCCGGTAGGGCTGGTACCCCACGTAGGTGATTTCCAGGGTGTCTTTTGGCCAGGATTCAAAACGAAAGCTGAAACTGCCCGCCGAATCGCTCAGTTTCCCATTACCGGAGGCCTGGAAACGCATGGAGGCAAAAGGTATACGCTCCTCGCTGTGGGCATCCAGGATGACTCCTTTCAGGATTTTTGGCTGGGCACTAGCGATGGTAAAACAAAGAATGCAGCCCAACAAGGTCAGTAGCCATTGCCCCCGGAATTTGGATAAACCCATAGTATACCCAAAAATACTCGATAACGCCCTAAAGGGTTGCCTCCGGTTGTTAAAAAACCGAAAATGCCGGCAAAATTTGGAAAAACGCTCTTATTGTATGTACTTTGTACTACAAAGTACTTTTTATGGATAGTGAACATCCCTCCTTAGAAACCCTGCAGGACATCAAACGTATGATGGAGCGTTCCTCGCGTTTTATTTCTCTGAGCGGACTGAGCGGCGTCAGTGCAGGCTTTGTGGCCCTGGCAGGCGCCTGGGTGGCGCACTCCTGGCTTGTCAACCCCGCCGGGACGGGGGAGGGGCCTGACGCGGGTGGCGGCGGGGATTTTTTGGCACTCAAATGGAAATTCATCCTGCTGGCGGGCGCAGTGCTCTGCCTGGCACTGGCCTCTTCGCTGTACTTCACCTGGAGTAAGGCCCGTCGCAATAAACTCCCCGTCTGGGACCATACCTCCCGCAAACTGCTCGTCAATCTGGCCATACCCCTGATGGCCGGGGGACTATTCATCAGCGGATTGCTCTATCACAACAACTGGCATTTTGTGGCCCCTTCCTGCCTGATCTTTTACGGGCTCTCGCTGGTGAATGCCAGCAAATACACGTTGAGCGATATACGCTACATCGGCATGCTGGATATCCTGCTGGGAGGGGTCAATATGTATTTTACCGGATACAGCCTGCAGTTTTGGGCGCTCGGATTTGGTGTCCTGCATATTGTCTATGGACTGATCATGTGGTGGAAATACGATTACCGGGGAGCCGGACAGTAACCAAAGCGGCCACTGGCCTGTTAAGCAGGGGGGGAGGGAAGCAAAGCAAATAACATGAAAAACCCGATAGGAAATCTCAATAAAATATTTGACAGCCGTATCAGGCTGGGGGTGATGAGCATATTGCTGGTCAATGAGCAAATCAGTTTCAATGACTTAAAGCAGTTGTTGCAGCTCACCGACGGCAACCTGGCTTCCCACCTGTCAAACCTGGAAGAAAACGGGTATATCCGGGTGTACAAGGGCTTTATTGGTCGCAAGACCAATACCACCTATTCCATTACCAAGGCCGGGGAAAAGGCCTTCAAGGAACATTTGCAGGGGCTGGAAAATATGATTCGCGGAATGAAATGATTTTTTTTGTCAACATACTTTGAAATGCAAAGCACTTTTTATTCAATCATTTAAAAAACGATCTGTATGAAATACCTCCCTTTCTTCAGTTCCTCCGCCCTGGTTACCGTGCTGGCGGCCATGATCTATATCTCCGTGCAGCAGTCCTACCGTATGGGCGCCAACGACCCGCAGGTCCAGGTAGCCAGGGATTTATCCCGCCGCCTGCAAAAACAGGCTGCTGACTCCCGGGCTGGGTTGACCGATTCGGTGGACATCGCAAGCTCCCTGTCCCTGTTTACGGTCCGCTATGACAAGGCCGGACGCCCCCTGTGGGGAACAGGACTACTCGATGGAAAACTGCCTGCCCTGCCGCCGGGCGTATTTGCCACTGCGGCCTCCCGGGGTGAGGACCAGCTGACCTGGCAGCCCATGCCCGGGATCCGGATTGCCCTGGTGGTGGCTGCGGTGGCTTCACCCGGTCATGGCTATGTGGCCGCCGGAAGGTCGCTCCGGGAGGTGGAAAACAGGATCGCCAACCTCAATATGCTGCTGCTGATGGGCTGGCTCTTTTGCCTGGGAATTGTCTTGCTCTCCAAATTGCTTCCCCTATTTTTTCAAAATAACCAAATCCAACACCATGTCAACCAGTCCTAAATGGTCATCTCCCTTCAGGCCGTCGAGCTTTGTGCACGCTTTTCGGGGCGTTTACCTTTTTCTAACATCAGAAAGACATGCCCTGCTCCATAGCCTGGCTACCCTCGCGGTGATAGCGGCCGGATTTTTTTTCCATATTTCAGAAGGGGAGGCCCTTGCCATTACGGGCATGATAGGCCTGGTCTGGACAGCGGAAATGTTCAATACCTGTATTGAGAAGATCATGGATTTTATTTCCCGGGACAGGCATCCTTCCATCCGTTTCATCAAGGATGTTTCTGCAGGGGCGGTCCTGGTCGCTTCCCTGGCGGCCTTCCTGACAGCCTGCTTCATTTTTATACCCAAAATCATATGAACACTAAAACGACTTTATCGCTATTGTACCAAAGGATATTTTTCCTGCGGACCTCCGTGGACCGGCTGCTTTCGGCCGCCATGGCCTTCAGTTGCCTGCTGGTATTGTTTCGGGTGGTTCACACCCACCGGCTGACTTTTGTCTTCCTGATTTGGAACCTCTTACTGGCCTATCTGCCCTGGCTCATGACCAGCCTGGCTGGCAGCCGGTTACGCATGGCAGGGGGTAAGCTGGTTTTCTACCTGCTGTTTGGCTGCTGGCTCGCCTTTATCCCCAATTCCTTTTATATCCTCACTGACCTTTACCACCTGGGGGACAGCTACAATGATTTTCTGGTCCCCGACTGGTTTGACCTCGTGATGATCCTGTCTTTTGCCTGGAATGGCCTGCTGCTGGGTATACTCTCTGTCAGGCAAATGGAAAAACTCATGAGGGCCCGGTTTCAGAAAATGCCCGCCCTGCTTTTTTTGATTCCCATCATGTGGCTCAATGCACTGGGCGTTTATGTAGGCAGGTATATGCGCTATAACAGCTGGGACCTGCTGACCGACCCCTTTGCTCTGATCAGGGGTATTGCCGGGATCCTGATACATCCTTTTTCTGACCGCTATGCCTGGGGGATGATCACCTGCTTTTCCATCCTGCTGACCCTGATCTACCTCACCTTAAAAAAAATCAGCCATGCCATCCGCTGATGGCTGCCAATAATCCCCTATTATGGAATGGATACCTGTTAGCCTCTTTATTCTGATCATCTGCGGACCCTCCCTATTGATCACCTTCGAGTTTCTGCATTTTCTCATCAAGGGAAGCAGATTAAAAAACAAGGCCCTTATCCTTACTGTGGAGCTGACCTCGGTGATCCTGTTTCCTGCATGGATGCTCCTTGACGAGGTGAATAAAAAAAATGATTGTTGCGGGGACAGTGCCATTTTTTCCCCTGCGCACCGCCTGAGTATATATGTACTCATCATATGCTGTCAGCTGGCATTTTTATACAGCAGGCTCCGCAAAAGGACGGCTCCCCCCTTTTTGGAAGTGATCTGCAACTGTCTGCTGATGATCGCCATTCCGTTCAATATAATCATGGCGGTCCATCTGGGGAATAACCTGTCGGGGACTGCTATTTTTTTGCTGATAGGCAATATGCCGGTGGTGATGGCTTTTGTCCTGGCCCTGGCAGACAACCACCGCCTTTTCCTCCGTGAAGCCGGTGCGCAGACCCGGAAGGCTTCCGGATACTGGGAAGGTCTTGCCTGGACCATTTTGTGTTTGCGGCCGGTTCAAAAATGGCCGGTGCTGCTGGTTCTTTGCCTGCCCGTACTGGCCTGCATCGCCGGGGCGCTCCTGATTTTTGGTCAGAAGCCCGATTCGGTGATAGAGGCATTCACGCAGACCTATAAGCACGGATTTTCAAAGCTGGATTATCAGTGCCGGGGCGTGGTTTGCGGGGGACATTACCTGTGTACGATTGCGGCCAAAGGGCATGAAAACTTTGTCAGGCCGCTGCGCTATGGCAAGCGGCACGGGAGTACCATCATCGTCAACAGACAGCTGCTGGTATCCAACGCCTTTGAGGAACTCTTGCAAGACAGGCTCCCCTGGCTTCACCGCCCGGTCAGAAAATACTATGACCGCCTGGGTAAAGACGCGACCCGCTTGTATGATGTCCTGGGAAATCCCTGGATTTCAGACTGGGTCTATTTGCTCATGAAACCGCTGGAATGGTTTTTCCTGCTGGTGCTTTACTGTGCTGACAGAAAACCGGAGGACCGCATCGCCAGGCAGTATACCGGGGAGGCTTGCTTTGGAAAAGGGGACAGGTTCTCTTGATGCTGCCTTGTAGATAAAAAGGCCGATAACCCGCTTCATGGCAGGGGAGAATTAGCCCGAGAGGGATTCTTTGAAAACCGCAGCCTGTCAATCAGCAGGCCATATTGGACAGGCTGCCGGGGCTGAATTGTTCCATGACCAGTGCAGGGACGCCCAGGATAGGGGCATCGTGTCGCCAGAGGTCTTGGAAGACGGCCCCCCGGGACTGTTTTAACATGTTGCAGCCAGTAGCGGCCTGGAGTAATCAAACCAGACCAATCCCTGGTGGAACCGGAAGACAGGGGCAGGAGAACTGACTTTGATTAGGACTGGCGACGCATCAGAAATCAACCCCCATGGAAAACTGCAGCAGTGGCTTTCCCCCGAAAAAGGTATTCATTTCCCATCCGGCGTCCAGGCGCAGGAAATATCCCAGCAGGGTGCTGCGTACCCCAAAGCCGTAACTGCCTGCAAAAGGGCCGATGCCACCAGCCTTGATCAGGACCGTGACATTGTTTCCCGGGTATACATCCGTTGGCCTGCCAATTTTATTATAGGCGCCATTCCAGGCCGTTCCCAAATCAAAGAACTGGATCACCTGGAAATTGCGAAGGAATGCGTTGTTGATGGGTTTATTGAAAAGGGTGGCAAAAACCGGCAGGCGGAATTCGCTGCTCATGACCACCGCATTATTGCCATTGGCTACGTTTTGGTCGAAGCCGCGCAGGTTCTGCAGGGACTGAAATCCATAATAGGTATCGTTGGCGGGAGTCGGCTGCTGGTTGGCCTTGGGGAAAAGCCATCCATCGGTTCCACCCAGGTAATAAATGATCTTCTGGTTACCCCAGGAAAAATCCCCGGCACCCCGCAGGGCCCAGATCAGGTTGCGGTAGATCGGATAATAATACCTCGCGTCAAAACCGAAATTGAACATATGCTTGCCCTCTCCGGTGGTGGCAGGCTGGTTGAGCTGGTTATTGAAATCCATGTAGAATTTATACCGAAGCCCGTTCCAGATATTGGTGGCCTTCATGATGGTATTATCGAAAACATATTCCAGGTGGACCAGGGCATAGGTCTGCTTATTGGCGTCGGGTGCCACCAGCCCAATGGAATCATTGGCGCTGAATCCGTCCGGCTGCAGCACCCATTTGCTGGTTCTCACGCCCAGGGACAGCCGAAGGCTGCGTACCTTGTCAAAGGGGTATTTAAAAATGGCCTGGTAAAGATTGGTAATGGACTTGGCAAAATAATTGGGACCCGAAAAAGCCGCCGGGTCTACGATATTGGCGTTTCCGACATCCGTCGCGCGGTAATAGAGCAGGGAATAATCAACCCGTTTTTTGAGGTAGTCCACCCTGGCAAAATATTCGCCGCTGCCGTCAAAAAACGAAGCGCTGCTCGGATAGAAAGAGTTGCCGTTATAATTGGCGATGGGCTGGGAGCTGCTGCCGCCGCCGAAAAAGGGCAGGCGGATGGCGCCGGTAAACCTGAAATCTTCGAAAAGGTCGAAAATGGAGGCTTTGAACATGCCGCTAAAAGCGTCTGCCGAAGCCAGGCTGATGGGCAGGGATCCCGTGAAGGTCTGGTACCGGTTTACGAGCACATCATTGTTAAAGCCGGCAGAGAAATTGTCTACCGAAAACTTAAGTTTATAATCAAATAACTTGGCTTTTTTTAGCAGGGGTTCCTCTTCGGTTTTTTGTACCGGCTCCGCCTGGGCTTTGTCTGCCAGCTGGGCGGTGGTATCCTTTTTTTCCTGCTCAAATTCGCTCTGAAAAACATCCTGCTGCTTTTTGGAGGAGTCCGTGTAGGACTGCTGCTGAAATTTGAGGGCTGTCCCGCTTTGCACCCGGGCACTGAGGATGGTCTGCTGGCGGTAATCGGTCATCTTTGGATTGACATTCCTTTTTTTAAGGGCCGCCTCATCCACTTTAAGCTTATAGAGGAATTTCAGGTCTCCCTCCTGACGAACTTCACTGACCTGCCCGTTGTCTCCGGCGATCTTGGTTTCTTTGAGTCCGCTCTGGTAATTGGTGATGGGGAAAACGTAGGAGGAGTCGTTGGTAATGGCGAAACTGAATACGGAGTCAGGTTCGGTTTTCTGGTTGGCTTTCAGCGTGCTGTCCAGTTCCCTGGCATCGGGATTGCGCAGGATCTCATCACCGATGCGGTAAATGGTATCGATCCCAGCCCGCCTGGTGGTAAAGAGCCCGGCATAACGGTTGGAGATGCCGTTTTCATCACTGATGAAGGTAAAGTGGTAATTGTTATACTGCATGGGATACCTGGCATCCCCGAATTTCATATGCGAGAGCTGGGATATCTGCTTGAATTCACTCTTGTTCCAGTTGTCCACCAAAAAGATATTGTACCTGTTGTTGGAGGCAAGAACCGTGTCACTGCTGGAAGCTGCACCAGAGGGCCGGTTAGAGGAATAGATGATGCCTGTTTTGCCCGGAAAGGAAACGAAACTGGCGTCCAGGTCATTGTAGGGGTCGTTGGTAATCTGTTCCAGGGACTGCTTGTCCATTTTGTACACAAAAATATCGGATTGACCCTTTTTGACAGCGCTGAAGATCAGGGTGTTCTGGTCAAGCATGTATTTAAAGTCCTCCACCTGCTCAAAGGGCAGGTCCTGCACGATGGGCTTGTATTTGGCGATGATGTCATAGACAAACAGGCGCACTTTGCCCTCCTTCCAGTACACCACCGCCAGCCGGGTGCCTTTGGGATCCCAGGATATCAGGGGGTAATGGGGGTTGATCTGGTTTTCATTGCTGCGCACCCCGCTTTTAAGCAGTATTTTTTTGTAGATGAAGTTTTCATGAAGAATCACGCAGTTCACCCCATGGTTGAACTCCACCACCGCATAGGTCTGGCTGCGCGGGGCCGGATTGGGGGAGAAGTGAAAAAAGTCTTTGGCCGGGCTGATGTCTTCCACCACCGAAATGCTGCCTTTAGGAAAATTCCGGCGTCCCCGGATATCCTGGTTGTATTTATCCCCTTCCTGTTCCATAAAGTCCTTCAGGACTTCCTTGAATTTTTTCTTGCATATACGCTGGGAGGCACTGTTCAGGTTGCGGTATACCCTGGCCAGGTAGAGGAAATAGGTGACATTCTCCTTTTTGTACTTTCTGGCAATATAGTTCCAGAAGGAATGGCCCGCCAGGTTGGGCTTTTCATAAGCGAACTGGTAAAAATTATTGTATTTCCCGGAGAGCAGGGCGCTTTTCAGCTGGTCATCCAGCTCCGTACTCCAGTTCTCCGCGACGTATTCCACGTATCCGTCGGTTAGCCACTGCGGCAGATCGAGCAGGGCCTGGTTGGTGGCGAATTCCCCCAGGTCATCGCCGAATAACACGTTTTCCAGCAGTATTTTTGCAATGCCCTGGCGCACCTGGATGCGCAGCTTGTTCTGGTCATCGGTGGAATAGAGCACCACCTTGTTGTTCACCAGTTTGGTAATGCCTCCGGTGGTCTGCCAGTCCATGCTCAGCCCGATATTGGACTGCTCCATATCATTAAAGCTGTTATATAAAACCAGGTTGGCCCTGCGCTGAAGACCGTATTCCACAAACTGCTCAATACTGGGCAATTCCTTTTCTGCGATCTGGGCAACATATTTGGCCAGGGGCTGGCCGTTTTCGTAAAAATAGGTATTGAAATTCTGGGTCTGGTAGTATTTCCATTTGAATTTATTGAATTGAACCCTGTTCTTGCCAAACTCGACCGTATTCACCTGGGCAAGCCCCCTGTTTGTAATGACAAATAACCCCAGCAGCATCCAAAAAAATTCTTTTCGCTTCAGCATATTCTGATAAACTTGCATACCTATTCTTTGAATTTTTAAAGTTATAACAATCCCTATTATCGGGGAAATTCATTTTGAACGTAAAACAGTCCTAAAATGTTAACCGTAAAATCATTTGTATTCAATCCCATCCAGGAGAACACATACGTGCTTTACAATGAGAAGGATGCCTGCTGCATCATCGATCCGGGCTGTTATTTTGGCCAGGAAAGAAAACAGCTCGAGGATTTTTTTGATACCGCCGGCCTGTATCCCAAAATTTTGTTAAATACCCACTGTCATCTGGACCATGTTTTCGGCAATAAATTCATTCATGAACGCTATGGGCTCGACCTGCATATCCATGAGCGGGAAAAGATTGTGCTTGATTTCGCAGCCGAAGCCGGCCTGCGCTGGAACATGCCCTTTGAGAACTACCGCGGACCCCTGCACTATCTCAAAGCGGGGGACCTGGTGCAGCTCGGGGACGATACCCTGGAAGTGCGCTTCACTCCCGGCCATTCACCCGGGCATATTTGTTTTTACTGCCGGGAGCAGCAGTTCATCATCAGCGGGGATGTGCTTTTCCGGCTGGGCATTGGCCGCACGGACCTGCCGGGGGGCGATCACCAGACCCTGCTGAGCAGTATAAGGGAGCAGCTCTTTTCCCTGCCCGATGAAGTAGTCGTATACCCGGGTCACGGCGAGCCGACCACGATCGGATTTGAAAAGAGTAATAATCCTTTTTTGCGCTGAGTCCCTGCCAGTTTTTTTGGGCCATGCCGGGCCCCTGTAGATGGCAGGCCGATTACCTGATCCATTTGCCCACATATGGCAGTTTCTGGAACTCCTTTTTTTCAATGCGGACTACAAAAAGCATATACCCGGCGGTCAGCAGGGTGGCCAGGGCAAGGCTGAAGATTTCCCCGGTAAAAAGGCCGGTTATGAAATGGTGGATGAAGTAAAGCATGGCCACGATCACCATATAGGCCACCAGTTTTTTGGTCGCATAGGGAATCCGGTAAGATTTCTGCCCCCACTGGTAGGAGATCACCATCATGGTCCCATAGCACAGGAAGGTTGCCCAGGCGCATGCCATATAGCTGAAGCGGGGGATGAAAAGATAGTTGATGGCCAGCGTGATTGCGGCGCCGATCAGGGTAATATAAGCCCCGGCCGTGGTTTTATGGGACAGTTTGTACCAAATGGACAGGTTGATATAGATTCCCAGGAACATATTGGCGAACAGCAGGATGGGCACCACCTTGAGGCCTTCCCACATTTTGGGGTCCTTGATGAAAAGGTCCTTCCAGGCGTCCAGGTACAGGGCCACCACCAGGAACATGACACAGATGACGATTACAAAAAATTTCATCACCCTGGCAAAAGTACGGGGAGCATCCTCCTGGGAGGACTGCTTGAAAAAAAAGGGTTCTGCACCCATACGGAAGGCCTGCACGAACAGGCTGATCAAAATCGATAGTTTATAACAGGCGCTGTATATGCCCACCTGGATAATGGCCGCATCCCCGCTTAAGGAATTCCATTTTTTGAGCATGATCCTGTCAAAGGTTTCATTGACCACGCCGGCAAAGCCTGCGATGGTCAGGGGCAGGGAATAAATGACGATCTCTTTCCAGAGTTTGACATTGATCCGCCAGCGGAACTGAAGGAGCTCCCTGGAAAGGGCCAGGACCTGGAAAAGGGATTGTATCAGGTTGGCCAGCAGCACATAGCCAACCCCGAAGCCGGCACTGTAGATGAACAGCAAAATGCTGTCCGGGTGTTTTTTATACAGGGCGGGGCAGACCGAGAGAAAGAAAAAGGTGAGCGCAATGTTGAGCAGGATGCCTGAGACCCGGATCAGGGCAAATTTCCGGGGTCTTCCGTCATGGCGCAATTTGGCAAAGGGCAGGGTGGAAATGGCATCAAAAGCAATGATGAAGGCGCTGATGGTGATGTATTCGGGATGATTGGCGATTCCGATAAAGGCGGCTATCTGGTGGTTAAAATATACGGTGAGGACTGTGAAAATAGCCGTGGAGATGATCAGTGAAGAGGAGACGGTGTTATAGACATCCTTTTCATATTCCTTTTTCTGGATAAAGCGGAAATAGGCGGTTTCAAAACCAAAGAGAACCAAGGTATATAAGAAAGGAATCAGGGCATATACCAGGCTCATTTTACCATAATCCGGGGTCTTGCGGAAGGCAAAAGTCAGGTAAGGGGTCAGCATGTAGTTCAGTAACCTGGCAAAGATGGAACTGGCTCCATACCAGATGGTCTGGCCGGCTAATTTTTTAATACTGCTCAATCAATTCAGTTTTATGCGCAAAAGTAACCTTCGGCGGCGGATATTTATTGAAGTGAAATTAACGCTATAATTAATGCCATGTGCTTAATTTTGCCGGGTTACCTAAACCATTCTACTATGAAGCGTTATTTTTTACTCTTACTGACCGCCCTGGGACTGTCCTTATCTGTGCACGCCCAGGTACAGGCCTATGATGGAAAAATCGATTACCAGAAGACCCTGCAGCCGGCTGCCATGGTCGAGCTGCCCTATTCACAGGATGTGGTAGAGACAGCCCTGAAGGATTATATGGGAAAAATGGGTTATAAGGGATCCTCCTCCAAGGGGTTCACCGTTTTCCGGTCCGCCCGGCTGGATTCCGCGGACAATACACCCAGTGACCTGTATTTTAAGATCGAACGCAAAAGAAAGGAAAGGGATGTGACCATCCTTACCCTGCTCCCCACCCGGTCGGGACAGGACATCCTGCAACGCCTGAGCGACAGCAGCGGGACGGCCATGGTCTCTACCCAGGTCCAGGAAGCCAAAGCCTTTTTGAATAGACTGACCCCGGTGGTCGATGCGCGCAATACCGATGTGGAGGTTTCCAGGCAGCAGGACCTGGTCAAAAAGAACCAGAAGAAACTCAGCAACCTCGCAGATGACCAGACCAGCCTGGAAAAAAAGATCCGCCGCCTGCAGTCCGATATCAGCGACAACAAAAATGAGCAGGTCAAACAAACGGCCCTGATGCAGGATAATATCCATTCCGATGACGAGACCATGAAAAAAGCGCACAAGAAAATGGATAAGCTCCTCGATGACCAGGGCAGCCTGCAGAAAAAGCTGAGAAAGGCCCTCGATGAACTGGAACAGAACCGAAAGGACCAGGATGCCCAGCAGCAGGAAGTCACCAAACAGCAGCAAATTCTGGATGCCCTCAAAGCAAAACAGGTAAGAATGTAGAAAGGGGTTTGACAACTCCGGGCCCTGATGGAAGACCATCCGGGCTTTTAGGGCCGGGAGACCTTCACCCGGCCCTCTTATTGATATACAATCCATGGAATCCGGCGCTCACCGATATTTTATCCTCAACAAGCCATGCAATATGGTGTCCCAGTTTGTCAGCACCCATCCGGTGGCATTGCTCGGGGACCTGGGATATGATTTTCCGCCGGGTACGCATGCCATTGGCAGGCTGGACAATCATTCCGAAGGGCTGCTGCTGCTGTCAACCGATAAGAAGGTAACCAGGCTGCTCTTTGAGGGGGAAAGAAAACACCGGCGAGTATACCTGGTCCAGGTCAAAAATACGGTTAGCCCTCAAAGCCTGGAACAGTTGCGCCAGGGAATACCCATCCGGGTCAGGGGCGGCGGATGGTACCGGACCAGCCCCTGCCTGGCAGATCTGGTGGAAGATCCCGGCACCTATTTCAGGGACTGGAATCAGGAAAGGGCTTTTCCTCCCTATAGCTGGCTGGTGCTTACCCTCACAGAAGGCAAATTTCATCAGGTGCGAAAAATGGTAAAGGCCCTGCATCACCCCTGCAGGCGGCTGATCAGGATTTCCATTGAAGGCATCCAGCTCGGGGATATGGCTCCCGGGGAAATCAGGGAACTGCCTCAGGCCGCATTCTTTGAAAAACTCGGCATCGATTACACCGCGGACTGATTCACCCCGGCCGTCTGCTGTGACAGTAATGGAAAACCCATTGAAAGGGAAAAGCCCTGCCCCGGATAGGTTTGTATATCGACTTCCCCATGCAGGAGGACCATCCTGTTTTTTATATTTCTCATTCCGATGCCGACGGATGCTTTCTTCAGATGGGCACCCTGGCCGTTATCTGCCACTTTCATATAAAACCGGTTTTCCTCGGTTTTGAGCACCATGGTAACCAGGGTGGCTTTCGCATACTTAAGGATATTGCTGCTTTGCTCCTGCACGATTCTGTAAATAGCCAGCTTTTGCTCATTATTCAGTTTTCCTTCATCCAGGCCATTGGTGTCCAACACGGTTTGTATTCCCGAAAGTTTCAGGACGGCCTGGAGTCTAGCCAGGCGCACATGCAGCCCTGCTTCTTCAAAGTCGGGCGTGATAAGGCGGTGGGCAAGCCGCCGGTTTTCCTCAATGGCTGCCTGCAGGTTTTCCATGGAAGCCCCAATGTGTTCCCGGCTGTTTACAGGGTCTTTTTGTGCAATGGAAAGGAACAGTTTGGTGCCGGCCAGTATCTGGTTAACATTATCGTGGAGTTCCTGCGCTAACGCATTCCTTTCTTTTTCCTGACCGATGATGACGGCCCTGGAAATTTTCCTTTGTTCTTCCATTTTACTTTCCATACGCTGCTGCTCCAGCCTCCGGAGTTCGGTGATGTCCAGGTGCATGATGACCGCGCCGTCCTGGTTGGTTTCCCGCAAAGGGGATACGACCATGCGAAACCATTTTATCAAATCCCTGCTTTGAAAGGGGTACTCATGTACAAATTCTCTCAGTCGTCCATGCAGCACTTCTTCAATCCCCCGCGTGACTTTTTCCCTGTCTTGGAGGCTTTGTCCAACCGATTGGGCCGCGTTCTCCTTATAATTATCCCCGATCTCGCTGCCACGGCCCCAATCCCTGTTGGCGGCCATAAAGTTCTTCCAGGATTCATTGATCTCAATGATACAACCGAACTGGTCGATCAGGGCAATACTTGCCGGGAGCGTATTGAGGATGGTGGAGTTTCGCGCAGCCAGGGCCTGTCTTTGCTCCTCAATGGCTTTAAGTTCCCTCTCAGCCCTTTTGCTTTCTGTGATATTGCGGATAAATACGGAAAGCCCGTTGGAAGATGGGTAGATATGATTTTCCTGCCATAGGTCAAGGGGTTCGAAATAATCGGTAACGGTCACGTAGACCTGCTCCTTTAGCGCCCTGTGAAAGCCCATATAAGTTGGCGAACCGATGGCTTCCGGGAATATGTCCCAGACATTTTTGCCAATGAGTTCGGCCGGATTGAGCCCGATAAGCTCCCCGGCCTGTTTATTGAGGTAAGTATAGCACCAGTTTCTGTCAAGGGCGATAAAGGCCACTGTGATCCGCTCAATGAAGGTCCGGTATTTTTGCTCACTCTGTATCAGGGCCGTTTCCGCTTTTTTGCGTTCGGTAATATCTCGCAGGATGGCTTGCAGGCGGCCATCCGGCAGCGCCCTGGCAATGATTTCCCCGATAAAAACAGAAGAGTCCCTTCTGCGGAAATGCCACTCGGAGATGGCCGTGGCCCCCCCGGAGAGCCGGGCCATTTCCTGGGGGATGCGTTCCGCTTCCGCCTCTATAATGAGGTCGGATATGTTTTTTCCAATAAGGTCTTCCCTGCCCGCATATCCGAGCATCTGGCAACCGGCTGAATTGACATCCAGATAGTATCCGCGGGCATCCGATAGGAAAATGCCATCTACCGACTGTTCTACCAGCATGCGGTAATGCTCTTCGCTGGCCCGCAGATTTTCCTCCGCCATCCTGGTGTCGGTTATATCACGAAAATTGAATACGATGGCCTGTACATGGGGGTCTTCCAGCAGGTTGGTGACGGAGCCTTCCAGCCAGAGAAAATGACCGTCTTTGTGTTTGTTGCGAAACGACAACCTGATCTTTTTGCCTGGGTTGGACAGGACCGCAGCGATTTGCTCCCGGGTATACCCCAGGTCATCCGGATGTACCTTGGCGGTACCCGGAATGCCAATCATTTCTTCATTGGTCCAACCCATCACCCTTTCTGCCGAAGGGCTGCGGTAAAAAATGGTAAAGGATTGATCAAGCAGGGAAATGATATCATAGTTGTTTTCAAGCAGTGCGCGGTAGCGTTTTTCATTCTTATAGACCTGTTCGGACCTTGCCTTCACTTTTTCTTCCAGCGACTGATTGAGCGACTGAAGCTCTTCCTCCAGTTTCCTGCGGCGCGTGATATCCCGAAAAATGAAGATATACGCCTCGATTTCCATTTGCTCGTTTTTGATGCCGTTGCCGGTAACCATGCCAAAAAAATGCGATCCATTCCGGTGGTAAAAATCCATTTCCGCCTGCCACAGGCCCCTTTCTTTGATCAGTGCTTCCACCCTATTGAAATCCTCTGAACGAAAGTCATTAATAGGCAGCTCCCGGATCGAACGGCCGAGCACTTCCTCCCGGCTGTACCCAAAGAGGTTTTCAGCGCCTTTGTTCCAGGTAAGGATCCGTCCCTCCACCGTCCTGGTGATGATGGCATCGGTAGAGTGATCGATCAGCAGGGCAAGCTGGTCCACCTGCTTTCTTAACTGTTTTTCCCGGGTGATGTCCATGTTGACCGAAATTGCGCCGGTTACTTCCCCGTCCCGGTTTAGGCTGACGCTTACAGAGCCCAGGACAAAGACGGTTTTGCCTGATTTGGTGACCCTTTGCAATTCCCCGGACCAGGAGTGTTGCTGTTTAAGGATATCCATGGCCTCCCTGATATTTTGAGAGGGAAGGACGGTTTGCAGCAGGTCATTGGGGTTTTTTCCAATGGCTTCTTCCCGGGTATAACCGTACATATGTTCGGCGCCCTGGTTCCAGCTGCGCAGCAGGGTATTATTGTCAACCGTATAAATGGCATCGGTGGACTGGTCAATCTGACGCTTCAGGGATTCCAGGTCTTCCTGGTAATTCATTTTTTCAGTGATGTCCCGTATGATTTTTGAATAACCGTAGAGATGGCCTTTGTCATCCAGCAGGGCAGTATAGACTACGTTGGCCCAGAATCTGGTGCCGTCCTGGCGCACCCGCCAGCCTTCCGTTTCATAGCGGCCCTCTTGGAATGCATGACGCAGGTTCTGACCGGGTACGCCAGCAAGCCGGTCGGCCTGGGTGTAAAAAATTTCATAAGATTTTCCCAGGATTTCTTCCTGGCTGTAACCTTTCATGATGGCTGCTCCCATGTTCCAGCTTGCCACCATTCCGGAATTGTCCAGCCTGATAATGGCATAGTCTTTCACAAGGGATATCATCAGGCGGTTATTCTCTTCGGATAGGCGTAGCTGTTCCTCGGACTGAATCTGTGAGGAGATATCCTGGTTCATTTCCACTATGGAGACCGGCTTTCCCTGGTGATCCCGGTGCAAGGACCAGTGACTAAGCACATGCAGCCTGCTTCCGTCCTTACGGCTGTGCAGGAGCTTGCCCTGCCATTCACCGTGCTGTTGCAACTCGCCCTCTATTTCACCCAGGGGTATAGAAGGGTCTGAGGAAAACACCTCAGAGGCCTTTTGTCCGATGGCTTCCCCAGCGGTCCAGCCATAGAGTTTTTCCATGCCTTTATTCCAAAACCGTATCCGGCCACTGAAGTCACGCACAAGAACAGGCGCCTGGTCGATCAGTTCCGCATACCCGGATAGTTTTTTTTCCGACTCTTTTCGCTGGCTCATCTCCCGGACAAACACAAAGGCAAAGGACAGGGCCGCTAGCAGGGCAAAGCCGTAAAACAGGGCGAGGGAGCGCAGGCTATAGCCAAACGACAGGGCTGCCCCCGCTTCCTGTTCCACGATGACAGCCCAGCCATAGGCTTCCACCTGTTCAAAGGCAGAAAGCCGTTCCTGCTTCATCGCCGGGTTAAACAGCACCTGGGTGCCTGTTTGCCCCTGCAATGCTTTTTGAACCGCCGGCACCCTGGAATAGTCCACTACCCTGTCTTTGGAAATCATCTCCGGTCCGCCGGCCAGATGTCCCTGCTGGTCTACTATATATATAAAACCTGTTCGGCCAATTTTTATGTCTTTATTCCATGCCAGCAGTTCGGTCACGCTGGCCTGAACGACCAGGATGCAGGAGGGTCTGGCTGGCCTGATTGCTACGGGAATCGCCAGGCTGATTAGGAGTCCTGAGCTGTCTGAGGGGTCCAGATATACGCCCGACAAATAGGGCTGCCATTGTTTTTTCACCCCCAGGTACCAGTCCTGGCCTGACAGGTCGGCCTTCCCTGCCCCCGCATGGGGATGGGTGGCCCCCAGCAGCCGGCCGGCGGTGTCGGTCACTAAAACATGGTGGATATAAGGGAAACCTGCGGGTACGTCATTCATCAGCAAAATGGCCTCCTTCCAGCGGCCTTGTTCACAATACTTCAAAAAGGCCGGCCGGGTGGACAGGGAAATGCCGATGTCATGGAGGTGGTCCAGCTTTTCGTGAACGATATGGGCTGCCATGGTGGCCATGGTCTGGCGTTCCTCGTATACCTGTCTGATTTGCTGATTTCGGGTTTGCATAAATCCGTAAACGACCACCAGCAGCACCGGTAAAACAATCAGGGAGACAAGGGCCATTTTCCGAAGCCCCGTCATGACAACCGGATTTTGAATGATTCAAACATATAGGCAGGTGTAATGGTTATTGTATACCAAAAAAGCAATAAAAACTTACATCATAGCTGGAATGCGACTCAGTATATTTTCGGTTTTGAATATACTCATTTTCCTTTGGACCCCCATGATCAAAATCACATGATTTCATGATAAACCATCATAGATGGATATACGATGATCAGAATTGCAATTGATTCAGTGCATACATCTAATTTATGTAAGTGTTTAAATATACGACTAAGAGTAGTTGCTCAGGTAGGTAAGGAGCTTTACCATGGTCCTGTGGGCCGGAGGGCCTCCGGCGGATTGTTAGGTCAATATAAAAAGGCAGATGCCTCATTTGCCTTTTTTAGCGGGCAGCTTCCCAGGGCTGGTGATACCAACGCAATTTTGGCGAGTGGGATTTAGTGTTCCGGGAGTCGTATTTTTTTTCTGCCTTCCTTGGTCTGCCCCAGTTTTTTTTTGGCTTCGATTCTTTTTTCCCGGGACGCCCTGCCGGGTTTTGAGGCTATTCTTTTCTTTTCCTTTCTGAGTGCGCCTTCAATCCAGTCTTCCATTTTTTGGATGACCGCCGTTTTATTATCCAACTGGGAGCGATGTTCCTGCGACCTGGCTTTGAGATAACCCTCGGCATTTATTTTTTGGGAGAGTTTGTCGGTCAGCCTGGCTTTCTGCTCATCGGTAAGAAGGGCAGACTGCCCGATGTGAAAATAACCTTCGGCCATGGTTTCCACCTTATTCACGTTCTGGCCGCCCTTTCCGCCGCTGCGGGCGGTTTTGAAAAAAATCTCTTTGGAAACATCTATCTTCATGGCCTAAAATTACCAATAAAATCAATCACAGGGAATGCGGGCAGTTATCCAGCGGGTCAGTAGGGCCAGTGTAACAATCAACGGGAAAATAAAATCTGCCATCGGGCCCGGTTTACTAGTTTTACTGGGCATCGAGGATGCCGATACGCCGGCAGATATTGAGTATCTGAGCGGCAAGATCGTCCAGCTTCGTATTTTCAACGATGCGGCAGGGGTGATGAATCTTTCGGTCAAAGACACCGGCGGGGATATTCTGCTGGTAAGCCAGTTTACCCTGCATGCTGCTACCAAAAAAGGGAACCGGCCTTCCTATATACGGGCCAGCAAACCGGCCATCGCCATTCCTTACTATGAGGAAATGATTGCCTCCCTGCAGGCACAGTTGGGTAAGGAGATCCAAACCGGGGAGTTCGGAGCAGATATGCAGGTGGAACTTCTCAACGACGGCCCGGTTACCATTCTGATGGATTCCAGGAACCGGGAGTAACAGCGCAGTGGCCGCCTTCTCCAGCGATCTAACCATACAATAAAGGGTTTATATATGGAAATGAAAGTCTATGTGGTCAATGCCTTTGCGGAGGCAACCTTTGGCGGCAACCCCGCAGCGGTGGTGCCCCTGCAGGAATGGCCTGCCGAGGGCCTGATGCAGCAAATAGCCTCCCAGCATAATTTGGCTGAAACGGCCTTTGTCGTCCCCCAGGGCGGGGACTTCGCCATCCGGTGGTTCACACCCTCTGTGGAAGTGGCCCTCTGCGGCCATGCGACCCTGGCATCGGCCCATGTATATTTTCACCATCTGGGAGTGGAACGCGATACCCTGGTCTTTCATTCCAAAAGCGGGCCGCTGATGGTGAAAAAAGCACCCGGAGGCAGATTGACCCTCGATTTCCCGGAAGACCCCCCTGTAGCCTGTGAGCTGCCCCCCGCGCTGGCTGCCGGTTTGAAAACCACTCCGGTGGCGGTTTTTAAGACCTCTTTTGATTATATGGCCGTGCTGGCAGGCCAGCAGGATATTGAAAACCTGTCCCCTGACATGGGCCTGCTGAAGACCCTGCCGGTGAGGGGGGTGCTGGTGACCGCCCCGGGAAAAGAGACTGATTTCGTGTCGCGTTGCTTTTTTCCCCAGTCGGGGATCGACGAGGATCCCGTGACCGGATCGGCACATACAGCCCTGGTTCCCTACTGGGCCGGGGTGTTGGGGAAATCCAAACTCGCTGCCGTACAGCTCTCCCAACGCAGGGGCTATCTCGCCTGTGAATGGAAGCAGGGAAGGGTGCTTATGACCGGTCGGGCCGCTACGTATTTGTCAGGAGTTATATATATATAAGTATATAGTAATTTTAATAAGGAAGATTATATGAGTGAGACACCCGGTTCCAGGAAAGAGATATCCATCAGGCAGGCCCAGCAGCTGGTCGACCAATGGATCGCCACCAAAGGGGTCCGCTATTTCAGCGAACTGACCAACCTGGCGATCCTGACCGAAGAGGTGGGTGAGGTAGCGCGTCTGATGGCCAGGATCTATGGGGAACAGTCTTTCAAGGAATCCGACAAAGGCTCCGAGCTCTCCGATGAACTCGCCGACGTGCTGTGGGTGTTGATCTGCCTGGCCAACCAGACCGGGGTGGACCTCACCGAAGCCCTGGAAAGGAATCTGGAAAAAAAGAGCCTTCGCGACAGGGACCGTCACCTGCAAAATAAGAAATTACAATAAAGACCTGCCATGGCAATGACCTTTCCCAAGCTTTGGAAAATAATCAAACTGTCTCTCCATAATTTTATAGAGGACAAAGTGCTGAAGCTAAGTGCTGCCCTGGCTTTCTATACCATTTTTTCCCTCCCCGCGATGCTTATCATCATCATCGCCATCAGCGATTTCTTTTATGGCCGCCGGGCCATAGAGGGTACCATTTACGACCAGATCGCCAGTTTTGTTGGCCGGGATGCGGCCATTCAGATACAACAGACCATTCGCTCGGCAGCCCTTTCGGGCCAGGCAGGCTTTGCGACCCTGGTGGGGCTGGTCACCCTGGTGGTTGGTGCCACCAGCGTCTTCGGCGAAATCCAGGATTCCATCAATCATATCTGGAGGCTGAAGGCCAAGCCCAAAAAGGGCTGGCTGAAAATCCTGATCAACCGCCTCCTTTCATTTTCCATGGTAGTATGTCTGGGCTTTTTGCTGTTGGTTTCCCTGCTCATCAACGGAGTCATGGAGGCCTTCATCCATACCCTTACCCAACTATTCCCCTCCATCACCTTTTTCGCCGTCTACAGCTTTAATTTGCTGCTCACCTTTTTGATAACCACCTTCCTGTTTGCCATCATTTTCAAATTCCTGCCGGATGCCAAGATCCGCTGGCGCCATGTGAGGGTGGGGGCCTTTACAACCGCCCTGTTGTTTTTAGCCGGCAAATTCCTGATCGGCTATTACCTCGGGCACAGCCGGCTGAGTTCGGCCTACGGGGCGGCCGGATCGGTGATCGTGATCCTGCTCTGGGTTTATTATTCAGCGATGATCCTGTATTTCGGGGCAGAATTCACCCGGCACTATGCTATGGTCAGCGGCTCCCGGATCTACCCGGATGAATATGCCGTATGGGTGCAGCAGGTGGAGATAGAATCCAAGCGTTCCCTCCAGCAGCAGCCCGAAGAAAAAACCAGGATTGAACCCCATTGATTACATTCCCTGCCTGCCGGCCGGCTCAACCCGCCGTAAAGTCCAGGACACAAAGTGAAGCGGCCGCATGGAGACGGCCCGCCCGGATATGGCCGGTCAGCTGCACAAGTCGTGGCAGGTACAGCTCATAGTATGATCCGTAGGCTTCCGCCAGATGGTTGGACTCCAGCCGGGATATCTTTCCGTCAAAGGCAGCAGCTACCGTAAAGAGGTCCAGCAGGAAATCCCGTTCTTTTTCGCTGACCTTTTTCAAAGTGTCCAGGAAAAGCTGCCAGTCATCATACTGCATCTCACGGCTTATGCCAAGGAGGTGCTGAAACCTCAGTAAGAGCACCACCATATTGGGATGGTAATGCTGGGCCATCACCACGGCATTGCCAATGGCCCGCAAACAACCGATTTTGGCTTCCTCGGAAAGCTGGCTAAGCAGGTGGTCATGGAGCACGTTGTCCGCAATATGATTGCTTAAGGCAAAGCCAAACAGGCGCAGACGGGCCTCATCCACCACGCGCCGCAGGACAACCGCGTTCCAGAAACATTCCACCGGAAGGGCCACATAATTGATGGAGACACCCAGCAGGGTTTTTCCGCCAAAGGAACGCAGCAGCCCTTTGGCAATGAAATTGGTCAGCGTGATTTTCAATTTGTAGAGCAATCCCAGGATGAGCAGGTTCTTTTTGGATATATTCTCAAAAGGATCAATACCCAGGATTTCCAATTCCGGGTCAGGCAGTTCCAGGGCCGTCCTGGCCAGGATACTGGTCAGGTTAAAGGGGCCGTTTTGCAGAAAATCCTTTTTATGGGCATGTATGTTGATCAGTTCACTGACTTCATGCACCGCCTTCAGCGCGATGAGAAAAAGCAGGTAAAATTCAATGCCCACCGAAACCAGGGTTACTGCCGCCGTCCATCCGTAATGGACCAGCCAGGGCCGCTCCTGCAACAGGACATCCACATAAATGGTAGGCCATACCAGGACTCCGCCCGTCAGCGCAGAGAGCCAAATGCCTTTTCGTGAAATCCGGGCTACTTTTTTGCCGAGCTCTTCATCACTGAAATCGAATACCCGGTGATCCAGGGTCTGTTCTCCGAAAAGCCGGAGATAGTAGACTCCGAATCTTTCAAGCAGGGGCGTTTTTTTGGTTTTAAAAAGGATGGGTGAAGGCATGTGCTGGAAACGGGTGATTGATTAAAGGCAAAAATAGGGGTTGTTGCCAATTGCCGGGCTGTTAAAACAGCCCGGGGGAGGGCGGGTCTTCCCCTTCCCGTTACAAACAGAAGGCCTGCTTTGCTGGAATCCGATTCTAAAACTATCTTTGCCGCCATTATGGCAAACGATACGAACAGGTTTCAGGCAATAATTTCCCATTGCAAAGAATACGGGTTTATATTTCCCTCCTCCGAAATTTATGACGGACTCAGCGCCGTGTACGATTACGGTCAGTATGGAAGCGAGCTCAAAAAGAATATCCGCGATTACTGGTGGAAATCCATGACCCAGCTCCATGAAAACATCGTGGGTATCGATGCTGCCATCTTTATGCATCCCACCACCTGGAAGGCCTCCGGTCATGTCGATAATTTCAGCGACCCGATGATCGACAACCGGGACAGCAACAAAAGATACCGTGTGGACCACCTCATCGAAGGCTTTGCCGATGAACTGGAAAAAGCCGGTAAAAAGGCAGAGGCCGATGCCCTGCTGGCCCGCATGGACCAGTTGCTGGCAGCCAATGATTTTGATGGACTCAAGCAGCTCATCGAAGAAAATAAGATCAGCTGTGCAATCAGCGGCACGGTCAACTGGACCGATATCCGGCAATTCAATCTCATGTTTTCCACCCAGCTGGGCAGCGTGGCGGAAGACGCCGATACCATTTACCTGCGACCGGAAACCGCGCAGGGCATTTTTGTCAATTTTCTCAACGTCCAAAAGACGGGCCGCATGAAGATCCCCTTTGGCATTGCCCAGATCGGAAAGGCCTTCAGAAATGAAATCGTCGCCAGGCAGTTTGTGTTCCGCATGCGGGAATTTGAGCAAATGGAAATGCAGTTCTTTGTCCGGCCCGGTACCCAGAAACAGTGGTACGAATTCTGGAAGGAAGAAAGAATGAAGTGGCACCTGAGCCTGGGAATTTCTGCCGGGCAGTACAGGTTCCATGACCACGTAAAGCTGGCCCATTATGCGGATGCGGCCTGCGATATTGAATACAATTTCCCCATTGGGTTTAAGGAAGTGGAAGGCATCCATTCACGCACGGACTTTGACTTGAGCCAGCACCAGAAATTCAGTGGAAAAAAACTGCAGTATTTTGACAACGACCTCAATGAACTGGGAAAACCCTATGGCAATTACGTGCCATACGTGGTGGAAACTTCCATCGGCCTGGACAGGACCGTACTGATGGTCATCAGCGAAGCCTACTGCGAAGAAGACCTCTCCACGCCCGACAAAGCAGATAGCCGGGTAGTGCTGAAACTCCCGCCCATGCTGGCTCCTATAAAACTGGCCGTTTTTCCCCTTACCAAAAAAGACGGACTGCCCGAGATAGCCCGCTCCGTGATGGAGGAATGCAAACCGCATTTTCGCTGCTTTTATGAAGAAAAAGATGCGATCGGTAAACGCTACCGTCGCATGGATGCCATCGGCACGCCCTTTTGCATAACCATCGATCACCAGACCCTTCAGGACAATACCGTTACACTCCGTCATCGCGACAGCATGCAACAGGAACGCATCGCTATTCACACAATAAAGAGCATTGTGGATAAACTAATTTCCTAAGCCTTTTGCCAAATCTCTAACTTAGATTTTAATAGTAACTGCTTTGATGCTATTGCAGGATTACTGTTAATTTTTAATGCAATACCTGTTGACTGTATTTGTTACAGCCGGGCAAGCTTGTTGTGTACATTTCTTACTAACCATTAATATCTAGACAATGCTAACATTCGAATTCTCTATGAACATTCTGGTCCTGTTTGCCCTGGTGATGGGATCGGCCTTCGCCGGATTCAGTCTTCGCAGCAAACAGCTCAAAAAGAACCGTTCCCGCGTCATGCAGCTTGAAAAGGAAATGATCTCCAATCATGCAGAAATCCTGGAACTGCAAAAGGAATATATCACCATGGAATTGAAATTCCGCGGAATCAAGGATCCCATCGTGGTCATGAGAAACGCACAGAAGACCGAAGGGGAAGAGAAACTGCCCGATGTGACATTAAGGAAAAAGCTGCTTAATAAGGACCATACCCCTTCGCGCAATGAAGGATACCAGATGGTATATGACAGCTTGTTGAATAAGGAGCAACAGGCAACAGCCGCCCCTTATTAATCAAAAATAATTTTCCAGTCTGGGTTTCTTGCTGTAACAGTCGGGCTGATCTTAGGGAAGGAGCCCCTGTTTTTAACAGGTAGGTGCGATTGGCAGTAAACCCGTTATTGATCTATATTCTGCTCTGGCTTTACTTCACACTCTGATACCCCATTTAAAAATCCTGCAATGGTACTTTTATCAAAATCCGTTTTGGTAAAAGTACCTTGCTTAAGGAGACAATTAATGACCCGAGTAATCGTTTATACTAAAGTCCAAATCCTTTAAAAGGCACATTTATGGAAACAGTCATTAACCTGCACCAGGACTTTCATCCCGAAACCGCAAGGCTCATTATTGCGGGGATTCTGTTCATTCCCTTCGTGTACCTGCTTACCTATAAGCCGGCTAAAAAAAGCACTTCACGCAAAAGACATTCCAGGCGCAGCAATTCTTACCAGAAACTCTACCAACAGGTATCCGACGAGCAAGATAGGGATCACATTGACCTAGCCGTATAATTCCTGGTGAATGGATTTCCTGTCATATCCAAGGGCCTGAATGCGCTGTTTGGCCTCATCAATCATGTTCTTCCATCCGCATAAATAAAAGGAGGCAGGCCTGGGCTGCAGGGATATGCCGCCCGAAGCGGGGAGACTCCGTTCCTGGCAAATCTGCTCATAAATCTGGTGTACATAACCGGTTCGCAGGCCCGGTGCCGGGGATTCCCTGGAAAAGGTCGGCAGGTAATGAAATCCCGGAAGTTTTCCTTCCAGTTCTTCCAGCTCCCCTTTATAAAGGCAGTCTCCCAGTTTCCGGCATCCGAATATCAGGTAGATCTCCTGGTGGGCTTTTCCGCTGAGCAGAATATCATGGGCCATGGAACGAAAAGGCGCAATGCCTGTGCCGGTGCATATAAAAAACAAATCCCTGTCCAGGATCTCCGGTAATACAAATACGCCCTGCGGGCCGCGAAGGGTCAGCTCGCTGCCAACCCGGACCTCATTGAAAAAATAGGTGGTGCCCGCGCCGCCTTCCAGCAGCACGATCACCAGTTCAAAAATATTGCTCCCATCGGGCCAGGAGGCGATCGAATAGCTGCGCCACCTTTTGTTGGGCTTTTCATGAATGGGCAGATCTACCGTCACAAATTGGCCGGGCTTAAAATCAAATCTTTCCAGACCCGGTAGCTGGATCCAGAACCTGCGGGTTGATTCGGTCTCATTTTCTATGCGAATGACTTTTCCGGTTTGCCAGGGCTGCAGCATGCAATTAAACTAGTTTGATGAAAGAAATCAGGCTGTTCATTCAAAAAAAAAGCGGGTCTCAAAGACCCGCTCTAAAGGTTGCCGTTCATGGCAGGCAATCGAATGAATGTTAAATATAATTTTTTTTATGAAATAAAAAAATATTCACTTTTTTTCTGCCCTCCCTTCCGGCCGCTTATGCCCGCAGCCGATAAAGATACAAACCTCCGGGGGGCTATCTTGCCACCACCACTTTTTGCACATAGGGCTTTTTATCCAGCAGAACTTTTACAAAATACACCCCGGCATTGAGGTAGTTCACATGGATGGTTTGGTTGAATATCCCGCTAAAGCCCGGTGTGGTGCCGCTTTCGTAAACAACCTGACCCAGCGTATTGGTCAGTACGATATTGAGGTCAGCCGGACTGGTATTTTGGAACTGCAGGGTGAACTGACCATTGTTGGGATTGGGATAGACTTTCATGGAAATATCCCCAAAACCGGAACTCAGGTAGGTAATCTGGTTGGAAGTCTGGGTACAGCCCAGGCTGTTGGCCTCCACCACCGTATAGACACCCGAAGCAATGGCCGTATCTGTTTGTTTGGTAGCACCCGGGATGGGCTGACCGTTGAGGTACCATTGGTAATTGATGGCCTGCGTGCTGGAAAGTATACTGCCACTGAGGCTGATGACAGGCGGTGTCTGCGCCGCAGCCACGACCGGTACCCGCTGGGTGCTCGGACAATTGGCAAGCTGCAGCTTCATGTTATAGAAGAAATAATAATACTGCTGGTACAGGATGGGGTTGGTAGCACTGATGGCACTGTTGCCATTGATCGAAAATATTCCGCCGGTCGATACCTGGGGATAGGGGTTGGAGGAAATCTGGTTATTGCGGAAGATGCTGGCCCCATTCTGGCAATCAATGATGATGACATGGTTCCCCGTTTCCGGAACCGGCAGGTTCAGGTAGAAAATGGCGCCGGTATCAGCGGTGCTGTTGATATTGGTCCCCAGGGCCGGCGTATTGGGCGTGGTAGGGTAGACGTTGATGGTGGTACTGGAGATCGGCAGGTAATTAAAGGCGCCGGTGGTAGCATTGTAATTGCTGGTATCGGCCACCGTAAAATTGATGGTGCCTGCGCTGCCGATATAGAGCCGGGCGCTTTCAATGGTAAGGGGCACTTTATTGGAGAAGGCCACAAAATTCCCGCTGAAATTATTGTAACCCCCGCTGGGGAAAGCCAGCTTGCTGGCGGGACCTACGTGGACGGTTTTTTCATTGAGCCCCAGATAATAGGTCTTATTGGAAGGGATCACCGTGGTGGACGTGTCGTTGCCCACCGCAATGGGTACCGTGGCAGTCGGACTGCTGTACCAGAAGGCCAGGTTGGTGGAATCTGCATTGGATTTCAGGAAGACCTGGTTGTCCCCGCAGCTTTCGGCAAGGCCCGAAGGGGTGGCAGAGCCGGAAGTGGGAATGAAGGTGGCCGTATTCTGGTCATTGGTGGTGTCCTGATCCCCCGCCAGGCTGGTCCTGCTGGTCAGGGTATACGTATTGAAAGGGACGGCCTGAAAGGGGACCTGGTAAGTATAGGTAACCGAACTAAAGGCCGCGATGGTATCCGGGTAGGTAAAGTTCAGGCTGGCCACGGTCGATCCCCCCGAAGTAATGGTGGTGGAAACAGGGATTTGGGCCTGGGCGGTACTGCCGAAATTGGTAATCAGCACGGTGACCAGCTGGGAATCCTCGGCGCAGGCCGTACCGATCGGAGCGATGGTCTGGGTGACCCCGACATCACTGGTGGGGTTGATGACATGGATGCGGTAATCCTGGGTCTCTCCTTTTCCGTAGGTGCCGCAGGGCTGCACATCTGTGGCATTGGCGGTTTCTACCGCCACGATGCGCAGGAGGGTATAATTTCCGGTAACCAGCGTAAGGGGCGTGGTGATGGTGGCATCGAAGGACCCATTGCCGTTGATGACGCCGCTTTGGGCGACCAGTTCTGTAGAATCGAATACGCCGTTATTGTTATAGTCTATATATACTTTAACGATTTTGGAAGCCACGCTGGCATCGCAACTGCCCAGGGAAATATGAATGGGCAGGAGCTGTCCGCGGTGCAGCTGGGCAGTGAGGGAGGTATTGTTGGTATAAGTAGTGCATCCCGGCGGGTTTATGAAGTTGATATTGGAAAAATGCACCGAGTCAATCCGGGAACCCGCACTGCTGGAAGGGCCTGAGCTGCAATAAGGCTGGCCGCCAACCCCGCTGACAATCAGTGAATAGGCCTGCTGTCCGCGCTGCAGGACCCCTTTGTGGGTGATTTTGAGGGTATAGGTCTGGCCGGGAACCGGGTTATCGATGACAAGTTTTTCCACGTTGTTGACAGAATCATCGCCGCGGACGGCATCTGCCACCGGATGGGTGCGGTCCAGGGTCCAGGGCAGGTAGGTGGTCGTTCCGTCGGAGATCCGAAGGTCAAGATCGTTGACCAGTTTACGGGCGGGGTTATTAAGCAGGTTCTTGGTATCCACCTCCGCTTTGGGGTCCGTCCAGCAGATGGTGGCTATCAGCGGGCCCTTACCCGAAGCGGTCAGTGTCAGGGTATAGGAACTGCCACTGACCAGGTTGTTTTCCTGGATCAGCTGGTCGCTATTGGCAGAAGTAATTACCGAAGCGGCCTTTTGCATGTTCATGAGGCCCCATCCGCTCTGGTAATTGGGTCCCGGGGACTGCCCTGCCTGATCAGCCGTGTGTATGATGATGGCTTTGAGGGTGGCCGAACGCAGGAAGGCCCCTGCATGGAGCTTGCTGTAATATTCCTGCAGCAGGAAGGCCGACCCCGCGGCTGCCGGGCTGGACATGGAGGTCCCGCTCAGGGTGGCATAGGCTGAATCCGAACTGCCATAACAGGACAGCACGTTGAGGCCGTCGGACACCACATCGGGTTTGATGCGGCCATCGTCGGTGGGCCCCCAACTGGTGAAATCGGTGACCACGACATCGGAGGGTTGCAGGTAGCCGCCGGGTATGGGGTTGACCGCACCGACGGTGAGGATGTTCTTAGCCACCGAATAAGTGGGCAGGACATCATAGGCATCATTGCTGCTGATGCCGGCCGGCCGGTTGCCGGCGCTGGTCATGATGCCGCTGGCATTGAAGCGGTAATAGGGCTGCCCGACTGCCGGACCGGTCTCTCCCCGGTTATTGCCGGCAGACTTGACGATCAGGTAGAAGGGTGCGTTGTAGGCGATGGAATCCCAAAGCTGGCTGGTCTGGTCATAATAGCCGAATTTATAGTCAACGGTATCCCCTGAATTGCCGTAGAACTCCCAACGGTTGGGGGTTACGTTTGTATTAAGATTCCATCCTGCGATGGAGCCATAGGAATGATTGGAAATCAGCAGGCCCGGGGAAGCGCCGAGCATCTCGGAGCCATCGTTGTTGAAATCATAGGCCAGCAGCTGCTGGGCTCCAAAGGACATGCCCCTGGCCACGGGATTGACCCCGGCAGCGATCAGGGTGCCGGAGGTATGGGTGGCATGGTCATCCAATTGGGTGGCATTGTCCTTTTGTATGACCCGGCCGCTCAGTTCCACATGGGTTCCCCTGACCTTGCCACCGTCCCAGATGGCTATCTTTCCTTTGAGGGCGGGGGAGGATCCGCTGAGATTGAGGCCGGTATTGCCGCCTGGCCACAGCAGGTTGGTGCGGATGGTGGCGGCAGAAATGATGTTGTCGTTGGTGGTGGTATAGAGCGGATACCCCTGCGGGTCCGTGCCGACCAGGATGGATCTGCCCCCGTTTTTGGTCCTCATGGTCAGGGGCCACTGATGCGCCTTGGCCAGTACCAGCAGCTGCCGGTAACGGAGCTTTTCTTTGATGGCAGTTTCACTGCTGGCCCTCAGCAGGAGGCTGGTGTTTGTTTTAGTCTGAGCCTGCAGACCCGAGCTAAAAAAGGCACACATCATCAGGGCCAGGGGTACAAATCTACATCTGTGCATATTGGTTTTTTAAATCGAATCCTAAATTACTGTTTTTTATTATCAGGTACTTTTTTTGCAATAACTTCAAAGTGAACAAAGGGTTTAAAAAACCGCCCACATGATTAAAAGTATTTTATTTTCCTGCAGCCTGCTGCTGGTCCTGGCTGCCAGGTGGCCTCTAACCACTGCCCCCCGGCAGGGCATCCGGGGCCACACCCGCTGGCTTTCGGGGAATCATATGCCCTCACCCGGCGTGAAGCAGGCCGCTCCCAAAGGGTTTTCCACGACCGTTTACATATTTGAACTCACCAACCTCAGCCAGGTCATCCGACGGGAACCTGCCGCCCTGTATCAGTCCATTTCCACCAGGCTGGTAAAAAAAGTAGTCTCCGATTCCAGCGGGTACTTTTCCGTACGGCTTCCCCCGGGCAGGTATTCGCTGTTCACCAAAAAAGATACGCTGTTTTATGCCAACCGGTTTGACAAGGATAACAATTTAGCCCCGGTGGAAGTGCTGGCCGGTAAAATGACCCCGGTGGACATCCTGGTGGATTATGATGCTACCTACTGAATGTAGCCCCGCCCCGGGCGGCAAAGCCTATTCCCCCTTTCCAAATAAAATACGGGATATTGGGCGGGCAGGTTGCTTACCGGGAGCCGCAACTGTTAATACAGGTTTTATATTGGAATCTATGGGATGGTTCGCCTGCCCTGGCGTATATTTGCATTCTATAGATGAATAGTGAGGCATTATCCGGTTTATGGCTGCAATCTCCCCGCCTGTTTCAGCTTGCGGACAAGCTAACTATGTCCAAACCCCAGCGGGTTTCCCTCAAAAACCTCCATGGCAGTTCCACCGCCTTTGTCATCAGCGCCCTGATGCAGCATCCGGTGGGCGCAGATCTGAATCATGTGGTCGTTTGTGAGGATGCGGAATCGGCCGCCTACCTGCACAACACCCTGGAAAGCCTGACAGGGGCGCTTGACCTTTTTTACTTTCCTTCCTCCTTTAAAAACAAGAAAAATTTCAGGCTCCTCAACAGCAGCCATGTCATGCTGCGCACCGAAGCACTTACCCGCTGGAGCGCAGGGGGTAATAAAAAACTGATCATTACCTATCCTGAGGCCCTCTTTGAAAAAGTGGTGCTGCCAGAGACCCTGACCGGAAACATGATTTTCATCAAGGCCGCCGATACCCTGGATGTAAACGGGCTCATGGAGCGTTTCGTGTCCTATGGATTTGAAAGGACCGACTTTGTCTATGAGCCCGGACAGTTTGCCCTGCGCGGCGGAATCCTGGATATATATTCATTTGGCAATGAAAAACCTTACCGGGTGGAACTTTTTGGAAACGAAGTGGATTCCATCCGCATTTTCGACCCGGAGACCCAGCTCAGTGAACGCAAGCTGCTCCAGGTCAGTATCATCCCCAATGTGGAGACCCAGTTTGACCAAAAGGACAAAGTATCCCTGCTGGAATTTTTGCCACCCAATACCGTGATCTGGCTGCAGGACTGGGATTTTATCCGAGAGCGGATACTTACCCAGGAAGAAGACCTCCAGCAGTTCCTGCAGTTGAAAGCAGAGGGCTACCTGGTCCGCGAGGAAGACGAGGACAAAGTGGAAAAAAAGTCCATATCTGCGCAGGATTTCGTTCCGGCATCGGACCTGGAAGCGCAGTTCGAGTCCCGTCACCTGGTTGAATTCGGGCCACAGCAGACCATTACCGGGGAACCGCTCACCGAAATTGTGTTCCATACCCGGGTCCAGCCCTCCTTCAACCGCCAGTTTGAGCTGCTGATCAAAGACCTAAAGAACTGGGAATCCAAACAATACAGCCTCTACCTTTTCGCGGAGAACCCCCGGCAGCTCGAGCGGCTATACACCATATTTGAAGACCTGAAATCGGCCATCCATTTCAACCCGGTACCCACCTCCATTCACGAAGGTTTCATTGACGAAGACCTGAAAGTGGTCTGCTATACGGACCACCAGATCTTCCAGCGTTACCACAAATACAAGGTCAAACAGGCTTACAATAAGAACAAAGCCATTACCTTACGAACCCTGCGGGAGCTGCAGCCCGGGGATTACGTTACCCATATTGACCATGGCGTGGGTGTCTATTCCGGACTGCAGAAAATCAACGTGAACGGAAAACTGCAGGAAGCCGTGCGGATCATTTACAGGGACTCCGATATACTCTATGTCAACATCAATTCCCTGCATAAAATTGCCAAGCATACCGGCAAGGAAGGCACCATTCCCAAAGTCAACAAGCTGGGCAGTGATGTATGGCAGAAGCTGAAGGAAAAGACCAAGACCAAAGTCAAGGAAATCGCTTTTGACCTCATCAAGCTCTATGCTGCCCGCAAAGCCACCCAGGGCTTTCGTTTTACTCCCGACAACTACATGCAGACCGAGCTGGAGGCTTCCTTTATTTATGAGGATACCCCCGACCAAAGCAAAGCCACCGCAGATGTCAAAAAGGACATGGAATCCCCGGCACCCATGGACCGGCTGGTATGCGGGGACGTGGGATTCGGTAAGACGGAAGTGGCCATTCGGTCTGCCTTTAAGAGCTGCTGCGACGGCAAACAGGCGGCCGTCCTGGTGCCTACCACCATCCTGGCATTTCAGCATTACAAGACCTTTTCGGAGCGTCTTAAAGACTTCCCGGTTACCGTGGATTACATCAACCGATTCAAATCCGCCAAGGAGAAAAAGGAAACACTGAAGCGGCTGGAGGAAGGGAAAATTGATATCATCATCGGGACCCATGCCCTGCTGGGTAAGGAAGTTAAATTCAAGGACCTTGGCCTGCTGGTTATTGACGAAGAACAGAAATTCGGGGTGGCCCACAAGGAAAAAATAAAGACCCTCCGCACCAATGTGGATTGCCTGACGCTGACGGCCACACCGATTCCCAGGACCCTGCAGTTCAGTTTGATGGGTGCCAGGGATCTTAGCATCATCAATACCCCTCCCCCCAACCGGCAGCCCATCCAGACCGAGCTGCACGGCTTCAACGAAGACTTCATCCGGGATGCCCTCTATTATGAAACCGAAAGGGGAGGGCAGGTCTTCTTTATATACAACCGCATCCAGGGCCTGGCTGAAATGGCTGCCCTGATCCAGGGCCTTTGCCCCGATTTGAGTATCGGGTACGCCCATGGGCAGCTGGAAGGCCATGAACTGGAGGAACGCATATTGGATTTTATTGATAAGAAGTACGATGTCCTGGTCTGCACCAATATTGTGGAAAGCGGGGTGGATATACCCAATGTCAATACGATCATTATCAATAATGCCCACCATTTCGGGCTCAGTGACCTGCACCAGCTGCGGGGCCGCGTGGGCCGCAGCAACAAAAAAGCTTTCTGCTACCTGCTTGCGCCTTCCCTGGCTACCCTGCCGACCGATTCCCGCAAGAGGCTGCAGACCCTGGAACAGCATGCCGATCTGGGCAGCGGTTTTCAGATTGCCATGCGCGACCTGGATATCCGGGGAGCGGGCAATATGCTGGGCGGGGAGCAAAGTGGTTTTATGGCCGAGATTGGCTTTGAAACCTACCAGAAAATACTCGCTGAGGCCATCAGCGAACTCAAAAGGACTGATTTTAAAGAATTGTTCCAGGAAGAGATCTCCAAACAGGAAGATTATGTCCAGGACTGCACCATTGATACCGACCTGGAAATCCTGATTCCGGATTCCTATGTGGAGAGCATTACCGAAAGGCTTTCGCTCTATACCCGACTGGACGAATGTGAAGATGAGCCGCAGCTCCAGGCTTTTCACCGGGAACTCTCCGACAGGTTCGGACCGGTTCCCCAGCAGGTGGAAGACCTCTTTGACACCATGAGAAGCCGCAGACAGGCCGTGGAACTGGGATTTGAAAGACTGATCCTGAAAGACCATACCCTGCGCTGTTATTTTGTCAACAAGGCAGATTCTCCCTATTTTGAATCCGCCGTGTTCAGCAGCATACTGGAATACATACAAAAGATTACTAATAAGGCTAAACTCCGGCAGACCGGAAAGCTCTTCCTGCTGGTGGTGGAAGATGTCCGGACCATGCCCGCCCTGCTGCAATTTTTGCAAGCCATGAATGCCTATGTGAAGGCAAAGGTCTCCCTGCCCCTGCCGGCCTCCAAGTGAGGGATATTCGTTATATTTAGTAAAAATAATTGTCTATGGAACAGCCTTCTTCCTATAGCCTGCTGGGCAGCGATTCTGCCCCGGCCATTCCGCCGAGCACGGATGAGAAAACAGTAGCCCTGCTGGCGCATCTGCTAACCCTGTTTTCCTCCTTTTTGGCCCCCATCATCATTTACCTGGTGAAAAAGGACGAATCTCCTTATGTCGCCCATCACGCCAAAGAATCGCTGAATTTTCAGATCACCATCGCCATAGTATGTATCGGGCTTTTTATCAGCATCATTGGCATCCTGCTGATCTGGGCTGTGGGTATTATTGCCCTGGTGCTGGTCATCGTGGCTTCCGTAAGGGCCAGTGAAGGCAGGCTCTATCGCTATCCGCTCTGTATACGGCTGATTAAGTAAAAGCTCAGAGCGTTTTTTCCATCACAACATGGGGAATGGTCACTTCAATGAATTCCTTTCCGACCTGCTGGTAGCCCAGCTTTTCATAAAAGCCAACGGCCGTCTTGCGGGCGTGCATGATCAGGGTCTTATACCCCTGGTCACGGGCCACGTTTTCGGCAAAGGACATCAGGGCCCTTCCGATTCCCTTTCCCTGGAGGTTGTTACGAACGGCCATCTGTCTGAGCCGGACCTGGCGGTCGCTGACCGGGCTCAGCAGGCAGCATCCCAGTATCCGGTCGTCGTCAAAAGCGCCTATGAGCACGTCCTTTTTTTCTTCCTCCAGCTCCTTTTTGTCAAAATGGAGCCCCAGGGGCCTGCGCAGGATTTCCTCCCTCAAATGAATCATCTGATCGTATTGGGGAGAACCAAAGTCTATCATCCGAAGGGCCATGCTGTGCGTTTTTTAGATAAAAAGGGGAATCCGCTGATCTTTAAATGTACACAATCCCCGCCTATTTGAATCAAAAAAGTAGGGTTTCATAGCCCAAAGGGGCCTGCGCTGACACCCTCCCTGGGGGGGACGATGCCCTCTGTCCGGGGAGCCGGTGTGCTTATACTACAAAGTTTTGACTAAATCAAAATTTGACCAAAAAATTAAAAATGCCATGTTTGTTGTGTTTAACTGAAAAAATATATTTTTGCACCCGTAACTAAACTTTACAAAAATGTCAGACATCGCTACAAGAGTAAAAAAAATTATTGTTGATAAATTAGGTGTGGAAGAAGCAGAAGTTACCAACGAGGCTTCTTTTACCAATGATCTGGGTGCAGACTCCCTGGATACAGTGGAACTAATTATGGAATTCGAAAAGGAATTTAACATCTCCATCCCTGATGAGCAGGCTGAGACCATCACTACCGTAGGCCAGGCCGTAGCATACCTGGAGGAACACGCCAAATAAGTGTTCAAAACAGATCCTTCAATAAAATTAGTTTGATCCGCCTTTCCAAAGCAATCTGCTTAAGAAGGCGGATTATCACTTTTAAAATTTCCGGGCAAACCATATGGAATTGAAAAGAGTTGTCGTTACGGGAATTGGCGCGCTTACGCCATTGGGAAATAATCTGAATGACTATTGGAACGGCCTGCTCGGCGGGGTTTCCGGGGCCGATGTCATTACCCAGTTCGATGCTGCCAAATTCAAAACGAGGTTTGCCTGTGAATTGAAGAATTTTGACCCGCTGCAATACCTGGACCGCAAAGAGGCCCGCAAACTGGACCGCTTCACACAGACTGCCCTGGCAGCCAGTGACGAGGCCGTCATAGATGCAGGCATCTCCAAAGAAAATGTGAATACCGACAGGGTTGGTGTCGTATTTGCCAGCGGAATTGGCGGCATCACCACCTTTCAGGAGGAGGTGATGAATTTTGCCAAGGGGGACGGGACACCCCGTTTCAACCCTTTCTTTATCCCCAAGATGATCCTCGATATTGCGGCCGGTCATATCTCCATGCGGCATGGTTTCCGGGGCCCCAATTTTGCGGTGGTCAGTGCCTGCGCCTCCTCCACCAATGCCATTATGGAAGCCTTTAACCTGATCCGGCTCGGTATTGCCGACATCATATTAAGCGGAGGATCGGAGAGTGTCATCATCCAGGCAGGCGTCGGCGGTTTTAACGCCATGAAAGCCCTGAGCGAGCGCAATGACGATCCCAAGACGGCTTCCAGGCCCTATGACAGGGACCGGGATGGTTTTGTGATGGGAGAAGGCGCCGGTGTACTGGTGCTCGAGGAACTGGAACATGCCAGGGCCCGGGGTGCACGGATTTATTGTGAGATAGCCGGATGCGGTGCTACCGCTGATGCCCATCATATCACCGCCCCCCATCCGGAGGGACTGGGCGCCAAAAATGTAATGAATATGGCGCTGCGGGACGCCGGGATGGCTGCCTCAGACATCGACTATATTAATACCCATGGCACGTCCACGCCGCTGGGTGACATAGCCGAAGTGAAGGCCATCATGGATGTATTTGGTGATCATGCCTATGAGCTCAATATCAGTTCCACCAAATCGATGACCGGCCATTGCCTGGGTGCAGCCGGTGTCATAGAGGCCGTTGCCTGCATCATGAGTGTGGTCCATGATATGGTGCCCCCCACCATCAATCATTTTACCGATGATCCTGAACTCGACCCCAGGCTCAATTTTACCTTTGACAAGCCACAGAAACGGACCGTACAGGCTGCCCTGAGCAATACCTTTGGATTCGGCGGTCACAATGCCTGTGTCATTGTGAAAAAGTTTGTTGCCTGATCTGCCTTTGCCTTAAGTGCTGCCAGCCTTTTTCCTGTATACCCGGACTGCCATATGCCGGTTGGAACCGATTTGTTTTTTACTCACCAAAAAAAATTGTAGCTTTTCCAAGTGGGAATACTGGGACGAATCATAAAAGGCGATGCCTCGGCGGCATCTTTAAAAAAGCAACTGCGTAACGTGCTGGGCTTTGCGCCCGGCAAGGCTGTCTTATATAAGACGGCCCTCACCCACCGTTCCTTAAAGGAGGGTTCCGATGAAAACAATGAGCGGCTGGAATACCTGGGTGATGCCATCCTGAGTGCCATCATTGCCGATTTCCTGTTCAAGAAATATCCCTACCGGGAAGAAGGGTTCCTCACAGAGATGCGCTCTAAAATGGTCAACCGCAACCAGCTCAACGACATCGCCCTGAAAATGGGACTGCGAAAAATCAGCTACTTCAATAAATTCGATAACTCATTAAAGATGAGTCAGATATTCGGCAACACCCTGGAAGCGGTGGTGGGAGCGGTGTACCTGGACAAAGGATATGACAAGACCCGTAAATGGGTCATGGAAAGGGTGATCCAGCCCTACCTGTTTATGGATGATCTGGAGAACCTGGAAATCAACCATAAAAACAAACTCTATGGCTGGGCCAATAAAAACGGCAAGAACCTGGAATTTGAAACCCTCGATGAACATATGGAGGCGGGCCGGCGTCTTTTTACGGTAGGCGCCATCGTGGATGGCGAAATACTGGCCCAAGGAAAAGCCTATAATAAAAAGGATGCCAGCCAGATTGCGGCCCAGGTCGCCATCGATAAGCTGGGACTCAATAAACTGGAAACCGAACCCGAATAGCCGGGCAGGGTATTCCGTTTCTACCCAGACCCCGGGGTTGTTCACATTTTTTCAAAAAAATGTTGACAAACCGGATTCTTTAATTAATTTTACTACACCAATTCTTATTCCCGCTTCATCCATCCTATTTAAAAAGCTGCCTCTGTTTATTGTGAATGATCATTTGCCTCAGGCAATTCCTGATTTTCATAATTAAATCCATACTAAAAAGACCTCCTCTCGAATCCATTGTCTATGGTTTACCTTAACCACATTCAATTCATTTAATTATTTAGTATGAAAAAGCTTTACTTTCTGGCCACCCTATGCTTATCAGGGCTTACCAACCTGGCGCTGGCGCAGTATACCGCTACCAATTCCGGTAACTGGAGCAGCCCCATTACCTGGGCCCCAGGCGCCCAGCCATCCACCAATTGCAATAATTGCGTGATCACCATCAACGCCAATGTGACGGTGACCCTGGATGTACACATTACCCTCACCGGCAGTTCCTCATTGAGGGTGGGCAACGATTTATCGAGCCCCTCCCAGATTATCATCAACAATTCCAATCCGGCGACCAGTTTTGCGGCCGGGTATAATATTGTGATGGATACACTGCCCGGCACTTCCCGCATCATCCTCAACAACCCGCTGAGCAAGATAGATGCTTCCAACGGAGGTACTTATGACGGTGTATTTGCAGGCCCGCTGCTCAATACCGTTTACCAGAAGATCATCGGCAATTCCCCCTCCCTGTTCCTTTTCAACAGCATCATCGGAACTTCCACTCCCCGCTACCAGACACTTTCCGGTCCGGTAGTCCTGTTCTCCGGAGGAAGCCTGCCGGTGGTGATGACCAATTTCAACGCACAGCTTTCCAACCATAACGTGGCCCTTGGCTGGACCACCGAACAGGAAGTGAATTCAGATCATTTTGACGTGCAGCGTTCCGCTGACGGAAACGTCTGGAAACCCATTGGCCGGGTGGCTGCCAGGGGCGTGTCCAATGCACCGGTCAACTATTCATTCAGCGACCTGTCCCCGATGGGAGGCGTAAACTATTACCGTATCCTGTTTGCAGACCGCGACGGCCGCTATGTATATTCCGAGGTGAAAATTGTCAGCCTCTCACCGGCCCGCGGAGTTAGGATATTCCCCAATCCCGCTAAAAATTATGTAAGTGTCACCCTGGGCAATGATATTACTACCGATCAGATCCTCCGCCTTACCAGCCTGACGGGCGAAGTATTGCAGGAGAAACTGGTCAGCAATGGGGCGGGTACGACCCATACCTTTGTGGTCAATAATTACCCCCAGGGTATTTACCTGCTGCAGGTCAAAGCCGCCGATGGCAGCCAGCAGACCTTTAAGGTGCTGGTAAACCGCTGATAATTTTTTAAATACCATCAAAAACCCCCTGTAGGTCCATCCAAAGAGGCCTACAGGGGGTTTTCATTTCCCCAGCGCTGCTCCACCGGGGAAAAGGGTATTATAGGCAGGCCAGGATATACTAAAGAGGGCCCTTTTGGAGTTTATAGGACAGAAAAAGACCATCCAATATCCAAGTCATCATTTGACCATGAAACCCTTTTGGAAAACCCTGTGCCTGCTGGGAGCCCTAATGCTCCATTTTTCCTGCGAACTCAGGGCACAGTGTACCAATACCCTGCAGAGTGTAACATACGATACCCTGGTGGCAGGTACGGGCAACGATACCCATGTATTCAGTCTTCCACAGATGGATCCCTCCGCTGGCACGCTGGTTTATGCAAAAATCAATTCCCGGGTTTCCGTCAATTACGGGTTTACCCTCCAGAATGTGGAAAATGTACCCAGGACCTTCTCTGTGTCGGTAGGCAGGTACGACCATTTTTCCAGCACTACGCTTTCCACCCCCTTTACCGACATCAATACCGTGCCGCTGGGTTCCTATCCGCTCAATCCGGGCAACAGTGTTTCCAGGGTGCCGGCTCCCATTATGAGCCAGTACCTGAAATCGGACAGTGTCACCCAGAACATGGCGGGTTTTTTGGGCAGCGGCCAGGTTGATTTCGCTTATACACCCATTACCTATACCAACCTGACGGGCAGTAATACCTATTATTATAGTGCGACCGCCAGCGATACGATTCGCTTTTCGATCACCTATTATTATTGTAACACTTTCGTGCTGTCCGCTGAGCTGAAGGATTTCCAGGCCACCCTAGATCAGCCGGGTTCCATCCGGCTGGACTGGACGGTCCTCAATGAGGAGCCGGGGCGCAGCTATGAGATTCAGCAAAGCACCGACGGTCTGCACTTCCAGACATGGACCGTACTTTCTTCGGCAGAGACCCTCCCTCATTTGGCAGATTATTCCTACCGCTATGCACTGTCCGGCCGGGAAGGCCTCCAGGTCTATTTTCGTTTGAAAATCATGGACCGCTCCGGCAGGGAGTCTTATTCGGTGGTCCGCGAAATCGCCCTTCCAGGTGATTCCCCCGCCATCCGGCTGTATCCCAACCCGGCCAGCGAGGCGGTCAATCTATCTTTTAATCAAGGACTTCCAGGAAATTGGGAATTAACCCTGTATTCGGCATCCGGGGAGCGCCTCCAGCAAGCCTACTTCAATAATTCCGTATCAGGCCGCCTGGTATTTGCCCACAAGCTTGCGGCGGGAATCTACTTTATTCGCGCCCAGGAACTGACCAGCCGCAAATCCTATGTCCTGAATTTTCTGGCCAATTAAGAGTTGATCTTTTAAAAAACAGGGTTAGAAATCGGTTCAGGGAATGGGTCTGAGATTTCAGGCAAACCGATGAGCCAAAAGAAAAAATATTGAATTGCACGTCATTATGGGAAATAACTAAGTGTAATCATTGAAACTCTCAGGTAATTTAACCTAGTTGAAATTTATTATTTGGACTCCCTATTGCAAGACTTAATTATGTTTTGTAATATTGCTCTGTAAACCCTTTTGAACTCCAACCCTTCCGGACAACCAGCATATGCAAATCCAGCATTATCCTCCTGTTGTTCCTTGATTTTCCATTACTTACGATATTTTACTTAAATCCATTCTTATTAAATACTTACCGGATCGGGCATAAAACCTACCAGGGTTTTCACGATCAACCTCCAAGTCAAGCTTACTAATTCTGAAATCCCTATTCCTACCTGAACGGACCTCCATGTATCAAGTACCATCCAACAAACAGCCCCGGCTGTGCGCAAAAGCACACCAGCCCAAGGCATGATTCAAGGATGCGTCCTATCCCCTGAACAAATCCGTCCCTGATCTCCTATGGTTAAACAAGGTTTTAACGCAGCAACACCTATTTAATCATAAAAGTACAACAATGAAAACTCTATTACCCTTTTTCAAGACGCTCAGCGCGGTCCTTGTTTTCATGTTCCTGCTTGCTTTCAGCCAGACCAGTTTTGGCCAGTCGGCAAGTGCAACATGGACACTGACCAGCAGCAACACGCCTGCCTTAGCAGGCAGTGTGACTTCAAGCTCCCCAACATTTGGGTCGAGCCTTAATAACACTGGGTCCACCAGCGGCACCTATGGTTTCCATGCCACCAGCTGGCCCTCTTCCAGTTCTTCCAATCCCGGTTCCAGTAATGCTTATTTTCAGTTTGAAGTGGCCCCGACGGGGTCAAATTCACTGACCATAACTTCGGTGAGCCTTTCCACCCAAACCAATGAGGGAAATCTTCCGGACTATTTGGAGATCTATTATTCGACCAGCGCAACTTTTGCGACCTATACCCGGATAGGATCATCCAACAACAACATCAGCACCAGCAGTTCCACCTACACGAACTCCTCATTTTCTTCCACTGCCACCAGCGGGCAGACTTTGTATTTTCGGGTATTCTATTATAATACCAGCGGAAATTCTGTTGAATTTGGTGCCAAATCCTTTTCTGTTTCAGGAACCACCACTTCCCCGGCCTCCATCGCCGCGCCCACTGTTAGCAGCTCCTATTGTGTAACCGGCTCTGCCGGCTCCAGTTTCAGCATGGCTTTTTCCAGTACCGGAACCTACAGTTCTAACACCTATACGGCACAACTTTCAAATGCATCGGGTTCTTTTGCTTCTCCCGTCAATATCGGATCCCTCGTGAGCAATGCAAACAGCGGAAATATACCTGTTACCATTCCTGCAGCAACGGCTACCGGTGCGGGCTACCAAATCCGTGTGGTCAGCAGCAATCCTTCAGTTACCGGTACGGCCAGCAGTGCCTTTACGGTAAATTATGCCGCCAACAGTGTCAGCCCATCCACGACACAAAATATCTATGCGTCCGCCAATGGCTCGGTATTAACCGTAACAGAGCAGTCTACCCCTGCTTCCCGGCAATGGTACTATGGTACGGTTTCCGGCGGACCTTATTCCAATTCAATCAGTGGAGCCACTGGCACTACCTATACGCCCAATTTTGCCTCTCAGGGAACCTATTATGTGGTTTGTGTATCTTCCTTTTCCTGTGGTTCAATAACAAGTAACCAGACGCAGATCGTTGTTTCCCCCACTTTGACCACAAGTGCCATCTCAACCTCAACCTACTGTGTAACTGCCTCCGCAGGAGCTTCCATCTCCGTGCCTTTTACGAGCGCAGGAACATTTTCATCCAATACATATACCGCCCAGCTTTCCAATGCCAGCGGGTCTTTTGCTTCCCCGGTAACCCTGGGAACCATCAGTTCTAATTTGAACAGCGGGACCATTACCGGAACCATCCCCGCTGCCACAGCAAGCGGAAGCGGCTACCTGGTACGCGTTATCAGCAGCAACCCATCCATTACCGGCGCAACAAGCCCAACCACACTTACGGTGAACTATGCTGCTGCCAGTGTCAGCCCAACGACTACCCAGAATATTAATACATCCACCAACGGAACGGCGCTGACCGTCACCGAACAGGCTACCCCTTCTTCCCGGCAGTGGTATTATAGTACTACCTCAGGTGGCCCATACACTAATACCATCGGAGGTGCGACGGGCATTTCATATACGCCCAATTTCAGTTCTCCGGGCACCTATTATGTGGTTTGCTCTTCTGTGTTTTCTTGTGCTACCATTATAAGCAGCCAAACCCAGATCAACGTAACCACCCCTGCCATTGCAGCACCCACCATCAGTGGTTCGCCTTTCTGCGTGACGGCTGCGACTGGTGCCAGTATCAGCGTTCCGTTTACCAGCACCGGAAACTATGCTTCCAACACCTATACAGCACAGCTTTCCAATGCTTCCGGATCATTTGCTTCACCGGTAACACTGGGAACAACCGTTTCTAATTTAAACAGCGGAACCATTTCCGGAACCATACCTGCTTCCACCGCTACCGGCTCAGGTTACCTGGTTCGTGTTATCTCCAGCAGCCCCGCTGTTAACGGGACAGCCAGCAGCAGTATTGTCATCAATTATGCCAGCAATAGTGTGGCGCCCTCTTCAAACCAAAGTATTACAGCGGGTGTCAACGGAACGGTCCTTGCCGTAACCGAACAGTCTGCCGCTAGCTCCAGACAGTGGTATTATGGCACCAGTGCAGCAGGACCCTACAGCACGCTGATCACAGGTGCGACGGGCACTTCATATACTCCCAATTTTACAATTGCAGGTACTTATTATATTGTATGTAAGTCGGTTTTTGCCTGCTCTACCATTACCAGCAATGCGGTGCAGGTGACTGTTAATCCGGGAGCCCTGGCTACGCTGAATATCAGCACCGTATCCAGTCCCCAGCCTGTGGATGCCACGTTTACTGGAACTGCCGTTACCATCACGGGTACAGATGCTTATGGTAATGCAGTCAACGGTGGTACGGTTAACTTTACCACCACGGCAGGAACCATTACCCCGGCCAGTGCGACACTGAGCAGCACAGGTAGCGTGACTATAAGTAATTTCAAGGTTACCGCCTCCGGTACCGGAAAAACGATAACAGCTACTTCCGGCGCCGTTTTTGTTTTGAGCAATACGTTTACCGTAAACGGGTATACTTCCAGCGCGAGCGATTATTTCCGGTCGGCCGGATCAACAGACTGGTCTTCCACCGCCACCTGGCAGTCATCTCCGGACGGCACCAACTGGTATTCCAGCACACTGGTGCCCACATCTGCTTCTACTTCCATTACCATCCAGAGCGGTCATACGGTTAGCGTATCTTCTTCTGTAGGCGGTGATGCAATGACTATAAATTCAGGCGGTGCTGTTAATATCAACAGCGGTGGCACTTTGACCATTTCCAATGGTAGTGGAACTGACCTTACCATCAGCGGTACCCTGAACGTGAATGCAGGAGGAACCCTATACAACCAGGGTTCAATTTCAAGTACAGTATCCACTTTATTAATTAACAGCGGTGCAACCTACCAGCATGCCCAGGATGGCGGATCCATTCCCACGGCCACCTGGAACAGCAATTCAACCTGCCTGGTAACCGGAGCCGTTTCCAGTACCATCTCCGGCCTTTCTCAGTCCTTTGGTAATTTCACCTGGAATTCCACCGGTCAGGCTTTTGTCGATGACGGGTATGGTGTCGGCGTAGACAAGGGTATTGCCATTGGCAGCTTGACGGTGAATGGTAATTTCACCCTTAACAGCACCGGATCAGGCCTCCTAAATATTTCTTCGCTGACTATAAAGGGTTACTATAGCCAAACAGGCGGTACCCTGGTAGATTTTGCCAACATCAATACAGGCAGCACCACAGCCTCCATGTATCTGGCAGGGGATTTCACCATGAGCGGCGGATGGCTGGGTTCTTATGCAGCATATAATAGCGCCACCCTGAATATATATTTCAATGGTACCCTTACCCAGCATTTCAGCAAAACGGGCGGTTCCATTATTCAGACCAATGCCTTCGCAGGCACGGAGTCAACCAATTTTATCGTAAATAACGGATCCATACTGGACTTTGGGACTTCCGTACTTGATGGTGCGGCCAGCTTTACCTTAAGCAGCGGAGCCACGCTGATTACTGCCAATACCAATGGTATAGCCGCCAGCGGTTCTGCCGGTTCCGTGCAGGTTTCTGGTACCAGGACCTATAATGCCTCCGCTAACTATACCTACGATGGTGCTTCTGCACAGGTAACCGGAAGCGGCCTTCCTGCCACATTGAGTGGCAAGGCCTTGAAAATTGATAACGTTTCGGGTGTTTCTCTTTCCCAGAACACTACTTTTAACAGCCCCGATACGCTCTTCCTGGTAACGGGCAATTTCACCCTGTCCAGCGGCGGCACAGGCATGTCCTTTAACCTGGGAAGCGGTTCCTCCATCAACCGTGACAATGGTAACCTGGTACTAGGTAGCCCCGCAGGCAGCCTGAACCTGAGTTCTATGGTCAACGTGGCCTATACCAACCTGGGTATCAATAGTACTTCAGTTACCACCGGTCTGGAACTGCCTTCCTCCAGCAGCCTGGTCGGCAACCTGACCATTAATAAGCCTGGCGCGACCATTACACTGGGTGCTCCCACTTTTGTTAACGGAATATTGTACCTCACCAGCGGTACCCTTACCACCAGCAGCACCAATCTGCTGACCCTGAACTCAGGAGCAACTGCCACGGTCGCCGGTGCAGTATCAGGAGTTCCTCAGGCCAGCAGTCCTTTTGTAAATGGTCCACTGCAAAAAATCGGAAATCAGGCCTTTATATTCCCGGTCGGCGTAGCCGGAACTGGTTGTGTTCCTATCGGGATATCGGCTCCTGCCAATGCTACCGATGCCTTTACTGCGCAGTATTTCCGCAGCAGTCCGGGATTGTTTGCCTCTTCGCCTTCCCTGCCCAATCCAACGCTCGGACTGGATCATGTAAGCCGTTGCGATTACTGGAACCTGAGCCGCGTGGCCGGTACATCCACCATAAATGTGACCGGGTATTGGAATACCAATAACCCCTGCGCAGGGCAGGCCTCCGGATATTATGTCAATGACCTCACCACTGTAGTGTTATCCCACTACAATACAAGCACCCTTGCATGGGATAAGATTGGCAGGGATCTGGTGGCAGGTACTACGACAACCGGTTCAGTCACGATGAACAATGTGAGCAATTTCAGTCCTTTTGCCCTGGGTTCAAACATGGTCGACAATCCGCTGCCCGTTGTACTGGTCAATTTTGACGCAGTGCTCAACAGCGACAAGACCGTAAAGGTATCCTGGAAGACAGAGCAGGAAGTGAACAGCAGCCATTTTGAAGTGGAGCGCAGTGCAGACGGTGTCCAGTGGAATGTCATCGGAACCGTGCAGGCAAAGGGCAATTCTCCGGTAGCCAGCAACTATGAGTTCACCGATGCCAGCCCGCTTTCAGGCACTGACTACTACAGGCTGAAAATCGTGAACCTGGATAATGCCTATGGCTACACTACCGTGAAAGCCGTGCATATCCTGACCATAAAGGGTATCAATATTTATCCGAACCCCGCCCGCGAATATGTAAATGTAACAGTAGGTGAATCAGCCACGGACCTTAGTGTCAGGCTGATCAACCAGGTAGGCCAGGTTCTGCAGACAGGCTTGATCAAAGCCGGTGCAGGAGCTACGCTTTCCCTGCCGGTTGGCAACTATCCCAAAGGGGCCTACCTGCTGCAGATCAAGGGCGCAGATGGTTCTGTACAGACAAGCAAAGTATTAATTATGAAATAACCAACCGAAGTTTTCAATTCAATATGAATGCCTGTAAGGGGCGGCTCTGAATAGAGCCGCCTTTTTACGTTAATGATGACCACCCCCTGGTCGGCATCATCAGATAGGTTTTGGGGCCCCAAAGAGGCCGTTGTAGCTGTTTAAACCCTTTCTGCCAGGCGTTTCTTCGAGCCTGCCTTTACCAGCCATTCAGGCAGCCCGCATGTGCCCATACTCACAATGGATAATATAGGGTTTGATGGTCGTGATCGAAGTTCTGCGCAGCCATAAATGTATTAAACTGGGCTGATCAGGATTGAGTGTGTGGTAGTCCTGCAGGGCAAAATTTCCACGGAAGAGCGCCAGATTTTCATTTCATATCAAAGAGGATAACGGACCGGGCAGGCGGTAGGGAAGGTCATCACAGACGGCAGGAAAAGTAATATTTCAATGCTTTTATTCAACAGTGAGTTGGTAGGTAAGCAGGCTGTTTAAGAACGTTTTTATCCATAAAAACAACTCATCATTTTGATCAAAATGTTGAAAAAACAAATTGAAAAGCACCTATCCAACTCCGGGAAAGCCATAATTTACCTCAGGTAACTGGGTATATTTAATCTAGGGTTTTTGGGTATTTTTTATTTATTTTAAATTTTTTTTAGTGCTCCCCGGTCTATCAAATTACTGATTTTCTTAAATCATATAGATGTGTTTTTCAGTTTTTCTTATTGATGAAAATACGCTACGGGTGGGCGTTGTAATTTTGGAAGTAAGTCCATGCTTTTCCGGATAGTGAAATGAAGGATTTATATTGAACCATACAATTTGCGGATACTTTTTAATAATGAAAAAATATAATGTGTAAAGAAAGAGATTATAATTTATTAGCATAATTATTTTTAAGAATTTGGCTTTAAATGCAACCTGGCTAAGTGTCCACAATACCCTGGCAACATGCCATAATAGGCTATTTTTTATGAGCTTAATGACTAATTATATGGTGATAAATGATAAAATCTAAATAGCTGATTTATAATTCTATCATCAATGACCTCTATTATGGCGATTGTTTACATTAAATAAGGGGTTGTTAGTATACTCTTTAAATGTTTCATGTATTGAAACTTAAAATGTTTTATTTATGTTTGTATGGTATGGTCATACAGGGAAAGCAATTTTTCATGTATCCATATGTTGGTTTTTCTTCTTTATAGTTTTCTTAATATCCTTTGTATTTCTTCTGGAGCGTATTTCAATTTTCGCATACCTGATGCAGGTAGTGCGGGAAAGTTAAATTCAATGTCTCACTTACCACCTCTGTAACGCAATCATGGCCGATTGTTGTCTGCTGTTTTAAATGACTTGTTTAACGGGATGGGATCGATATGCCCTGATATTGAAAACTTATATGAATACTAACTGGTTATTTCTCTTAAGGAGATTATTTCGAACATCGCTGCAAAAGCGCAAGCCCACTTTGTTTCCATCATCCTCTACTATAGACCAGCCGGTAGTTCCTATCGCGCAGAATTTTATTTCAGTTCTCCTTTCAAATAGCACTATTATGAAAACACTTCTACCCACTGTTAAGTCAGTAGTTTCTTTACTTGCATTACTACTTATGTTTGGGTTTGGCGGGCAAAGCTTTGCACAGACGGTTACTACCATATCAACCTCCGGAAGTTTTACCATTCCGGCAGGAGTTACCTCCATCAAGGTGGAAGCCTGGGGTGGGGGTGGAGGAGGTGATGGCCCATATACTCGCGGGGCTGCGGGAGGTGGCGGTGGCGCATACAGTGTGCAGACTTATACTGTGGTCCCTGGCCAGGTTTATACTATTACCATTGGGGCAGGAGGCGCTGGAGGAACAGCCACTCTTTTACCTACAGGAGGAGGAATAACCACCTGGACAGGAACCGCTGGAACGCTCAATGCTAATGGTGGCGGCGCTGCTAATGTCTACGTAGGCGGTACTGGTGGCACCGGGACAAAAAACGGTGGCAGCGGGTCAAATACTCCAGGAACTTCTGGAAATAATACCGGTGGCGGCGGCGGCGGAGGGGCGGGAAATAACGGAAATGGGGTGGCAGGCACGATTCCAGGCGGCGGCAGCGGAGGTGCTGGTACTCCCAGTTCAGCTCCTTATGTTGGTGGAACAGGGGCCGCCGGAGGCGCCAGTGGCGTAGCCGGTGCAAATGCCAGTTATCCGGGTCCCGGCGGTGGCGGTGGCGGTGGTGGCAGAAATGCCAATGGGGGAGCGGGTGCTCAAGGCCAGATTGTGCTAACCTATACCCAACCTCCTACTTTAACTGCCGGAACGCTGAGTGCTTTTGGAAATGTCTGCACGGGCACAACTGCAGGACCCAATTCTTTTACTTTGAGCGGCAGCAGTCTGACTTCCGCTAGTGTAACAGTAGGACCTTTATCGGGTTTCACATTTTCAACCAGTGCAGGTGGTACCTATACAGCGTCCCTGACATTGACACCTTCAGGAGGCACATTGTCAGGCACACCCAATATCTACGTAAAATTTAGTCCAACAGCAGTTGCCTCTTATAGCGGCAATATTTCTGTCAGCGGCGGCGGAGCTACTTCCATAAACGTAGCTGCCTCCGGAGCTGGAGTCAGTACGCCGCCCACAGTAACTACCGGCGTGGTAAGTGCTGTTACAAATACATCGTCTACAGCTGGAGGAACGATCAGTGCACTTGGGTGTACATCAGTAACTTCCTATGGAATTGAATACAGCACCAGCAGCGGGTTTGCCAACGGAACAGGAACTGCGGTTTCTGGAACTGGCTTTTCAGGCTTGGCAGGAGGTACCCTAAGTGCTTCACTGACTTCGCTCAATCCACAGACAGCTTATTATATTCATGCCTATGCGACTAATACCAATGGAACCGACTATGGAAGCAGCGTGAATTTTTTCACCCTGTCCAATCCTGTTACCGTACAGGCCAGTTCTTTTGCGGCTGCCTCTGGCGTATCTTCAGCCGTCCTAAGCTGGAATACGGCTACCTTCCCAGTCAGCGGTGCGACGGGTACAGGCTATCTCCTGTTGTATTCAACCGGTACACCTACTCTGACTTCCACCAATGGAACTGCGCCCACTGCAGGTGGCGGTACCACCCTGGTGAATATAACCAGCGGGGCTACACTGACTTCCACGGTGAGCGGGCTAACCAATGGCACAACCTATAACTTCCTGCTTGTACCCTACACATGGGATGGTAGCAATGCAGGTACCTATAATTACCTGACAACTGGGGCTCCGACAGCCAGCTGTGTTCCGGTGGCTGCGCCAACAGTGACCACCACCACCGCCATCAGCGCCATAACCAATACAACTGCTTCCAGCGGCGGCAGTGGATTGGCATCCAATGGTGCTTCCATTACTGCCAAGGGAGTAGTTTGGGGAACCAGCTCAAACCCCACGGTTCCGAGCGGCAGTTCCACCAGCAACGGAACTGGAACAACCACTTTCACCAGTTCCATAACCGGCCTGAGCCCACAGACCCAGTATTATGTGCGTGCTTATGCGATTAATAGTGTAGGAACAGGATATGGTCCCAATGTGGTGTTTTTCACCCTGTCAAATCCTGTTACAGCACAACCAACTTCCTTCACGGCCGCTCCAGGTTCCGGTTCCGTTGTATTAAATTGGAATACGGCTACCTTCCCGGTCAGCGGCGCGACAGGCACAGGTTATCTCTTGTTGTATTCAACAGGTACACCCACCCTGTCTTCTACCAATGGAAATGCACCCACAGCAGGCGGCGGTACCACTCTGGTGAATATTACCAGTGGCGCAACGCTAACCTATACGGTGAACTCCCTGAGTGCAGGTTCAACCTATAATTTCTTATTGGTTCCCTATACCTGGGATGGATCAAACGCCGGCACCTATAATTATTTCACGACGGGTGCGCTTACCACCTGCGGAGCATTAAACCCATCTGCTCCCGGTGGCCTGGCCCTGGGTACCCCGACACCTACAAGCATCCCGGTAACCATTACCGCGGCTTCACCGGTACCCACTGGGTATGTGATTTTTTATAGTACAACCAATACGGTTCCAACTACCCCTGCTGCCGGAACCACTTACAACGCTGCCGGAAGCCCCTATACCATTGGTGGTGTATCCTATTCTGCCATCAATACCACCACTGCGGGCGCTTTCAACATCAACGGACTTGCAGGCGGTACGACCTATTATGTATTTGTGTTTTCTTATAGTACGACTGCCTGCGGCAGCACTCCGATTTATTCCGGCGGATACCAATTTGGTAATGCAACTACTTTGGTAAATACCTATTATCTGGGTAGTTCCGGTAATACGGATGTTTTGGCCTCCTGGTGGAGCAATAACAATTCTACCGGCTCGCATCCTGCAAATTTCACCACAGCAGGCATTACTTATAATATCATCAACCAGGCTACCCCTACTCTGGGAGCGAACTGGACTGTCAGTGGAACAGGTTCAGTTGTTAACATCGGAGACGGTTCTGCCAATACGCCCAATTTTACGGTGGGAGGTACTTTTGTTCTCAATGCCACCGTTAACGTAAAAGCGGGATCCACTCTTACGCTCAGCACGACGGGCTCCATTACCAACATAACCGCTGGGACCCTGGATGCGGCAAGTACGGTGAACTTCGCTTCCTCCGCAACCCAGGTCATTCCCGCCATCAATTTTGGTAATCTCACAAGCAGCGGCTCGGGTAACCGTACCCTACAGGCAAGTAGTACCATTGGTATAGCCGGTACCTTTACCCCGGGCACCAATGTGTATACTGTCACAGGGAGCACCGTCAGTTTCAACGGCTCCAATCAGACGGTACCAGTATTCACGTTCAATAATCTGACCGTCAATGGAGGTGCAGGTAATGTCACCACCCTGGCACCCGGTACAATAAACGTGAAGGGTACTTTTACCGATAACAATACATCGGGTCTTTACCAGACCACCGGAAACACTGTGAATTTCAACGGAACAGCCGCGCAGGCCATTCCTGCCATCAGCCCGGGATATAACAACCTGATTTATTCAGGGACGGGATCTACTACTACTACTCCGACGACCTTTACGGCTTCTGCCACCGTATTTGATACCATACAGATTACTTCAGGCGTCTTTGCCATGGATAATACGGCTTCTTTCAGTCATACCTTTGGTAGTATGCTGGTCAATGGGGGCGCTATTGTTGATCTGGGCAGGTCCGGTAAAGCGGCTGCAACAATCAGTATCAGCGGAAACCTGATTCAATCGGGGGTCTCCACTGGATATATATGGACTTCCGGAAACATCCAAAATGGGAAGATCAATTTTAATGGAAGTGGTGCCATCCAGAATCTGGCTTGCGCTACCACGGCCTATATTGACTTTATTGTCAATTCACCTTCCAGGGTCCAGCTCACCGGCGATGTGGCCCTTTTCGGGGCACTTATTTCCGGGACCACCTATACTACCACGTTCACTGTGGGAAGTTCAGCCATTCTTGACTGTAAAACATTTGCCATCAAGAGTTTCAGCGGTACCATCGGATCCCAGACCTATGCTGCGGGATCTCCTTATACCTACTTCCTGCTCAACGCAGGCGGCACCATTGCATCGGGTAACGCCAATGGTTTGGTTTGCGCCACCTCTTCCGCAACCCTGCAAACTGTAGGATCAGGGGCAACGGGCAGTATTCAGACAGCGTATCGTTCCTTTGCCAGCGCATCAACCTATGTCTACAATGGGACCATAGCGCAGGTAACCGGCTCTTTCATTACCGCCTCATCCAATACGTCCATTAGTAAATTATATATAGACAATTCTGCTGGCGTCACCCTGTCGCAGGCTACCACCCTGACTACTTCCCTGACCATTGGAGATACGACTGATAACAGTATTTTTTATGACAATGGTTACCAGATAACCAGTGTGGGTACCATCAATCTGGGGGATATTCCCTACGATAACACGGTATATAACAATGCCAGTAAATTTATACTTGGCGCCACCGGCAGGGCCACTACCTTCCCGACTTTTGGAACTATTATTATAGGGTCGGGCACTACTGTACAATATAATTCCAGTTTGAACCAGACCGTTTCGGGGACCCCAAAATATTACAATCTGTTGATTTCAGGCGGGGCTACCAAGACACTGGGAGCTGCGACTACCATTTATGGTAAACTGAATATCAGTTCGGGGACCATCCTGGACGTAAGTGGGACTAATTATGGAATAACCCTGGGTGGAAACTGGACCAATGCAGGTACCTTCACCGCCCGAAACGGTACAGTCACCTTAAATGGCGGGGCATCCAGTACCCAACTGGAATCCTCTACCCAGACCATCACTTCAAATGGCAATTCGTTTTATAATCTGACACATAGCGGCAGTTATACAGCCCAGTTGATCATCAATCCGCTGGCTACTACTGCTTCCTTCCTCAATTCTGCAGGAACCTTCGATGCCAATGCCCTATCCCATACCGTCTCCGGAACGGCTACGATTAGTGGTGGCACCTATAATGCCAGCACGAGCACCCAGACTTTCAATGGTGGCTTAATCGTGTCAGGAGGCACGTTCACCGGTTCAACCGGTAATGTGAGCGCAACCGGTGTTACCTTAAGCAGTGGTACCCTAACGGCTCCGTCCGGCACCTTCAGCGTCAGCGGTAACTGGTTGCAGAGCGGTGGTACATTTGCTCCCGGTAGCAACACAGTAACTTTCACGCTGGGTTCCGGAACCCAGACCATCAATTCGGGTGGTGTTTCTAACAGCGCATTTAATAATATCCTTCATTCAGGAGCCGGTGTGTTACAAATCCTTTCCAATGCCCTGGTTACAGGCGGGACGTTCACCAATGCGTCAGGTGCCGGGAATTTTGATGCCAATACCCAGGCCCATACGGTGACCGGCCTGGCCACCCTGAGCGCTGCCAATTACCTGGCAAGCAGTGGTACCCAGACCTTCAACGGAGGGATTACCATTAATACCGGCGCCAGCCTTACGGCCGGCACGGGGACTATAACCCAGGGAGGTTCCGGGAATTTCTTCCTTGTAAACGGCGGAACATTTACCGGTTCGACGGGTGCAGTCAATGCCACGAATGTGACCATCAGTTCGGGAACCCTGCTCGCTCCTTCCGCTGCCTTGAATGTAAGTGGCAACTGGTTATACAATGGCGGAACTTTCAGTCACAACAGCGGGTTGGTCAATTTCAGCGGAACTGCACTGCAAACTCTGGGTGGAACCCTGAGCAGTAATTTCTACGATCTGGAGAACAGCAATTCAGTGGGAACTTCCATCATCACATCAGCAGGCACCTATGTCAACCATACCCTCAACCTAGCAGCAGGTGTTATCAATACCTCCAATACCTTCCTGTTAACCATGAACGCGGGTTCCAGCGCTACGGTGGCCAACTCGGTTTCCGGAGTACCGCAGGCCAACAGCCCATACGTGAACGGACCTTTGCAGAAAGTGGGTAATACAGACTTCATTTTCCCTGTCGGTGTTAATGCTGCTTCCACCGGAGCAGTACCCATCGGCATATCTGCTTCCACCGGGTCTGCCACGGACGTATTCCGCGCGGAATACCGTCACGAAAGTGCAGGGCTGCTCAATACGTATAACAATAACCTGCCCAACGCGACCTTGCTGCTGGACCACGTGAGCCGTTGCGACTACTGGACACTCAAACTGGTTTCCGGAACGCCCACCGTCAGTGTAACGGGTTATTGGAATGACAATAATCTCTGTCTGGGCCAGACATTGCCCAATACGCCCAGCCATTATGTAAATAACCTGCCCGATATCGGCCTGGCGCATTATGATTCCACTACGCTGTATGCCTGGGATAAATTCGGCGGATACAATGGATACCTGGGAGGCCTGTCAACAGCCACAGGCACCCAGCAACTGGGTTCGGTAACCCTGGTCAATGTCAGCAACTTCAGTCCTTTTGCCCTTGGGTCAAGCACGGTGGATAACCCGCTGCCCGTCGTACTGGTGAATTTCGAGGCGGTACTTAACCCTAACAAGACTGCCGGTCTTTCCTGGACCACCTAACAGGAATTGGGCATGAGCCATTTTGAAGTGGAGCGCAGTGCAGACGGACTGCACTGGACTGCAATCGGCCGGGTAACAGCACGTGGCAATTCTCCGGTTCCAACAGACTATGTCTATACTGATGAGAGCCCGCTTACCGGTGCCAATTACTACCGGATCCGGATGGTGAATGTGGATGATATATCTGGTCTTACCAAGATCAAAGTCGTTCGCCTGCTCCAGGTCAAAGGCATCAGCGTATTTCCGGTACCAGCCAGGGAT
>CAIVKC010000065.1 GCA_903906365.1 uncultured Bacteroidota bacterium | reverse complement strand
TTTTTAAATATTAATATTGATCCCTCGCTTGATTTGTTTGCGGAGATTGAAACTTTAAAAAAAGAAAAAAATGCGATCATACTGGCCCATTATTACCAGGAACCCGATATACAGGACGTGGCAGATTTTATTGGCGACAGCCTGGCCCTGGCCCAGGAAGCAGAAAGGACGCAGGCTGATGTCATCGTATTTGCCGGCGTACATTTCATGGCAGAGACTGCCAAAATACTCAACCCCGAAAAGCGGGTATTACTGCCTGATCTGAAGGCCGGATGTTCGCTGGCGGATTCCGCGCCGGCACTTCTTTTCAGACGTTTCAAGGAACAGTATCCCGATCACCTGGTGATCAGTTACATCAACTGCTCGGCTGAAATAAAAGCGCTTAGTGATATCATCTGCACCTCGAGCAATGCGGAAAAAATCATCGAAAGCCTGCCTGCTTCCCAAAAGATAATTTTTGCACCTGACAGGAACCTGGGAGCTTATCTGGTTAAAAAAACAGGCCGGGATATGGTGTTGTGGAACGGAGCCTGCATGGTTCACGAGATTTTCAGTCTGGAAAAAATCACGCGTCTAAAAGTGCGTCACCCAAAGGCCAAACTGATAGCCCACCCAGAATGCGAAGAGGCCCTTTTGAGAATGGCTGATTATATTGGTTCCACAACCGCTCTGCTGAAATATACCATCTCCGATTCTGCAACCGAATATATCGTGGCCACAGAGTCCGGCATTCTGCATCAAATGCAGCTGGAATCGCCTTCAAAAACCTTCATTCCCGCACCACCTGATAATAACTGCGCCTGCAATGACTGCCCCTATATGAAGCTGAATACGCTGGAAAAGCTGTATACCTGCATGCGCTACGAGAGTCCCCAAATTGATATGGATGAATCCCTCAGGCTTGCTGCGCGTAAACCCATTGATAGAATGCTTGAGATTTCAAGGAAGTACGGCCTGTAGGGTTCACCTGCCCATATATACCATCAGGATCTGCACGTCACTGGGATTAACCCCGCTGATCCGGCTTGCCTGACCCAAGGTACGGGGTTTTATCTTTTTAAATTTTTGCAGGGCCTCGGTGGACAGGGAAGACAGGCGGTCATATTCGAAGTGTTCCGGAATGAGTAATTCTTCCAGCTGACTCATGCGCTCAACGAGGTCCTTTTCTTTTTCTATGTAGGTATTGTATTTGACCTGTATTTCTGCCTGTTCAAGGGTCTGCGGGGAATAAGGCTGCAGTAATTGGCCTATACTGGTAATATCTGTGCGCATTGAGGCGAGGTCAATGTTGGGCCTGAGAAGGACCTGTAGGGCCTTTTGCTTTTGGGTGAGGGGCGCGGAATTCCGAGATATAAGATAATCAGTTGATTCTAAAGGTTCTATAGAATATTCTGAGAGCAGGGACTTAATCTGTTCCACCTCCTTAGCTTTAATAAGGGTGCGTTCATATCTTTCCTTGCTTGCCAGACCGAGACGGAAGCTTTTTTCTGTGAGCCGCAGATCCGCGTTGTCCTGTCTGAGCAGTGTTCTGAATTCGGCGCGGGATGTAAACATGCGGTAGGGTTCTTCTGTACCCTTGCTGATGAGATCATCTATGAGTACGCCGATATAGGCTTCACTGCGTTTTAATATAAAGGGTTCCAGGCCTTGTATGGCCTGGTGGGCGTTGATTCCTGCCATGATGCCCTGGCAGGCGGCTTCCTCGTATCCGGTTGTTCCATTGATCTGACCGGCAAAAAAGAGATGCTTTATAATTTTGGTCTCCAGGGAATGGGTCAGCTGGGTGGGTGGAAAATAATCATATTCTATGGCGTAGCCCGGACGGAAGATCCGGACATGTTCAAATCCTTTAATATTACGAAGAGCTTCGTATTGAACTTCTTCCGGCAGGGAGGTGGAAAAGCCATTGACATAAATTTCAACCGTATTCCATCCTTCCGGTTCAATGAATAACTGGTGGCGGTCGCGTTGGGCAAAGCGGCTGATTTTATCTTCTATGCTTGGGCAATAGCGGGGACCGACACCTTCTATTCTCCCGGTGTACATTGGACTGCGGTCAAAGCCTGTTTTGAGGATATCGTGGACTCGCTGATCGGTATAAGTGATCCAGCAGCTTCTTTGGACTGATGGTTTTGGTATATCCAGGTAAGAAAACCCTACGATTTCCTCATCGCCCTTTTGTTCTTCCATAAGTGTGTAATCGAGGCTTCTACCATCGACACGGGGAGGGGTACCGGTTTTGAGACGGTCACTTTCGAACCCGAGGGAGACCAATTGCTCCGTTATTCCGGTAGCCGCTTTTTCAGCCACCCGGCCACCGCCGAAACGTTTTTCTCCAATGTGGATGACTCCATTTAGGAAGGTTCCACTGGTTACGACGACGGCTTTGGAGTGGATATGGTGTCCCAGTCCAGTCACCACGCCACAGGCCCGGTTATTTTTTACAATGATGGATTGAACCATGTCCTGGTAGAAATCTACATTGGGGGTTTGCTCGAGCATTTCGCGCCAAAGGGAGGCAAAAAGCATGCGGTCATTTTGGGTTCGGGGGCTCCACATGGCGGGGCCCTTGCTTTTATTGAGCATCCTGAACTGGATCAGGCTTTTGTCGCTGACGATTCCGCTATATCCTCCCAGGGCATCTATCTCCCGCACGATCTGTCCTTTGGCAATGCCGCCCATGGCCGGGTTGCAACTCATTTGGGCAATGGTCTGCATATTCATGGTGACCAGCAGTACCCGGGAACCCAGGTTGGCTGCAGCGGCCGCTGCTTCGCATCCGGCGTGCCCCGCTCCGACTATTATAATATCATAATGGGGAAACATAAGTGTGCAAAGGTAAAGACTGTGGCTCAAAAGGAAATCATGTGTGGGCTCCCTGTTCCACGTGAAACAAGGATATTTCTGGGGGATGCTGTTCTAAAAAAGACAGAATTAAATCCATATATAGGGTTAGCCGGGCTAACGGGTCAGTGTTTGCGCCATTTAATTAAGTTAAGTTAGGGCTGTTTTAAATAAGGATTGCTCCTGAGCGGAATCAGGGATTGGGATCAGGTGCTTTGGTATATTTATTCTGAGGCGGGAAGAAAACAATATCCGGTTTTGTTTCACGTGGAACAAGAACGTGGAATTCAAACAGGTTGGATTGTTTATCTGGGGAAAGTATCAATTGGTTGCGGAGAATAGTTGATAGTGAGTGGATATATAGCTGATAAGCGGATCAAATAAGTTCCACGTGGAACGGAGGGACAAGTGCAGCATGAAGGAAGGTTTCTCGGGAAGCTAAAGGAGTTGAAGGAAAAAGGATCAATTCCATAAGCTGGTACAAAGGCGGCCCAATGGTTAAGAAAGAAGAAGTGAATTGTTCCACGTGGAACGACTTGGCTTGCGGTAAGGTGGGATACGCTATGAACAAGGAAGGGTTGTTTGTTCGTTCCACGTGGAACGAATAAAAGGGATTCAGGGGTTTTTACGGAAAAGGGCCAGATACTTGTCTTCCATTTTCCTCATTTCCCGCATATCGGCAGCTTTTTTATCCTTATAACCACAGAGGTGGAGGGCACCATGGAAGAGTACCCGGAGGAGTTCTTTCCGGAAAGACACCCCAAATCGAATGGCGTTTTCCTTCACCCGGTCCGTACTGATATAAATTTCGCCGGTAACCTTGCCTTTGTGCTCGGACAAATCAAAGCTGATGATATCGGTGTAGGTATTATGACCCAGGTGTTTTTGGTTGATCTCCAACAGGTAAGGGTCGGAACAGAAAATATAGTGAAGCTCCTGCAGGGAAATGCCTTCTTTTTTAAAAAGCCGTTCAATAAAACGGCGCAGGGCTATGCGGCCGGTGAGTTTGAAATCCTTTTTCAGGAAATGAAAGTGAACGGTTGGCTGTCGCTGTGATGTAGGCATTTCCAAAAATCGTAAGGTTGTATGACACTACAAAAGTACATTTGGTTAATATTGAAACATGAAGCGATTATCAGAATTAAAGGCAGGGACAAGAGCAACGATCGTATCTTTTGACAAGGATGATCTATTCCTAAAGCTCATGGAAATGGGTTGTGTTCCGGGCGAATCCGTCCGGGTGGAGCAGATAGCCCCGCTGGGGGATCCGATCTCCATCACTGTGGCGGGCTACAGCCTGAGCCTGCGCCTGGATGAAGCGGAATTCATATTTGTGGAAGAGATTCATTAAACTTAATCAACTGATTACCATTCAAGTAAATGAAGATTGGATTATACTTTGGCTCCTTTAACCCCGTGCATCACGGCCACCTGATCCTGGCCAATTACATCCAGCAACACAGTGATCTGGACAGGGTATGGCTGGTGGTATCCCCGCAAAACCCGCTGAAATCTTCCGCCTCCCTGCTCAATGAATACGACCGGCTCTATATGGTACAGGTTGCGGTGGAAGGGGAACGCTATCTGAAGGCCTCCGATATTGAATTCAAATTACCCAGGCCCTCCTATACGGCAGATACCCTGGCCTACCTGCATGAAAAATACCCGGGCTATGAATTTGCCATTATCATGGGCAGTGACTCTTACCAGAACCTGTCCAAATGGAAAAATTACGCCTATATCTTAAGAGACCATGGGGTTTATATATACAAAAGGGCCGGTCATGAGAACCTGCCGGATTATCCGGGGGCTAAACCAACGGTGCTGGATGCGCCGCTGCTTCCGATTTCGGCTACCCTTATCCGTAATAACGTACGGGAAGGACTTTCGATCAGGTACCTGGTTCCCGATAAAGTGATGGAGGAAATTGAGCGAAACGGATATTACCGCTGATGGTTACAACAGATCCAGGCGGTCCTTTCGGGGAAGGGATAGGACGATCAGCTGGTAGGAATCATCAATCATGGCACGCACCTGTTTTAAAGGAATACTGCCATCCAGTATGACAGTATTCCAGTGTTTTTTATTCATATGATAGCCGGGTATGACAGCGCTGTACTGCTCCCGCCATTCCTCCGCTTTTTCAGGGTCGCATTTGGCATTGAACTGAAGCGGCGAACTGTCCAGGCTGACCAGCAGAAATATCTTACCCCGGACTTTAAATACCAGTACCGTCTCACCGAAAGGAAATCCTTCCGTGACGTCCCGTTTGCCCAGGCAATAGTTTCTCAGGCTTTCGATATCCACGGGTCCTTTTTATTTGGTTGGTGCATTCATATAATCAACCACCAGGTTACACATGGTTTTTACCCCCAGTTTAAAACCGCTTTCATCGATGAAAAAATCCGGCGTATGGTGGGAGGGGGCTTTGGCCCTGTCGGCGCCTGCCGGCATTCCACCCAAAAAGAAAAAGACTCCGGGAACCTTTTCCTGGTAAAAGGAAAAATCCTCCGCCCCGGTGACGGCCGGAGCCAGTATTACATTGGAGCTGCCCGCACTGAACTGCAGGGTACCCAGCATTTTCTGCGTAAGGGCCGGGTCGTTGTAGGTCACCGGGTAATGGGAGGAATAAGGAACGATCACCTCTGCGGTGGCCCCGGCACTTTCTGCCGTCTTGGTGGCTACCTGGACCACCCGGTCGGATACCATCTTTTCATCCGAGCGGCTCAGCGTGCGGATGGTTCCCATCATTTCCACTTTTTCCGGGATGATGTTGGACCGGTTTCCGCCGTTGATGGAACCGATGGTGACCACGCCTGCATTTTCTGTAATATTTAGGTTACGGCTGATGATGGTCTGCAGATTGTTAATGATCTCCGCCGAAACAACGATGGGGTCGATCGAGGACCAGGGGGCCGCGCCATGGGCAGACCGGCCTGTCACGACGATACGAAAATCGCTGACCCCGGCCATCGTCCCGCCCGGACGGTAGGCAATTTTGCCCACTTCCGTTTGTGAATTGATGTGTAATCCGAAAATGACATCCACTTTGGGGTTTTCCAGCACGCCTTCCTTGACCATCAGCTCT
>CAIVKC010000064.1 GCA_903906365.1 uncultured Bacteroidota bacterium | reverse complement strand
TCTGTGGCAGAGCCTGCTGCTGACCGATGTCAACGGGGACGGCAAAGTGGATATCCTGGCCGGCAACTGGGGACATAACAGCAAACTGTGGAGCGGCAAGAGCGGCCCGCTGAAATTATATGTCAAAGACTTTGACAACAACGGCTCGGTGGAGCAGGTCATGACCTACCGGCAGGGGGGTAAAGACTATACCTTCCTGGGAAAAGACCAGCTGGAACTGGAGCTGCCAATCCTAAAAAAAATGCACCTGACCTATTCGGAAGTAGCCGGCGAGCCCGTGGATTTCATGTTCGGTGACCTGTTCAGGGACTACCGGGAGCTGCAGGCGGCCGTCCTGGGCTCTTCCTGCTTTACCGGGGATGGCCAGGGGCATTTTACCAGAACCGACCTGCCGGACTGGCTGCAACTGGCGCCGCTTATGAATTTTATCCCTTTCCCGCCGGCCGGCAAGCAGGCTTTTATCACCGGTGGCAATTTCTTTGGCGTACTCCCTTTCGAAGGGCGCTATGACGCCATGGTGCCCACGATCTTTTCTTTTGACAGCCTGAAAGCCGGAATGGACAGGCTCTCTACCCTGCCCACTGTTGGCGGGGAAATCAGGGACTTCAAATGGATACGCAGGCCTTCTGGCAAATCCGCCCTGCTTATCGCCCTCAATAACCAGCCCCTGATGCTGTGGGAGCCGGTTCGGCCTTAGCCGTTTTTTACAAATACGGACTTCCCTTCAAATAAAAGCAAAGGGAATAGGCGTTCCACAGGGATCATCCTGCGCAGCTATGGTTTCTTACCTTTCTTTTTGTTTTCCTTGTATTCGGTAGGCGTGACGGCGAATTTGGATTTGAAGACCGTGGAGAAATAGGCCTGCGAGGAGAATCCGACCTTGCTGGCCACCTCAGAAATGGGTAATTCCTCATGCACCAGCAGGAATTTGGCCTTCTGCAGCCTTACCGCCAGGATATAGTCATTGACGTTATAGCCGATCAGGGCCTTTACCTTTCGGTATAGCTGCACCCGGGAGATACCTATTTCCCGGCACATGTTGTCTACCGAAAACTCCTCGTTGGAGAGGTTGTTTTCCACGATGGCCGTGAATTCGCTGATGAATTTCCGGTCAATTTTGGTGGAGGAGTTTGACCTGGATTCCGTGGGAAGCTCGCTGGTAAAATGATCCCGCAGCTGGGCCCTGTTTTTCAGCAGGCTCTTGATGGTCTCCTCCAGGTATTCGAGGTTGAAGGGTTTGGTGATAAAGGCGTCGGCCCTTGACTTAATGCCCGCAATCTGCTCCTGCATGCTGGACTTGGCCGTGAGCAGGATGATGGGTATATGGGAGGTCCGGATATCCTTTTTAAGGGCTTCGGTGATCTGCAGCCCGTCAGGGGCGGGCAGAATGATGTCAGAAATAATGAGGTCCGGTACGATATCATAGGCCATTGAAATACCCTTATCACCATTATCAGCCTCATGGATCTCATAGAAATCCTCCAGGCGGTTTTTCAGGAAAGAACGAAGGTCAATGCTGTCCTCAATGATGAGGATGGAAAAGTCCTTTTGTGTCCGGGTGGAGGAAGGATCCCTGCTTTGTACCGGTTCGATGTCCGTAGTATAAATTTTTATATCCTCGTAGGTGGGCTGCTGGGCAGGTTTTTCCGAAAAAATCTCCCCGGGCTCCAGGTGAGCGCTTCCCAGCGGCAGGCTGATTTCAAAACAGGTGCCCTTCCATTTTTCGCTTTTGATCTGGATATTGCCATGATGCAGTCTTATGAGTTCCTTGGACAGGGACAGACCCAGGCCGGTGCCCTTGAAGGTGGTACGGTGACCCTGATAAAACAGTTCAAAAGCATGGGCGGATTCCTCCGGGGTCATGCCGATGCCGGAGTCTTCCACCCTGATCAGCACCCGGTCAGCACCTGGGTCTTTTTCCACACTGACCTGAATATGACCGTGTTCACCGGTGAACTTAAAAGCGTTGGAGAGCAGGTTGAAAAGGACTTTATCCAGCATCGTGACATCAAACCAGACCATCAGCGGACCGGATTTCTGGATTACATTGAAAGAAATGGATTTGCGTCTGGCCAGGTCCCGGAATGAGTTGGTGATATCCTCGACGAACTCACCGAGGTTGTTTTCGGTGGCCCGCAGGTTCATCTGGCTGCTTTCAATTTTGCGGAAATCCATGAGCTGGTTGATGAGTCTCAGCAGCCGGATGGCATTGCGGTGCACCAGGTGCACATTCTGCTTGATGGTAAAATGCAGTTTGGGGGAACTCAGCACGTCTTCCAACGGGGCCAGTATAAGGGTAAGCGGTGTTCTGAGTTCATGGGAGATATTGGTGAAGAAATTGAATTTCGCTTCCGTGGCCTCTTCGGCCCGGGTCGTCATTTCCATGAGCTGGTTTCGCTGGGAGAGAATCTCTTCGTTCTTGAGGGCCAGGCTGCGGTTGATGCGCCGGTTGATGCGAAGGGAAAAAAAGGCGATGCTACCCAGTACCAGTGCCAGAATCAGGGCCGCAATCGCTGAGTACAGCAGGATGCGCTGATTGCGGTAGATCCGCTCCTGCTCCTGCATGAGGTTCTGCTGCTTTTCAATGCTCTGCTGCTGGGCCGCGATCTTATCTGTTTGCAGTTTCATGATCCGCACGTTGGTGGAATCGATCACTACCGAGGGCAGGATATTTTCCTTGTCAAAAGGCTCTTTATTCAGGATCTTAAAGGCCAGCTGGATGGCTTCCTCCCCGCCGGTGGGGTTTAGGAAGGTAGCCTGCAGGATCCGGTCATTGACCATATTGATGCCACCGCCCGGCCCGCTGAGGCCGTCGACACCAAAAAAGCGGGCTGTCGATTCTATGCCCTTCTTCTTATAGACCTCATAGGCTCCCAGTGCCATGGGGTCGTTCTGTGCCCAGACAATGTCCCCGGGGCTCAATAGGTTTTGAATCTTGAGGAATTCCTCGTAGGACTTCCCCTGCAGCCAGTTGCCATAGACCCGGGCCTTGATGTGCATTCCCGGGTTGGCCCGAATGGCTTCTTCAAATCCCCGCTGACGCTCCAGGGTAGGGGTAGAGCCTTTGAGGCCAATGGCTTCTATGATGGAGGCTGTATCATGGAAAAGGTTGGCAATATAATGACCGGCCATTTTGCCCAGCTCATAATTATCAATGCCCACAAAACTCGTATAGAGGTTCGAGGAAGTCTTCCGGTCGATGACCACCACCGGGATGCCCTGGTTGAATGCCTCCTCCACCACCGAAGTCAGGGGCTGTGCTTCGTTGGGGGAAACCAGCAGGATATCAATATTCTGGGATAGGAGTTCCTTGATCTGTTTGACCTGTAGTTCAGAGCTGTCCTTGGCGCTTTTATAGATGAGCTCGGTACCCGGGTGAAAGGCCAGTTCACGCATCATGCCTTCCCGGGTGGCTTTTTTCCAGTTTTCAGTACCGGTGCACTGGGAAAAACCGATACGGAACTTCTTCTCCGTCTTCGCCGAAGAGCAGCCTGCACCTATTAGGATCAGCCAAGCCATAAAGGCCTGAGGGATCCCTATGCCCATGATCATCCGGATCTTTCTGGCAAGACAATAAGCAGTCATGGCGTAAAATTCAACTATTTTTCATATAGCCGCATTTAAACGCGTATTATTTATTTTCAAATTCATATTTACCCTTAACAGTCCCTGGATGAAGGTCAGTCACCCGCGGTACGGGTTTGCAAGAAAGGCATACAAAATTGTAAATGGGAAGGCGCAGTGTGTACAATTCACATAATTGTGAAGGCTGTTAATCAGCCATTTAATCCCAATTTAAAAATAGTACGATTTTAAAAAAAGGAATAATCATTTCAGAAAGACTTCTTTGGTTCAATGCTGATATTGGCCCTTCAAGCTAATTGCCATATGAACAATCGAAAAGTATTTCTGTGGTCCCTGGTCATCGCCCTGGGTGGATTTCTGTTCGGCTTTGATACAGCGGTGATCTCCGGGGCTGAACAATCCATACAGCAATACTGGGGCCTTAATACGGTTCAGCACGGCCTTACCGTATCCATCGCACTGATCGGCACCATCATCGGCGCCCTGTTTGGCGCCATTCCCTCCGACAGGCTCGGGCGAAAAAAAACCCTCTATTTCATCGCCTTCCTGTACCTGGTTTCTTCCCTGGGCACGGCCCTTTCGGTGAACTGGTATGCCTTTCTTGCCTTCCGGCTGCTGGGCGGCCTGGGTGTGGGAGCCTCTTCGGTAACAGCCCCCATCTATATTTCCGAGATCTCACCGGCCGCCCGCAGGGGTAAACTGGTCGGGCTCTTTCAGTTCAACGTGGTCTTTGGGATCGTCATCTCCTACTTATCCAATTACCTGATCGGGCTCACCGGGGAGCATTCCTGGCGCCTGATGCTGGGAATACAGGCCCTGCCCTCTGCCCTCTTTTTTGTCCTGCTCCGCCTGCTGCCGGAAAGTCCGCGCTGGCTGATCATGAAAAAGGGCCGGGTGGAAGAGGCACGCAAAATCTTTGAGGTCATCAATGCGGAAACCTCCGACCAGATCATCAGTGAGATCCTCCTTACCGATAAACAGGAGAAATCCATCCTGCTGAAAGACCCGCTGTTCTCCAAACGCTACCGCATACCCGTCATGCTGGCTATTGCCTTTGCCGTTTTCAACCAGGTTTCGGGCATCAACGCCATTATTTATTATTCACCCCGCATTTTTGAAATGACCGGTCTGGGCCGCAACTCCTCCCTGCTTTCCACAGTGGGAATCGGGGTGATCAATTTCTCCTTTACCCTGCTGGCCATGAATTTCATTGACCGCATCGGGCGCCGTACCCTGATGCTGATCGGATCCGCGGGACTGATTTTCACCCTCGGCATGGTCTCCTATTCCTTTTATGCGGCCAACCTGAACAGCTGGGCCGTACCCGTATTCCTGTTTATCTATATTGCTTTTTTTGCCTTTTCGCAAGGGGCGGTCATCTGGGTTTTTATCTCGGAGATTTTCCCCAACCAGGTCAGGGCCAAGGGCCAGACCCTGGGAAGCACCACCCACTGGATCATGGCAGCCCTGATTGCTTTTTCCTTTCCATACCTCTCCCAAAAAGCAGGCGGCGGAAACACCTTCCTGTTCTTTTGCGTGATGATGTGCCTGCAGCTCCTGTTCGTCTGGAAGGTCATGCCTGAAACAAAAGGGAAGTCCCTGGAACAGATTGAGCATACGCTGGTGTTGCATTGAAGTTGCGGGCCAGCGCCTCCGGGAGGTGTACCTGCCGGGGAGTAAAATTCGCAATCCTCTCATGCTGAAACGGGGAGGCGGTGAAGCAGGGGGCGGAAAACGGAGATCCTAACAGAACCCAATTATAATATCAGTAAAACGATTGTGATCAAGCAGCCTGAAAATATCTATTCCCTTGTTTGCTTCGGTGAGATCCTCTGGGATTACTCCGGTGGAAGGCCAATTCCCGGCAGCGGGCCTCTGCAGGTTGCCTACCACCTGGCTAAACTGGGCCAGCCTCCAGCCCTCCTATCGCGCGTGGGCATAGATCCCGAAGGGGAAAAATTGTTCCAGTTCATGGAAGCCTGCCAAATTCCCACCGAGTATGTACAGGTCGATTACCACCTGCCCACCGGACAATCCATGACAGGGGCGCAGGAACCCCGTGCCGGTCAGGCTGATATCCTCATGCCGGCTGCCTGGGACCATATCGAATGGGAAGAAGCCTTTGAACCCCTGATCAAAAAGGCGCACTACCTGGTCTTCAGCAGCCTCATCGCCCGCAGTGAAACCAGCCGGAACACCCTGATGCGCCTGCGGGAAATGGCTCCGGCCCGGGTGCTGGACCTCCGGTTGCAGGCCCCCTATTACAACCGGAAAAACCTGGAGACCCTCCTCTGCGGGCTGAGCCTGCTCCAACTCAGCCTCCCGGAGCTGGAACTGATCACCGGGTGGTTCAGTGATTATAAAAATGAAACAGACCGCATCCGTATCCTGCAGGACCGCTTTGGCATTCCGCGCATCCTGGTCTCCATGGGACCACAGGGTTCCCTGCTCAATGCGGAAGGAAGGATCTATTCAGAGCGCAGGTTCCCCCTCCTTGCAGCCAATGGCAGCGCGGAGGCTGCGCTCGCCGCTTTCCTGGTCAACTGGATGCAGGGAGGCAAAGCGGCGGAATCCCTCCAATACAGCTGCGCCCTCGGGGCGTTGGTGGCCGCTTCCCACAGCCCCTGCCCAACTTATGAAATGGGGGAGATCGACCGCATGCTCCACCGGCCAAGTGATTAATAAATCTAGATAACCATGTCAATTATGAATGTTCAAACCAAACTATTCCTTCACAACAAAAAAGATCAATTATGAGAAAATTACAAATCTTGCTGCCAATGTTGTTGCTGGCTTTGTTTTCTTTTGCGCAACAAAAAATCATTTCCGGAAGGGTCACCAGCAAGGCCAGCGGAGAACCCCTGCAGGGTGTTTCCGTCTCGGTTAATAAAAAGTCCGTTTTGACGGACGCAGAGGGCAAATTTTCCATTCAGGCAGCTGCAGGCCAGGAAATCAGCTTTTCTTTTGTGGGCATGACGGCGCAGAAAGTAAAATTGACCGCGGCAACCGGTTCCCTGGCCATCGCTCTGGAAGAGGCCAACAATGACCTGAACCAGATTGTGGTCACCGGGTACAAAACGGAAAAGAAAGTGGATCTGACCGGCGCCGTTTCGGTGGTAAACCTCAATAATATTAAGAGCATACCAGCCGTAAGCCCCATGCTGGCGCTTCAGGGACAGGTCCCCGGGCTTTATATCCAGACCGATGGTTCCCCCACGGGTGCTAACGGCGGGGCGCCCAATATCCTGATCCGCGGAGTCAACACCCTGACCAGTTCCAACCCTTTATACATCATTGACGGTTTCCCCACCACCCGTTACGAGGATTTTGCCAACATCAATGTATCATCCATCGCCACCATACAGGTACTCAAGGACGCTTCCGCAGCTTCCATTTACGGATCCCGCGCCTCCAACGGGGTGATCATCGTGACCACCAAGGATGGTACTTCGGGGACAGACAAGGTGCGGATCCAGTTCAATTCATCGCTGACCTCCCAGACCGAAAAACCCTGGCAGGAAAAAGTGCTCAATTCCTATGACCGGGGTACGGCCCTCTGGCGTGCGGCAGTCAATGACTCTACAGACCCCAACCAGCTGGTCAGCCAGATTTATACCTTTGACTGGAATAATGATTATGCCCATCCTTCTTTAAGCAAGGTAAATATTGCGCCTTATGTAGGCGGCGACAAGACTGAACCGGTCGGCAATACCAACTGGCAGAACGCCCTGTTCAAACCGGCTACCATCACTTCCAATGACCTGGCCATCTCTGCCGGCAATTCCAAGAGCGGGTTTTTGATCGACCTGGGATATTATGATAACAACGGCCTGATCGTCTTTACCGACTACCAGCGTTTCAATGCCCGCATCAACTCCCATACCACCGCCTTTAACGGCAAATTGAAAATAGGGGAAAACCTCCAGCTGAGCAGAACTTCGCAGATCAATTCAACCAATGACGTAGGCGGAGCAGCCACCCCCGGACTGGCCCTGACCCTGTCGCCGACGATCCCGGTTTACAAGACCGATGGCTCCTATGCCGGTCCGATCGGAGCCGGTTATACCGACCGCAACAACCCGGTGGATATGCAATACCTCAACCGGTTCAATACGCGCAACCAGTTCCTGGCCCAGGGTAATGTGTTCCTGGACCTGGAATTGATCAAACACCTGGTCTACCATACCAGCCTGGGTTTTGAAAATTCAGACGGCATCGCCAAAAACGCCGCCCTGATCGGTACCGAAGGTCCCGTGCGCTCTTTCAACAGCCTGGCCCTGCAGGAAACCAAGGAATTCACCTTCACCTGGACCAATACCCTGAATTACAACCTGGAAATGGGTAAGCACCGGCTTAATGTCCTGGCCGGCACCGAAGCGGTGAGAAATGACTTTTCCACCTTCGGGGCAGCCACCACCAATTTTGCCCTGCAGGATGTCAATTACCTGCAGCTGAGTTCCGGCGTGGGTGCCCAGACCAACAACGGGTCAGCCACCGGCTACCGCCTGCTGAGTGAATTCGGTAAACTCTTCTATGGATATTCCGACCGTTACCTGGCCTCCTTCACGCTGCGCCGTGACGGTTCCTCCAAATTCGGCACCAACAATCCCTACGGCGTCTTCCCTTCCTTCACCGTGGGCTGGAGAATCAACAACGAAGAGTTCTTCCAGGGCGTCAAAAATGTATCAAACCTCAAACTGCGGGCAGGACGCGGAACTGTGGGTAACCAGATCAGCCTGGGCAATGTGTCGGCCTATACCCTGCTGCAGGCCAATTACGGTACCAGCAGCCCCGCCTTCCCCCTATGGCTCAATACCGGTACGGCCTATGACCTTTACGGGGTCAATACAGGCACCCTTCCTTCCGGATTCGTGCAGACCCAGCGCGGTAATCCGAACCTGAAATGGGAACAGTCCACAGAAAACAACTTCGGCCTGGATTTCGGCCTGTTCAATGAAAAGATCAGTGGTTCCTTTGATTATTTTGTCCGCAAGACCACCGGAATTTTGATCAGCCCCCCGGTAGCAGGGGCACTCGGGGAAGGGCAGAACCAGTTCCTCAACGGGGCCTCCATGGATAACAAGGGATGGGAATTCATCCTGGGTTATCACAACAAGACCTCCGGCGGTCTGGGTTACTCCATCACGGGCAATGCCAGCCACTGGAACAATGTCGTTACTTCTATTCCCGATAACGTGCGCCCTGCCTATCCCGGTGACGCCAACCACAATATCGTGGGACATTCCCAGTTTGCCATTTTTGGCTATAAGACAGCCGGACTATTCCAGAGCCAGCAGGAAGCGGCTGCCGCGCCCACCCAGCCCGGCGTATTTGACGGAGCCCTGAAAGGCGCCGGACGCCTCCGCTACGTGGACGTAAACGGAGACGGCAAGATCGACGCCAATGACCAGACCTGGCTCGGCAATACCCTGCCCAAGCTGGAATACGGCATACGCATTGAACTCAATTACAAAAACTTTGACCTCTCCCTGTTTGGTTCCGGCGTAGCCGGCAAGACGGGCTTTGACCCCACCAAATTTTTCAACTCCTTTGTCAATGCCAGGAACAATTTCGGGCCCGGCACGTTGAGCGCATGGACCCCGCAGAACACGGGTTCCAAGATTCCGGCCCTCAGCCTGCTCAACCACAATGGAGAAGACAGGACTTCCGATTTCTACTACGTGAACGCTTCCTATTTCAAGCTGCGCAATTTAATGCTGGGATATAACCTGCCGAAGAACCTGGCCAACAGCATCAAGATGGAGTCTTTGCGGGTATTCGTTTCCGGACAAAATCTGTTTGCCTTTAAAAGTAAGCAGTTCACCTCCAAGGATCCTGAAAGAGCCAACACCTTTGACCTGTGGCCCGTTCCCACTGCCGTTACTTTTGGAATAAGCGCAAACTTATAATCTTAAAAAAAACAGAATATGAAACATCATAGCATCAGATTATTAATAGCCGCAGCCCTCCTGCTTACAGTGGGATGCAAAAAATACCTGGACTACAAGCCGCAGGGCGCCCTGTCCGCTGCTGACCTCTCCAGCCCCACGGCTGTGGACGGCCTGGCGACGGCTGCCTATGCCGGCATAGCCAACGACTGGTGGGATGCCCCCATTACCAGCATGTGGGAATACGGCAGTGTGCGTTCCGATGACGCCTACAAAGGCGGCGGAGATATCGGTGACCAGCAGCAGATGGATAAATACGAACAGTTCTACCTGGTCAACTCCTCCAACAACGGCGCGGGTGACTTTGGATTCCCCGGTACCTGGATCAGGGCCTATGCCGCCATCGCCCGCATCAATACTGCCCTGCGTGCGCTCAATAACCTCACCGACGCCCAGTTCCCTAAACGGACGGTACGCATCGGGGAGATGCATTTTCTGCGGGGGCATATGTATTTCCTGCTAAAAGTGCTTTTCCGCAATATCCCGATGTTCGATGAGACCCTGACCAATGAACAGATCCTGAAGGTACCCAACACCATGAGCAATGATTCGCTCTGGTCCAAGATCGAGGCGGATTTCCAGGTGGCCATCGACGACCTCCCCACCTCCCAGCCCGGAGAACCCGGCAGGGCCAACCAGCTTTCTGCCAAAGCATATAAGGCCAAGGCGCTGCTCTACCATGCCTATACCCAGGATGACAATTACAATGTGACCGGTATTGACCAGGCCAAGCTGCAGGAAGTCATCAAACTCACCGATGATGTGATCAATTCCGGTAATTACTCGCTCAATCCTGATTACGCTTATAATTTCCTGGACGGCCATGACAACAGCCCTGAATCGGTATTCGCCATACAATATTCCATCAATGACGGAACGGCCATCGGCGGCAGGCTCAATATGAGTACCAGCCTAAATTATTTTGCCGGTGCCCCGCAATACGGATGCTGCGCCTTCCATATTCCCAGCCAGGACCTGGTTAACTCCTTTAGCACAGATGCCAACGGACTGCCGAGATTTGATCACTTCAATGATGTTGTCCTAACAGATGACAGCCTGACTGCCACCGGTACGCCCGTAGATCCGCGCATCGACCACACCATCGGCATCAAGGGCCATCCTTTCAAATACGATGCGGCCATCCCCTATGACCACAGCTGGGAAAGGCTGGCGGGTGTATACGGCGGTTTTGGGACCATGAAGGAACTGCAGCTGGCCACCTGCGCCTGCTTTAAAAAGCTCGGGCCCTTCTACGGCACCTCCGTCAACATGGATGTCATCCGTTTTGATGATGTGCTGCTGATGAATGCGGAGGCCAAGATCCAGTCCGGCAATCCGGGCACCGGCGCAGTCAATGACCCGCTCTATAATATCAACCTGATTCGCGCCCGTGCGGCGGCTTCCACCAACCTGGTCAAAAAAGCCGACGGCTCTTTTCCCTCCAATTACCAGGTCAGTGTCTATAAGCCCGGCGTCAACATTGCCGTCTGGGACCAGCCCACTGCCTTCAAGGCCCTTCAATGGGAACGCAGGCTGGAGTTTGCCATGGAAAGCCCGCGGTTCTTTGATTTGGTGCGCTGGGGGATAGCTGCCGAAACGCTCAATGCCTATTTTGCCATTGAAAAAAACAGGCACGCCTTCCTGAGCAGTGCGCACTTTACCAAGAACCAGCATGAATATTTCCCGATTCCGCAGGAGCAGATCACCTTCACCAACGGGATCTATACCCAGAACAAGGGATATTAGCAGCTTGGGAACTCTGCTGATTCATTTATATTGTGATAGGAAGGCAGCGATCCTGCCTTCCTATCTTTCCACTGAAAAAAAACTTGACAGATGAAAAGCAGCAGCATCCCTTTTGTCGCCGCAATGCTCTTTTGTGAGCTCTTTGCTTTGCACTCAGGCGCCCAGGAAACCATCTACCACGAACCATACCGCCCGCAGCTGCATTTTTCCCCGCAGGAACACTGGATCAACGATCCCAACGGGATGGTCTATTTCCAGGGCACCTATCACCTGTTCTTTCAATACCATCCTTACAGCACTACCTGGGGACCGATGCACTGGGGACATGCCACCAGCCGCGATCTCGTGCACTGGGAGCAGCAGCCTATCGCCCTGTACCCGGACAGCCTGGGATATATTTTCTCCGGCAGCGCGGTGATCGATCAGACCAACTCCTCCGGCCTGGGGAGCCTCGCCCATCCGCCCATGGTAGCCATTTATACCTCCCACAATCCCAAAGCCACCCAGGACCGGGACCGGGAAAAGCAAAGCATCGCCTACAGCCTGGACAGGGGACAGACCTGGGTCAAATATCCCGGTAACCCGGTGCTGGATAACCCGGGGATCTCTGATTTCCGCGACCCCAAAGTCATGTGGTATGAAGCAGGCCGGCGCTGGATCATGACCCTGGCTACCAAAGACAGGGTGACCTTCTATTCCTCACCCGACCTGAAGCACTGGAAAAAAGAGAGTGAATTCGGCAGCGGACTGGGCGCCCATGGCGGTGTTTGGGAATGCCCCGACCTGTTTTCCCTGCCCGACGGCAACCGGACGGTATGGGTACTGCTGGTCAATCTCAACCCGGGCGGGCCCAACAAGGGATCGTCCACCCAGTATTTTACCGGCGATTTTGACGGCCACCAGTTCACGCCCTTCAGTACCCGCACCAAATGGCTGGATTATGGCCCCGATGAATATGCGGGCGTCACTTTTTCCAATACCGGCAACCGCCGCATCCTGATCGGTTGGATGACCAACTGGCTCTATGCCAACCAGGTCCCCACCCTCCGTTGGAGAAGTGCGATGACCCTGCCCCGCGAGCTGAAACTGATGCACACCCGGGAGGAACTGCTCCTTGCAAGCCAGCCCGTGGCTGAACTCAGTGGACAGGCCCTCGATCCCCTGGGCGAGCTAACGGAGATGGCCACCCGGGCCCAATACGCCGAACTCACCGGCATCCGGCTGCCTGCCCGGCTGGACCTGGGCCTGGACAGCCTGCGTGATTTTTCGGTGACCCTTACGAGTCCAGCCGGAGACAGCGTCGTGATTGGCTACCAGTCAGCGGCTCACAGATATTATATAGACCGGACCCATTCGGGCAAAGTGGATTTCCAGCCGGACTTCGCGGCCCGGCATTTTGCACCGCGGCTATCTGAATCGGCGAACCTGCGACTCACACTGTTCATCGACGTGGCTTCCGTGGAGCTCTTTGCCGATGACGGACTTACTGTGATGACCGAAACGTTCTTCCCCAGGGAGCCCCTTGATAAGATCGCCCTGCGTTCGGAGGCCCGGATGAATTTCAACAAAGTGGAGTTCCGACCCTATAAAGGCATCTGGAAATAGCATGCATCCTTTAACAAAATTAACAAGCATATGAAACGACTGCTGTATTGCCTTGTTTGTCTTTTCCCCGCAGGTGCCGGCTTTGCCCAGGAAAAGCAGGTGTCCACCGAGCAGTGGAGGCCCCTCTATCATTTCACCCCGGTTTCAAACTGGACCAACGACCCCAACGGGCTGCTGTTTTTACATGGGAAGTACCATCTTTTTAATCAGCAAAACCCCTTTGAGAACCATTGGGGTCATATGAGCTGGGGACATGCCACCAGCACAGACCTGGTGCACTGGAAGCACCTGCCCATCGCCATCCCGGAAAAAATCGACCGGGACACCACCTGGATTTTTTCCGGCAGTGCGGTCTGGGACCGCGACAACACCAGCGGGTTCTGTAAGAAAGGAGGCTGCCTGGTAGCGATCTATACGGCTGACCAGCCCAACCTGCAAAAGGAATCGCAGTTCATCGCCTACAGCAACGACGGGGGCATGAGCTTTACCAATTATGAAAAAAATCCCGTCATAGACCTGCAGAAAAAAGATTTTCGCGACCCTTCGGTTCGCTGGAACGCTGCATTGAAAAAATGGCTGATGGTGGTGGCCTCACCCAAAGAAAACACCATCCTGTTTTACAGTTCCCCCAACCTGAAGGATTGGGAACGTTTGAGCGAATTTGGGCCCGCCGGTCTTCGAACCGGCATCTGGGAGTGCCCTTCGCTGCAAGAGTTGCCTGTCACCGGCGGCCATGGAAAGACCAAATGGGTGCTGATGGCCTCCTATGGCGGCGGCCCAAAACCCCTCATGCAATATTTTGTAGGTGATTTTGACGGAAAACAGTTCATCAATGATAACCCCATTGATACGACCCTGCTGGTCGATGAGGGAAACAGCTTTTATGCGGCCATTCCCTGGAATGACCTTCCCCCGGGAAAAAACACCTTCATCGGCTGGATGATCCCGGGCAACCGCCCCACTTTCCCCTGGACGGGGCAGATGTCCATTCCTCGGGATCTTTCCATAAAGCCAACACCCGCCGGATACAGGCTGGTGCAAACGCCCGCTGCCCTGGTGGAAAGCCAGCTCGACGGGCTTAGTGGGGCAGCCCCCTTTACCAAAGAAAACGGGTCTGTGGAGAAAGGACATGAACTGATCCTGGATTCCGGCCACCGGGCCGCTGGCAATGCCTGGTGGATTCAGGCAGACCTGCAGGCGGGCCCTTCTTCGGTCGCCGGTTTTCACCTCGCCCGGTTGCAGGACAGTCATGGCAAGCCCCTCTCAGAAACCACGATTGGCTATGACGCCGCCAGGGGCGAACTCTTCGTGGAGCAGGGTGGCCGGGCCGGCGCAGGCAGGCAGGAGGATGTAACAAACCGGCAGGTGGTGGCAGTGGAAGCCCCGGGCGGTCACCTGAGACTGGAAATACTATTGGACAAATCCTCGCTGGAAATATTTGCAGACGGGGGCACTAGGGTACTGACCACCTATATCTACCCGGACAGGAAGGCTACGGGCCTTTCGGTGTTTTCGGAAGGGGGAAAAACGGTGATCCGTTCCCTGAAGTACTGGGACCTTTCCGGGATCGGTAAAAAACAAGCGCATGCCCAGGCAGTGGCTAATATGAAATAGCCCCCGGGATAACTTTTTTTAGCAAAAAATGATTCAACCCGGTTGAATCAATGGTTTAAGCGGGGGGCGTTTCCACGCTCCCCAACTATTTGAATGGCACGAATCTAATAAAAAACGAACCTCCTATGGCTTTTAGAAACAGGCTGATTACCCTGGTCATGTACCTGGCCCTCACTGTGGAACTGTCTGCCCAGGTGCCTTCACCCAAGCTGCCCGATTTTCATTTCTTCCGGATGGATAAGACCCTTTTTACCCCCGGTAATTTGCCCAAGGGGCAGCCTCTTTTCTTTTTTTTCTTTGACACCGACTGCGACCACTGCCAGCATGCCATGACGAACCTGGCCAAAAATTACCGGGATTACCAGTCTGTGGCCATCTATCTGATCACCCTCTCCGATAAGGACCGGATTAGCGCCTTCATGTCCAAATTCGGTCCGGGACTTGCCACAAAAAAAAATGTCACCCTCCTGCAGGATGTCAACAACAATTTCATCACCCAGTTTAAGCCCAGGCGTTATCCGGCGATGTTCCTGTATTCGGTTACCCATGAACTGCTTGACTATGAAGACAACGAGGAAAGCATGTTCCGATTTTCCAATCAGCTCAAAAAATTCAAAAAGTAAACACCATGATAAAAAAAATCCTTCCTTCCTCAGGGCTCCTTGCCCTGCTGCTGCTGCTGCAGACGGCCTTATTTTCACAGCAGCCGGTAGGCCTCTTTGAAAATCATTGCGATGTAGGACAGGGCGTCAAACCGGGCTCCGCGACTTTCATTGCCGCCACAGGCCAGTACGTGATCTCCGGGGCAGGATACAATGTCTGGGCGGATCACGATGAATTTCAGTATGTGTGGAAGAAAATAAAGGGGGATTTCATCGTTTCGGCCCGCGCAGAATTTTTGGGCAGCTGGGTGGGTTACCACCGCAAAGTGGGTTGGATGGTGAGAAAGAGCCTGGAGGGGAATTCCCCGCATGTCAATGCCGTAGAGCATGGCGACGGGCTGACCTCCCTGCAGTTCCGCCGCTCGCAGGGGGCGCAGACCGAAGAACACAAACTCAAAATGACCAAGGCCGATATCCTGCAGCTGGAAAGACGGGGTAACCAGTATATCATGCGCGCCGCCCGCTACGGTGAGGTCTTTGAGACGGACACCCTGGCCAGCCTGGACCTGGGAGAGGAAGTCTATGTCGGGCTTTTTGTAGGCAGCCACAATGCCGACGTGTTGGAAACAGGGGTCTTCTCCAACGTGAATATCACCATTCCCTTTAAAGGCGTGGCCGACCAGACCACGCAGATGACCCTGGGAAGTAACCTGGAACTGCTCGATATTGCCAGCGGCCATAGGGAGACGGTCTATACAGCACCCCTTTCCATCCAGGGACCCAACTGGACCAGCGACGGCCGATCCATTATTTTCAATGGTTCAGACGGGTTGATCTACCGGTTCGATCTTCAAAGCCGGCTGCGCACGCTGATCAATACCGGGGAAGTAAAAAGCAATAACAATGACCATGTTATATCTTTTGACGGCAGGATGCTCGGCCTGAGCAGCACCCGTAGGGACCTGGGCGGATCCATCATCTATACTGTGCCGGTGACCGGGGGCCTGCCCCGGCAGGTCACTCCCGCGGGACCTTCCTATTTGCACGGCTGGTCACCTGATGGCCTCTCCCTGGTATACTGCGCCCAGCGAAATGGGGACTATGATGTTTACCGGATCCCTGCCTCCGGCGGCCCCGAACAGCGCCTTACCACCGCCAAGGGCCTCGACGACGGCCCCGAATATTCACCCGACGGCAGGTATATCTATTTTAATTCGGTGCGCTCCGGATTGATGCAGATCTGGCGCATGAAGCCCGATGGCTCCGACCAGGAGCAGGTCACCAATGATGATCTCAATAACTGGTTTGCCCATATTTCTCCCGATGGCAAGTGGATCGTATTTCTGTCATTTTTGACTACGGAAGTGGAACCGGGTATTCACCCTCCCTACAAACATGTCTACCTGCGGCTGATGCCGGCGGCGGGAGGAACCCCCAAAGTGATCGCTTATTTTTACGGGGGGCAGGGTTCCATCAATGTGCCCTCTTGGTCTCCGGACTCTAAAAGAGTGGCCTTCATCAGCAATACCGATGCGCAGGTTTCCAATCCCTGATGGAGGTGGTAGCGGTGTGTATGCAAACAAATATGGACAGCCAGATCTTGCTTAACCATGCCCATCGGTTTCTAATTATCTTATCAACAGGTATAACGCTAGTAAACGAGCCCCGGCGGTTAGAACCGTCGGGGCTCGTTTCGTACCTGCCTGACCGGCAGGAGGGAGGATCATCTCAGCAGACCGCACTGTTAAGAGGTTATGGCAGGGCTGACCCGGGAAAGAACTTATCCAGGGCAAAGGCAATTCCTTCCGCATTATGGTCCAGGGTCACAAAATCTGCCTGGGCTTTGACAGCCTCAGGGGCATTGCCCATGGCGATGCCCAGCCCCGCATAGCGGAGCATCTCCACATCGTTAAAATGGTCGCCTATGGCTATGAGGTTCGATGGGGAGAGTCCGTATTGATGCTGCAGCCATTCCATGGCCGTTTTTTTGGAAGCCGACGGATTCATAATTTCCAGGTAGGTGTCCTTTGACTTATAGATACTGAGGTCCTTCCCCCAGCGTCCCTTTAATTCCATCTCGGCAGCCGTTATATCAGATGGCTTGCCCATGAGCAGGATTTTATTGGGCCCGTCCAGTTCCGGCCAAAGACTGCCCAGCCATGATTTTTCCTGTAAGGTTGCTTTTGTACCCGTAATCACTTCTTCCTGGAGTATCCACTGGTCATGGGTATGAACATACCAGTCGTTCAAATGGTAGTAGCTGGCGGTCAATCCATATTGGGCTGCCTGTTCCGTTATGGTATCCAGATAACCGGGCGCAATGGCAGCACTGCGCAAAATATCAAATCTTTCCGGGTAGTCTCCATGCAGAATAAGGGCCCCGTTGTAACAAATAAGGGGAGACCGCAAACCAAGCTGGACATGGTATTTCTCCATGGCTCGTGGAGGGCGCGCGCTGGAAAGGATTACCCGGATCCCACCCATGGCCGTGATCCTGCGGATGGCAGCCTGAGAACCTGGCAATATCTGGTGGGCCTCATTGAGGAGGGTCCCGTCCATGTCTATAAAAATCAGGGTATCCATGGTTCAGCAAGTATGAAAAATTCGTTTCATTTCTTAAAGGCCCTTTACCGTCCGGCCCCAGCTATTTTATTTCAACTGCTTCACAGCACCTGGTTAAATTCGATCCTTTCCCGGTCGGGCCCCAGGATGTGGAAAAAACGGCAGCCGTTTTTCCAGAAGGGAAGGAACACGGGCGCTTCCTGCAGGATGGTAAAGGAAGCCGCCTTCAGTGCCCCATAGGTTTGTTCAATATCACTCACGTCAAAAGCGATGTGGTCGATTTGCCCGTCGCTTCGGGTGCGGATCTCACTTAACTGCGGTTCGGGCATCTGGTAGAGCTCGATGAGGATGTCATGGAGCTGCATCATGCGGCACCTGCCCTGGCTGCCTTCGAATTCAAATCCCTCATCCATCACCAGGCTGAATCCCAGAGAGCGGTAGAAGGCTTCAGAAATGTCCAGGTCCGTAACCGGAATACCCACATGCTGGAGTTTGTTGATCACTAAATTCATAATGCGTCTTTGACGGGCCGGCCGTGCGCAGCAAACCCTTGTTTTTTTGAGGTGGAACGAGCCCAGATGGTCTCCCTGCCAAGTTAATATTATTTCCTTACATGGAAGCCCTGGGTTTGGGCAGCCAAGGGCAGGCGTCCGGCCGGGGGAGGGTGATAACAGTCCTGCAAAATGAGCATGGTTTTCATGTTGAAACGGCCTGTTGATATCAACAGGCCGTAAACCCAAAATGGCTTACTGAAAAAATGCGTAAGCCTATCTCCGCCAAGATTGGTCCCTTTTTATCCAGGCTAAACCAACAATTATGTGCAGGGTGAAAAGTACAAAAACTACTCCCGCAGGGGGATTTATGTAAGGCATAAAACCCCTGCAGCGGGGAATAATATATTTTCCAATCAAACGATAAACGCATACGGAGCGCCGTTACCTGCAGGATAAACGCTTCAGGCGGGCAACAAGCCGCTGATTGGGCACTTGGTGCATGATGGAAGTCTTGGATTCAGGGAGGCTTTCTTCCCGGAAGCCGAGCTAAGAAAGCAAAGCCCGGGTTGATTCATTGCTGCCCGCTGACTGGTATAATTCTTCCCGCGCTGCGCCATAGTCTGCCCTTTGCTCGCCGGGAGTCCCTTGTTGGGTCGCTTGCTTCGGATCCTGCAATACAACCGGTTTTTTCCGGTAGGAAAGGACTGAGCCGGTCAGCAGCGCCATAGCGAGCAGCAGATGCACCTCCTTGTGGTGGGGATACTTTAGGCATCCTGCTCCCCAGGCGATGACCAGCAGGACACCAAGCGAATAATAAATGAATTTCATGACGATAGCTTTGAAGGCTTTGATGTTGCCTGTTGGATAATGGTGATTTCCCGTTTGTCGGGCCCTTAAAACGGACCTGATCAGCCGGATCTGTTTGTTGCTTGCCTGGTGGGAGGTTTTCCCCTGCCCCTCGAAAAGTACCGTTTCGGGACGGTACCGGCACTGGTCGGCCCGCGATGGATTCCGGCTGAAATTCCGCCTGCAGGAGGCTATTTCGGACAGTTGCCCAGGGCCCTTCGCTCCTAAATCAAAAAGCGCGCTGGCTTTGCCACTGATGGCTTTTATCATCCGGTATGCACAGACTTCCCCACCTGGTTATCCCCGGGCAGATGAAACCGGGCAATATATTCCCCTGTTGGCAACCCCAAGGATATTCTTACCACATGGGATTTCCCTGGAGCAGCTTTGAAGGGCCGCTTTTTTTTCAGGATCCTGATTATACGGGCGTTTCGTTGCCCCCCTGACCGATCACCCCAAAAACAACCTTCGAATGGGCAGGTGAACTGATGGCTTCCTGTCCCCTGGGTTGGCCTGCCATATGCTGGCTGCCCCGTTTCACTCCCCGGGTGTCTGGCGCAGGGTCCTCGAGCGGGTTAATCCCGGCACGGCCCTTGCAAACTCCCTATTTAGCTGGCTTGATGTAGGTCATCGAGGGTATTATAAAACGCAGATCATTTGTATTTCTCCCCTTCGGCCTGTTTGTTAAAACACCTGCCACCGACCAGTGCCCCTGGTACAGGCCCTTGACTAATGGAATAAAACCATGGGAAACGCTATTGGGTCTGCCTAAAGTGTTTAATGTCACACATTACAAGGCATGACGTTTACCTTATCAGTTGGATGAAAGAAAAGGCAGTTAAAATAACGATTATGAAACTCTTCCTGAAGTCTATGGTTAGCCTCCGCTGCAAAATGCTCGTCAAATCGGAATTAACCAGCATGGGGTTACATTACCGGTATGTGGAACTGGGAGAAGCAGATATTGAAGAAGATATTTCCCCACAGACCTGGGAAGCCTTAAATAGCTCTTTGAAAAAATCCGGCATAGAGCTGATGGGCGATAGCAAAAGCATCCTGATTGAAAAGATCAAAAGCACCATCGTGGAGCTTGTTCATTACTTTGAAGAACCGCTGGAAATTAATTTTTCCGATTACCTGAGCGAAAAGCTCCAACACAACTATACCTATCTATCCAACCTGTTTTCTGAAACCCAGGGCGTCACCATCGAGCATTTCCTGATCGTTCATAAAATTGAAAGAGTCAAAGAATTACTGGGTTATAATGAACTGAATATATCGGAGATCGCCTGGAAAATGGGATATAGCAGCCTGCCCCACCTGTCCAACCAGTTCAAGAAAGTAACCGGATTAACCCCATCCTGCTTTAAAAAAATCCGCGATAAAAAACGTAGTACCCTCGAAGGACTCTAAGGCGATCAGCCCAGCGACCCCTTTTTTTTCCGTCACTTTGGATGAAATTTCAAAAAGGGAAACCCCGGGCAAATACCAGCAGCCATTTGTTAATGAAAGCCTGGGGCAGCAGGAGGATGTAAGAGCATGGGGCAAATTCCCCCTTCCCAGCCATGGGTGTCAAATCTGCCGGCTGATTTACTGGGATTGCCTGTTAAAAGAATAAACGGCAGGCAGGCCATAGTGGCTCGGAACATTACTCAGTTATAATGACCCCTTCTTTGAGCGTCTTCCAGGTAAAGCATCAGGAATACCCGCTGCTCGGTCTGGGCGGTATGCAGCTCCGGGAATCCCTGCTGGAAATGATTGTTGAAATAGATGCTGTGTTCCATACCAAAGCTCAGGGCCCGGTAGAGCTGTATGGTTATCTTAGGCTTGAGCATACTGATATAATTGTTTCCCAGCGTACCTATGCGGGATTCACTATTGCCGGTATTGTCAAAGGCATGTATCAGATAATAATTGTAAAGCAGGGTAATCATGGCATATTTTCCCAGGTTGACACTGCTTTCTATCTTGCCTTCCACTCCATAGGCAAATCGGTAATCACGGTACTGGGAGGTGTCAGAAACCACCGTCACACTGCTGCCGGCAAAAGGTACTAGGGCCAGGTTGATATGGGTATAGAGGTTAGAGGTACTGCTCAGCGGCAGCTTGGAAAAGATACCACCCCCAAAGGCGATGGTAGAAAGCTCAAATGATTTGGTGTCAAAATAATCATAGTACTGAAATCCGCCTGCCAGTACCGCCATTTTTCCCCATTGCATGTTGTGGCCAAAGAGTATTCCGTAGCCGGTTATATTATCGACCAGCTTGCGGCCGCCGCCGAAAGTAAGTTCTGCCCGCAGTCTGAAAAAATCAAAGGGTTTGCGCGGCCGGTCCTCAAAAGGGTTGCCATAATCCAGCTGGGCATTCAGCATTTCGTTTCCCTTGCCACTGAGAAAATTATTTTCCGAATTATTGATATGGTGCGAGCCTGCATACAGGGTTATATTGAGTGGTTCCTTCTGGTAGATCTCCCGGTTGGTGCGGCGAAAGGATTTACCCTGCAACAGCCGGTTGAAACCCCTTACCGGATCCACCAGGCCGGCCAGCACTTCACGCAAAACCCTTTCCCTTCCTGAGCTTCGGTCGTCGAGTATATTGGAGCTGAGCCGGTAGAGCACCTCCCCCAGCAGAATCCCGTCGAAAGTGGTATTGATCAGGTCCTCCCTTTCGGGTTTGCCGTTTTCTCCGAAGATCTTCCACATATAGCTGCCGGCAAATACAAAGGGAGCGGACTGCCAGTAATTATACCCGTTGGACCTGGCTGCATTATAATAGAAGCTGCCCATCATGGGATGGGAAAAAAAATTATTCCCGAACCGGTCCTGATCCCATTCCCAGCCGGTTCCCCAGGGGAACCCGGCGGACAGGGTCCGTTTCCAGGTCGTAAAATCCACCTGGGCAAACTGCAGGTGCAGTACCGAACGGTCCAGCAGGTTGAGCACTACATTTTCGCCCACCACCTGCAGGGAAGGTTTCCAAAGCGGATACCTCCTGTTGAATGCCGTATCATCATGGTGCAGGTCGTTGTATTTGTTCCTTTTGGTGGTATCGATCGCCGATTGTGTACTGGGCTGGTTCCCCGTCGTATCGGAATGCAGCTTCACCTTCCTCTCTTTGATTTCTTTGAGCTGCGCTTCCCGGTCTCCCCGTCCGGGCTGGATGGTATCCCGGGCCGGGTTTTGGGCACAGAGTTCACCTGCAAGGATCATCAGGACACAGATCAGGGGCGCTTTTTTCATTTTTATTAATAGTTAAACGGCAGGGATAACAGCAAAGGCAGGGTTCAACAACAGCAGGCTACCCCCCCGTTGATGAATGGTGGGCCAGCCCTGGGTATGACAGGAGCCATGATCCTGCCTAAAAATACCAAGACGGCGGTACCCTGCCATTACATAATCGGTTTTAATTCTTACATGATTTACAGATGAGGGACGCTTGTTAAAACCAGTATCCGGCCTGAAGGAGCAAACCATGTGAAGTGAGTTCTGATTGGATTTGAGTTACCTTTTTTCTGGCCTGGTAATAAGGTGGTAGGATAAACACGGGATCGTCTATACCGCTCCCGCGATGATCTGCCTTTTTTTAACTGTCATTCCCCGTCTTTTGGTTTTAGAATGTAACCGGCAGCGGTTGATCCATGGGAATCCGCCAGGATGGGGCCCCTCACCGGGTGATACCCGAAGAATTTATCAACCGGTCAAATCAGGAATGCTCCAGGCAGCGGGCAACGGTTTCCAGTAATTCATCACCCTGGTAGGGTTTGTTCAGGTATTCAATGGCGGCCGATCCGGGTCCGGCCGGCAACCGGGCCGCTTCATTGGGGTTGTTGATAAAGAGCACTGGGATATGCTTTTTTTCTTTCAGGTTATTGAGGTCCTTCCAAAGATGATCCCCGTCTTCGTTGAGGGTCCTGACATCGCAGATAATCAGGTCGGGAACCTTAGCCTTTGCCAACTCCAGGCCATCGGTGCCGGTTTCGGCAGTCAATACGCTGTAATCAGAGAGTTCCAGAATCTCCTCATTGTTCTTGCGCATGATTTCATTTTCGTCAATTAACAGAATCGTCTTCATACAGGAGTGTATTATTGGGGTAACAGGCCCTGTTGGAGGTCTTTCAATAATGCCAAAAATTAATCGATCCATGACCGGATAGAAATGACCCAGGTCACCTGATCTGCCTATTGCTGTCATACCGGGGGTATATGATTACTTCCATCCGGGGAATATGCCCCGGGGGGAGGTGATTTTATCCGGCTTCTTTCAATCTGCGACAGGGAATATTTTTAGAAATTATGCAGCAGGCCGGAACTGTTTCTCAGATATCCAGTTCACGGGAACTGATGGATATGATCTTATATTCGATGCGCACCCCGCGGGAGCTTTTGGGGGCTTCCAGCTGCTCACTGGACTCCGGGGAGATGTCCTGGAAATTAAGCAGCTCCGTTTTGTACACTTTGTCATCTTTTAAAATGTACTGCACTTCCACCACCACTTTATCGATGGTGTATTTGGTATGGTTCTTCACCGTTAGTTCAATATTGGAAATGCCCCCCAGGATCCCTTTGTGAAACCCGTCTCCCGATACGGTGACCAGGTTTCGGATGGAGTTTTTCACCATGGCCCGGTTATCAGGAGCGGCCGCCACTTCGTGTTTGGGTTCCTCTGCCGGTTCCGGGATGATCTGCGGACTCAGCTGTCCGGAAAGCTGCTCGGAGAGCCGGTGAACGCTGTCTTTGGACCTGTTACTGACCGCCCTTTCTTTTTTCAGGACGGGTAGCTGTCCGGCTGCGGCCGGTTCCCGGGTAATTTCCGCTTTCTGCGGAGCCGGACTCTGCGGTAAAAGGCCGGCCGGCACAGCGGCCTGCGGGATTTGCTTTGGCGCGGAAAAAGCGGGCCTGCTGGATGCCGCCGGGGCAGCCGGTCCGCTGATGATCTTGGATTTGGTGCTGCCTTTAATGGACAGGCCGGCCAGAATGCCGCCTGCGATCAGCACCAGGGAGATCAGGGCAACAAGCGCCTGCTTTCTGAATTTCTGCAGGCTTTGCCTGCGGGCCGATTTGACCTGCGCTTCCTTGAGCCTGACCATCAGGTCCGAGCTTTCCTCATAGCGGGGGATGGTGACTTTTTCGGAGGCCTTGTTTTTGGAACGGAGGCTTTCCAGCATGGCCATATTGGTCAGTTCATTGAAATAGTAATTTTTGGCGTATACGGTCTTGATCGCCTCATAGATGGATTCCGAATCGGCCGTTTTGGTTAAAAAGGCGTTGGCTCCTTTTTCCATCAGCCGGGAGACCATGGAATTGCCGTCATGCATGGACAGCATCACGACCCTGATATCGGGGTAAAGCCGGTGAATGGAGCCCAGTGCGGCAATGCCATCCATAACAGGCATCTGTATGTCCAACAGGATCACATCGGGGCGGTGGTGCCGCAGCAGGTGCAGCAACTGCACACCGTTTTCTGCTTCTCCGATCATCTGGATGTCTTTTTTGCGCGACAGGGTCATCTTCACGCCTTCACGGAACATGCTGTGGTCATCTGCTATGATGACCTTGATAACATGGGAGGGCGCAGTCCCTGAGATCATATCGTCCTGGCTGCCGGCATCCAAACCCGAACCGGTAATGGGATCGGAGGTCTCTTTGATGGAATACAGGAAATCCCGCATGATGCGGCTGCGCTTGGTGGCCGGTTCTATGGGCGGTCCACCTCCCGCTTCCTCCGCGCGCTTCTGATCGCGGTCGGCAGCCGCGGCCGAAGCCTTATTTTGAGGGGAAGATCCTGCGGCAAAAGCGGATTTGTCAGTGCGTTGTCCGCTCCGGAGCTGTGCCTGCAGATTCAAATTGGCCATCTGCGGATTGGACAGGCTCATGGATGAAGCAGTCAGGACGGCCTGCAGTTCTTCTATTTCTTCTGGATTACGCCAGCTGGTGCTCCTTCCCTCTATCCAGAACAGATCCGAAGACCGTATGCCTGTAGCGGTGAGTTCCTCCAGTGAGTAAGGCCCCGATTGTTTATTATTACGTAATAGTAAAAATGAAAGCATGCTTTCCCTTTTGTTTTTCCATTGCCATCACGGCATTGGTGTAACCAGAACAGGGCTTTCGTCGGGCGGTATCGGGTATTCTTTTCAGAGGTAAAGTATTGGTCTGCAACCAGATTCAAAGATATTATTTTCGTATAAATAGAAAAATTTTAAAATCCCCTCAAAAACGGTGGAATTCAGGCGGTTAATGAGCCTTATTTCCCGGGAGGGTAAAGGCAATTCCGGCTGAAAGGGGAGGACAGAAAAAGCCCATTTAAAAGGCATATCCCAGCCGGATCATCCCGTTGGATGGGGCACCCGGCCATTTATTGACTGTATTATAGGCTCCTATCCAGTAAACCCGGTTGAAGATATTGTTCAAATTACAGGCTACACTGAAGTGGCTTCGGGCATAGCTGAGGGCCGCATTGACAACCATGTATCCGGGCAGGTGCAGGCCCGGCGACAGTGTTGTCCGGCGGCTGACCTGGCTGTGCCCGGCCAGGAGCCCGAATCCTTTGAGCAGGCCCTTGCCGAAAGTATATTTAACCAGCGAGCTTCCCGAATATAATGGGGCGTTCTCCACCCGGCTGCCGACCTCACTGCCCACCAGGCTTTTGGTCACCCGGGCATCGCAATAGGCAAAGGAGAGCGACAGGCTAAGGCCGGGTAGAATATACCCGTTGGCCTCTGCCTCGATACCGCGGGAGCGGTCCTCCCCCTGTTGCACAAAAAGGTTCGGGTTGGATATCTGGTTGGCGTTGACCGCCACATTTTGCAGGGTCAGCTGGTAAATGGCCAGGGAAGCAGCCAGCCTGTTTTCAAACCAGCTGGCTTTTGACCCGATTTCCAGCAACTGGCTGTGGACAGGTTTGAACGGCTGGTCAAATACCTGGGTACTGGAAGAGGCTTCAAAAGGGTCAAAACCCGCATTGTAGGTGGCATAGAGGCTTAGGTCTGTCCGAAGTGCGTATACCAGTCCGATCCTTGGCAGGAAGACCCTGAGTCCGTCATCATCGCTGCTGTCCGTTTCATCACCGGCATGATAGAATTCTTCCCGGAGCCCGATGAGCAGTTTCCATTTCTTCCAGTCCGCCTGGTCCTGCAGGTATACCCCCTGGGTGCTATAGGCCGAGGCATCCACATCGGTGGCATCGGACTGGTAGTCGGATTTGCGGTAAATGTCCGGTTGGGTGTCCCTGTAACGGGGGCGCGCCAGGCTGAAAGTGCCCACGATCCCGCTGCCGGTTCCAAAAACACCGGGCTGCTCAAAATACTGCTGGTCCAGGTTCACCCGGCTTTGCACCCGGTCATAGCCGACCAGCAGGTGGTGGCTGAGGGGCCCGGTGCGAAAAGCGTCGTTGAAATAGGCGGTGAGGGTATTGGTCAGGGTCTGGCAATTCCAGCTGCTGAAATACAGGTTGACCGAATCGGGGGTGATGAAACTGTGCACGCCGTGTTCGCCTACCTGCTGGCGGGTTTGGTAATTCAGGTAGCCTGCGTTGAAACTGATATGGCTGTTGAGTTTATAGGAAAGCGCGACACTGGTGGCCAGGTCCGATTCACGGAGGAAATCGCCGGGCTGGGAGACCATCAGGGAGACAGGGGTCGATTTCAGCAGGGTGTCATGGAGGAATCCCGGCTGCCCCCGGTCCAGCAGGGTATTGACATGGGTAAAGGAAAAATCAACATGGAGCTGGAGCCTGTCATTGGGTATAAAAGACAGGGATGGGGCCAGCTGGTATGACCGGGCAAACAGTTCATTCCTGAAGGAATGGCTGTTGTCGTAGCCTGCATTGAAACGATACAGCAGGGTCTTGCTGCCGTTGACTGGTCCAGTGATATCCCCGGTTGCCCGCAGATGGTCCCAGCTTCCGCCAAACAGGGCTATTTCACCCTGCCTGGTCAAAAGCGGCTTTTTGGTCACCATATTGATATTGCCGCCCGGGTCGCAATTGCCATAGAGGGTGGAAGTAGGGCCTTTAATCACTTCAATCCTTTCCACGTTAACCAGCAGGGGGCTGGTAAAGGTGGTATTGTATCCGCGCAGCCCATTAATCAGCCTGCCATTGTCAGCCCGGAATCCCCGGATGGTATATTCATCGTAGCCGGAATAATTATTTACCCCGGATGCTTCATCCACCGCGTCCTTGAGCCTGAAATCCATCCGGTCTTTGATCTTTTCGCTGGTGATGGTGGAAACCCCTTGGGGCAGATCCGCCTGGGGCATCCGGGTCTTGGTAGCCAGGTAGGTGTAATCGCTTTTGTAGGAACCGGCCGCAGGGCTGGTGACTTCCACGCGCTGCAGTTCCCGGGACAGGGTCTTTAGTTGAATACTTCCAAGGTCCAGCAGGGAGTCCTTAAACAGCCGGACGGCCATCGCCACCGGTTGGAACTCGACAGCACTGATGAGCAGCGTGTCAGCACCGGCTTTCAGGTTACGAATCCGGAAATTTCCGCGCTCATCGCTCAGCGTGGTCCGGTGGTTATTTTTCAGCTCCAGGGTGGCATACACCGGGATTCCCTCCTGAGACAGGATCCTGCCTTTGAGGGCAGTGAAATTTTTTTGGGCATATCCCCCGGCAAAGGACAGCAGCAGGGAGATAAGCAGAAGGGCGCATGGCCGGGCTTTCATCATAAACGTTGATTTGGTCGTTTTGTCCTGTTGGAAAGAAGGCGACGAAATTAGAAAAAGATTTCCCGCTGCCATTTTTTGTCACGGACAATTCATGGTAAATTAATTATTGCATGTTTTGAAAATCTCACCGGTTTTTGGAAGATGAACTAATAAAGGGAGGACAAATAATGTTGGCGTGGTTCTCAAAGAGCCGGAGTATATTTACCGGCCGGCTTTTTTTTTCAAATATGTTCACTGGCCGGGTTGACTTTTATAATTGTTACATGTCGGCAAGGAAAAACTTTTATACCGGTATAGCCCTTGCGGTGCTGACCACCCTGATCTGGTCTGGTAATTATGTGATCGCCCGCGGGATTTCCAAAGCCCTTCCCCCGGTCTCACTGGCCTTTTACCGGTGGTCGGTGGCCTCCGTGTGCATCTTTCCGCTGGCTTTCAGAAAATTCCTGCTGGAAAGGAAGCTCCTCTTTAAGCACAGGCAATATATTTTTTGGACAGCGCTGACGGGGGTGACCATTTTCAACACCTTCATCTACCTGGCCGGTCATTATACTTCGGCAATCAACCTGGCGCTGATCGGAACGACTTCGGCTCCCGTTTTTGCGACCCTGCTGGCCGCGGTATTTCTCAAGGAGCCTGTCGGCGGCTGGCGGGTGAGCGGTCTTATCCTCTGTATCGCCGGGATCCTTTTCCTGCTGAGCCAGGGAAGCCTACAAAAACTCTCCGGTCTGCGTTTTGGCAAAGGCGACCTGTTGATCCTGATCAGTGCTTTCACCTTTGCGGTCTATAACACGCTGGTCAGAAAAAAGCCCCCGGAAATTTCCGCCCTCGTTTTCCTGTTTGTCCTTTTTACCCTGGGCACCCTGCTGCTTTCCCCATTCTATGCGCTTGAAATCATGCAGGCCCCTTCCGTTCACTGGACACCCAATATGGTCTATATCATCCTGTACCTGGGCATCGGCAATTCGATCATCGCCTTTTTTTGCTGGAATGCCTCGATCACCAAACTGGGCGCCTCCGGTACTGCCCTGTTTGGTAATCTCATCCCCGTTTTTGCCACCATCGAAGCCGTCCTGTTCCTGGGTGAAAAATTCACCTTTCTTCATTTGGTCAGTGGCCTGCTTGTGATCTCGGGGCTGGTAATTGCCAATCTCCGAAAGCCCAGGCTTGTAAAATAGAGCGGCGGACAACCTCCTTTAAGAAGAGGGCCCCGGGATATGAAGGTGTTAATTCGCCCCCTTCAAACGGCATCCCGATGGCTTGTTTCCCTTTTATCATAGGCCAGGGTGACCAGGGTCATTTTGCCCCCGTTGGCGAGCACCCAATTTTGCCTTTACCGGCCAAGAGGAAATAAAAAGCGGCCGGGAGCTAAATATGATCATCAAAGGCCTCATCCTGCATGGCTGTGCCCTGTTCCTGCTGGCCGGCTGCAGCGGACAGCAAAAAAAGCAGGATACCCTGGTCCCGGCAGGCTCCGGACTGTCTTTTGAAGAGAAGCAGGCCAATTCGGCCCTCCGGGAGGAGCCGTACAGGGCGCCATTTCAGCCTGGGCAGCTCAACTTCCGGTATGCCGCCCGTTTGGCTACCCCCGCCGTGGTGCATATCAAATCGGTTTTTCCAGCTAAGGCGGAACCCGAAATCCCCGACCTGTTCCGGGACTTTTTTGACAATGATTTCCTGCACCGCCAGGCACCGCCCAGGGAGAGTACCCCCCAGGTCCGCATCGGCAGTGCCTCCGGGGTCATCATCAGCGCGGATGGTTATATCGTTACCAATAATCACGTGGTGGAAGGCGCAGACAGCATCGAGGTCATCCTCTCCAACGAACGGAGTTTCCGGGCCAGCAGGATCGGTACCGATCCGGCCACGGATCTGGCGCTTCTTAAAATCGAGGCAAAGGACCTGCCCTTCATCCGTTTTGGCAATTCTGATTCCATTGAAGTGGGGGACTTTGTGCTGGCAGTGGGCAACCCCTTCAACCTGGCCTCCACCGTGACGGCGGGTATCGTGAGCGCCAAGGCGCGCAATATCCATATTCTCACAGACAAATATGCCGTAGAGTCCTTCATACAAACCGATGCTGCCGTAAATCCCGGTAACAGCGGCGGGGCCCTGGTGGATGTGAACGGCCAGCTGGTCGGCATCAATGCCGCTATTGCCACCCCCACCGGCGCCTATGCCGGTTATTCCTTTGCCATCCCGGTAGAAATTGTAAAAAAGGTCATGAACGACCTGCTGCAGCATGGTCATGTGCTGAGAGCCACCCTGGGCGTGGTCATCAGCGACCTGAACGGAGACCGGGCCCGGTCCCTGGGAATGAGCGGACTTACAGGCGTCCTGGTGGACAGCCTGCTGGAAAACAGCGCTGCCCGGGAGGCCGGTATCCGTCCCGGCGATGTCGTGGTCAAAGCCGACGGCCAGCCCTTGACTTCTTCCAACCAGCTCACCGAGGCCATCGCCATCCGCCATCCGGGGGAAAAAATCAAACTCACCGTGCTTAGGGACGGCGCTCAAAAAGAGATCCTGGTCACCCTGAGGGCACTGCCCCAGGAAGCCCTGGCAGCCAGGACGGAACGCGACTTGCTTAAAATACTGGGTGTGGAAGTCTCCGATCTTTCTGCCAGGGATAAAAAAGAACTCGGGTTGGAGGTAGGCGTAAAGGTAACCGGGATCGGTCCCGGCAAAATCCAGAACAATACCAATATGCAGGAGGGATTTGTGATCATTAAGGTAAACGGCAGGGCAGTAAAAGATACCCGGGAATTTCTCTCCCTGCTCGGATCCCTGCAGGGTGGCGTGATGCTGGAAGGGGTATACCCCCATATTCCCGGCAGTTATTATTATGCCTTTGGTTTGTAAGCGGCTTGCGCGCAGGTCAGTAAACGGGGGCCGCCCGAGGGTGTTAAAAGAACAGGGAGCATTTCAGCCTGAGGAAAAAGGGGACGCCGGGGGTATAACTCATCTGGTCCACCGGCCTGGATTCCCCTTTGAGCCGTGACAGATACTCAAACTCCGATTCATCCCAGGAGATATTGAGCAGGTTTTCCACGGCGATGCCTATCTCATAGCTGGAGGTGGTATAATTGGCCGTGAGGTCCGTCACAAAATACCCTTTGGCAGTCAGGCTGTAATCGGCATTACCCGGCCGGTCATGCATGTATCGGTAGGAAAGGGCTCCGTTCAGCCCGTTTTTGAAACGAACATCCAGCCCCGCCGTGCTGGTGAAAGTAGGGGCCAGGGGAAGATAATCCATGCCTTTGGCCTCCCCGATGCTCCTGGGCCTGGCCAGGTCCAGGTTCAGGTTACCGTAGAGCCAGTCGTTGATCTGGTAGCGCGCCGAAAAATCAATTCCCTCCCGCCTGGTTTTGCCCCCCGGTGAAACGGCCTGGTCTCCCAGGTCTGATCCAAAGGTAAATTCCTGGGCCAGGTACAGGTACCATAAGGCCGTATTGATGAAGAGCCGGGGCAGCGGCTTCCAGTTAAGTCCCAGATCGGCGGCCCAGGCTTCCGGCAATACCTGGTATCCCTGGTTGGCAATCACGATCCGGGCATCGTTGGAATGAAATCCCCGGCCGGTCTTCAGGTAAAATTGCAGCTGGGGGCTTACCGTATACTGGAAGTTGAGTTTGGGGCTCAGCTGGCTTTTGGCTGCTTTTGGAGGGCGTCCTAAAAAAACGGCGGCGGCCGTGTCATCGACGGGGGCGGTGTTGGCATAGAAGAACCGGAAGTAATCGAACCGCAGGCCTCCGTTGATCAGCCAGCGGCCGGCTTCCAGGGTCTGTTCCAGGTATCCGTGCAGGTTGGATTCCCGGGTATGTCCTGCCTGCAGGTAATTGAGGATGGTTCCTCCGTTTTGCACATTGGCGATGTAGGAGGGATTGATGCCATCCTGTCGAATGCCGGCGCCCGCTGCAGAGAGCAGCGACAGGCCGCTAAAAAAGAACTGCCTGGAGATACGGCCGTCATAACCCAGCAGGTTACGGGATTCATGCTGGCGGAATTCGTCTCCGGTGCCGGGATAGAAATAATGGAAGGTGAAATTGGACACGAGGTTGAAAAAATAGCGCGAGTAGAAGGCCGTGTTTTCCAACGTATAATGATGCCCGGGCGTGCTGGTGATTTTGACCAGCGCATTGCTGCGGCTGGTATAGCCGCCCTGCAGGCTGTCCAGGGCCCCGAACCGCCCGGAGATATATCCTTCGGACACGGCCCTTTCGGGGATCTCCCCGGAGGCCCGCCAGGCCGAAGAAAAGGTCGACAGGGTGAGGGTGAGTTTGCTGCTGGCTCCCAGGCAGGCGTTGAATTTTCCAAACAGGTTGCCACGGTTGAAATGCTCCGGCACGCTAAAGGGTCCGCCGTCAGAATATTGCGCCTCGGCTGCCACATAGGCCGAGGGCTTTCCCGCAGCTGCCGGGCTGCCCAGCAGGTTCAGCAGGGTGACGATGCGACCGGTGTTATAGAGCCCCCCTTCGAGTTTCACCATGTTTTTATCCAGGAGGCTCCTGGTCTGGTAAGCGATATAACCCGCGGTATTGAAATCTCCTTTGTCTGCATAATAGGGACCCTTGCCAAAATCATAACCGGCTACCGTTTCCGGAATCAGGAAATGCAGGTCCGCATAACCCTGGCCGTGGGCCTGGGAGACCATGTTGACCGGCAGGCCGTCCACCGAGACGGCCACATCGGTGCCGTGATCGGCGTCAAATCCGCGCAGGAAGATCTGCTCTGCCTTTCCGCCCCCCTGGTGCTGGGCGATGAACAGGCCGGGGACCAGCCGCAGCAGGTCCTGGGCAGAGCGGGCAGGGGTGAGGTTCAGGTCGATGCGGCTCAGGTTATGAAAAGTGGAGGACCTGGAATTGCTGGTGATGACCACCTCCTTTAAGTCGAGCGGACCTTTTTCCAGCAGGAGGGTAAGGGTCCCGGAGCCTGCGCTGCCAACGGGCAGTTCCAGGATCCGGTAGCCGATAAAGGAAACGGTCAGGCTGCGGGGGGTCCCCGTGACGGTCAGGCTGAATTGGCCAAGCCGGTCGGTGAGCGCGGTGCGTCCCGAGGGAAGTTCGGTCACCACGGCCAGTTCCAGCGGTTCCCGGGTGGTTTTATCCAGCACCCTTCCCCGGATCACCGCCTGGGCAAAGGCCGCCTGCTGCTGGGTACCCAGCAGCAGCCCCATCCAAATCCAAACCATCCGGCACCCCAAAAGAAATTTCATACGGGAAAATGTTGTCAAATATAAGGCTATCCCCGGTGGCGATCCTTCTACGCAATGGGTCCGTCTATGTTCAGCTCAGCCCGGCTGGCGGCTGGTCCCATTGGCGGGCCATGAACCATGCCTGTTAAGGGGATATGGTTAGCGGGCAGGGATAGCCGGACTTGACTGTACCAGGAGGCCCTTTTTATATCCCGGTCCCTTGATAAACCGGCCGGGCTTGGCCCCGGTATGCACGCCGTTATCCAGGACCAGCACCCCGTTTACCCATACATCCAGCACGCCGGTGGAATACACCTGCGGGTTTTCAAAACTGGCATGGTCGGCGACCTTTTCGGGGTCGAAGACAACGATGTCTGCATAATAGCCTGGGAGAAGCCCGCCTCTTTTTACCAGCTTTAAATTGGTGGCGGGAAGTTTGGACAGTTTGTAAATGGCCATGGGCAGGCTGACCGCCTTTTCATCCCGGGCGTATTTACCCAGCACGCGGGCAAAATTCCCGTAGGCCCTCGGGTGTGGGTTGGACACCAGGAAATCTCCTTCCGGCGCCTGGGAGGCGGCATCCGAGCCAAAACTGACCCAAGGCAGACCCACTTCCTTGCTGACATTGCCCTCCTTCATGGAGGAGTAGACCACTTCAATGCGGGTGCTGTCTTCCAATATCAGGTCCATGGCTGTTTCTTCGGGACTTTGCCCACGCAGGGCGGCCACTTCAGCGAGCGTTTTTCCGATGTATTTTCTTAAACTGTCCTTGTTGAATCCGAGCAGCAGGACACCACTGGCCCCGCCGGCCTGGTAATAGGTGTTCTCCCAGTCCAGGGCATTGGTATTCATGTCCTTTTTCATCTGGTCCCTGATCTCCTTTTTATGCAGCCGGGCAAGCAGGCTGTCAAAGCCGCCATCCTGCAGGCTGGGTGGAAACGAGGCGCTCAGGCCCGTTGAGCTCCGGTTATAGGTATACATATCGGCGGTGATGGGCAATCCCTGTTTTCGGGCGGTTTCCACGATATGAATCAGGCTGTCCAGTTTCCAGAAATTATCCTGGCCGGCTTCTTTGAGATGATAGATCTCCGAACGGATACGGGCCTGCCTTGATATGGTGATCAGTTCATTCACCGCTTCAAACAGCTTATTGCCTTCACTGCGTATATGGCTGGTGTACATGCCGCCATAGCGGGAGGCTTCTTTGGCCAGTGCGATGAGTTCATCGGTTTTGGAAAACGACATCGGCGGATAGATCAGCGCATTGGTGATGCCCATCGCGCCCTCTTCCATGGCCTGGTCGACCAGCCACTTCATGCTGTCCAGCTGGGCCGCCGTAGGCGCGATATCGGCTTCTCCCAGGACAAATACCCGCACCGTGCCGGTGCCTACAAAAGAGCCGATATTGCAGGATATACCCTTTTTTTCCAGGAAGGTCAGGTATTCTCCCAGCGTATTCCAGGGCACCCGGTCCGAGGGGGCCACTTCAGATCCCTGCGGCCTGAGCGGTCCCATGCTGGATTCGCCCAGTATTTCCAGGGTAACCCCCTGACGGATATCCCCCTGGGAGCGGCCATCCTGGATCAGCGATGTCTCCGAATGGCTGAGCATATTGATGAAGCCGGGGGCCACGGCCAGGCCGCGGGCATCTATTTCCCTGGCGGCCCGGGCATTTCGGAGGTTGCCGATGAAGGCGATGGTATCGCCCGAAATCCCGATGTCTGCCCGGTAAGGCCGGCCGCCACTGCCGTCATAGAGCAGGCCGTTGCGGATGATGGTCTGGTAGGAAGGGTTTGGGGGCCCGCTATGCAGGCCGGCGGACAGGATAAAAACCAGCAGGGGAATATTCATTTTTTTCAAATTTTTTTATCATGTAAAACATGGACAGGGACCAGGGATCCCATGAGGAAAGATAGAACATTTCAGCACGCAGCAGACCCGCGGGCTCATTCCCTGCGGCAGCGAACGGGAGGATTCCCCGGCCCGGCCGGTTCATTTTCCGGGATTACGATTAGGTCCCGCCCCTGCCATCAGCACCGTGGCGGCGGCTTAAGCAGAAATTAAATAAAAGAGTCAGGGGGAATAACCGGGATAAAATGATAATGGGGCATGACAACCAGCAGGAGGGAATACCCAGGTTGAAAAAAACGGCGGTTTTTTAAGTCACCGCTTTTTTCTTACAAGGTGCAATCACGTGGAACGGATAAGAACCACACACTAAAAAAGGAAAGGTTTAATGGTCATGGCCTGATTAAACAGCCACTTATAAAAAAAAGCGTACGAATGGTTTCTTTAAAAGCGCCGGGTTTTAGCAAGGCCCATAGACAGGAAAACTGCCTGGCATCGCAAAAACACGCTAGTCACATTAATTTAATTATGCATTTAATAATTTATGTCCTTATTACCCCGATAATATCTGTAGGAAGGCCAAAAGTGTGTTTTTTCTACCCTTCCGGTCATTATTCCTGTTTCCCTGCCCTTCGGAGGTGGTAAACGGTCCATTTATTAAAATGCTACGTAAAAATAAGTATGCCCCGGCTCTAAAACAATCCCCAATATTGGGTATAACTGAAGGATAATTTAATGGTATTTACCTAGAAAAACCCTGGTCCGAAGTCCTTTTTGAAGTGTTCCCCGAACCGGGCGGAGACCTCCGCCCGGGAATGGACATTGAGTTTGCGGTAAATATTTTTCATGTGGGTATTGAGGGTTTCCCGGGTAATGGAGCAGTCTGATGCGATTTGTTTATAGCCCAGTCCCTGAACCAGTTTGCCCAGGATGTCTTTTTCCTTATCGGTGATGTGGTAGCTATCCATGCGGGGCGCATCCGCAGCCTGTCTTTTGAAATATTCCATGACCTTGGCTGCGATGATGCCGTTCATGATGGACTCCCCGCCCACCAGGTTGAAGACGGCTTCCAGGATCTTATTGGGCGGGTCTTTTTTGAGCAGGTACCCGTTGGCTCCGGCTTTGATGGCCCCGAAGATCTTATCGGCCTCCTCAAATACGGTGAGCATGAGTATTTTGATATCCGGCCATTTTTGCTTGAGTTCCCAGACCCCTTCAATGCCGTTGACCAGGGGCAGGTCAATATCCATGATGACCACATCGGGCAGGGCCTCCTGGAAAAGGGCCACCATACCTACGCAGCTGCCCAGTTCATGGAGCATCTCCACGGCGGGGTCACGCTGCAGCAGGCGGCAAAGGGTACTGCGGTATTCGACGTTATCTTCTATGATGGCGAGTCTTACCATAAGTCATTCATTTTATAATTCAGACCATGATTTTGTATCTGTGGGCGGGGATTTTTCCCCGCCATAAGGGTCCGGTACCGTTACCAGGATGGTTGTGCCCAGCCCGGGCCGGCTTTGGATATCCAGCCTTGCACCAATCAGCCGGGCATGTTTGTTTATATTGATCAGCCCGGAGCCCTTTTTTCTGCCCGGGGCCTGCGTCGGGGGTATTCCCCTGCCATCATCGGAGATGTTGAGCAACAGGACGGCTGGCTGGTAATCCAGCCGGATCTCGATGGTTTGCGCCCCGGCATGGGTGATGATATTATTGACCGCTTCCTGGAATATGTAAAACAGGATCAGCATTTTTTTCTGGTCCAGCGGATGAGGGGGTTCACCGATTTGAAGGACTACGCGGAATCTCCTGGAATTTTCCAGTTTGGAAGCCGTTTGCCGGATGGCTTCACCCAAGCCAATTTCGGAAAGATAGTCCGGGTTCAGGCTGCGGGCGATCTCCTTAAGGTCATCGACCACCCTGTCGAGCAGGTGCAGGGCGTCCTGCCGGTTGGATTCCATTTCACCGGCGGCCATGGCATCATCCTTATAGAGCAGCAGCATCGCCGTGGAGATATTGGAGCCGATGTTATCATGGAGGTTGCGTGAGATGGCTTTAAAGGTTTCCTCCTGGATTTTGAGCTCGGCCTGCAGGAGGGTCTTGTCATACTGGTTTTGCAGGTCGGTGAGTTCCTGGCGGTGGGTGAACTTTCGTTTCTGTTCGATGAGCAGTGCGGCAATGATCACTGAAATCAGCAGCAGGATCAGCGCCGTACAGACCACCAGGATCAGTTTTGCTTCAAAGAGGGTCTCATACATAGGAATCCTGCGGTTAATAAAATATTATGGATGATTAAGGCCGTTTGAAAAATATAATCGTAATAATGACTGGTAAAGGAAGGGTATTTGTTCCACAGGTAGTTAAGCATCCCGATATAGGGAACCGAAACTGCCAGGAACAGCAGGTAAGCCAGGCTGATCCAAAAGGCAGGATCGCGGAAAATGCTCCTGGTCTCGTCGCTGATATATAACTGCCAGATATAGGCCACTGACAGCAGCAGAACAAAACTGCCTCCCAGGACATAACTGGCGGTGTTCAGGGTAAAAAAGCCCTGGACCAGCACCATATTGGCCAGCACAAATACCGGGAAGAGGAACAGGAAGCCAAGGGCAATTTTTTTAAGGGCCGAATTGGCCAGCACGACATAGAAAAAGCGGGCCACCCCCAAAAAGCGGACGGATTCAGAGAGGTTAAACAGGAAATGGTTCTTTATGTTATTGAAGGCAAGGATATTGGCTGCGGTCTCCACCAGGCCCAGCAACAGGATGAGCCAGGCAAGGCTGCGGTAATGGGCAGGAACTGGTTTTCCTGCCACAGTCCCTGCAGCGAGGCAGGCCATCCAGACAAAAATCAGGGTGAAATAAACTCCAATGAAATGCAGCATAATCATTCCCTCAAATTAAAAAACAAAGCCGGCAATGGCTGATAAATTTTGGCGATCCCTTACGCCTCCTACCAGACGCATTTGGGAGGACACAGGCCGGTGGATTCATCCCATTGGGGGCCCTCCGGTGCGCATACTGCCAGCGTGAGAATTTGGGAGGGATCATCGGGCATGGGAAAATCTACCCCGCCAAAACTGCCCGGGTTATTGTCTTTTACGGGCACAAAGGCGAGGGAAAGCTGGGAAACCGGCTTATTTCCGACCTTTTGAAGGTAAGAAAGGTCATTTTCCAGCGGATAACGGACAAAATACACCCGCAGACCGGTTACTCCGGGGCAGTCCTTTTCAGCAGCGGCGATGAAATTTTTCAGCAGCTCCAGGCTGATGCCTGCAGATTCGCTCACCGTCGGGAGATCTGTGTTTTGGGTGTATAAAGCCCTCCAGGCGGAGAGCGTTGCAACCGGGATGGGTTTAAACATAATGGTAATGTGTGTTTTTGATGATTGGCCATTTTCAGCCAACGAAGAACAATCTAAGTGCTTTGGGCTTCTTATCAAATACCATAAATATGGGATATGCCATCCTGGTTAACTCAGGTGGCCCGTTGAGCCAGCCTGTGAAAACAGGCGGGTTTTTTCTTGATGGCAAATTTCTCAATCCGTGCAATCGGTTCGGAAGGCCTGCGCTCAACGGCTTTCTGTCAAAGTCAGCCCCAGGTAATTCCCTAATCATCTTATTGAAATCAGGGATGTTTGATCATGGATATTACATTCATTTCACTTTGTTTTCAGCAATCGGGCTACCCTATAAATCAATTTGTTTTCTGTTATGCCAGGAAAAATTATTTCATACTTTTGATGAGGTCTGCCTGCCCGTTGTGCCTGGGGATATAAACTGCTTTTGCGACAGATACAGACAAATGTGGACGGTGGATGAAAATGCCGTAGGTAGGGATTTACCCCGGAGTATAAAAGCACAAAGCCCGCAATGGCCGTCCCTGTAAAGGGGAGCCGGTTGCGGGCGATTGTACATTGTTAAAGACCATCGAACTGCAGTATAAAAATACTCATGTAACCCTCCCGTTTCTAATGCTTTTTTACCTGATATCGCTAGGAAATTATCCAAACAGGCTTTGATTCCCGGGGATCTGGGGAGCCACAGTTGACTCCATGGGACTGCCGGCGCCCTGTCTGGGCCCGGTTCCTGCCGGCTGAGCCGTGCCGGTCTGGTACTGGTGCTTTTTTAACACCGGGGACGCAGGGGGGCATCCATTGGCCTGCTAAAGGAGGTTTTGGCCAGCAGGCACCCAAGGGGCCCAAAAATGACTTTGAAGGCTGACGGTCAAAAATTTATCTGACTGAAATCAGTAAATAATATAGGGGTATCTGCTAAATTGCCGCGGGTATTTCCAAACTGCCCGGACGTCATTTTATGAACAAACTCCTCTGTATACTATGCCTGGTGGGCCTGGCTGCCTGCCACCGCAAATCCGATTATGACCAGGTACTCAAAGACCCCAACCTCTACTGCAGGACCGTATACCAGCTCAATTCGGTGGTGATGGGTAACAATTTCAGTCCCATCGTCGCTTCCCGTAACTATATGTATGCGGCCATTGCCGGCTATGAAGTCGTGGCGGCGGGCTATCCGGAGCGCTTCCGGTCCCTGGCCGGACAGATCTACGAACTGCCTGCCATTCCTGCTCCAGCCGCCGGGCAACCCCTGAGTGTGGAACTGGCCTCCCTGCTGGCCTATTGCCGGCTCGGGGAATCGGTGACCTTCCCGGAAGGAAGCATGAGGGAATATGTGGACAGCCTTAAAAAACTGGCCTCTGATCACGGCATGCCTTCCGAGGTATTGTCCAATTCGGTGGCCTACGCAGATACGGTCTCCGCAGTCATACTGGCCTGGAGCCGCAAAGACAACTACGCCCAAACCCGCAGTGCAAGTCAGTATACCGTTAAGGACGAACCCGGCAGATGGGTGCCCACCCCCCCTGCCTACTCCCGCGCGATGGAACCCCACTGGAATGAACTGCGCACCCTGGTGGTCGATTCGGTCAGGCAGTTCATGCCCGCCCCGCCTTATCCCTTTAACATCACCGATAAAAAAAGTGACTACTACCAGGAAGTAGTTAAAATCGAACGTGCGGTGGACAGCCTCACCCCCGAACAAGCCTGGATCGCCGATTTCTGGGATGACAATCCCTTTAAACTCAATGTATCGGGACACCTGATGTTCGGTACCAAGAAGTTTTCTCCCGGCGGCCACTGGATGAGCATCACCGGAATCGCCGCCCTAAAATCCGGCGCTGATTTTCCGACCACCGCCTATGCCTACGCTAAGACGGCGATCGCCCTCTATGATGCCTTCATTGAATGCTGGAACGTCAAATACACCTATAATACGGTGCGCCCGGAAACAGTCATAGACAAATACCTGAACCCCAACTGGAGGCCGCACCTGCAGACCCCGCCTTTCCCGGAATATACCTGCGGGCACTGTACGATCTCGGCTGCCTGTGCGGAAGCCCTGACCAGCACCTTCGGAGACAATTTCGCCTATACCGATACCACGGAACTGGAATTTGGGATCAGGAGCCGTTCATACAAGTCATTTAGGGAAGCGGCCGCTGAAAATGAGCTCGCCCGTTTTTACGGCGGACTGCATTTTTATTATTCCTGTATCCGGAGCAACGCATTCGGTAAGGAAGTCGGGGCTTATGTGACGGGCAAGCTGCACATGAAAAAATAAGCCTGCCCTGCCAATCGATTTAAAAAAAATCCCCTGTATTACGCAGGGGATTTTTTTATCCATTCCCCTCCCCGGAACACCCCTTATACCAGGGCCACTGAAATATTATCCTTCCCTGAAAAACATTCCCTTAATTTTAGCCAGCGCGGTTGAAATCTCCATTTTCGCACTGCGCAAACCACTGAATTACTCAATCCCCCGATAAACAACAACCCATGATTGCAGAAAAGCTGAAAAGAAATTTGTTGGGCCTGGCCCTGTCCCTGCTGGCGGCCTCCCTGCCCTGCCTGGCCCAGCGGCCGCACCCTGTTGCCCCCGGGCCTGCCGGGCATAAGGATCCGCTCCGGTTATGGTATCGCAAACCGGCCGCCTTCTGGGAGGCCAGTCTTCCACTGGGCAATGGCCGGCTGGGCGCGATGGCAGACGGCGGGGTGTTTAAAGAGCAGGTGGTCCTCAACGAGATCACCCTGTGGTCCGGCGGCAAACAGGAAGCCGATGACCCCCAGGCCGGAAAATACCTGGACAGCGTCCGGTCCCTGCTGGCCGCCGGCAAAAACGACAGCGCCCAGGAACTGATGTATAAATCCTTTGTATGTAAAGGAAAGGGTTCCGGGGAAGGCAACGGTGCCAATGTGCCCTATGGCAGCTACCAGCTGCTGGGAAACCTGCACCTCAGCTTTGACTATGGGAAGACCCCCGCTCCGGTTACGGCCGCAGATTCGGTACCTGCCGATTATATCCGGGACCTGAAGCTTTCCGAAGCGGTTTCCCAATGCCGTTATACCCGCGGAGCCATTACTTATACCAGGGAATATTTCAGCAGTTTTTCCGGAGACCTGATCATCCTTCATTTTACCGCCAGCCAGCCGGGTGCCCTCAATATCGGCGCCTCCCTTGACAGGCCGGAGCATTTTGTGACCCTGGTATCGGGCGGGGAACTGCAGATGAAAGGACAGCTCAACAACGGGACCGACGGCCATGGCATGAAATACCTGGTCCGGCTGCGCATGAAAGCCGAAGGAGGCCGCCTGCTGGCAGGGGACAGCACCCTGGCGGTTCAAAAAGCCAGCAGCCTGACGATCTATATCTCGGTGACTACAGACTATGCCGGGCTGCCCGGCTCCGAGGATCCATCCTATGGACGGGATTTTGAAGCCAGATCGGCCGGGTTGCTGGAAGCAGCCATGCGCAGACCCTACGACAATATCAAAAAATCCCATACCCAGGCTTTTCAAACGCTTTTTAACCGGGCTGCCCTGGATTTGGGATCGTCCCCCGCCTCGCGGCTGCCCACCGACGAAAGGCTGCGGGCCTTTGTTAATGATCCCGCGGACCCGGCATTGGGCGCCCTGTATTTTCAGTACGGTCGGTACCTGGCCATCTGCAGCACCCGTCCGGGATTGTTACCCCCGAACCTGCAGGGGCTCTGGTCCAATACGGTACAGACGCCCTGGAACGGGGACTTTCATCTGGACATCAATATCCAGATGAACCACTGGCCCATTGAGGTGGCTAACCTGCCGATGCTCAATGAACCCTATTACCGGCTGGTCAGCGGACTGGTCAGCCCGGGTGAAAAGACCGCCAGGACCTATTACAAAGCCAGGGGCTGGGTGGCCCATACCATTACCAATGTCTGGGGATATACCTCACCGGGAGAATATCCTTCCTGGGGTTCGACCAATACCGGTTCCGGCTGGATTTGCGATGACCTCTGGGAGCATTACGCCTTTACCAAAGACAGGGAATACCTGCAAAAGATTTACCCCATCCTGAAAGGCTCCGCTGAGTTTTACCTGAGTTCCATGGTAAAGGAGCCGGCGCATGGCTGGCTGGTCACTTCGCCTTCCAATTCACCGGAGAATGCCTTTGTTTTGCCCAATGGCCAGGAGGCCAGTGTATGCATGGGCCCCACCATCGATAACCAGATCATCAGGGCCCTGTTCAGCCATGTTCGGGACGCGTCGGTCATCCTGGACATGGATGCCGGCCTGCGCCGGCAGGTAGAGTCGGCCTCTGAGCTTATAGCCCCTAACCGGATCGCTCCGGATGGCAGGATCATGGAGTGGCTGGAGAATTACAAAGAAACGGAACCCCATCACCGCCATGTATCCCCCACCTGGGGCCTGTTCCCCGGTCAGGAGATCACCGTTTCGGAGACTCCTGACATGGCCATGGCCGTAAAAGCCACCCTGGAAGCCAGGGGTGATCAGGGTACCGGCTGGTCGCTGGCCTGGAAGATGAATCTCTGGGCCCGGCTCAGGGATGGCAACCGTGCCTTCAAACTGTTTCGGAGCCTGCTCAAACCCACGGCTGAAAGCGATTTCAACTATATGGACGGCGGGGGCTCCTATCCCAACCTGTTCTGTGCCCATCCGCCCTATCAGATCGATGGTAATTTTGGCGGTAGCGCGGGCATCGCAGAGATGCTCCTGCAGAGCCAGGGCGGTGTCATCCTGGTTTTACCGGCCCTGCCTGATGCCTGGCAGGAGGGAAGTTTTCACGGACTCTGCGTTAGGGGCGGAGGGCAGCTCGATGCGGGCTGGAAGAAGGGGAAACTTTCCTGGTGCGTAATCCATGCCAACCAACCGGGTGGTTTTGTAGTTCAGGTTCCACCGGGCGCCACCGTTGCCCAAAGGATGGAAAACGGTCATGTAATCCTTACTCCAGACAGCCAGGGTAGAATCAGCGTGAATTTTCAATCGGCCGGAACCAGGAGATTGGTATTTGAATACCCATAGGGTAAGCATGCGCCAATAATAGAAGACCGGAGCCTGTTTCATTTCCGATCCAAACCTGTCAACAAATGGAAAAAGCCTGTAAAATGGAATGTTTACAGGCTTTCTTGTTTTTAGGCAGCCCTGTTTATGGCCGCCTTCACCGGTTTTTCGCGTGATCAGGGACATAAACAGTTTTATAGGAAATAATTGTCCCTGTTACCCTTGCACGAAAGCGTATTTTTTCGACCGATCCCCTAATGGGTTTTTACCGAATTGCTGACAAAAGCCACGCGGCGGGAGTCCGGAGACCAGGAAGGCGCATTGAGCGTACCCTGTCCGCCATAGAGATAGGCCAGCACCCGTGGCCCTCCCGGGCCGCTGAGCGGCATAACCCGCAGCATCACCTGCTTATAGGAGGGATGGGCGTTGGGATCAATATCTCCCGGAAAGGAAATAAAGACAATCGATTTGCCATCCGGTGAAATATGAGGAAACCAGTTATGGTACTCATCAAAGGTCAGCTGTTCCCTTCCCGATCCGTCGGGTTTCATCCGCCAGATCTGCATGGTTCCGGTGAGGTTGGCGTTATAGTATATGAATTTACCGTCGGGACTGTATTCTGGCCCGTCCACATGACCGGAGGTATTGCTGGTCAGCGGCGTTTCTTTACCATCTGCGATAGAGACCTTATAGAGATTGTAGATCCTGGAGCCGTTGCGCTGTGCTACGATGGCCAGCTCCCGGCCGTTGGGATTCCAGCCATGCAGGTAGGAGGGCGTGGCCGCCGTGATGAGCCGTGGTTCGCCCCCTGAAATGGGCAGCACATAGACCGTGGAACCGCCGCCGGGTAAACCCTCCCGGTGACTGGAGATGCCGAGCATGCGTCCGTCAAAAGAGATCGCATGGTCATTGTTGTTTGTTGTAACTGAACCGGTATTGAATTTTTCCGGTTTTCCGCCACCTTCGGGGATGCGGTATAGCAATCCGCCCTGATTGAATAGCAGGGTCTTGCCATCGGGCATATAATTAGGCGCTTCCAGGCGGCCTCTGGATTCATAAACCACCCTTCTTTTTCCGTCTGAGATTTCTACTGTTTCCAGGCGGCTGTCCATCACCTCCTGCATGGGAGGGGCTGCTACATGCGGGTTGGAGGTATAGGTACTGTATACAGGCTGATCGATGCGCAGGTTCCAGACCTTCGCGCTGGCCAAGGCATCTGAATCGTGGGAGCAAATATAAATGCCGACCAGTACTTCCTGCTTTAAATCCTCCATCCGGTGGGTGCCCACCAGTTGAAGGGGTTCACCGGGGTGGGCGATCATCATGGTAAGCCGGTTGCCGACCCGCTGCAACAGGATGGTCTGACCGCCTTTTTTGGGATAAAAGAGCTCGTCTTCCGGATCGCGCATGAACATACCGCGGTAAGGGCGCCACTGCAGTACGGTCAGCCCGTCGATATGCTTGCAGGCGTTCATGCTGGCTGCGCCCTCGTCCAGGGACTCCCGGACCATCCAGCCGGTCTTGCGGTGACCGGCTGCCCCTGCGGTGTCGCCCGCAAAATCAAAATCCGCGGTCAGGATAAAATCCCCGCTGATCTTTTTATAGACAAAATGGAATTCATCGCGGTTGAACCAGATATTGGAGCCCGCTCCGGTCAGCAGGTAGGTTTGTGTCTGCTCGTCATAGCTGGCTGCGCCCGCGAGCTTGGGATGGCCTATATCGGTATGGTCATCGAAAACACCTACCGGGTGCTGGGCCGTGGAAGCCTGGATCATCAACAGCAATAACCCCAGAATGGTAAGACGGGCAAAGGCAAAGCGTGTAGCGGCCATCGTTATTTTCATCGCTTCAGTATTTAAAAAAAATAGGGGAATATTTGTGTAGGGTTTGAAATGTTAAGCGGCTAGTCATGGAGCTGGCGCAGGTAATCCAGGTCCAGTTGAATGCTTTCAAAAGCGCTGTGGGCATATTCTTCCTGTTCGAGGAAAAAATGCTTCATACCCGACTGGCCGGCATGGCGCAGGATTTCAGGGATGGGCACGCTGCCCCTGCCGAATTCGGTGGAGACCCTGCGGGTCATATCCATATCCTTTAAGTGCCAGAGGGCAAAGCGGCCCGGATGGTCCCTGAAATATTTCAGCGGATCCTGACCGGCGGCCACTACCCAGCCCAGGTCCAGTTCCATGGTTACCAGCGCCGGATCTGTCCTTTCCAGCAACACATCGTATAGGATTTTTCCCGATTCCAACTCAAATTCACTGTCGTGGTTATGGTAGCCAAAGCGGAGCCCCGCTTTTTTGCACTGTTCGCCCAGGCTGTTGAAACGATCGGCCGCCGCCTGGTAATTGGAGCGGGTCTGCCCGGGGGAAGGCAGGATGGCGGAGATGATATATTGCTGGCCGGTTTCAGCGGCCTGATCCAGGGATCTTTCCCAGTCCTTATCCACATGGACATGCCCGCTGCGAAGGGTCATGCCCAGGTCAGCGCAAATCTGCCTGATTTCCTTTGGCTGCAGGCCGTAATAATTGCCTTTATCCGAACGGGCTGATTCGATTTCGCTGATGCCCATGCGGGCTAGTTTTTGTAAAGTGCCTTTGGCATCTGCAGTCATTTCGGCCCGGACCGTATAGAGCTGGATACCCCTGTTCTTAAGCCCGCCGGGGCCACTGGCGCGCAACAGCCTGGGCAGCAGGAGGGCGCCACCGGCCAGTGCACCCGACATTTTCAGGAAATCGCGCCGGGAGGACTGCCTGCCCCGGGCAGACGCATCCGGATTGGAAAGAGTCGATTCTTTCATATGCTTGATATTAATTGTTGAATGAACAGGGGGCAGTTATTGCAATAAAAGGACGGACCCCGGCCTTGTATGATGGTGGCTGGATGCTGTCGGTATTGGCAATGGAGGCGATGGTCTTACGATCGGCTGACCGGGATCTCTTGCGGACAAGTCCCTGTCACACTAAAGATAAGCAAGTACTTTGGTTTTTCCAGTAGTCTTTATCCGGTCATCAGAATACCCTTTAAAAAGCAGCGCGTTCGGAGCCAGCCGGGCAGCTTATCCCACTATCGGGTTGTTTTCTAAAATGGCCCCGATCAAAAAGCCACCGGGGCGGTTTATGGATTAATCCGATTCGTTGACCATGGGTCTGCCAGTGGTCTCTCAAAACAGAATATATAGATCCCATTGGACAGTCGGGTACTTTATTTTAGGATAATACACCCAATGAAAGACCCATTTTCAATCCATCCGGGACCTGGATTAATCGGACCTGATATACCCCGAAAGGGGTATGGTGACTTTGAGGGTTTTCGATAAATTAGTCTTTCATAAATACCCTGATTTGCTGCATGGAGCCGGTATTTTTTTGAGTAAATGTAGACATGTTGAATGGCCCTCTGTACGCGATGGCGAAGGAGGGTATTCAAAAAGAATTCCCGAAAACAGCTCAAATACTAAACACGATATATGAAACAGACTTTCCCTGAATCAGGCAAACCGGTTACCATCGATGATTTTTTAGAAGATTTGAACTGCCTTTGCGGCCAGGGGCAAAACAAGGAAGAAAGGGTCAATAACACCCGCCAATTATTGGAGCAGGCAGATAATCTTTTAGCGATGAGCCATATTATCAATACGCGGATTAAGGATGGTACCTTAAGAACAAACATTTGCGGATCAACCAGGATTAAAGAAGAAGTGGACGGAGTCATCCTGGAAAGACCGGTCGTTGATCTTGTCCAGCAGGGCGGCACCATGCTGGGTATTGGACTGTTGGGGTATACATATATCATGGAAAAAGTGGGGGTTAGATTTCGGAGTATGGCCGGCACCAGTGCCGGCGCGATCAATACCCTGTTGCTGGCCGCAGTCCCTGAAAGGATTTACCGGGAAAAATCCCCTTTCCGGGAAAACAGTCATGCGGTTAAATCAGAGATGCTGGCTTATCTGGTGGCAAATTACGGGTTTAGTGCTTTTTTGGACAGAGAAGGCATTTTGGGGAAAATTCAATGCTGGCTGGTCAAAAGAATAAATGTCATCCATAAGATATTGCCGGTTTTTTGGGTGATTTTGCCAATGCTGATGTTGGGCGCGTCTTATTGCTTTTATACCCTTATGGATAAAAAGATATTTAATCATTCAAATAACTTAAGCGAAAGGCAAATCAATGATTATAATTTCATCCTGGGTACACTGGGGATATTGGCCGTTATATTGATTGTGATTATAAGTGTCTTCAGTCTGTTTAGAAAGCATATGGGTTTCAATCCCGGAAAAAAACCCTACGAATGGATGAAGACCATACTGGAAACCAAGTATGTCAATGTTTATACCAGCGATGACTTAATGGACCATAAGAAAAAGGAAACGCAGCCGATCTACCCGGTGAACATAAATGGGGTAATAACTGATTATAGAGAAGAACGACTACCAAGAATTGTTTTTATAACGGCAAACCTCACCCATAACCGGATCGTTAAATTCCCTGAAAACAGCACCGATTATTGGAATAAGAATTATGCGGGTTTGGTAAGCCCTGCGGCTTTCGTGCGGGCGTCCATGTCTTTACCCTTTATTTTTTATGCGATGTATCCGGACGACTTTTTTGTACAGGTTAGAAGTGGTAAGCCGCCTTCGGGAACAGTGGATATGCTGGCCAGGTTCGTAGATGGCGGCATGCTCTCCAATTTTCCCATCCGGGAGTTCCATGTACCACCCCCCACCATGCCCAATTGGCCAACTTTTGGTGTTTTACTTGGCAGCCCGGCCCCTGAGCCGGGAAATGATACGGCTTCGATAAGACAAAAATTTTTTTCACTCTCGGTTTTCAAGTTCATCGTTTCATTTATTTCCACCTTTAGAAATTTTTACGATTCGGATTTTTTAAGGTCACATCAGGAATTCAAACAGCTGGTGAGTACTGTCAATACAAACCGGTTTAATTCCCTTGATTTTGGGATGAAATTCCAAACCAAAATAGATATATTCCTGGAGGGAGCCAAGGCTGCGATCACCCAATTGGAAAATTTTGACTGGCAGCAATATCTGATAACAAGAAAATCAAAGGAATCCCAATCTTAAAATAATACAATGAATAAGCAATGGTTCTTGTGGATCCTCAGTCTGTTATTTGCAACGACGGCCACGGTGGTTAACCAGAAATATTACCGTGTTGAAAACATTATAAAAATCGAACTTGCCCCCTGCCCGGATTCCCTGAATACATATATCCAGGCAATCGCCCCTGACTCTTCCAGGGAGGTATGCTTTCATGTCCTTATGAACAATACCATCGTGGATTATTACTTTGTATTGGGGTATACTTTATTGACCTTGTTTTCCTTTGGGATTCTGTTGGATGTATTTGACCTGACCATCCCTGGATGGGTCTATGTGGTATCTGTGATGACGGGGCTGTTTGACTGTTGTGAAAACAATTACCTGATGAATATGTCCATCCGGCAACGGGAAGATTTTTCCTGGTTATATTATGATATCGTGAGAATCAAATGGGCGTTTTCCATTATTCCATTCATAGTAATCCCCATCACCCTGTTTTATGGATTAACCCTTTTACTGAGAAACAGGAATAACCAGGGGTTGGGTGAAAAACCAAAGCATCACCAAGTATTACTCCATTAAACTGGTTTTATTTGCTTTTCTCCTGGGCAAATCCTTTTAAATCGAGTGATTCCCGCCCCCTCAAAATTACTTTGTGGAATAAGGCTGCCGCACTGCATAAAATGAACAGACTACCCCAGCCGGGCTTGTACCGCCTCTGCCATCAGGATGGGGAATAGCCCTCGTCACGCTTCCGACTAAAGCTTGCACCTGACCCACCCCATTGGGTATAAATGGCACAATATAACAGAGATAATCGTAAACCCATGGAGAACCGTTTACCGTGCCTGCTCCTTGGAACCAAAGTACAGAAGGGTTACCGTATTGAAAAGACCCTTTCAAGGTAAGCTCCCATCCAGTATCATAGACTTTTCCTTTCAGCAATCCATCGGCTGAGGCCTCTATCAATAGCTTTGCCCTTCCAAATTCAAGAGAATCAAAATCTACTGAAAGGTCCGGATTGTTGAGCAAGCTGCGGTAAGTCCACAGGCCTGATCCTAAAAATTCGTTTCTGTATGGCATATAAAGTTATTATTTTGTACTTGCTTTTGCTCTCAGCACCCCCCACACAAAGTCGTATTGCAAGTAGACTAACTTGCCGAATGGAGGTGCACCCAATGTCCAGAAATTACTAGGGTTTACTGGCCCATTCTGGCTCTGGCCCGAAGGAGTGAATCCTATTGTATTTTGAAAGACCCCTTTCGCATTAAAGCTGGCTACAGAATGGCATGTGATACATGAGGAGGTCTGCACAAAGCCGGATTCTGTGATTGAATTTCCCAATAAGGTAGTACGCCCAGTTGCATCGGTCCAATCGACCTGTGATCCTTTAAGCCGATAGTTTTTCCATTCGTCCGCCACCCCTTGGTCTTTGAAAAGCTGGACGAGCGAAGCCGTCAATCTGCCTGGAGCATAGCCTTTATCTTCGCTGCCGTTAGGGCTAACATTTGCTGGTACGACACCAAACGAATCGTGACAGCCTAAGTCATCGCACCTTCCGGTATTTCCAACCCATTCCCAAGTCGCCCAAGTCCAATTTGGTAGTGCCTTGGTCATAATGTGCAAGGCAATGAGACCGTATAAATCTCCAGCAGCGTCATAATTCCAGTGAAAAAAAGCCATTGAGTCCTTCGGTATTTTTCTCCAAATGGCTTTTACTTCCACCGCGCCAGTTGGGAAAGAAAGGGGTTCATAAGTATTTGATGTCCTAATCTTGAACTCTGAAGCAAGCCCCTGCTGATACCAGAGTCCATTCTTGATAATAAAATCAAAACTTGTTTTATTTCTTCTCACCTCTTCCGACCCACCATTTGGTGCTATTAAGGGCACCACTTGCCCAAGCTTTTGCAATAAGTGAGCCCTAAATGACTGCTGGGTGATAGGTTCAAGCGTTTTGCGTTGCGGGGCAATACCGTACCCCGGCCATTCGGGGGGATTCGCAGGATCCGGGGATTGCGGATAGGTCCTGACATCATCGGCCCAAGTTTCCCAAACCACATCGTTCGTTGCCGGTTTGCCTGACCCGCCTTCCTGAGATGCTGCCGGCTTACATATTCTCGAAAAAATAGTCCAGTTGAATTTGTCGGGATCGTTCATTGCAAGGCTACCAGCATTTGCTAGGAACTCCGAATCGGAGACGGTTGGAGAAACGGCAATACTGGCTTTTTGCTCGCTTGCTTTTTGGTCGCATCCCATGTAAAGGAACAAGGATATCGCCATCAGACCGATGACATTTTTATAAGCTTGTGAATATTTCATTTTACAGAGATTTATGTTACAGAGCAATTTCGAACTTAAATATTTTGCCAGCAATACCCCTTTAGGGGTATAATGGAAATCCCACTCAAATAGAACCCCTTTCACTGTATTAAACTATCTCCTCGGCCATTTAAAACTATAAGCGATTTCTCCACTTTACCACAAAATCAACTGGGCAAGCAACTGGCTTTGGTTTAAGCATGAGCTATGATATAATAAAAGCGAATTCCGGGAAACTGCCAGCCTCCCCAACAGGACTTACCAGAAACTGCTTTGGCCTCCGTCCGGATTATTTTGAGCCATCACCTAATTGAGCGTATTATATCGGTACTGGGTAGTTGTTGGCCGTGGAAATGATGTGTTGGCCCTTGATGGCATCTTCCAGCACCAGGTTTGGATTGTCCACCATGGCCTGTGTGACGTTGGGAATATCAGAAGCCGGCGTTCGAAAGGGGGTGGCTTTGAAAAGGTCTGATTCGGGGAAGGGAACCAGGCTCGCGGGGTTACCAATCTTAAAGGGCGTTATGCTGGCCGGCTGAAAGGGCGGAGCCTGGTTGATTGTACCCAATGAAGTCCCTTGGGCGATGAAGGAAGTGTCATGGGGAATATCTCCGATCCTTGCGACGGTCTGGGGGTCGTTGGGATTGGTCGTAAAGGGAATCGTGAGCCATAGTCCGGGCTCGACATGAATGCCGGCGTGCAGCCCGTTGCTGCCAAGGACATGGGCGTCCTTAATTTGCTGGAGATAGCGTATGCCATGCAGATTGATATCGGCCTGCAGCAGGCCCCGTTTTGGATTATCGCCGGGAATGATATCAAACTCCAGGGTTTCGGTGGTCTCATTTAACTCCAGAAATGATCCTGGCCAGGGGTGCCGAATAAAGGGCGCCATATCTGGTTAAATCCATGACCCGTCCATTTTCCTAGCAGGATATCAATGGGGGCATAGGGGCTCTGTGGCTGCTTTTGGGCAATGGTTCCCGATACGGAGGTGAGTTTAAAATCGCTTCTTAAATCCATAGTTTCAGGTTTTACTGGTTTTTAAAAAAAGGAATCTTCATCATCTGCCTGGGTATATATTCAGACTGGACGGATCCGGCAGGATCATTCCAGGTTAATCATGATACCCTTTGCATAGATGAAAGTCCCTTAAAATTGGCGCAATAATTCTGGCTGTACAATACCCCGAAGGGGGTATTTCATAAATAATGATTTGCCCGTATCCGGTAGGGCAGATCCGGCTGTGATTAATATCCAGCCTCTGCCAATCATATGGCCTTTCTGTAAATAGAGGTTAGGTATAACGCTATTGGCAGGGGGCTTGATTAGGTATTGTAAATTCCAGTAATGGAGGGTGGACGGAAATATCCGGCATTTAAATGCCTGGCCAATAGCCTGAGGTTACTCAGGAGCCCCAGCCACATAGTATGAGTGATATTTTTGATTTGGTTACATGATTTTCTTAGATCTCACTCCTTCCATTTTTACTTCATCCCTCCGCCCGGTGGTAAATAAGTATTTTACCTCATCACTTTTGACCACTTTTGACCCCTTGCGGATTTATCCATCGGCAACGAAGCCATCATTTAATAATTGGTTGTACCTTTTAGAAAATATTGCCGCCATGTTCACTGCTACCATGATCAAACAGGTCTTCCCTGGGCTGGTTTTTTTCCTGTCGACAGCAGCTCAGTCCGCTCCGGCCGCTTCTGCCACAAGAAGCGGGGAGCACCCCACCCTTTCCATCGGGTCCCCGGCGCCGGATTTCAGCCTGCCAGCCACCGATGGAAAAACCTATTCGCTGGCTTCCTTTAAAAATGCAACCTTGCTGGTCGTGGTATTCACCTGCAATCACTGCCCTACCGCACAGGCCTATGAGGACCGGCTGATCCGGCTGAGCAGTGATTACCGCTCCAAAGGCGTAGCGGTGGTGGCCATCATGCCCAATGATCCGCTGTCCATCAGGCTGGATGAGCTGGGTTACACCGATATGGGGGACAGTTTTGAGGAAATGAAACAGAGAGCCGCCATCAAGCATTTTAATTTTCCTTACCTCTATGACGGAAAGACAGAGGAGGTATCCCGCAAATATGGTCCGGTGGCGACGCCCCATGTATTCATCTTTGACCAGCAGCGCAGGCTGCGCTACAGCGGAAGGATCGATGACACCGAAAAGCCTACCAAAACGCCCGGTAATAATACGACTCGGGAGGCCCTGGAGGCCCTGCTGGCCGGCCGGCCGGTAGAGATCCCCACCACCAAGGTTTTTGGCTGTTCGGTGAAATGGACGGAGAAAAGCGATTGGATTTCCAAAGCCCGGCAGGAATGGGCCGCAGAACCGGTCACCCTGGACACCATTGGGAGCGAAGGACTAAAGGAGCTGCTGGCCAACCATTCCGATAAACTGCGGCTGATCAATGTATGGGCTACCTGGTGCGGACCCTGTGTGGGTGAATTCAAGGATTTTATCACCATCAACCGGATGTACCGCCGCAGGGATTTTGAATTCATCTCCATCAGCGCGGATGACCCGGCTAAAATGCAAAAGGCACTCGCCTTTCTGAAGACCCAGCAGGCCTCGGTTAAAAATTATTTGTTCAATGATGACAATAAATATAAGTTGATCGAAACGATTGATCCCAACTGGCAGGGGGCCCTGCCCTATACGCTGCTGGTCGAGCCCGGAGGCAGGGTCGTCTTTGCCAAACAGGGGCAGATCGATCCGGCCGAGCTGAAAAAAACCATTGTGGATCATCCGCTGATTGGCAGGTATTATTAACCGTACTAATTTGTTTTATTGATTCCACCCATTGCTCATTCAAATCAGCCCTCATGCATACCTTCCGCTCCCGCGCACTCCTGGTTGTGCTCATCCTGCTCATTTCCCTGAATGCGCCTGCCCAGCAAAAACAGTTCAGGGCCCTGCTGGTAACCACGACCCGTGGCTTCCACCATGAATCCCAGCATGCAGGCGTACTGGCAATCCAGGAACTGGCCAATAAACATTATTTTGAAGTAAAACTTTTCAAGGATCCCAATAGTTTTACCGATAAAAACCTGGAAGGGTTTCAATTGGTGATTTTCCTCAATACGACAGGCGATATTTTTGATTCAGCCCAGCAACAGGTCATGGAGCGCTTTATCCAGGCAGGAAAAGGCTTTGTCGGTATCCACAGCGCTTCGGATACCGAGTATGACTGGGAATGGTATACCAAACTGGTGGGCCGGATGTTCCATATCCATCCCCAGATCCAGACCGCCAAACTCAATATCCTGGATCCCAGCTTTCCCGGGCTGACCGGTTTTGCCCCGCCCCGGCTCTGGACGGATGAATGGTATGAATTTGGTCCGGAAAAGACCACCGGGCTGAATTATATCCTGGCAGTGGATGAGAATTCCTATAATCCAAAAGCCGACTGGGGTCAGAGAAAGGGCGTCGGTATGGGCAAGCTGCATCCAATCGCCTGGTATCATACCTACGACGGCGGCCGCTCCTTTTATACCAACCTTGGCCATATGCCAACCGATTTCAGCGACCAGGCTTTCCTGGACCATCTCTATGCGGGCATATTTTGGGCTGCTACCGGGAAAAAATAAACCATTTGTCAAGGCAGGTAAATCACTGCAACATGGCATCAGAGAGGACTTGCGGGAGATTGGAGCGGGTATATGCGGCGGCTCGCCCGGAAAGCATTTTTTCAGCAGGGGAACCCCCGGAAATCCAGTGTATATGAAAAGCAGGCCGGTGCGCGCTTTATAAGGAGGCGGAAAGCCACGGGGCTATGGATACGGAGCCAAAAAAATGATCAAGGTTTGAATCCTGCCGGCTTTAAACCCATTATATTTAGGGACAGGGCTGGCATTTAGGAACGGATAGCAATAAAGGAAAGGCCATAAACCCCCTGATACATACCATGGATTCCATAGCAGAAGCAGGAAAATACATACTCTCCCAGATCGGGGAAGGTCAGCGGGTGGGATGGGGAGATGGCAGCACGGTGCGCAAATTGCTGGAATCCGCAGGACCCGAACTAAGGGAGATAGAAGGGCTGACTTTTTTTACCTCTTCTGCCACAACCAGGGAGTGGTTGGTTTCCGGGGGCTTTGAGTTGGGAGACATTGGTAAAGCAGACCATTTACATCTCTATGTAGACGGCTGCGACCAGGTGGATTCGGAATTGAATGCCCTGAAAAGCGGAGGGGGTATCCATACCCGCGAAAAGCTCTTTGCTTCGATGGCAGACCAGTTCATATTGATGGGTACAGAGGCCAAATATGTGGATCATTTTGACGGGAAGTTTCCGGTGGTCCTTGAAGTCATCCCCGATGCAGCTGCCTTTGTTACCAGAAAGATCCGGGAAATCTATCCGGCATCCCTGTTAGGGATCAGGCAGCAAACCAATGGTTCAGGGCCTGCCAGGACCGAGCGGGGTAATCTGCTGGTGGAGATGGGATTAGCCGACTGGCCTGAGCTCAGCGGCATCAATCCTGAACTCAAAAAGATTACGGGCGTTCTTGAAACATCCCTGTTTTATGGGATGGCAACAAAACTCATCCTGTTGGGAGAGGAGGGAATCAGGATGTTGGAAAGGACACCCTGAAAAAAAGCCGGCAGACAAATATTTTTACCAGTCACCCCTGTTTCCCGCATGAAAAATGGCCGGAGCATCCAGGCCCTTGTAATTGCTATAGGTATATCCGATCAGCCTTGTGAGGACATAGGCACAGAGATTCTTTCCTTTGAACGAACAATGAATCATTCCCCGGAGGAAAAACGGATATATTCCACATCCCGGCAATGGAATTAGCATCATTTAATATCACCAGCGACGCAAAATCAAATCAAATTAAATATGTACAAGCCGGTTTTTAATGGAGTACATGACAAGACCTACCCGGGATTTTACCTGTAATTTTTCAAAGAGTTCATCGCGGTACCCATCTATGGTCCGGGGGCTTAAAAACATTTTTTCGGCAATTTCTTTGTAGGTCATTTCAGAGCATGCGTATTTCAGGAATTCAATTTCCCTGTCAGACAATGAAACACCATTTAATGTGTTTCGTTCCGTAGAATCACTGTTGTTTACAGCATGAATTAATTTTCCCGTAACCAGGTCTGAATAATAGAACCCTTTGTTGACAAGGGAATCGAGCGCTGTCTTAAATTCTGCCGGCTCAATATCTTTTAATACATACCCTTTTGCGCCACATTTAAGCATTTTTATAATGGATGGTTCATTGTCATACATAGATAGGGCTAACACCTTTACTTCAGGATGATTTTGTTTAAGCCAATTGGTCGTTTCATATCCATCCATCTCCGGCATATTGATATCCATTAATACAATATCGGGAATGATACGATCTTTAAGTTTTTCAATAAAGTCTTTTCCATGATTTGCCTCAAAAATAACGTTGTAATTATCGAGGCTATTGATTAGGCTGGCTAGTCCATTTCGAAGCAAAATATGATCATCTGCGAGCGCTACATTTATTTTTAGCATATTATAATTTTTTAAAAACTATATTGGCAAATTTATCTGAATGGTTGTTCCAAGACCAACTATGCTGTTTATTTGGAAATTCCCACCAATCAGGGAGGTTCGGTTATACATATTTTTGATTCCAAGCCCTGCGTGGGTATTCAGGGAATCCTCTACATTAAATCCCATGCCGTTATCCTTGATGGAAATATTTATTTCGGCAGGAAGATATTGGATCCTGGTAGTTATTAAAGTGGCTTTCGAATGTTTGATTATATTATTCAATATCTCCTGAATAATACGAAATAGAATTAATTCCCTTTGGGACTCTATTTTTTGAATGGGTCCTTCGATATTTATTTCAGTGTCAAAAGACCCCGTTTTTTTAATCATTTCCAGTTCATATTCTATGGAACGGGCAAACCCCACTTGTGCAATATAGTCGGTATTTAGGCTCTTTGATAAATCCCTAAGATCCTGTATGGCTTTTCCGACAAGTTGCTTTGAATCTTCTATTTTTTGTTGCAGTGATTCAGGCTTATCAATATTTGCGGTAGCCAAATGGAGTTTGGCAAGGCTTAATATTTGTCCAATATTATCGTGGATTTCCTGCGAAATATATTTTAGGGTCTGTTCCTGGATTTCAAGCTGGGTATTGAGCAACTCTCTTTGAAAGGTTGTTTTTAACGAATCTTTTTCGGAGATGAATTGAAAATGTTTTTTTTGATAATACAATACAAAAAGTAAGAGGGAAACTCCTAACAGAATAAAGAATGCAATCGCTGAAAATAATATTATCGCTAATTCCGAGTCCATTTTTCAGCAGCTACAGTTTAGTTAACATTTATAGTCGAAGCCAAAGTATTATTTTGCCTGGCCTCCAAGTAAAGAGACAATCCTAAGAGACTGTAATTTAAGATGTTCAAAATAGACAGAAACGTATAAAAAATTTGTATAAGCGACTGATGATGCACTGCTAGGTACCGGTAAGAAATCCAAAACATGAAACTACTTGTAAAAAAAATCAACATACTGGCATTAAACCAGAAGACAGCATCCGCAAGCAGGCTCTTTTTAACGGGGTTTCGGACCATTTGATAAAAAAGAGTAACTGAGTAAATAACTATGATAATACTATCTGCTATTATGAGCACAAATGGAAATTCATTGTGACGAAAATTTACATAGATGACGAAAGCTGAATAAAGGACAAATAAAACGCAAAGCCATCGAATGCCCCTTTTGAAAAAAGGAAGATTAATCAGCCGGTAATAGGCCGAACTTACTATAATGAAATGCAGTGGGGTATATAGATTGTAAATCAGCAAATTATTCCGCCATCGAATGGCTGCATAATAAGCGAATGTCTCGGTTATGAAGGTCAGAATAAGCAGGTATAGTAAAAACCTGAATGGAGGGCTCAATTTTTTGAAATTGAATCCTCCATTCAGGCAACCAGCCAACAACACCAGTTCGTAAATGATGTTTTTAATCATTAATCAGGTTTTTAATGCTTTGTGACGCTTATAGCACCACTCGGTTTGGGAGTTCCATTGTCTCCAAAAGCCTGCCCTGAAGTTCCTGGAGGGCAATTGTAAGGACAAGGTAAATTCCAGTCGAATGGGGAAACAGCAGTCGTAGTGGTGGGGCTTGTGGAAGAAAAATAATTATTACCAGATGTATCTTTGGGTATAAAGACCAAAGTGTAAAAGCCATCTTCCCCTCGTTTTCCAAGGTACACTCTTAAGCCGCTTACATTGGGGTCACTTAAGACATTTTTGATTTTGCTGTCAATTTCGAAGGCAACCAGATTAACGGTTGTTTGCTGGGTAGGATTAAATACCTTAAACTCCTTTATTGGACTATTCTTATAGTTATTAACCAAGGTCCAAGCTGAATCTGGGGGTATTGGGGTGGAAAATAATTGCAGGCGTTTGGAAACACTTTTTTGGTCCTCCGGCGTGCTTGGTGACCCGAAATAGAAAGTGTCCTGTTTTTGTAATTTTGCCATTTCGTTATAGATGGATAAAGAGTCTTCATGGGTAAGTTTTACTGGACCCTGTTGGGTACATGAGAAGCAAAACAGGGTATATAAAATTAATAGCAATAGTAGAGAGCGGGAAAGGGACAAAGCGGAATTCATAACTAGAAGGTTTAGGGGTTAAAAAATGCAAATTAAATCTACAATGATTTTATGGTTATTATTTATTTACAAATGTATTCCCTCCTTTACCCCCAAGAGCCCCGTGTTTTAGCGGTATTTTAGGAGGTATATTAGCTTTTCCCGGTTTCCGTGTCTGTTATGGATATTAAAAGGTGTTATGCTGGGTGATTTTAATGTTTGGGTCTTTTTTGTTGGCCCATTTTCATCAAGGCCTGGTAATTGAAAGGTCAAGAATTATTGGCTTTCATCATTTGTTTATTTGTTAATTCTTCATGATGTAGCGGATGTATGACCTCAATTTGCCTTTTCAACTTGCTCCATAAACTGTCTGCGGTCCCTTTCCACTTCATTTGCATCGGCTTCTTTATAATACAGTACTTTTTCCCTGTTCGCCACTCGCAAAAAGGTTTGATAGCTGCCATCATTACGGGCAGCGGCGGGACTGCGCATGCAGTGCAAAAATAGAATGGGAAGGGATGCCATTTCCACCCTTTTGAATATATCTTCATTATCCGCCACTGTCTTTGCCTGTTCAAACAATTTAAGTGAGCTGGTGACCAGGTCATCTGTGAACAGGCTGTCCTGGGGAGTTATGCCGATATGCATATGGGTTTGCGGGGTTATCCTGGCCTGCAGCAGGTTCAGGTAGGCCCGGATATAGCGGCCGGATCTGCCGTAATAGCCGTCCATAAAATCACGGATGATGTCTTCTGTGTTTGCTTCCGGGTTCCATAGTAATTTGGAAATCAGATAAGATTTGAGTTCAGCGAATTCCCCGCCCCGGCTCTGGTAGGCAGCCTGTTCCATAATACCGATGGCATGGTTGTCCCGGAAGGTCTGGATATTGGACTGCAATACCTGGATGTTGGGGTAGGGCATGACATAATTGCTGAAATTGACCACATAGTCCCAGATGTATAAATGCGGGGCCAGTGAGGACCAGCCCAGCAGGTCGTGCATAAAGGATTGATTCTGTGGGCAGGATTTCAGGTCATGGGCCACGCAGGCTTCAATCGGGCATAGTCGTACCACGACATTGGCACGGGGCCGGATGTTCCTGGGCGGGGTCCGGGTATACTGGTAGGCCAGGGTACCGATGTATTTATCCGGGAATTCCTTTTCCACCGCCGCTGCCACCTGGTTGACAAACCAGATGATGAGCCCCGATTCGCTTTGCTCCTCACGGACAATCCGCTGGCACTTATCGCACTGACAGGGGTTGAAATTATCGTTCTGCGATACGTCATAGATCAGGTATTCGGGGCTTTCCCGCATGCGTTTTTTGATGCGGTCTATTATGATGGAGAGCACATGCGGGTTGGTCAGGCATAACTGGGCCGATTCATGGGTCCTTTTTCCGTTTACCAAACTATAATATTCCGGGTGTTTGCCGAAGAATTCATCAGGGGGGACCAGGGGATAAAAAGTATGCACGGCCCAGTAGGCTTCCACCCCGCCGGGCTGGTTGACATAACCCATCCGTCCGTTCATCCGGTTGCGGGCAGCCCAGAGCGTATCAAAGGCCTCGAAATAAAAGTCATTTCGTACCCGTACGCCCGGTGATTCAGTCCGGTCATAATGGGAGAACCTGAGCTCCTCTCTTGGGGGTATCACCGAAACAGCCGGGGTGTACCAGCGGCAACCCAATTCATTTTCCAGGAAGGCCATCACGCCATAGAGGGTACCACGCTCCCTGCCGCCAAAAATCATGATATCGCCTCCCTCACTCAGGTAGCGGAAGGATTCATCGGCGGGAGCAGGGAGGGGGATGTTTAGTTTTGCTTTGACCAGTTCATTGTAACCTAGAATTATTCGCGGGCCTGATGCTGCCGTGGTTCCGGACTGATCGGCCTGTAGGATTGGAAAATCCGCCCCACTGATCTGCTCAAGCCAGTGATGCAGTTCTTTGGCAGCCCACTTCTCCGAAGGGGAGGCTTGCGCCCCCAGCCAGATGCAGTAACTGGTCCGGTGATTGGAAAACAGGATATATTCAGGCTGGTCCCCCCGGGCATTACCATAAACCCGTGACTGCCAGGGGCAAAAAAAAGTAAAGAGCATAACCATCAGGAAGGCGGCCTTAATATAACCTGCAGGCAGGCATGAGTAGATTCGGGGATGCTTTATCATATGACAATAAATATAATGTATTTCTGTCCAATCAAAAACTAAGCAGATGGAAATGAAGTCTTTTAAAATCAATCCGTCATTGTAGATTATGGGTGCAGAGAAATTTTAATATAATTAGTCAAAAATCCGCTGCTTTAAGGCAGCCCTGATCGCTTCCTGTTTTTATTTTTCAAAGATGAAGAGCCATTCAAAGCCAAATCCCGCTTACAGTGTATGGATATCCGGCCGGAATTTTATTAAAGCGATGGCTGAGAGGCTAACAAAACTATGTTCCATCCCTTTCATTCCGGTTACCCAATTCAGTTAAAGTACTGACCCGGAGTTATATGAAAAGCATATATAGAAAAAAAATTATCTAACATCACATATGGAAGCCTTGTTCGCTGAGAGAAACAGCCCCGCTTGTTAACAAATTGAAAAGTAACAGACATTTATTTTCACCTGATGTATAAATAAATATTTTAGCCTTTCCAATGGGTGTAAACCCAGGATTGTTTATTTCTAAAACCGCAACAATGAAAAAAAAGACCTTATTGTTTTTATCCGCACTGCTGTTTTTTACACTCTTGCTGAAGCAGGCAGAAGCCCAGATCAGTTTTTCTATTAAGATCATCCCGCCTGAACCCTATTACGAAAGGCCCCTTCCGCCCTCGGTCAACCATGTCTGGATCGACGGCGAATGGGTGCCGGAAGGAGACCATTACCGCCATAAACCCGGTTACTGGACCGTCCCGGAGAAAGACCATATCTGGGTGAGGGGCGAGTGGAAGCATAACCCCCGACGGCAGTTCCTATTGGCAGCCCGGTTACTGGAAACCGATCCCCCATATCGGCGTGGGAAACTGGATGCCGGAACCCTATTACCTGCGCCCGCCCAAGCCATCACCCAGGCACCTTTGGGTGGAAGGGGATTGGATATGGCAGAATAACCACTATGCCTACCAGACAGGGTACTGGGTAGTGCCCGATCCCAATAAATACTTTGTCAAAGGCCACTGGGCCCAATGGCCCGATGGGGAATGGTATTGGATACGCGGTTACTGGAAACGCATACCTGATAACGTATATGTGAGTGCGCCTCCGCCGGAACCCATCTATAGCAGGCCGCCTGCTCCTTCACCCCGCCATGTATGGATCGAAGGGGAATGGGTCTGGAATAACAACGGCTTTTCCTGGAAGCCTGGCTACTGGAATCTCCGGGATCCCCACCGCAACTGGGTTAGAGGTTACTGGCACCTGCGCCAGGATGGCGGCTGGTACTGGATTGGCGGCCACTGGGACTGGATCTGACCTGCTCCCAGCCACTCAAAACATAGCTTAAGTAATTAGCCTGGCGGTAAAGCGGAGCGTATAAAGCCCCTTTACCGCCTTTTTTTTCTGACAGCCCCGGCTACGCGAATAGGAAGCTTTTATTCCATGCTGGAAAGGAGAAGTCAGGCCTCTTTTTAAAAGGAGCAGGAGGGCTAAAGCAGGACAGGCGAACCGCCCCCACTGCCATGGCCCCTGCCGCTGGTCAAATTTCATCAGGCAAATGGATAGACGGTTTATAGCTGGCGGCATTCCAATTTATTTTAGAGAAAAAAAATCTATGAAATTGATATTTCTGTCCATGCTCGCTGCCCTGACCCTGGCAGGGAAGGCACAACCTTATTTAACCCCTTCTAATATCGTGTTTGATAAAACCCTTGTGAACAGCACGAGCTATGAGATGAATTGGTATATGATCAAAGACAGCCTGCCAAAACAGATAGGCAGGGTCACCACCCAGATCCTGAAGGAAGCGGACAAACTTACCGTAGTAACGGAAGTGAATTTGGCCAACATGAAAACACCCTGGATTGATTCAAGCGTTGCACGCCTGGAAAACCTCCAGCCCGTCTGGCACGCTTCCCGTAATATGCAAAGGGAGATGGTACTGCATTTTGGTAAAGTGGTTACTGGGTATTACAGGGATTTAATGAATAAAACCAATGTCATCATCCGGGATACGACCCATTCAGACTATTTTGACAGCAACCTGTATCCCGTGTTGATAGGCTGGCTCCCACTGCAGGAAGGCTATACGCAGGATTTGCGGATTTACGATTATAACCCGGCGGCAAAAATGGGGGTAATCAGCGCTTCCATCAAGAAAGTATCCAGCGGTTCCTACCAGTCTGAGAAAAACGGGCTCAGAAAGGTATGGGTGGTTACTGTAACCGATGAAATCGGAAGCGGCGCCAACGGGGAAAGCACCTATTATTTTGACAAGACGGATAGAAGGCTTTGGAAGCAGGAGATCAATGTAAATGGCCGCAAAATGACGATGCAATTGGCCGAGTAATTGAACAGGCCCCCCGGCCAGGGTGCTTTTCCAACCAGGTAAAAGGGACCTCCCTTGGGCCATCATACGGAGAGACCGGGTCCAATTGGTCCGGTTTTTATAGAGATGACTGTTCGCCAGGGTTGGTATACATGGTTTGTCTAAAGGGTATACCGATCGGGAGCCCTCACTGCTTCCGATCGGTTACAGTAATTGTCTAAACAACTGATCCTTCCTTTTGGAGAAAACCAAGCGGGGAGCATACCTCCCCGGGGCGCATCAATCTTCAAAACCGACGCCCAGCGCTTCCAGCTCCTTTTTAAACTGTTCGGGGCTCTGGAAATGGATCACCCGGAAGCCGAGTTCTTTGGCCGGCACGAGGTTGCGGTAATTGTCATCTACATAAACTGAAGTGGTGGGGTCTATGCCGAAGCGGGCAATCAGTAATTCATAGATTTCTTTGAAGGGCTTGCGCATCTTTTCCTCCCCGGAAACAAGCCTCCCGTGGAACCAGTGCAGGAACTCATAGCGTCCCAGGGCAATGGGGAAGGTCTCCGCGCTCCAGTTGGTGAGTGCATAGAGCCGGTAATCGGTCTTATGCTTCAGGTGCGAAAGAAGGGCCACGGTCTTTTCTATCGGTCCCCCCAGCATTTCCTCCCAGTGGTCATAATACATCCGGATATGGGCCTCATGATCGGGGAATTTTTTAACCAGGGTTTCGGTGGCTTCCTCCAGGGTACGGCCGGCATCCTGCTCTTCATTCCAGTCGGCGGTACAAACGTTCTGGTAAAACCATTCCAGTTCCCCCGGGTCGCTGAATACTTTCTTAAAAACGTAATCGGGGTTCCAGTCTACCAGGACACCGCCCAGGTCAAATACAATGGTGTTGATGGGTTTCATGTGGTTGCTATATTTATTGAATGAAGATATTGGAGGGCAGGCGGGGGATGACATAGACTTCCTTTTGCCGGCCACTGATGAAGCGGAATCCCTTTTCATCAAAGTAGCCGTCCTCTTCGAGCATCATGCGCACTTCCTTATTCCATTCCGGGATCCGGGAGGCGGCATTGAGTTCAATGGAGTAGACCGTATGGTTGTGTACCGGGAAATCCCCGGCGCCGGGTACCCCCTGCTGCTGGTCCCAGAGCCCGATGGTGGGCCCGGCCGCGTGACCGTGGTAGCCCAGGGGATGGGTATAAATTGAGGAGTGGATACCCTCCTGGTTGGCCTGAGCCAGGGCATCATGCAGGATCTGGTTGCCGGTCTTTCCTTCCTTAAACTGCCCGGTCAGGATCTCCTGCAGCCGGTTGGCGCTGGCAAAGGCCTTTTGCAGACTTAAGGGCAGCGCGGTCTCCCCGTGGCGCAGGACATAGGCATGTTCCTGGATATCGGTATTGAGCCGCAGGTAGGTAATGCCAATATCCACGTGTAGGAGGTCTCCTTCCCGGATGATGTCTTCACCGGTTGATTTGGAAAAACTGGCCAGGTGATCAAAGCGGGTGCTGTCATCTCGCTGGATGGAGACCGATGGATGAAACCAGGTATCCAGGCCCATATCCCTTATTTTCTGCCGGAACCACCAGACCAGGTCCTCGGTGCTGGTGATGCCGGCTGTGATGACCCGGTCGGAAAACCCTTCTTCAATGATGCGGTGTGTGATATCCACGAGCCGGGGATAGATTTCCATCTCGCGCGCCGTGCGGGTCTCCAGCCAGGCAATGGCCAGTTTCTCGGCCGATACGACCCGGCTTTTGAAGGCGCCGGGCAGCTTGGAGACCAGTTCGGTATATTCTGTGTGGTCCAGCCCGTCGGCATGGGCAAAGCTGGTGGAATAATCCAAGGCGATATTGCGTGGATTTAAGCGCGTAATGATTTCCAGCAGGGCGTCCCACTGGTTGGGAAAACGCTGCATGTCCCAGCCGGCCCTGATATGGTCTCCCACATCATAGCGGGCGATGGCGATCTTTTCGTATTGTTTTTTAGCCGGGTTGTTATAAAATAC
>CAIVKC010000063.1 GCA_903906365.1 uncultured Bacteroidota bacterium | reverse complement strand
GGCATTGAGGTCAGGGAGACTTCCGTGAAAAAGGCCATATGCATCGGCGAGAACATCCGTCATCCGGATTATTCGCTCAATATCCTCGGTAAGAAAATTACCGGCGCATGGCCCATCGAACTGTATTCCACCTATGCCTCCACCGAAATGCAGACGGCCTTTACGGAATGCCGGGAAGGCAAAGGCGGCCACCTGAATCCTGAACTGCTTATTGTGGAGCTCCTGGGAGAAAAGGACGAGCCGGTGGCCCCGGGGGAACCGGGGGAAGTAACCATCACCACCCTGGGGGTGGAGGGGATGCCCCTGCTCAGGTATAAAACGGGTGACATATGTCTCTACGATGATCGGCCCTGTGCCTGCGGAAGGCAGAGCCTTCGTCTCTCCCCGCTGGTCGGCCGGAAAAAACAGATGATTAAATATAAGGGAACCACCCTGTATCCCCCGGCCCTGTTCGACCTGCTAAATGAAATGGAGGAAATCCGTGATTTTGTGGCGGAGGTCTATTCCAACGAGCTCGGTCTGGACGAGGTTCTCCTTCACATCACCCCGGCTTCCATGCAGGCCGATTGCGATCACCGGATCAGGGCCTATCTGCAGGCACGCCTGAGGGTGAGCCCCCAGATCAAATACCATCCGGCGGAGGAAATCCAGAAAATGCAGTTCCCGGAATCGGGGAGAAAAGCAGTTAAGTTTATCGACCGCCGTAACTGAGTTGCCGCCCGGCCAGTGGATACCTTACGTATTTATTGTTTCTCAGGCAATTGCCTGCCCCCCCGGGACAAACAGCCCGGATTTTTGCATTTCGCCAAAACGATAATCTGGCATCTTTACTCTATTTTTGGGGCTAAGGAAATTTTTTACAGTTATTACATGAAATCTATGAGTGAAAAAGAGTTAACGTTAGATGAATTCAATGAAATAATGTTTAACGGCAAGGAACTGGTATTGGATGCGGATGCTGTCAAAAAGGTTCACCAAAACCATCTTTTTCTCCAGGAATTTTCCCAGCACAAACTCATATATGGCATTAACACGGGGTTTGGCCCCATGGCCCAATATAAGGTCAGCCCTGAAAACATTCTCCAGCTTCAGTATAACTTGATCCGGAGCCACAGTTCCGGAAGCGGCAGCCTGCTTCCTGCCTTCCTGGTCAAGGCCGTCATGATTGCAAGACTCAACAGCCTCATGCAGGGATACTCGGGGGTTCATACCGAAGTGGTTTACCTGCTCCGGGAGCTGATTAACCGCAACATCAATCCCTGCATCTATGAACACGGCGGTGTGGGCGCGAGCGGGGATCTTATCCAGCTGGCCCACCTGGGCCTGGTGCTGATCGGGGAAGGAGAAGTACTCTACGAAAACAATACTTATCCCACCCGCGAGATTTTCGACCGTTTCGGAATTACCCCGCTGAACATACATATCCGCGAAGGACTGGCCATCCTAAACGGCACTTCCGCCATGACCGGAATAGGTATGGTAAATATCATCCGGGCCAGGAAACTGCTCCAATGGTCCTCCCTGCTGTCTGCCATGATGAATGAGATCATGGAAGCCTTTGATGACCACTACTCCTATGAACTCAATATTGTCAAGCATCATAAGGGTCAAAACAGGATTGCCGCCATGATCCGCGAGATACTCAAGGACAGCAAGATGATTCGCAGCAGGTCTGAGCATCTGTACAACCCCGAGAACCTGGACCAGGAAGTCTTTGAAGACAAGGTGCAGGAATACTATTCATTGCGTTGTGTCACCCAGGTGCTGGGCCCTATTTACGATAGCATCTGCCATGCCGAAAAAGTGCTGGTGGATGAACTGAACTCCGTCAATGACAACCCGGTCATTGATCATGAAAACCACAATATTTTCCATGGGGGGAATTTTCACGGGGATTACGTGTCACTGGAAATGGACAAGCTTAAGATTGCCATCACCAAATTATCGATGCTCTCAGAAAGGCAGCTCAATTACCTGCTTAACAATAAGCTCAACCAGAAATTCCCTCCCTTTGTAAACCTGGGCGTACTTGGTTTTAACTTCGGCATGCAGGGCGTCCAATTCACGGCCACCTCCACGGTTGCCGAAAACCAGACCCTTTCTTTCCCCATGTATGTGCATAGTATACCCAATAACAATGATAACCAGGATATAGTGAGCATGGGATGCAATGCCGCCCTGATGACAAAAAGGGTTATTGACAATTCATTCCAGGTACTCTCCATCCAGGCCATGAGTATTGTCCAGGCGATTGATTTTCTGTCCTGTGTTGACCGGCTCTCGCCCATCACCAGGATGGTCTATGCCGAAGTCAGGAAAATTTTCCCGAAATTCATTGAAGACGCGCCGAGGTACCGGGAAATGGAAAAAGTGAAGCTTTTCCTGGAGAATGCGAACCCCTTTATTCCATTCAGGTAAATCCAGGGAAGGAGGATGAATAATCCATGCTTCTCCGGGGAAGCCCAGGATTCAACAGCATCAGATGGTCCATCAACAAATAATTAACAGGATATGAAATGTGCATTGGTTACAGGCGGGTCCAGGGGAATTGGCAGGTCGGTCTGCCTTAAAATGGCTTCCATGGGCTATTATGTCCTGGTTAATTTCAGGGGTAACAGGGAGGAAGCGGAACGGACCCTGCAGCAGATCCAGGAAACCGGCGGACAGGGAGAACTGCTCCCATTCGACGTTTCCTCCCGGGAACAGATCACCGGTGTGCTGGGCGGCTGGATAGAGGCCCATCCAAACAAATACATCGAGATACTGGTTAATAATGCAGGCATCAAGGACGACGGGCTGATGATTTTCATGAAAGATGAACAGTGGGATCAGGTGATGCGGACCAACCTGGACGGATTTTTCTTTACCACCAGGCTGGTCCTCAACGGGATGCTTATCAGAAAGTATGGCCGCATCATCAATGTGGTATCGCTGTCAGGACTCAAGGGCCTGCCCGGGCAGGTCAATTATTCGGCGGCAAAGGCCGGGGTGATCGGGGCCACCAAAGCGCTGGCACAGGAGGTGGGCAGAAAAGGGATCACGGTCAACGCGGTGGCGCCGGGATTTATCAGGACCGACATGACAGAAGGCCTCAATGAAAAGGAGCTCCAGGCCATCATACCGGTCAGACGGTTCGGCCTGCCGGAGGAAGTGGCCCATGCGGTTGGCTTTTTGGCCTCCGCCGAAGCGGCCTATATAACCGGGGAGGTTTTATCGATCAACGGGGGCTTGTATACTTAAAACTAATTTTGGATATTGCCGGGGAAATAACAGTTTAGCAACAGATTCATTTACCATCAGATATGAACAGAGTGGTGATCACAGGGCTGGGGATTTATTCCTGCATCGGCAAAGACCTTTCCGAGGTTACCCAGTCCCTGTACCAGGGTAAATCGGGTATCATCCTGGATCCGAACCGCAAGGAATTCGGGTACCGTTCCGGCCTGACTGGATTTGTGGAAAAGCCAAACCTGAAAGGCCTGCTGGACAGGAGGGCCCGCATTACCCTGCCCGAACAGGGTGAATATGCCTACCTGGCCACTGTCGAAGCCTTGAAAAAAGCCGGGCTGGACCAGGACTACCTGGACCACCATGAAGTGGGCATCCTTTACGGAAACGACAGCTCGGCTAAACCGGTGATAGATGCCATCGATATCATCCGGGAGAAAAAGGACACCACCCTGGTTGGTTCCGGTTCGGTTTTCCAGACCATGAATTCAACGGTCACCATCAATTTAGCAACCATTTTCAAACTCAGGGGCGTCAATTTTACCATCAGTGCGGCCTGCGCAAGCGGTTCCCATGCTATTGGACTGGGTTATCATTTTATCAAAAGCGGCCTGCAGGAATGTATCATCTGCGGCGGTGCCCAGGAGACCAATATCTATTCCATGGGTAATTTTGACTCCTTGTCCGCCTTTTCGCTCCGTGAATCGGAGCCGGCCCGCGCATCCAGGCCCTTTGACCGGGACCGCGACGGGCTTATCCCGTCTGGCGGGGCGGCCACAGTCATCCTGGAAAGCCTGGAATCTGCCCGCAGGAGGGGCGCAACCATCCTGGCTGAAGTAATCGGCTACGGCTTTTCCTCCAACGGGGGACATATTTCCAACCCCACGGTGGACGGGCCGGCCAGGTCACTGCAAATGGCCATGCGTGACGCAAGCCTTCAGGCAGGTGAAGTGGATTATATCAATGCGCATGCCACCTCCACACCGGCAGGCGATGCCAGCGAGGCGCGTGCCATCGACGAAGTATTCGGCCAGGTGAAGCCTTTTGTGAGTTCGACCAAATCCATGACAGGTCACGAGTGCTGGATGGCCGGGGCCAGTGAAATTGTATATTCCGTTCTGATGATGCAGCATGGCTTTCTGGCCCCGAACCTCAATTTTGAAAACCCGGATGAAGATTCTGCCAAATTGAATATCGTCAAAAAGACCTTGGAAAAAGATATAAACGTAATTTTGTCTAACTCCTTTGGGTTTGGAGGAACGAACTCCACCCTGATTGTCAGAAAAATGAACTAAACGGAAGCTTATGAATCAGTCAGATCTAATATTAAAAATAAATGGCTTCCTGGTAGATGAATTTGAGGTCGACCCTGCTTCCATTTCACCGGAAGCCAATTTGAAGGAGACCCTTGACCTGGACAGCCTGGATTATATTGACCTGGTGGTGGTGGTGGAAAACAACCTGGGATTTAAGGTCAAGCCCGAAGATTTTGTCGGCATATCCACCTTCCAGGACTTCTACAATTATGTAATGAGCCGTGTACCTTCTAAAACACTGGTTTAATGCCTTCCTGGCAGGGTAAATCCAAAGGCACGCCGCTGGGTTACCGAATTTTTGTAGCTGTACTAAGAAAGGGAGGCCTCAGTCCGGCCTACTGGCTGCTCCGGTTTGTAGCCCTGTATTATTTTATTTTTTCCCGTGCCACCTCCCGGGCCATCCTGGATTTTTTTCGCCACCGCATGGGCATGGGCCCCTGGACCGCCTGGAAAAAACTCTACCGGAATTACTATTTATTCGGCCAGAGCCTTATAGACAGGGTGGCTGTCATGAGCGGGGCCGGCCAGTCGCTCACCTTTGATTTTGACGGAGAACAGCACCTGCGGGAAATAACGGCCATGCAACGGGGTGGTCTGCTGCTGAGTGCCCATATCGGTAATTGGGAAATCGCCGGTCACTTGCTCAAAAGGCTGGGAACACCCATCCATATCGTCATGTACGATGGCGAGCACCAGCAGATCAAGCAATACCTGGATTCGGTAACCGGTCAAAGAAATGTAAGTATAATAGTCATCAGGGACAGCCTGTCCCATATTTATGAGATCAGCGAGGCACTCAGAAAAAACGAACTGGTCTGCATGCATGCAGACAGGTTCCTGGAAGGCAATAAAACCCTGGAAGCGACCTTTTTGGGAAAACCCGCCCTTTTCCCCATGGGGCCTTTCGTACTGGCTTCTAAATTTAAAGTCCCGGTTTGCTTTGTATTTGCTCTAAAGGAAACGAAATTGCATTACCATTTCTTTTCAAGTCCGGTACACGAGTATAAGGATCTTTCCAAGGAAACAGGTATAAGGATGGCTTTGGAGGATTTCATCGTGGAAACGGAAGCAAAGGTCAGGCAGTATCCCGAACAATGGTATAATTATTATAATTTCTGGAAAGCTTGATTGCATGGAAAAAGACCAGCCTATAGCATCCCTCATTCCCCAGCGGCCCCCTTTTGTCATGATAGATGAACTGCTCTATTGCGACGATGCCGCGGCGCGCAGCAGCTTTCGGGTTGCAGCGGGGAATATCTTTGTCTGCGGGGGCCGGTTTTCTGAGCCTGGACTGGTAGAAAATATGGCCCAAACGGCCGCTGCCAGGTCTGGTTACCAGGCGGCTGCCGAAAAAAAAATACCACCTATCGGGTATATAGGTGACGTGAAAAATCTGGAAATTGTGGAACTTCCCAAAATCAACGACCTGCTGGAAACCGAAATAAGGATAGAAAACCAGATTTTTGATGTAACGGTGGTTTCCTGTAAAGTCTGGTGTAACAAGAAGCTTTTGGCACAGTGTGAAATGAAGATATTTATTTCAACCCCAAAATAAAACAGCCATGAAAAAAGCCATCCAAAAAGCCTGGTTATTCACCTGCATCCTGTTATGCGCCCAGTTGACCAACACATTTGCCCAGACGGCAAAGGACGTATTTGGCAACAGCGAAGCACAGATACTCTACCTTGGCATTGATTTTACCAAGGCTAAACTCATTGATGATGCCAATGCCAATGCACTTGATATCCGGGAAAGGCAATACGCCGGGATCAATGACCTGATCATCAATGAACCCAAGAAATACGATCTCAAGAGCGCCTTCCACAAAAGTTATATTGATCATGACCTGGGACTGGTTGCCAGGAGAAATGACAAAATAAACGCCGAACAAATAAAATCCACCAACACCAGCGATTACCACAGATTCAAGGAAGCCGACATCACTGACCTGGTCAAAGGCTTTGATTTCGGTGACAAAAAAGGGGTTGGCCTGCTCTTTGTGATGGAAGCCATGAGCAAGTCGGAAAAATCCGCAGCCATTTGGGTAACGCTCATAGACATGAGTACCAAAAAAGTACTGATGACAGAACGCCTCGAAGGAAAGACGGGCATGTCATTTGGATTTCGCAACTACTGGGCAACCGCCATCAAAAATGTCATTGACAATATAGAAAAGAAAAAATATCAGGAATGGAAATCCAAGTATGGCGCCTAGAGTTAAGGCCGTACTGAACAATTATTATGCATAAAAAACTGAGTGACCGAACCGAAATTCTTGTACGCTTTAATGAGGCTGATCCGCTGGGAATTGTATGGCACGGTCATTATATACGCTATTTTGAGGACGGCAGGGAATCCTTCGGGGACAGATACGGAATCAGGTACCTGGACTTTTACAGACAGGGATTTGTGGTCCCGGTGGTCCATATCGAATGTAATTTCAAAAAATCACTGCGTTATGGAGAACGCGTGATTGTGGAGACACAGTATATTCCCTGTGAGGCTGCCAAACTGAAATTCCATTACCGTTTATTCAACTCCGAAAGCCAGGAGCTGGTGGCTACCGGTTCATCGGTTCAGGTATTCCTGGAAAAAGACCATTCCACCCTGCAGCTGACCAACCCGGGATTTTTTGAGGAATGGAAAAAGAAATATGCACTTTAGCCAAGCATGAGCAGACCAACCAAACCCATCAGTGTCCTTTCGGATAATATCATTTCGCCGTTAGGCCGTACCACCGATGAAAATTACCGCCAGTTGAAGGCAGGGGTTTCCGCCATCCGCAATCACCAGGATCAGGCTCGCTCGCCCCAGCCTTTTTATGCCTCTCTGCTCAGTCAGGGGCTGCCCGCCCCTGACTTAAGCAGCCCGGGAGCATATACGCTGTTTGAACAGTTGCTCATCGATTCGGCCGCCAATGCCCTGGAGGGAACAGGCGTCAGTTTGGGAGACCCCCGGACTGTTTTGATCATTTCCTCTACCAAAGGCAACATCAGCCTGCTGGAATCGGATCCCGGGCAGCCCCGGCCTTTGGAACGCATTTCCCTGCATAGTTCCGGTCTCAGGGTAGCGCAGTGTTTGGGCTATAACCGCGCACCGCTGATCGTATCCAATGCCTGCATTTCCGGACTGCTGGCCATGCTGACCGGTATGCGCCTGATCGAATCCGGCAGCTATGACCATGCCGTGGTGACCGGTTGTGACCTTATTACAAAATTCATTTTATCGGGATTTCAGTCCTTCCAGGCTGTTAGTGCCCGCCCCTGCAGGCCTTTTGACCTGGACAGGGACGGTATTACCCTGGGGGAGGCCGCTGCCACCGTCGTGCTCAGCGCCCTGGGGGCAAAACAGGATTTCATCAAAATCCGCGGGGGATCAGTCACCAACGACGCCAATCATATTTCCGGCCCTTCGCGCACCGGAGAAGAACTTGCCATGGCCATCGGCCATGCCCTGCAGCAGGCAGGCCTGAGCCCTTCGGAGATAGATTTTGTCTCAGCGCACGGAACGGCAACGCCCTATAATGATGAGATGGAAGCCAAAGCCATCTCCCTGGCCGGCCTGCGGGAGGTTCCTGTAAACAGTTTAAAAGGCTATTATGGACATACCCTGGGCGCAGCCGGTCTGGTGGAATCCATTATTTCCCTGCATTCCCTCCAAGACAGCCTGGTTTTACCCACCCCGGGATATAATCAGCCGGGCGTATCAGAACCTATACATATTTCCAGTAATTTACAGCCGCTTATGCGCTCCCGTAACTTTTTAAAGACCGCCTCAGGATTCGGGGGCTGCAACGCTGCCCTGGTCTTTGGCAGGTAGTTCCTTTTCAATCAATTTTAAAACAGGCAATCATTATATTTCCATGGATTTTTTCAAGACAGATAAAAGCAAAGCCTTAGAAGCCAAAGAAAACGCGCAATGGATTGCTTTTGGCCCGGTGATTTTCCAGGTCGCCCGGTGCCTGCGCAACCTGGGCATCCTGGCCCTGGTGGAAGAAGCCGGGGAGCAGGGAATCAGCCTGGAGGATATTGCCCAAAAAAGGTCCCTTTCCCTTTATGGGGTGCGGGTATTACTCGAATCCGGCCTCAGCATGGGGCTGGTGGTGGTAAACAACCACCTGTACAGCATTACCAAGACAGCCCATTTTATCCTCCATGACCCGCTTACCCGGGTGAATATGGACTTTGTCCACGATGTCTGCTATAAAGGACTCTTCCACCTGGAAGAAAGCATCCTGACCGGCCGAGCGGCCGGCATGAAAGAACTGGGGAACTGGCCCACCATATATGAAGGAGTTTCAAAACTGCCGGACCATATCCAGAAAAGCTGGTTTGCCTTTGATCATTTCTTTTCCGATGACGCCTTTCCGAAAGTATTGCCTTATGTATACCGCCACCCGGTGCATAACCTGCTGGATATTGGTGGAAATACCGGCAAATGGGCCATTGCCTCTGCCGGATATAAGCAGGACCTTCATATTACCATCATGGACCTGCCCGGTCCCCTGCAGGTAGCCGGGGAACTCATCGCCCAAAAAGGGCTTTCAGACAGGATTTCCCTGTATCCCCGCAATGTGCTCGATGAAAACCAGCCATTTCCGGGTGGCTTTGACGCCATCTGGATGAGCCAGTTCCTGGATTGTTTTTCAGAAGACCAGATCATTTCCATTTTGAAGAAATGCCACGGAGCCCTGCAGGACAATGGTTGCGTCTTCATCCTGGAGCCTTTCTGGGACAGACAAAAGTTCGAAGCCGCCGCATTTTGCCTCCAGCAGACCTCGATTTATTTCACGGCATTGGCAAACGGCAACAGCCAGATGTACAGTGCCGAAACCTTTTTGCCGTGTATTCAAAAGGCGGGATTTGAGGTAGTGGAACAAAAAGACCATATAGGGCTGAGCCAGACTTTGCTGCGCTGCAGAAAGCGAAAACTAGGCTAGCCCCCTGACAGGATTTCCTTATTTCCTCATCATAAAATCGTTCGAATGAAAACCGAAAAAGTGGATGTCCTTGTAATTGGAGCCGGTCCGGCCGGAACTGTGGCCGCATCGATCGTAAACCAGGCGGGCTTTAAGGTGAAAATCGTCGAAAAACTTCAGTTCCCGCGTTTTGTGATCGGGGAAAGCCTCCTGCCGCGCTGCATGGAAGCCCTGACAGAAGCCGGCTTTGTGGAAGCCGTCAAAAAACAGGGATTCCAGGAAAAATTCGGGGCCAAATTCGTAAAAGAGGGCAAAACCTGCGACTATTTCTTTGCAGACCAGTTCACCCCGGGATGGAACTGGACCTGGCAGGTGCCCCGCGGACAGTTCGATAAAACGCTGGCAGATACGGTATCGCAAATGGGTGTACCCATTGATTACCAAACCACCGTTACCGGCATTTCCTTTCAGGGTACCGATTCGGTAACCACTGTGGAAGATGCAGCCGGCAACCTGTCGCGCATTGAAGCCCGGTTCATAATTGACGGCAGCGGATACGGCCGGGTAATCCCCCGGCTCTTCCAGCTGGACAGGCCTTCTTCCCTGCCGCCCAGAAAGGCCCTGTTCACCCATACCGTAGATCTCCGCCGTTCCCTCTCCGATGAGCCCAACCGTATTACCATTGTGGTACATAAAAAAGGGGTTTGGATATGGATCATCCCTTTTTCCAGCGGGATCACCTCGCTGGGTTTTGTTTCAGAGCCCGGTTTTTTTGAGGACTTCAGCGGTACCCCGGAAGAACAACTGCGGGCGATGATTGCCACGGAACCTTACCTGAAAGAGCGTTTTGATCAGGTGGAAATGGTCTTTGAACCCAGGGTGCTGCAATCCTGGTCAAGCACCACTGACCGGTTTTACGGGGATGGATTCGTGCTGACGGGTAATGTAACTGAGTTCCTGGACCCGGTATTCTCCTCGGGGGTCACACTGGCTGCCGTTTCCAGCCAGCTTGCGGCACACCTGGTGATAAGAACCCTGAACGGGGAACAGGTGGACTGGGCGGCAGAATATACCGAAAAGATGATGCAGGGGGTGGATACCTTCCGATCCTATATAAACAGCTGGTATGACGGCACCCTGGACACCATTTTCTTTGCCGACAACCAGGACCCCCTGATCAAAAGCCAGATCTGCTCGGTACTGGCAGGTTACGTGTGGGACCTTGAAAACCCCTATGTAAAAAACCATTCCACGGCCCTGGAAAAACTTGCCTCCCTCATCCAATTAAGGGACCGTCAGCAAAAACCCAATCCCATCCATAAATAACCAGATTTGATTCATTTGCCTGACCAGCTATATATCAATGCCAGCTCCCTGATCAGCCAGCAGGTGGTCTATAAGGACCGCAGGCCGGTATTTTCAGATCAGGGAAGTGACCTGCAGGGATTCCTGCGTTCCGCTTACCAGGGGCTGCAGGTGAATTACCCCAAATTCTATAAGATGGACAACCTCTCCAAGCTGGGGTGGCTCTGCGCCGAATGGCTCCTGCGGGACCATTTCTCCGGGGAGGTTTACCGGCCGCAGGATGTGGGGGTGGTCTTATCCAATGCAAACGCCAGCCTCGATACGGACATCCGGTACTTCGAGAGCACCAGGCAGTTCGCCAGCCCGGCCCTGTTTGTCTACACCCTGCCCAATATAGTTATTGGGGAAATCTGTATCCGCCATCATTTCCAGGGGGAAAATGCTTTTTTCATTTTTGAACATTTCGATGCTAATTTTATCGAACAATATGTAGGCAATCTTGTCAATAATAATATATTGCAGGCCTGTATCTGCGGATGGGTTGACTGCCTGGGGGACGGATATAAAGCCGCCCTTTTCCTGGTGGAAAAAAAACCGGGTCCGCAGGCCATGGAATTTACAGCAGAAAATATCTTAACTATATATCATTCAGACAATGGATAAACTTATTGCAGATTTGAAAAGGCAGATCATCGAGCAGCTGAACATGCAGGATATAACCCCTGAGGACATCGGCGATGACCAGCCCCTGTTTGTGGAAGGACTTGGACTGGATTCCATTGATGCGCTGGAGCTCATTGTACTGCTGCAGCAACACTACAAAATCAAACTTTCCAATGCCGATGATGGGCCAAAAGTATTTCGTTCGGTAAGGACCATGGCCGAATACATCATGGCTCACCAGGCACAGAATGCATAAATCATGAGCGCTCCGGTATTCATTGCGGGCTTAGGTGTGGTGTCGGCTATTGGTAACAATGTTGCCGAGTGCCTCACTGCGTTTCAGTCCCAACAGGCCGGCCTCGGCAGTATCACCCACCTCAACACGATCCACTCCGGCCAGTTGCCTGCCGGAGAAGTGAAAATGGACAATGACGCACTGGCCCTGAAGGCCGGTTTACCGCCCCATATTAGCAGGACCGCACTGCTCAGTACCATCGCCGCCAGGGAAGCCTGGCAGGATGCCGGACTGCACAGGCTCCGGGGGCTCCGTACCGGGTTTGTTTCTGCCAATACGGTTGGCGGAATGGATAAGACCGAACATTTTTTCCAACAATTCCTGCCGGATCACCGCCATGGCAGGTTACGGGAGATCATCCACCATGAATGCGGAAGCATTACCGAACTGACTGCCGACCAGCTGGGAATCAGGGATTATATCACCACCATCAGCACGGCCTGCTCCTCTTCAGCCAATGCCATTGCCTTTGGGTCCAGACTCATTCAGTTCAATGCCGTGGATGTGGTGGTGGCAGGCGGTGTAGATGCCCTGGCCAGGTTTACCCTCAACGGATTCCATACGCTGATGATCCTCGACCACCAGTTTTGCCGACCCTTTGATGATAACCGAAAAGGACTCAACCTGGGAGAAGGAGCGGGCTATGTGGTCCTGGTTTCACAGAAAGTGGCAGGCCTGCTCGGGCAAACCATGTACTGCCGGTTAAGCGGGTATGCCAATGCCAATGACGCCTATCACCAGACCGCTTCTTCACCGGAGGGGACGGGCTCTTTCCTGGCCATGCGGTCTGCCCTGGAGATGAGTGGCCTGGAGCCGGGAGACATAGATTATATCAACCTGCATGGCACAGGTACCCAAAACAATGACATCGCAGAGGGCACGGCCATCCGCCGACTTTTCGATCCCAACTACCCGAAGATGAGCTCCACCAAATCATTTACGGGCCATACCCTGGGTGCAAGCGGTGGAATGGAAGCCGTATTTTCAGCGCTGTCCATCAGACACGGGATCATCTATCCCAGCCTGAGACTGGAAACACCGATGAAAGAGCTGCCTTTTGTACCCCAGACGAAGTTCTTAAAGGATGTGCCTGTCAATCATGTCCTGTCCAATTCATTTGGTTTCGGAGGGAACTGTACTTCCCTGGTTTTTTCAAAATGATCCCTTAAGCAGGGCAAACAAGATATCCGCCGCATGGACCGGGGACTCCCTTTAGGGTGCCCGACCGGGGTAACAGAAACCCAAACGGCATTAACCACAGTAAGCATGCAGTTTTATATCAGGTCATCGGGAAACATTTCACCACAGAATACCTTTGGACAGGTCCCCTTCCTGGCTGAAGCGGTCGTCAGCGGACCCGGCAAATTCAGTTGTCTGGAACCGGACTACCGGCAATATATAGACGCCAAAATGATCCGCCGGATGAGTCGTATCATTAAAATGGGGGTGGCCGCTGCCCAGGAATGCCTCAAAGCGGCCGGCCTGCAAATGCCCGATGCCATCATAACAGGCACAGCCTACGGATGCCTGGAGGACACGGGCCTATTTTTGACCAAGATGGTTGAACAGCAGGAGGAACTCCTCACCCCGACGGCCTTTATCCAGTCCACCCACAACACGGTGGGCGCCCAGATTGCCCTGATGCTGCAGTGCCATAACTACAATAATACCTTTGTTCACAGGGGATTTTCCTTTGAAAGCGCCCTGCTGGATGCAGCCATGCTGCTTGGGGAACGTCCGGCCTCCCAAATACTGGTCGGCGGTCTGGACGAAATTACCGGCTATAGCCATGAACTGCTCAGCCGGCTGGGACTTTACAAAGGGGCCGGGTCCCGGGGATCTGCCGGGCTGTTTTCGGGGCAGTCCTCCGGTACGATCGGCGGGGAAGGCGCCTGTTTTTTTGTGGTGACCGGCAGCCGGCGCGAGGGCGATTGGGCGTCGGTGGATGCCATGACCACCTTCTATAAACCCGACAGTATGCAAACAACCTGCCGTTACGTGGATTCCTTCCTGGACAGCCAGGGCCTGGCGCCCGCTGACATAGACCTGGTGATTACGGGGCGCAACGGCGATTTCAGGGGAGATGAAATCTACCGGCATCTTTTAAAGGATGTGCTGGGGAATCCCTGCCATATACCCTATAAACACCTTTGCGGGGAATATCCCACTTCAACGGCCTTCGCCATTTGGCTGGCAGCCCGGATACTGCAAAGCGGTTCGGTTCCGGCTGCGGCGGGAACAGGGCCGGCAAAGACCATTCGGAGGGTCCTGGTTTACAACCATTACCATAATATCCATCACTCCCTATTTATGTTAACGGCATGCTGAATTTCCGAAATACCGGTATTTTCCTGCTGGCGCTGACTGCCCTGCTGGTGGCAGCAGGCTACCTCACCCATCCGCTGCCGAAGATTTTGTACGCCGCTCCGCTGGCCGTGTATGGCCTGCTGCTGGTGTACGGAAGCTGCACCATCGGATCCGGTTTTTATTGCAAGGTCCTGTGCGGGGCCCCAACGGACCGAAAGGTCATTGCCCTTAGTTTTGATGACGGGCCCAGTGCGGCCCATACGCCGCGCATCCTGGAGATCCTGCAGCGCAGCGGAACGGAAGCCGCCTTTTTTTGTATCGGAAAGCGGGTGGATGACCATCCGGCATTAGCCGGGCAGATCCACCGGGAGGGCCATCTCATCGGCAACCACAGTTATTCCCATCATTTCTGGTTTGACCTGTTTTCCTCCCGGGCCATGCGGTCGGATATGGGCCAGGCCGACAGTTCCATAGAGAAGGCAACCGGACTCAGGCCGCGGTTATTCCGGCCACCCTACGGCGTTACCAATCCCAACCTGGCCAGGGCCATCCGCCGGGGAGGATATATTCCGGTCGGGTGGAATGTCCGCTCCCTGGATACGGTGGCCGGCGATCCCGAAAAACTCCTTGCAAGGGTCCTTTCCCGCATCCGGCCGGGTGCCATTGTGCTGTTCCATGATACCAGCGGGGCTACGGCTGGTATGCTGGAGCAGTTTATAGGGAAAGTTAAATCGGATGGATACCAGGTCATGCGTCTGGATAAAATGCTTAATTTGTCGCCCTATGCATAAATGGCTCCTTTTCCTGTTGGTACTAGCAGCCTGGGTGCCGGCCAACGCACAATACCCCGGTTATTTACCGGTGGCCAACCTGGGCGCCTTCCGTCAGCAGTTTGCAGCGGCCTCCCAAAAAACAACCAGCATCAAAAGTGATTTTATCCAGGAAAAGAACCTGTCCATGCTTTCGGAAAAAATCATTTCCCATGGTAAATTCTGGTTCAAAAGGGATGACCTGGTGCGCATGGAATATCTCCAGCCCTTCCAGTACCTGATGATCCTCCATAAAAACAATGTATACATAAAGGACGGGGCAAAAGAGAACAGGATCTCTACCGGCTCCAGCAGGCTTTTTCAGCAGATCAACCGGATAACGGTGGATTGCGTGCAGGGGACAGCGCTGGATAACCCGGATTTCTCCATCCGGGTATTTGAGAACGGGCCCTCTTATTTGGTGGAACTCTCTCCCAAATCCAAGGGACTCAGGGAATATTTCAGCCATATCCTCCTGGTGGTGGATAAAAAGGACTACTCGGTTCTGAAAATCGAGATGCAGGAATTATCGGGAGATTATACCATGATCCGCTTTTTAAACAAAGAATTGAATGTAAATATTCCCGATGCGGTATTTGCCATTAATTAGCCTGGTCTTGCTGTTTTCTGGATGTGCCCCGCTGCTCTACAGCCACCAGGAAAGAACCCCGGCCGATACAACCTGCCCGCTCCTGTTCCGGCCGGTTTTCACCGCCGCCCTATACCAGGCGGGGGTGGAGGTTTCAGGCAGGCATCTCAGCGGACTGCTGATCTTCAAAAAGATGCCGGACAGCAGCACCCGGCTGGTTTTCACCGGAGAAACCGGTTTTACCTTCTTTGATATGGAATTGAGCGCCCAGGGCAAATGCACCATCCACCACATCATCCGCCAGCTTAATAAAAAGCCGGTAATCAGGACCCTGCAAAAGGATTTTGATCTGATCCTGATGAGCTCCCTATCCTACAAGCGTGCTTATATGCTCCGCGACAGCCTGGAACAGATCACGGCGTTCCCGCAAACCAACGGGGTTTACTATTATGTGACCGATACGGCCTGCAGCCGGTTGATCAGGATGGAAAGGGCCTCCAGAACAAAAGTGGTGGTCCGTGCCTACACCGGGGGCTATCAGCAGGGCATGCCGGACACCATCGTCATTAACCACAAAAACTTCCGTTTTGACATTACATTAAAGCGGCTGCAGCGTTGATTTTTCACCTATATTTACGGGTATGCTGCAGGGAAATTTTTTCACGATTTCATCGGTGGGTATGGAAAATGGTTCCGCCCTGGCCGTACTCGACCTCAATCCCTCCCACCCCATATTTGAAGGGCATTTCCCCGGTCATCCCGTGGTTCCGGGCGTCTGCATGATGCAAATGGTAAAGGAGATGCTGGAACATATACTGGGTAAGGAAACAAAAATGGAAAGGGCCGATCACATGAAATTTCTCCGGGTAATCAACCCGGAGGAAAACAGCCTGGTTGTGATGGATTTGAAATTCATTATTGCCGAAAACCACAAAGTTCATGTGATGGCCACCCTGGGCCTGGATGGACAGGTCTGTTTCAAATTCAAGGGTTTGTTTTCCTGCTGAACCGGCGGACGGCGGGCCGCGATGCCCACATACATGAGAGTCCTCTTTTTTTTGTCCCTATGTTTCATTGGGAAAACAAGGGAATCACAAAGGATCCATCACCACCTGCAGGCACAGACTACAAATGCCGGAGTATTTTTTCCTGGGCGGCTTGGAGGGTGGCCGGGGTGGTTTGTATTTTTTCACGGGTAAAATTCAAGTCATCGGCATGGGTGACCGGGACCAGGTGCAGGTGGGCGTGGGGAACCTCCAGGCCCACTACCGCCATTCCGCAGCGGTTGCAGGAAAAGGAGGCCTCGATGGCCTTTGCAATGGGTCTGGCAAAGAGCAGCATTTCTGCCAGGTAGTCATCGGAGAGGTCAAAAAAATGGTCGGTTTCGGTTTTGGGTACCACCAGAACATGCCCCTCCCTGAGCGGAAAAATATCCAGAAAGGCAAAGAATTTATCATTCTCTGCAATTTTATAAGAGGGAATCTCCCCATGGATGATCCTGGAAAAAATAGTCATGGCTGTCAATTAAAAATCCTGCATCCAAAAAACAAAATGTCTCTCAAATGTAGGATTTAGGCACTAAAAAACCGGCTGAAAAGCTAGGCTGTAATCTTTTCGACCTTGAATTTAATGATTCCCGCTGGCACCTGCACTTCGGCCACTTCGCCGACGTGTTTGCCCAGCAGTCCTTTGCCGATGGGTGAGGTCACCGATATTTTCCCCAGTTTGAGGTCGGCTTCCTTTTCGCTTACCAGGTAATAGGTTACCTGTTTTTTGGTATTGAGGTTGGTTACGGTCACTTTGGTCAAAATAGATGCCTTGCTGGTATCGATACTTCCCTCGTCCATGATCCTGGCATTGGCAAGTTCCCCTTCCAGGCGCTGGATTTTAGCCTCCAGCAGCCCTTGGGCTTCTTTGGCTGCGTCGTATTCGGCATTTTCCCTCAAATCCCCTTTTTCCCTGGCTTCTGCAATGGCCCTGGAAGCAGCCGTCCTTTCAACGGTCTTCATTTTTTGAAGTTCTGCCCTCAACTGTTCCAGCACTTCTTTGGTATAATAGGAAATCCCACTCATAGCTCCTCCTTTTACTTCGGGTTACAAAAAAAGAAAAAAATACAACGCCCCGGGAATTCCAAAGCGTTGCACTATTTGGTACAAATATAGACAATGTTTTTGTATAATAAAATGCAATCCCCTCTACCAGGAACAGGCGCCGGAGGCCCTCACGCGGGGCCTGGTTCAGCCGGATTGCCCGATGGTTCCCTGGAAGCCCGGCGCGCGGCCGGACAGGACCTGTGCCGCCATCAGTCCAGCCCGAGCTTTTCCAGGACCACTTTGGCCATTTTGAAAAAGGCCTCCTGGCTGTAACCCGCGATATGGGGGGTGACGATCACCCGGGGCTGTCCGAGCAGCCAGTCCAGCTGCGCTTTTTCCTGCTCCTGGTAACTGACCAGTTTTTCGTTTTCCAGGACATCGAGGCCGGCTCCTGCTATTTTTCCTTCCCGCAGGGCCTCTATAAGGGCTGCCGTATCGTGCACTTTTCCCCTGGAAGCGTTGAAAAAATAGGGCCTTTGCTGCAGGGAATCGAAAAATCGCTTGTCTGCCATATGAAAGGTTTCCTCCGTTAAGGGGACATGCATGCTGATCACATCTGCATAACGGGCAACCTGCTCCATAGAGGCTTCCCGGACGATGCCGCCGGCGAAGCCATACCTGTATTTATCATAAGCCAGTACGGTGACCTCAAAGGGAACCAGCAGGCGGGCCAGGGCCCCGCCGGTATTTCCAAAGCCAATAATGCCCACCGTTTTGCCGGTCAGTTCCGTGCCGCGGTTGGAGTCCCGCAGCCATTGGCCCTGCCTGATTTCATCCTGACTGCTTGAAATCCGGTTCATCAGGTTTAAGATCATACCCAGGACATGTTCCCCTACGGCATTGCGGTTTCCCTCCGGGCTGCTGACGCATGTTATTGCGCGGGTCCTGGCATATTCCACGTCTATGAGTTCCATGCCGCTGCCCAGCCGCCCGATCCATTTGAGCAAGGGGGCCCGGTCCATGAGGGCGCGGTCTATTTTCAGCCGGGTGGTTACAATGAGGCCTTCGGCCGTGGCTATTTCCTGCAGGAGCTCTTCATAACTGACCTGCGGGAGGTGGACGACTTCATAGCCTTTGAGGGCAAGACGCTCCCCGAGATAGGGATGGACTTTGGCGGTTACTATGACTTTTTTCATGTTTGGCTGGAAAAATGAGGTATATGTTGGTTTCAATTCATTTTAAAAGTCAGGGCTGCAAAATCAGCCACGGAAAGCTGCTCGGCCCTTTTGGAAAACAGGGCATCACCCAGCAGGGAGGGATCAAAGAGGCCCCTTACTGCATTTCTGAGGGTTTTCCTGCGCTGGTTAAAAGCAGCCTTCACCAGGATGAAAAGGGCCCTTTCATGTTTGATGGCCACCGGAACGGACCTGGGCCTGAGCCTTATTACGGCGCTTTTCACCTTGGGGGGTGGCGTAAAGCATTGTTCGCCCACTTCCATGAGGTATTCCACCTCAAAAAAAGCCTGGACCAGCACACTCAGCACGCCGTAGACCTTGCTGCCTTCCGGCGCCACAATGCGCTGGGCCACCTCCTTTTGGAACATGCCGACCATGCACTCAACCTCCTGTTTCCATTCCAGGATACGGAACAGGATCTGTGAAGAGATATTGTAGGGGAAATTGCCGACCACCGTAAAAGCCCCCTGGAAAGGTCGAGGGATGTCCAGGATGCTTCCGGTTATGATCTTTCCGCGCAGGGAAGGGTAGGTATCCAGCAGAAAAGCCACTTTTTCCACATCGAGTTCCACTGCCTTCAGGTCAATACCTGGTATTTCCAGCAGGTATTTGGTGAGCGCCCCGCCTCCGGGGCCCACTTCCAGCAGCTGGCTGAAGGAGTGCTCCCGGAGGGCAGCCACAATGTTGCGGCAAATATTTTCATCACGGAGAAAATGCTGGCCAAGGGATTTTTTGAGTGTATACATAGCTTCCTGCAAAAATAATCATCTCCCGATGCATTTATCCGGATTTAAATGCCCGCCGGGCGCAGCAATATTTAAGCAGATGCTGAATTAATTGTATTTTTAATCTCCCAAAAAAGCATAGTATGAGCCTTTTGACGCAAAAACCGGTGATAGGAATTACGATTGGAGACCTCAATGGAATCGGAACCGAGCTGATTATCAAAACTTTTTCAGATAACCGGGTACTGGAACTATGCACCCCGGTCATTTTTGCGTCCAATAAGGTGATCAACTTTTACCGCAAGTCCATTCCGGAAATACCTTTCAACTACCAAAGCAGCAAGGACTTTAACCGGATTGCCCCAAAGCAGGTGAATATCTACAACTGCTGGGAGGAAGAAGTGGCCATCACACCCGGCCAGCTGACCGAAACCGGGGGAAGCTATGCCGTGAAGTCCCTGGTTAGCGCGGTGGAAGCCCTCAAGGAACGCAAGATACAGGGCCTGGTCACCGCCCCCATTCATAAGAAAAATACCCAGTCGGACTCTTTCAATTTCACCGGACTTACCCCCTATTTAAAGCAGGCCTTTGGGGCGGCTGATGTACTCATGCTCATGGTGGCCGGCAATTTCAGGGTAGGCCTGGTTACCGAGCACGTACCCGTACAGGAGGTGGCCAAATTCATCACCAGGGAGCATATCCTTTCCAAACTCAATATACTCAAGGAAAGCCTCGCCCGGGACTTTGGCATTGACCGGCCAAAAATTGCGGTACTTGGTCTCAACCCGCATGCCGGGGACGAGGGCCTCATTGGAAAAGAGGACGAAGAGGTGATCAAACCGGCCATCAAGGATGCCAAGCATAATATGCTGGTATTCGGCCCCTACAGTGCCGATGCTTTCTTTGCACGCAGCCAGCACCTGAAATTCGATGCCGTGCTTGCCATGTATCACGACCAGGGCCTGATCCCTTTTAAATCCCTGGCCATGAGTGAAGGCGTGAATTTCACGGCAGGCCTGCCTGTGGTCAGGACCTCTCCGGATCACGGAACAGCCTTTGATATTGCAGGCAAGAACAAGGCGGACACTTCTTCGTTTTTGGCTTCCATATATGAATGCATCGACATCATCCGCCATAGGGAGGAGTACCGGGAAAATCACCGTAATCCACTCAAGAAAATGGGCTCTGTCGTCCTGGCCAATGCGGTGGATGAGCAGATCGATGAGAATGAGGCTTAAAAAAGGCCTTAATGAAACAGGGCATCCGGAACGCCCTTATTGATGAGGTAGTCATGGTAGATGATCTCCACGCGGCCCTTTGTTTCAGCCACCTTGTTTTCCGTATTTTTCCTGCTGCCATCGTCATAATCGAAAGTGATGCCCTTGGGAAGTTTGTAATCCTTGGTATTGAAGGTGAATACAATGCGGTCCGGTAGGGCATAAGCAGCATACTTTCCATAATACATGTCCACTTCATAGGTGCCGCTTTCCCGGGTGGTTGTCCTTGCTTTGAGGATCAGCAGCCGGCCCTCATCCACATAGAGCGTTGACAGGACAATCTCGCCATTATCATCAGCGGGTAAGAGTTTGATAACCCTGACTTTCTGACCATCTGCTGTTTCGGTTCCCATATCAAGGGCCGTAAACCTGCCTTTCATCAGGTTATTCAGGCTGATACTCACGGCCCCCTTGGGCACCAGCGAAATACCCTGGTCGTTCCGGATCCGGAAGTTATCGGGTTTTCTGAAATACACTTTCACCTGCGCCTGGGGTACTTTCAAAAAGCTCACATTTGTTTTCATGGTACCGTCCGCCTGGTAGTCATTGACCTGGTCGAGCTTGGCCTTGACTTTCTGCACCAGGTCGGTGGCATCCTGACAAAAGGCAGCTTCCGGGCGGATCAACAGGCAAAACAGGTAAAGTCCGTACAATTTAAGTGTCTGCATCATGGTATTTACTAACTAAGAATGTCTTTTTTCCTGAAAACTACAATGGCCGTTGTCACAAAAAGGGCAATATAGCTGAGCAGCACGGCCAGGCTGCGCAGTATGGCGGGCAGGTTTTCAACCGATCCCGGAATAGCCTGGCCATCCCCGCTGGCTTTGGAATAGAAGAAACCTTTCCATGCCAACATATGGGAGGTAAACAGGTAGGGCTTGACGGTATTGTCATACAGGGGGATTTTCATCTCCGACAGGATGGTCAGCACGATCACAATACTGATCGTGGAAACGATCGGGCCGATGGAGTTTTCCGCGAACACGGAGAGCAGAAAGGCAAGGGCTGCCACCGTGGACAGGGCTACGGCCGCATATCCAAAAGCCGCAAAATACCTCCAGAGGATATCATTTCTGCCGATCTGCTCCATCACGTCATTCCTGGCAATGATCATGTCATTGGTACCAAAAAAAAGCATGCTCAGCAGCAGGGCCAAAAAGGCCATCCATACCAGCAGCATGACCGTATAAATCACCGAAGCTGTAAATTTGGCCAGCATCAGCCGGGTGCGGCTAACGGGCCTGGTTACCAGCAAACGCAGCGTACCCATATTGGCCTCGCCGGCTACCATATCCCCTGCTACCAGGGCTACCAGCAGCGGCACATGGATCAGCAGTGTATTGAGTATCACAAATGCGACGAGGTAGCCGTTTAGGATCAGTTCATAGGGAACGTAAAAAGAATCGGAGATGCCGCTCATCAGCAGCTGCAGGTAGGACTTACCGTCGAACTTCAGCCCAAGCTGGATAATGAGTATCATCGAGGCGATCGCAGCAAAACTGATATAGGTCCTGGGTCTCCTGAATATCTTGAATAATTCAATTTGTAAAAGTATCCACATGCTGGTTGGCGCTTGTTAATGATAAAAAATAGTCTTCCAGCGAATGCCTTGGCCTGATGGCCAGGACGTCCACCCCCTGTTGGGCCAGATACCGGTTGAATACCGGAATCTCCTCTCTGCCCAGTTCAAAAATAAAAGTATCCCCCCTTTGCTTTTGCAGGCGGTCCTTCCAGTCGGAGGAAACCATGACCTGCCGGGCCTTTTCCGGAAATACGGCCTGAATTTCCACCACCATCCGGGAAGGGTCAAACAGCTCTCCCACGGGACCTTCCATGATTTTCTTTCCACGGTCTACGATGAGGATATCGCTGGCTATGAGTTCGATTTCACTGAGCAGGTGGGAGGAGACCAGGACCGTTTTTTGCTGGTTGCGGCTCAGCTCGAGGATCAGGTTGCGTATGTCCGCGATTCCCTGCGGATCCAGTCCGTTGGAAGGCTCATCCAGGATCACCAGATCGGGGTCATTGACCAGCGCTATGGCAATACCCAGCCGCTGCTTCATGCCGAGCGAATAGGTCTTCACCCTGCTGTCAGCCCGGTCAGCCAGCCCTACCTGCTGGAGCTGGTCCATGATCCTGCGGCGGGATACCTTCATTCCGCTCATACGGGCGAACAGGGAGAGATTTTCATAACCCGAGAGGTATTTGTAGAGGTCCGGGCGTTCAATGACGGCCCCTACCCGACGAAGGATGTCCCGCCGGTGAGAGCGCAGATTCATCCCGAATATCTCAATATCCCCGTCGGTGGGTTCCACCAGGGTGAGCAGCATCCGGATGGTGGTTGATTTTCCGGCACCGTTCTGACCAAGAAACCCGTAAACACAACCCTGATTCACCGAAAAGGACAGGTCATCCACTGCCCTGATATCCCCAAAGGACTTGCTCAAATGTGTTACCCGGATGATGGAAGAGGTCATATTATTTGCCAATTTAATACAGGAATTGCCCTGAACAACTACAATTCTGGGTAGTTTTCACCATGTAGCACCAAAAATACAAAAAGGGCCGGTATATACCGGCCCTTTTTTAGTGCTATTTCTTTAGGGTCAACAAGTTAGGCCCCAAAGACAAAATTACTGTATCTCCTTAATTTGTTTAACTTTTTTGTGTGAAACAAGTGAAGGTACAATAATTAGTAATCTGGGTGCCATTAGCATCCGCTGGGTAATAATTGCCAAGCCCGTCCGCTACATAATTTGGAAATCCAACATAGCAATAATGACCTGTCCCGGTACAACCAGAAACGGAAGTTGGAGGAATAGTAGTTGGGATAACTAATGTTATAGGATTTGTACTAGGATTACAAGCGTTTACTGCAACGGTATTAGATACCTGAAAATAATAACAAGTAAACGCTGGCTTTTTTGCGTCTGCCTTTGTTGCTTTGTGTGTTTTATTGGCTTTGGGGGCCTTTGGTGTTTTGTCGGTCTTAGGTGCGGCAATAGCTGCAACCGAAAAAACCAGCGTAAGGGCAAGCAATGCAATTTTTAAGTGTTTCATAAATTAAAAGTTTAACGTTATGGTATAACCGATTTTTTTATTAGGCATCGGTTTTCTCCTATTTGTTGCGCAACAAATTATTTAAAGGTTTCCCATGCGAAGATGTTCGCATAAAAAAGCCAATACGTTATTTAACTAGAATGTGTGTAGGGTGTGGAGTATACAAAAGGTTATAGCCTGTTTGTAGATGGCCGGTATGTGTTGTTTCTCTCTTACAATGTAAAGGTCTTACGAAAATGTTATTCGTTTGGTAGCAGTAGTTATTCGTTTGGTATTATTAAAGTAGCCTATATGTAAACTACTATTTTGTTTGTTTTCGAAAGTAGCCCGGCGGGTGCTGAAACTTTCTTTTAAAAGCACTTTGAAAACTGGTCTTACTCTTATAACCGCATTGCATAGAGATATAACGTATAGGGTTATTCGTTTCAGTGAGTAGTTGCTTCGCCCGTTGTAATCTTAGATTAGATAAATAGTGAAAGGGGCCAACCCCGTACCTTTCTTTGAAGCCTGTTTTTAATTGCAGGACGTTGACGCTTGTCATGTGTGCCAGTTCTGACAAGGAATAGTGTTTTCTTATATCTTTTTCTATAATAGAGGCGGCAAGCTTTAGTGCATCATCTCTACTACCCCGTCGGCACTTCGGTCAGATGGAACAAGCCCTGCCACCTCCATACCTAAGCGTCTGGCTATGGAAGGTCTTACCTGGTCGGGATTTAGTATTTCCCCTTCAATTTCGCTGGATTTTAATACATCAAGCGTAAGGGTATTCAAACTGGCTTCTGCCTGCAGTTTAAAGCCGATTCCTTCCATCCGGCCAATGTTCAATATAATAAAGTTTAATGATTATGTTATTTGATTAGGGCATCTCCACCAAAAGCGGGGATTTTATTTTTTACGATTGAAAGATATACCCATTGGTACTTGCAGGTAATTGTATCACCCGTTGTATAACGTCGATCATTTTTGTATAATCGTCGTTTCTTTGAAAATAACCACAAGCTCCCGCCTTTTTAAGTTTATCTATAACATCGTCGTAAAAAGTGAGGTTTGTAAATATCATCTTAATTCCTGGTAATTCTTGGGATAGCTTTTCCGCTGTAGCAAAGCAATCACCGTCTGGGAAACGGGTATCACCTATTAGAAGATTAGGCCGTAGAGTTTCGCAAGTTGGAATGATCTTTTTAACGAATCCAATTTTAGCGACGATCTCGATCTCTTTAAAGTGAGTTTCTAACGTCAGTGCGAACGCGTCCCGAAAGGCTTGAGTTCGCATTGACAATACAATTTTCTCGATAGCCATACAATACTTAGAATGTTTTCTGTAAGCATTTAAAACATTATTATGGCGTTCCCACCGGGCGTAATTTTTGGGTAACCAGTGGTCGGGCTTTCCGCAGTGCACGGCACTTTGCTACTATCCCTAACGCAGAAAAATAGGTGGGCCGCTTTTGTATGCGGTGAACCGCATGATCTTTTATTTGGCCCGATTTATTTTGTGGCTATAAGCCATTTAACAGCCGCCGTTGCCGTGTCTTCTGACCGGCAATGATGTAGTAAGAAACTTTTCGCAATCCTCTTTTACCTTATTATATAAAAATTCTTTTATCGCACTCTGGCTGTGAAATTCTTCTGCGTGCTTTAAAAGTTCTACATAGGCATCACCAACAATAGTTTCAGCCTCATTGCCATCTTTAATCGTTGAAGCTGCTACAATCATTAAATTGGCGGCGTATTGAGTAATAATAAATTTTCTCGCTTCCTCTGCTTTGTTGTGAAAATCTTCAATTGAAAATTGATAAGTTCTTTCGTTCATATTTTACGTTTTACCCGTTGCCGTTTTTTTTGACTGGCACTAACAAATAGTTTGAAAGACTGATTAATATTAACTCGTCACTACCGTCTCGTTTAAACTACCAGATTTTCACTTGATTATATAAAAGTTCTTTGACATCTTGATTGCTTGTTTTCTTAAGTAACTGGTTT
>CAIVKC010000062.1 GCA_903906365.1 uncultured Bacteroidota bacterium | reverse complement strand
TTCCTGCACCCTTTCTGTCCGAAGGGTATCGTTGAGGTATTTTTCCACCAGCAGGCTTCCGATGGGTGCTGCCCAGGTGGCACCGTAACCGGCATTCTGGACGACAACGGCCAGTGCGATTTTCGGGTTTTCCCGGGGCGCGAAGCAAACAAACATCGCGTTGTTTTTCAATTTGGTGCGGCGGTGTTCGATGACCAGGTAATTTTCGGCCGTTCCCGTTTTGGCGCACATGTTGATGCCGGGTATCCTGGCTACCCGGGCCGTCCCGATCTCGGTCACATCCTGCATCCCGCTGGTCACCACTTCATAGACATCATCGGGAATATGGGTAAGTACCTCATGCTTTTTGCGGAACCTGGACAGCAGGGTGTCTTCAGCGTTTTCCCCGTCCACTTTTTCCACGAAATGCGGCACATAAAAAAATCCCCTGTTGGCCACGATACACATGGCATTGGCCATCTGCAGCGGGGTGACCGTCATCTTATCCTGCCCGATCCCCATGGTGACCATGGTACAGGAATTCCAGGAATGGTTATAGTCCTTGTCATAGGAACTGGTATCGGGGATATTACCCCCGTCTTCGCTGGGCAGATCCACTCCGATGCGGTGACCCAGCCCGAAGGCGTTGACATACTCCTTCCATTTCATCAGGCCCCTGCGGGGGCTGTGGTATTCGGGGTTATCCAGGGTCAGCCGGAAGGTATTGCAGAAAAAGGAATTACAGGAGTGGGCAATGGCCAGCCTCAGGGTGGCTGCGTGGCCGGCAAATTTTTCATCGCATTTGACCGGGCGGTTGCATCCCAGGTATACCCCGTGGCAGTCATAGCCGCTGGAGGGAGTAATGATGCCTTCATCCAGGGCGATGAGGGCCCCGAGTGGCTTATAGGTGGAGCCGGCCGGATACTGGCCCTTGATTGCCCTGTTGAGCAGGGGGGCTTTTACGTCCAGGGACAGTTTGGCGTAATTGACCTGCTTGTCGGGACCCGTCAGGTCATTGGGGTCAAAATCGGGGCTGGAAGCCATGGCAATGATCCCCCCGGTTTTGGGTTCGATGGCCACAATGGCGCCCACCTTGTTTTTCAGGAGTTTTTCCGCCATCTGCTGCAAACTGATATCCATATAGGTACGCAGGTTCTTTCCGGCAACCGCGGCCGTATCCAGGGTCTTGTTCTCATAGTGACCGACCAGGCGGTTTTTGTTGTCCTTGATCCAGAATTCAATGCCCCGCTGGCCCATGAGCTGCTTTTCATAGTATTGCTCCAGGCCGCTGCGGCCCACATAATCCCCGAGCTGGTAGGAGTTTCCGGTCCGCTTTAGAATGGCCGAGTCCACCTCACCGACATAGCCCATGATATGGGCAGCCGCATGGAAGGGATAGATCCTCACGGGGCGTTCCTGGAGGTTGAAGCCGGGAAATTTCCAGATATTTTCCTGGAACTTGGCATAGATATCGGGTGGCAGCAGATCCTCAAATATGGTGGGACGAAAGGGCCCGTTTTTAAACCGGGCATCCAGGATACGTTCCCTGAAATCTGCGGTATCGATACCGAGCAGCTGGCAGAAATAGGCTGTATCCACGTTTTTGACCTGAGAAGGGGTCACCATCAGGTCATAGAGGATGGCGTTGTTCAGGATTGCTTTGCCGTTGCGGTCAAAAATGATGCCCCGGTTGGGGTAAATCCTTTTTTGGAAAAGGGCATTTTCCTGGGCCAGTCTTTTATATTTATTGGAGACGATCTGTAAATTGAATAACTGCGCCGTGATGACCAGGAACATTGCAGAGAAGATAAGCCTTATGATATTGCTGCGCGATTGATTGAATACAGGCATATGGGTTGTACTGTCTACAATTTACGAAGTACGTATAAGAAACGTTGAAATGAACAGGGCTGATATGTTTTTTTTGGAATTCCCGGCATTTTTTAAGGCGCCGGCTAGGCGGTGTTGGTCCGGAATTTTTCGTTGCGGTAAAATAGCAGTTCGGTCACAAAAATCAACAGCAGGCTGACACCGGTTGTGGCGACCACTTTTCCCAGAAAATACCAGAGGGTGCCAAAACTCATCCACTCCAAAAAAACCAGGTAGGTATGGTGCAGCAGGGTCAGTACAAACACATAGGTGGCATAGGGGGCCCAGCCCATGGAAGTGACCGAAGGGGAAGTATAGTTTTTATCCGTTCCTTCCTGGGAAATCAGCAGGTTCACCACAAAGGGCCTTACATAGGCTATCAGCGTACAGGCCGCGGCATGCAGTCCGGGGGTATTGGTAAAATAGTCCAGCGTCAGCCCAAAGATAAAACCGGTAAAAGTCAGCCAGAAACGGGGTAGGTTAAAGGGAAGCCAGAGGATGAACAGAAAATACAAATAGGGTGTGATGAAGCGGTGCAGGGGCGGAACCTTCATCAGCACAAATACCTGTATGAGGATGAACAGCGCAAAACGGATGATATTTTTCAGCAGCACACTCATTGGAATTTTTTTCTCGTGGAATCTTCTAAACGTTTTTGCTCCTCAAATTGGGTGTTTTCTATTACATAGACATACTCCAGGTTGAAAAAGTTGGTGGCAGGCTTGACCTTCAGGGTATAAAAATTACTGGATTTGTCATCCACAACCTCGCTGACGGTGCCCACCATAAAATCGGCCGGGAACAAAGAGGAGGTCTGGCTGGTCAAAACCGTATCGCCCCTGCTGACCTTTACGCTCTTGGGAATGTCTTTGAGGGTCACGTACAGTGGGCTCAGCCCGTCCCATTCCAGAGTACCCCGGTCATTGTTGTTTTTGAGCTTAACGACGACCTTGTACAGGCGGTGCAGCAGGCTCATGACCGTGGCGTAGTTGGGACTGACATTAACCACCGTACCCACGATGCCCTGGGAGCTGACCACCCCCATATTGGGCCGGACCTGCTGGGCCGATCCGCGGTGGATGGTAATAAAATTGGATTGCAGGGAGGTGGTGCTGCCCACCACTTTGGCGTCCAGGAAATAATATTTCTGAATGGATTTCATCGAATCCTGGCGCAGGGTATCGATGATGAGTTTTTTGCCCGAATCGGGGGCTTCAAAGTTCTGACGGAGCAGCTGGTGCATCCGTACATTGTCCTTAGCCAGGGAATCGTTGGTCTTTTTGAGCTGGAAATAATACTCCACGTTATTGTATCTTTCGTGGAAACGACCGGTGACCTCGGTAGCCACCCCCAGGAAGGCCGCCTCATGAAATTTATTATAGCGGAACAGGAAAGACAGCGCCACTATCTGCATCACCAGGAAGAACAGAAAATTGAAATACCTTCTGATGAAGAGAAAAACATTACGCACCGGAGAATAAGTTTAAAATTCCAAATCCAATATCCAACAAGATGGCTATTGGATGCTGATTATTGGGTTTTGATCATTATCTCATGACAAAGGGATAACGGGAATAGTTCTTCAGGGCAATCCCCGTACCCCGCACCACACTTTTGAGGGGATCGTCGGCAATATGAACGGGCAGCTTGATTTTCTGGCTGAGGCGTTTGTCCAGGCCGCGGAGCAGGGCGCCGCCGCCGGTAAGGTAAAGCCCCCGGCGGTAAATATCCCCGGCCAGCTCGGGCGGGGTGGTCTCCAGGGCCTTGAGGATGGCCTCCTCGATTTTGAAAATGCTTTTGTCCAGGGCCTCGGCGATCTCCTGGTAGCTCACCATGATCTGTTTGGGAATCCCGGTCACCAGATCACGGCCGTTTACCGGCATGTCATCGGGGGGATTGTCCAGGTCCTTCATGGCGGCACCTATCTGGATTTTGATTTGTTCGGCGGTTCTTTCACCGATCAGCAGGCTGTGATAGCGGCGCAGGGCCTCCATGATGTCGGCGGTGAATTCATCGCCTGCAATACGGATGGACTGGTCGCAAACGATGCCGGCCAGGGCGATCACGGTGATGCCGGTGGTACCTCCCCCGATATCAATGATCATGTTCCCCACGGGCTCCTCCACGTCTATTCCTATCCCCAGGGCGGCAGCCATGGGTTCATGAATGAGGTATACTTCTTTGGCCCCTGCCTGTTCGGCGCTGTCCCGGACGGCCCTTTTTTCCACCTCGGTGATGCTGGAAGGGATGCAGATCATCATTCTCCAGCTGGGGGGAAACAGGGGTTTTTTGGGATAAATCATTTTGATCATCTCCCGGATCATCAGTTCGGCTGCATTGAAATCTGCGATGACCCCGTCTTTGAGGGGACGAACGGTCCGGATGCTTTCATGGGTCTTTTCATGCATCATGAGCGCCCGCTTACCTACGGCCAGTACGGTTTTGGGATTATTTCGGTCAAGGGCAACAATACTCGGTTCATTCACCACTATTTCATCATTGTGTATGATCAGGGTATTTGCGGTACCCAGGTCCATAGCTATCTCTTGTGTGAGGAAGTTGAATAATCCCATGAGGAATGACCAGATTTTTTAGGTTCAGCGATAATGCATGCAAAATTGATGCAAATAATTCGAATTAACAAAGCGAAAATCCTTGATTTATAAGTATTTTTCCCGGCTGACCCAAACCACTCCTCCCATTTCAGCGGCCGGGGTCCAAAAGGGCCTCTTTGGCTCCCGGGCTGCCATCCCCGCAGTTTGCATAGCCTGCCTTCGGATATAAAAAAAACAACCCGGTAAGATGGCGCATAGGGATCAGGGTTATCCTAATTGGGCTGCAGGCGCCGGCGCTTTTTGTTAAGGGAGGCGGACTCAGAGGGCAAAGCCCAGTTTTTGCTCCATCTGCGGCGTAAGGGCCGGCAGTGCCCTGCGTTCGATCAGAAAGGAGGTCAGCTGGGCCAGTTCCTTAAAAATATAGTGTTTATCCAGCGCGGCCTTCAGGTATTCTTTTCCCGAACTTCCGCCCGTGCCGATGCGCGTGCCGATCATGCGATGGACCATGGACATATGGCGGTAGCGCCAGGTGCTGAGCTGTTCGTCGATTTCCAGCAGCTGGCTGAGGAGCTGGAAAGGAAGCTGAAGCACGGGGTATCCCCGGTAGAGCATGATAAACAGGGCCGCCCGGCAGGAGGCCAGGCCCAGTGCCCGCTTTTCACTCCCTGGCTGCCCGGCTGGTTCAGCCAGGAATACGGCATCAAACAGGCCTTCGTTGGCCCTTTCCGGGTCGGCCAGGCTTTGGTGGTAGAGCCGGCGGTAGGCAGCCCAGAAGGGATGCAGGCTGCCGGAAGGCCCGGCTTGCGAAAATCCCTCCCAGAGGGCGGCATCGCTGAAAAAAGGCATACGCTCCAGCCATTGGGTGGTCAGCACCAGGATGGAGGGTTCCTTTTCAGCCGAACGGATCAGTTCAACCTGTTCGGGCCTAAGCTGGGAGGTATAGTATTGGGCTCCGTAGCGGTTCTCGAAGGTGAGGCCCAGTCTGGCCTCCAGTATTTTGAACTGCCAGCTCTGAAAGCCTGAAGCCGGGCGCAGCATATTGCGAAAGTCCAGGAAATCCATAGGGGTCATGGTCTCCATGATATCTATCTGGTGGACCAGTACCTTCAGGATGGTGGTGCAGCGGGAGAGTCGGTGGACAATGGTCTGCAGTTCCGGGGAATTGTCATTGACCGAAGGTTTGCGCAGGATGGCGGCCACGGAATCCACCTCGAAGAGCAGTTGTTTGAACCAAAGCTCATAGGACTGGTGGATGACAATGAAAAGCATTTCATCATGGGCGGGCTGCAGGAGCTTTTCACTCTGCAGGGACTGGGACCCCAGCAGGCGGTCCAGTTGCAGGTAATCAGAATAATTCACTTCCTCTTTCATAAGCCAAACAATGGTTTTGACCCTGGCCCCCCGGTGTCTTTTTCCGCCTTGGTAAAAAGCCGCCCCTTAGAGGAACTCATAGCCAATATCGCGGCGGTAAAATATGCCGTCATAATCAATTTGTTCGAGCACATCGCGGGACTTATTGACCGCCTCATATACCGTATCGGCAAAGGAGGTCACGCAAAGTACCCGGCCCCCGTTGGTCACCACCTGGCTGTCTTTTTGCAGGGTGCCGGCATGAAACACCAGGCTGTCCCTGGGCACGCTATTGTCTAGCCCGTCAATGGGGTATCCCTTTTCATAACTGCCCGGATAGGCCCGTGATACCGCCACAATGGTAATGGCAGTCCGCTCGTCCACTTTGAGCTGCACGGTATCCAGTTCCTGCTTGCAGGTGCTAATAAACAGTCCCACCAGGTCGTTTTCCAGCCGGGGGATCACCACTTCGGTTTCCGGATCACCCAGCCGGCAGTTGTATTCAATGACAAAAGGCTCACCCTGAACATTGATGAGTCCGATGAAAATGAAACCCCGGTAATCTATGCCATCCTGCTGTAGTCCCTCGATGGTGGGACGGATGATGCGGTCCTCCACTTTTTGCATGTAGGAAGGCGTTGCGAAAGGGACCGGGCTGACAGCTCCCATTCCCCCGGTATTGGGACCTTTGTCTCCCTCGTAAATTCTTTTATAATCCTTTGCCTCCGGGAGTATCAGGTAGTTCTTGCCATCGGTAAGCACAAAGACACTCACTTCTATGCCATCCAGGAATTCCTCCACGACGACCTTTTTGCCGGCGTCCCCGAATTTGGATTGCTGGATCATGAGTTCGAATTCGGCCATGGCCTCCACATAATTCTGGCAGATGACCACCCCTTTGCCCCCGGCCAGCCCGTCGGCTTTGAGCACAATGGGCAGTTCATGCTGCTGGAGGTATTTGACGCCCTCGGTATAATTTTCCAGTGTAAACTCCCGGTAGGCCGCCGTGGGTATGCCGTGGCGGTTCATGAAGGATTTGGCAAAGGCCTTGCTGCCCTCCAGGCGGGCACCCTCCTGGGAAGGTCCGATAAAGTAAATCTTCTCCAGATCCGGTCTTGCCTTGAAATAATCGGCCAGTCCCTTTACCAGGGGTTCCTCCGGGCCGACCACCACCATTTCTATTTTCTTGTCCACGCAGAATTTGCCCACAGCCTCGAAATCATTGATATCAAGGGGCACATTGATGCCGCATTGCGAGGTGCCGGCATTGCCCGGTGCGATATAAAGCGGGTTGGTCCATACACTCTGGTTGAGTTTCCATGCCAGTGCATGCTCTCTTCCCCCCGATCCTAGTAATAATATGTTCATTGCAACGATTTCAGGGCCGAAATTCACATTTCATCGGCAAATTCGGAAAAGAATTTTATAAATGGTAAATCAAAAAAGCATTTGGGATTTTGTTTTACATTTAATCAGTATTTTACGTGACTGTTTGATTCACCGTCCATTATTAAAACCAGCTGTTATGAGCCAGGATCTGCCAAGCAAGGGCCACCCAAGGGGATTGTATGTTCTGTTTGCGACGGAAATGTGGGAACGATTCAACTATTATGGGATGCGGGCCATCCTGATCCTGTTCATGACCAAGGCCCTCCTGTTTGATCACGCCTTTGCCTCCAATCTCTATGGCAGTTATACCGGTCTGATTTACCTCACGCCCCTGCTGGGCGGCTTCATCGCAGACCGTTTCTGGGGCAACCACCGTTCCATTATTATGGGCGGTATTGTGATGGCCGTGGGGGAATTTATCCTTTTTTTCTGCGGCAGCCTCTACCAGAGTGCCCCGCAGCTTTCCTCCCTGCTGTTTTTCAGCGGTCTGGGGCTGATGATTGCCGGAAACGGCTTTTTCAAACCCAATATTTCATCCCTGGTGGGGCAGCTCTATCCGGCCAAAGACATTCGCAAGGATGCTGCCTATACCATATTTTATATGGGTATCAATGTCGGGGGCGCCCTGGGGCCCTTTGTATGCGGGCTGGTCGGGGATACCGGCGACCCCGCTGATTTCAGGTGGGCCTTTCTGGCAGGGGGGATAGGGATGGTCATCAGCGTGGTGGTTCAGCTCCTGTACCATCACAAGTACATCGTCGATCCGGATAAAAAAATCCTGGGACTTACCCCGGAGGGCTCCCCCAGGGCAGCCACCAACCCCCTGGTCATGACAGTCGCCCTTGTCCTGCTTTCCTGCATCACCATCGGGCTGATCTACCTGGATGCCAAGGTCTTCAATTACCTGTTTTATCTGCTCATCGCCTGCATTCTGTTCATCGCCTATGTGGTCTTTACCGATAAATCCCTCACCAAGGCAGAGATCAGCCGGGTAGGCGTCATATTCATCGTATCATTTTTTGTGATTTTTTTCTGGAGCGCCTTTGAACAGGCGGGTGCCTCCCTCACTTTTTTTGCAGAGGAACAAACCCAGCGGAAGATCGGATCCCATACCGTACCGGCCAGTTTCTTCCAGTCCCTCAATTCGACTTTCGTGGTCTGTTTTGCCCCCCTGTTTGCCTGGCTGTGGATCAGGCTCGGAAAAAGGGAGCCTTCCGCACCGACCAAGATGGCCCTGGGTCTTTTCCTGCTGGCCTTGGGTTACCTGTGGATTGCATTTGGGGTAAAGGATGTGCGGCCCGGGATCAAAGTCAGCATGATATGGCTGACCGGCATGTATGCCATGCATACCTGCGGGGAACTCTGTTTGTCTCCCATTGGCCTGTCCCTGGTCAACAAACTCTCTCCCTTTAAATTCGCGTCCCTGCTGATGGCCGTCTGGTTTACGGCCAATGCCTTTGCCAACAAGTTTGCCGGACTGCTCAGCTCGCTGCTCCCGGAAAACGGCCGGACCACCTCCTTTCTGGGTTACTCGATGAGTAATTCCTATGAGTTTTTCATGCTCTTTGTATTTATGGCGGGACTGGCCTCCCTGATCCTGTTTACGCTGACCCGTAAACTGCAGCGGATGATGAATGCCTGATGAGGGGGTGTGCCTGAGGGAAGGCGGTCCTAATTCATTTTGAAGGGCACGATCATTTCGAAGATGGGGATATTGACCTCGAAGATTTCTTTGGTGTGGAGGTTTTCCATATTGTAGGTGCCATACATTTTGCCAAGTTCGGTGCGCAGGTTGCAGCCGCTGACATACTGGTACCGCTCTCCTGGACTCAAAGTTGGCTGTACACCGACAACGCCCTCTCCTTCCACTTCCCGGTAGGAGCCGTTGGAATCAAAAATATGCCAGTGCCTGCGGTGGAGCTTAACGGGGAAATTATTGTGGTTATCGATGGTGATGCGGTAGGCAAACATGAATTCCCCGGACATGGGGTTGCTGTAGTCGGGCTGGTAAAACGTCTCCACACTGACTTCAACACCTTCTGAAATTTTGTTTGCCATGAAACAAATTTTGCTAAAATTAATCAAATTCGCGTGCGGTCAAAAGGATTTGTGACAATTTAATCCCACAATGGGGTTTCTATCCTATTTTTACCGGACGAAAAAAGGGCAGGCCGGTCCCGCAGCCTGATGCTGAATCCCTTGAATATCAACTAAGCCTACTAAAACAACATGTATGAAGATAGCTGTAGCCAAAGGTGACGGCACTGGTCCGGAGATCATGCAGTCGGTCCTGGATATATTCAATGCCAACCAAGTGCCCCTGGAATATGAGTACGTCGATATGGGTAAGTGGGTATTTGACAAGGGCTTTTCCAATGGTATGACCCCGGAGGCCCAGCATACCATTGAGGAACTTGGCCTGCTATTTAAAGGCCCCATGGAAACCCCGAAAGGCAAGGGGGTGAAGAGCGTGAATGTAACGGCCCGCAAAACCTGGAATACCTATGCCAACAAAAGGGTCTTTCAGACCCTGCACGGGGTGGATACGGTCTTTTCAAAGGCCGGCATTCCCATAGATATCACCATCGTCAGGGAAAATATAGAGGATACCTACGGCGGCATTGAACATATGCCTACCCATGATGTCGCGCTGAGCCGCCGCTTCATCACCAGACCCGGAAGCCTGCAGGTGATCAAATACGCCTTTGAAATGGCCAAAAAAAAGGGAACCAGGCGAATCACCTGCGGCCATAAGGCCAATATCATGAAACTCACCGACGGCCTTTTTTTGGACTGCTTCCATGAAGTGGCCAGGGAATACCCCGAGCTGAAGGCCGACGACGTGATCGTCGATGATCTCTGCATGAAACTGGTGACCCGCCCGGATACTTTTGACGTGGTGGTGCTGACCAACCTGCAGGGGGACATCGTTTCCGACCTGTGTGCGGGGCTGGTGGGCGGATTGGGCTTTGCCCCCTCTGCCAATATCGGCGACCATATCTCCATTTTCGAAGCCGTACACGGCACAGCCCCCGATATCGCGGGCAAAAATATCGCCAATCCCACCGCCCTGCTGCTGAGCGGCATCGCCATGCTCCGGCACCTGGGCCTGATGGAAAATGCCGCCATCATCGAAAATGCCCTGCTCTATACGCTGGAAAGCGGGGTGCATACCGGGGATTTCGGGGACAAGTCCATCCCGGCTTCCAATACCACCGAATTTGCCAGTGCCATCATCAGCCATTTCGGAAAGACGCCCGAACACGGGGCCAAACCCCTGCTGCCCAATATGCCGGTGACTCCCACCATGTTCAAACTGGACCAGAATGCCATGATGGTATCCCAGGGGATCAAGGATGAAAAAATTGTGGGGGTTGATATGTTCATCGCCAGTTCCGAGCAGCCCGAATACATAGCCAAAAAATGCCAGCGGCATGCAGGCGTGAAATTCAACCTGGTGTCCATCTCCAACCGCGGTACCCAGGTCTGGCCCACCGGATCGGTTTACACCAACCTGGTCAACGAGTACAATGTGCGTTTTGAAAGCATCGACGGCCCGCTCAACCAGCAGGATGTCATCGGGCTGTATGTCAGCCTGAGCGGCGATTTTAAAATATGCTCCTCGGAGCTGCTCAATATGTGGGGGGATAAAAAAGCCTACTCGCTGGCGCAGGGACAGTAGCCTCTCCTTTATTTACAGATTCATATTGCTCAGCATGACCAGCAAAATGACCCCCAGGGTTACAAAGAGCAGCAGGGAAAAGTAATGGATGCTTCGGCACCTGAGCTCCAGCTTTTCGTTTTCCTGCATTCTTGCCCTGGCATATAATAGGAAACTCACTACCGAAACAGCGGCAGTAACCATGGCCAGATAAAGGACCGCGTGAAATATCAAATCAGATTTTTTTTGCCGCCGTATAGCCGTTTTTTAAAAGCCATGCCAGTACCTTATCCCGCTGGTCTCCCTGCACGATGATCTGGCCGTCTTTGACGGCGCCTCCCGTACCACAGAAGGTCTTGAGCTGTTTGCCCAGGGTTTCCCTGTCCTCCGTGCTGCCCGAAAAACCCTCCACCAGGGTAACCGACTTACCCGCCCGTTGCCTGGAATCGAGCCTGATCCTTAAAGGCTGAAGCTTTGCCGGGGTTGCCTGTGCCCGGGCTTCCCCTTCGGAGTGTAGCCCAAAATTCGGATCAGTGGAATAGATGATGCCGTCGCGGCCTGCTTTTTTTTTGCTCATGGCAGATTATAAATAAAAGATGATTCAGCCAATGACAGCTTTCAGGCTCAGATCCAGGCTCCTTGCCTGGTGGATCAGGGCTCCTATGCTGATAAAATCAACGCCCGTGCGGGCGTATTCAACTATATTATCCAAACTGATTCCGCCGCTGGCCTCTGTCTCAGCCGAGCCCTTGATCATATCCAATGCCGCCGTTATCTGCTCCGGGCTGAAATTATCGAGCATGATGCGGTCAACCGGTCCGGCAGCCATGACCCGCCTGACATCCTCCAGGCTCCTGGTCTCCACTTCAATGGACAGTCCCGGTTTTTGATGCTGCACATACTGCCGTGCTTTTTGGATGGCCTTTTCAATGCCCCCGCAGTAGTCGATGTGATTGTCTTTGAGCATGATCATATCATAGAGCCCGAACCGGTGATTTATCCCGCCTCCGATCCGCACGGCCTGTTTTTCCAGCAGCCTGAAATTAGGGGTGGTCTTTCGGGTGTCCAGTATACGGCTGTGGAAACCGGCTATCTTATCGACGTACTGCCGGGTGAGGGTGGCAATCCCGCTCATGCGCTGCATGCAGTTGAGCACGAGCCGCTCACAGGTCAGGATGGTGCTGACCCGGGCTTCCACCTCAAAGGCAACCTGGCCCGGTTCCATGGGATCCCCGTCCTGCTTGAAAGGGATAAACAGGCAATCAGGATCCTGCCCTTCAAAGATCCGGCGGGCGGTTTCCATACCGGCCAAAATACCCGCCTGCTTGATTTTCAGGATGGCCCGGCCCAGGACCCCGGGGGGAATGCAGCAAAGGGTGGAATGGTCCCCGTCCCCGACATCTTCCATGAGGGCGGCTTCCACCAGGATATCAAAAGGATCGGTCTGGTTTGACATGGGGCAAAACTACAGAATAAGCCCGTTAAGCTCCAAGGTGGAACATAAAAAAAGACCCCGGCCTTGCGGCGGGGTCTGTCCTATGTAATGGAAGAGGTTTTATTCGACTCGCTGAAAGCGCAGTTCCTGCAACATCTGCCGGTCTCCCTTCATCTTCATGAACAGGGTTGTCCTAAAATCACCGTTACTGGTTTTTAATATGCCGATGCAGAACTGGGATCCGCCGTTTTCTCCCTTGTGCTTTACCTGGAAATTCTGGACCCTGTTGGTGGTGAAAAAATCGCGGATGATCAGTTCGGCCTGGGTCTTCGAATAGGTATCGCTGATATCGGGCATGGAAATATCCACGCTGTTGTCAAAATAGCCGGATAACTGGCTCACATTTCCCGACCGCATGGCCAGGGCAACCTCATCTATATTGAAGAGCGTTTTGAATGATAACAGGACGAGCGCGACGCCAATCACCGCCAGTCCCCTAAAATTTTTCATCGTTTGTGGTTTTTCATACCACACCCAGTCCCAAAAATATGCCAAACTGCCTTCCGGGGGAAAATTAGGCATAAACAGGGCAATACTTACTACCTTTGCCCTTCAAAAAACAACCCAAAAGACCTTCTAGCAATATGTCAAACAATAAAAAAGCCATACTGATCATCATGGACGGCTGGGGGCTGGGCAAAGTCCCCTCTTCCGATGCCATCCAGCATGCCCGCGTCCCCTTTGTCAGCTCCCTGTATGCCCAATACCCCCACACCACCCTGGTTACCTGCGGAGAAGCCGTGGGTCTGCCTGAGGGTCAGATGGGCAATTCCGAAGTGGGTCACCTGAACCTGGGTGCGGGCCGGGTGGTTTATCAGGAACTCCAGCGCATCAATGTGGCCGTCCGGGATGGTTCCTTCGCCAGCAACCCCGTCCTGCAGGAAACCATCCGGTATGCAAAAGACAACCAAAAACCCCTCCATCTCCTGGGCCTGGTCAGTGACGGGGGAGTACATTCCCATATACTGCATCTCAAAGCCCTGCTGGATATATGCACCTCCCAGGGACTGCGGGAAGTTTATATCCATGCCTTCACCGATGGCAGGGACACCGATCCCAAAAGCGGCCTGGGTTTTATCAAAGACCTGCAGCATCACCTGGAATCGGGCACCGGCAAAATCGCCACCATCTCCGGCCGATATTATGCCATGGACCGCGACAAGCGTTGGGAAAGGGTGCGCCTGGCCTATGAAGCCCTGGTGGAATCAAAGGGACCGCAGGCCACAGACGCCATCAGCGCGATGGAAGCCGCCTATGCGGCCAATGTCACCGACGAATTCATCAAACCCACCGTGATGGTGGATGCCTCCGGCAGGCCTGTAGCCAAAATCAGCGACGGCGATGCGGTCCTGTGTTTTAATTTCAGGACGGACCGCTGTCGGGAAATCACCGAAGTGCTGACACAGACCGATATACCCGAGCAGGGGATGAAAAAGTGCTCCCTGTATTATACCACGATGACCCAATATGACCACAGTTTTAAGGACGTTCATGTCATTTTCGAAAATGATGATCTGAAAAACACCCTGGGGGAAATCATTTCCCGGGCGGGACTGCGGCAAATCCGCATTGCGGAAACAGAAAAATACCCGCATGTAACCTTCTTTTTCAGCGGCGGCCGGGAAGTTCCCTTCGAAGGGGAAACCAGGATCATGAAGCCATCTCCCAAGGTTGCCACCTATGACCTGCAGCCCGAGATGAGCGCCAGGGACCTGACCGAGGCCATCGTTCCGGAAATAGAACGCCAGTCAGCCGAATTTATCTGCCTGAATTTCGCGAACGCCGATATGGTAGGCCATACCGGAGTCTGGGACGCCGTGATCAAAGCCGTGGAGACCGTGGACGGATGCGTGGAAAAGGTGGTCACCGCTGCCCTGAAAAACGGCTACACAGTCTTTTTAACCGCAGACCATGGCAATGCGGATTATATGATCAACGAGGACGGAAGCCCCAATACGGCCCATACCCTGAACCTGGTTCCCCTTTTCATCATTGATAAGGATTGGAGGGGTACCATAAAACCAGGCAAGCTGGGAGATATCGCCCCTACCATCCTGACCATGATGGGACTTGCCATTCCCAGGGAAATGACCGGGCAGGTGCTGATCGGCTCCTGACCCCCCCCCCCTTATATTTGTCAAAAAAGGCAGCCCTCCGGGCTGCTTTTTTTTGCCCGGACAAAAAATCAATTTTATGAACAAAGCAGCTTTAACTTCTGAAAATTGTCTAAATTACAGGGCAACCAAACGGTTAATATGACCGAAGAAGCCATTTTTCAAGGCTGTTTAAAAAATCAGGCCACTGCCCAGCGGGAACTGTACAACAGGTACTCTCCCAAAATGCTTGCGGTATGTTATAGGTTCGCCCATAAAAGGGAGGATGCCGAAGACATGATGCAGGAAGGGTTTATTAAGGTCTTTTCCCAGATGCACACCTTTCAGAACAAGGGTGCCTTTGAGGGATGGATCCGCCGGATTATGGTGCATACCTGCATCAACAACTTAAAGAAAAACAAGCGCTTCAATGAGAGTGTGGACATTGCATACGCCAACAGTATCCAGGTGCGGGAGGAATCGGTTCCCTCCATCGTACAGGCCAAGCAGGTGGTGGAATGTATCCGGCTCTTACCCATCGGCTACCGAACCGTACTGAACCTGTATGCCATAGAGGGATACTCTCATAAGGAAATAGCGGATATGCTCGACATTGAAGAGAGTACCAGCCGTTCCCAATATACCAGGGCCAAACAAATGCTCGAAGAAATTCTGATTAAAAAGAAAATCATACAGAAACCCAAAGAGAAAACACCCTGGCTTACTGCTGTCAGGTAACCATACATACCAATCCGACCCTATATAAATCTTATGAAACTACCCCCTAAAAACGATTGACAATGATGGAAAGAGATTTCTATAACGATGAATTTGAGGAGCTTCTTAAACAGAAGACAGACCAATATAAAATGTACCCCTCAGAAAAGGTATGGAAGGGTATCTACAATTCGGTTCACACACGCAGAAAAAGGTTTATTGTCGGCATGTCCGTGCTCATCACCGGTATTGTACTGCTGGCAGGTAAGGAACTGCTGATGCCTTCCCCCCAGCCGGCCCCTGTGCGCAAGGGCTTCGGACTGGCCCTGTCAGATATCAGGAATCAGGCCGGTGAAATCACCCAGGCAGAGCCTGCGCTGAAGGAGCTCAAGATCCCCTCCCCTCCCCAGCAGCTGGTACTGCCCGAAGAAGAAAATGCCTTTTCAGGCAACCTGGCTCCCAAATTCATTACCATCGCCCCTGCCGTCGCCCTTGATCCCCTGACCGATGCTGCAGTCTATTCGGCCTCCATTGCAGCCAATTCCGCCATTACGGGTCCACAGGGCTCCACAGCCGGCGAACGGGGTATCAGGCTCGTTGAAAATATTCCGCTGGTCAGCGCTGCCGATCACGGCAGTGCCGATATTGCAGGTATCGCCACGGCACCCAACGGATCGGAAAATAATGTGGAAATTGCCCCCGAACTGCTCCTGAACAAAGAAACCATCGAGGACAAAAAAAACCGCAACTGGCTTCAGTCCAATGCCAGCTTTGAACTGAAAAAGCCGGTGAAAAGAGGCCGCTACAACTGGCAGGCCTATTTCTCACCTACCGTCAATTACCGGTCCCTGTCTGCGGTCGATAATTCCGGCACACCCAAGACCGGTATCCAGTACGTACCCATCGCCCTTACCCACCTGGGCAATCCCAATGATTACGTCAACCACAAACCGGCCATGGGTTATGAGGCCGGGGGCAGCATGCTCTACCGGGTCACCCGCAACCTGACGCTGAAGGCAGGGCTGCAGTTCAATTACAGCAGCTACAGCATCAGGGCCTATTCCTCTTCCAGATCCCAGCAGGCGACCATTGCCCTGAACTCTTTTTTGGGTTATTATGGCAATACCATCACAGCCTACAGCAATATCCAGAACTTCGGCGGCAATTCGCAGAAGGATCTGTACAACCGGTATTTTCAGTTGTCCGCGCCGCTTGGCTTTGAAATGCGGATCATGGGCAACAACCGCCTCCAGCTGCATGTAGCGGCCACGGTCCAGCCCACCTATCTGCTGAACCGCAATTCCTACCTGCTTACAACGGATTATTCGGACTACACCAGGGAGCCCTCTTTGTTCCGCAGGTGGAATGTCAACGGTGCCGTGGAAGCCTTCCTGTCCTACCGGGTCGGCGGACTGCGCTGGCAGATCGGTCCCCAGTTGCGCTACCAGTTCCTGTCTACTTACTCTGACCAGTATCCCATACGGGAAAACCTGAAGGAATACGGCATCAAGATCGGGGTGAGCAAGACCATTTGGTAAAGCCTTCAGCCTCCCTGCTGCCATCACCCCTGGCAGAAAACCCCGAATTTCCGGGCAGCATTCTATTTGGAGTATCGTGTTAATCAGTAATTTTAAAAAATGAAACATTGCACCTTGCTATTTGCAGGCCTGTTGCTGCTGGCCGCCGGCTGTCATAGCCGGGCAAAGAAACCAGCAGGCGAACCGGCAACCGAAAAAAAGAATTATTTTCCGGTGGGCGATTTTTTGGAAAGTGAGATGAGGTATGTGGACTCCATACCCCTGGCACTGATCAAATACACCACCCAGGGCCAGCGAACCGACTCGGTTTTCATCACCCCTGCTGCCTTCAGACAGCTTGCCCGCGTATTTGAGTCCGAGGCATTTTCCAATGGCAGTTTTGAAAGGGATTTTACCGAAACCTCCTTTATGGATGAAACCACCCAGTCGGTGGTTTTCACCTATGCCACCAGGAGCCAGGACCAGGAACTGCGCAGGGTGGATGTCCTGGCCAAACCGGTGGAGGGAACCGACCAGGTAAAAAGCATATACCTGGAAAAACAGCTGCGCCGGGGCGACACTTCCATCACCGAGAAAATGTCCTGGTTTCCCCGACGGAGCTTCCAGGTCATGAGCAGCATACAGACACCCGGTTCCCCGCCGTTAACCCAACAGCTCAGGGTGCGCTGGGGGGAGGAGTGATTAACCCATTCATCTATGACACAGCAGCAATTCCAGCAGATAGCTCCCACGATCCCCGGGCAGGCGGGGATCTATAAATATTTCGATGAAAAAAACGAACTCATTTACGTAGGCAAGGCCAAGCACCTGCGAAAAAGAGTGAGCTCCTATTTTTCAAAAACATTTACCACCTTCAAGACCCATGAACTGGTGCAGCGCATCCACCACATGGAATTCACGGTGGTCAATTCCGAGCAGGATGCCTTCCTGCTGGAAAACGCCCTGATCAAGCAATTCCAGCCCCGCTATAATATCAACCTCAAAGACGATAAGACCTATCCCTATATCGTCATCCGCAACGAGCCTTTCCCCAGGGTCTTCCTGACCCGGCGAAAGATACCGGACGGCTCTGAATACCTGGGCCCCTTCACTTCCGTGGGCAGGGTCCGGGAATTGCTCGATTTTGTGCGTACCAATGTACAGCTGCGCAACTGCAAGCTCAACCTGAGTGATGCCAATATCAGGAAAGGCAAGTTCAAAGTATGCCTGGAATACCACCTGGGCAACTGCAAGGGCCCCTGCGAGGGACTGGAGACGCCCGAAGAGTACCAGGAAGGCCTGCAGCAGATCCGCAATATCCTGAAAGGCAACCTGGGCCCGCTCATCCAGGGCTATAAAAAAGAAATGAAGGAGGCCGCAGAAAACCTACAGTTTGAAAAGGCAGAAGTCATCCGCAAAAAAATCGAGCACCTCGAAAATTACCAGGCACGCTCGGTCATCGTCAACCGATATGTCACCAATGCCGATGTGTTCTCCATGACCCGGCAGGGAGATACGGCCTTCGTAAATTACCTGATGGTAAGCAATGGAACCATCGTCCAGACCCATAATACCCAGCTGGAAACGCGCCTGGGTGAAACCGATGAGGAAGTCCTGGCCTTTGGTGTGGCCCAGCTGCGTGAGCGTTTCAACAGCGAAGGCACCGAACTCATCGTCCCATTTGACATTCCCTTTCCCCAGCAGGGCATCCTGGTCACCGTCCCCAAAGCAGGCGATAAGAAAAAACTCCTGGAGCTCTCCCAGACCAATGTCTCCTACTATATGGAGGAGCTCAAAAAGAAAAAGACCCTGCAGATCCAGACCAGGACCGAGGATGAACACATCGGCGTGCTCAGACAGCTGCAGGAGGATCTGAGCCTTCCGGAGCTGCCCATGCACATCGAATGCTTTGATAATTCCAATTTCCAGGGGTCCTACCCGGTGAGCGCCATGGTATGCTTCCGGGGCGGGGTGGAAAGCAAAAAGGATTACCGCCGTTTCAATGTAAAGACCGTAGAGGGCATCAATGACTTCGCCACCATGGCCGAAGTGGTGTACAGGAGATATAAGCGCCTTACCGAAGAGGGCCAGCCCCTGCCCCAGCTGGTTATCATTGACGGGGGCAAAGGACAACTGGGTTCGGCTATGGAAAGCATCAGAAAGCTGGGGCTGGAAGGTAAAATGGTGGTCGCGGGCCTGGCCAAAAATGAGGAGGAACTCTTTTTCCCGGGGGATTCCGAATCGGTGAAACTGCCCTATAACAGCGAAAGCCTGCACCTGATCCGGCGCATTCGCGACGAGGTACACCGTTTTGGCATCACCTTCCACCGGGAAAAAAGAAGCAAGGGCACCTTTACCAACGAGCTGGAACAAATCAAAGGCATCGGCCGGTCGACCATTGACCAGCTGCTCCGTGAATTCCGCTCAGTGGGCAATATCAAAAAACTCACCGAGGAAGAACTCACTAAGGCAATTGGGGATTCAAAAGCGAGATTGATCTGGAATCACTTTGCCCGGAAGGCAGATCCAAATACGAATTAACCCGGATGGGTAGGTGATATATACTGTCGGCCCTATGCATGCGGCCTGGTTTATATTTGCCAAAGCCCGCGCCAGGGCATCCCCGGCTGATCCTATATGAACTCTGGAAACATACCGGTTTTTAAGTTCAAATGGCTTAGCCGGTATCCAAACAAATTATTAGGTAACCCGTTTTTTTAGCTGCCATTCATCCCTGCGCCATGCGCAAAGGACAGGGAGCCCGGGAGACAGGAGGCGAATTCCCACAGATGGATCTGAGGCTCAAAAGCAAACGCAACAGTATACCTCCGCAGCGCTGCAATCCTTTTGTTGCGGCTTACCATAGCTTTTTTCAAAATCACTTCCTGGATTCAAACAGGGTCCACGGATAGGCCTTCATGTCATGGAGGAACTTGGCCTGCCACTGATATTGGGGATGGAGGGCGAAAAAAGGTTCCGCCAGAAAATCCTCCCCGCTGGGGTTCCCCATATGGGCCCAGAACTTCATGTCTTTGGCCAGGGCAGCGGTTGTCACTTTGGCCTGCACGGTGCCCCCCGGGTAAAAGGGTTTCCAGTCCCATTCGGGGCAGCCTTTGGGATCGGTGTCCACCCGGCCGGCAATCACACAGCGGCTCGCATCGCGCGCTTTGACCAGCTCACTGTAGGAGTCGCCTTCGATGGTCTTGCCCGTTTCGGCATCTATTTTACCCTTGAACTGCTCGGAGAGCTTCTCCCAGCGTTTTCGGCGGCTGTTGGGCGAACTGGTGGAATCCATGGGATCGAAGGTCGTTTCTTCACGGATGAGTTTGGGGTCGCTGGCAAAATTGGATCCTACGTAGATTCCGTCGGTGGTGCGCCAGACGCGGAAGTTTTTCAGGCCCAGCTCCAGGCGGGCTATTTCATTGGTCTTGGTATCTCCCACCAGCCAGTCGTTGGCGTAACCGCCGTTGTTGCCCGTGGTCATGATCTTCACAAAATCATCTATGCTGCGGGCATACTGCGCTGCTTTGCGGGCCCGGACAAATTCGGGTATCCCTTTTTCATCAAATCCCTTGAACTGGGTAATGGTGGTTTCGGTGATGAGGATGCCCGCGTCGGTGATCACAAAATCATCCCCGCTGTGGATGAATCCGGGCATCATGTCCATGAGCATATGGCTGCCTTTTTCAGGAGAGATATCAGCGATTATATTCCAGCGCTCCCCGATGATATAATCGGTCCAGTTATTATGCCCGATGGCTATTTTCCCGTCGGAGGTATAGCTTCCCGTCGCCACAAAACCACTGCAGTTGCCAGGGGCCTTATTATTGGCCGAGCCCTTTTTTATTTTGTCGGCCAGCCAGGGAACATAATACTGTCCCAGTTCAATATTGCCGTTGAGGGCCACCAGGTCATAGACATCATAGTCCTTGCCCCGGGCCCGTAGGCCTTCCACAATACCGGAGAGTTCCTGCTGGTATTCGGGATCAATTTTATTCCAGAACATCTTTTTAACCGCCTGGCGGTAAAAAGACCATTCCTTGCCGGTATTTCCCTCCATAAAATACCGCATGGCCTCCATGTTATCTTCTATTTCAGTTGCCAGCAGGTAGCCGTGCTGAAAACCAATGGTATGGGGAGTGCCTTCCAGGTGTATATACACCCAGCCCGCCCTGTCTTCCCGGGAGGCCTTCTTCAGCCTGGGGTCAATTTGGCAAAGCCCGGCCCGGCAGAAAGAAAAAATCAGGCAACCTATAATAAGAAATCTCATAATTATTTTATTTAATGTATTGACTTTGAACCGGCTGGGGACAACCGGCCGGGAACCCTGTTTGACTTCCTAAGCTACGGCTTTTCCGGGTATTTCCGGGAAGGGGAAAAACAAAAAGCCGTGCAGCTTTTAAAACTGCACGGCTGATTTCATTTTACAAGAGGTACTAAATCTAGAATCTGACCGGTCTTAAAGGGTGGATAACATTTTAGTTTATATTAATTGACGGTAACCATTTTAGGTGAAAAACTGCTGTTGACCAGCTGTACAAAATAGGTGCCCTTCGCCAGGCCCTTTAAGGAGACGGTGGTCTGGGTGCTTCCCAGATTCAGGTTGTATTGCCTGACCACATTACCTGCCCCATCCATGATCCGGACCAGGTTATTCTGACTTACCCCGTTATAGGTGATGACCAGTTGGTCGGAGGTCGGATTGGGATAAACGGAGAACTCCGGTCCGTCAGCCAGTATGGTAGCTGACACAATCTTGCTGTAGGTTGGATTGCCATCGAGGTCCATTTCCTTCAGCTTATAGAAATGTACCCCGGGAGCGGGATGCAAATGGGTATAGGCATAGGTGCTGGTGCTCGAGGTATTTCCCTTCGCATTGACTGAATCCAGCGGGGTAAATTTGTTGCCGTCCAGGCTGTGCTCAATGATGAAGTTCCTGGAATTTTCCTCCTGGGCTGTCTTCCATTTCAGATCGATATCCTTGCCCACGGCAGTGGCCGTGAAACTAAGCAGGCTGATCGGCAATACCCCAGGGGTGGATCCGAGCAGGTAGGTTTGGGAATAGATCCAGGGGCTGTATACCTGACCGAAGGTAACCGAAGTGGGCTGATACTGTATCCTGGCCCTGATCTTGGTGGCCTTGGCATTGACCTTATTGATCAGGTTCTTGAATTCATGTCCACCGGTCTGTATGGTGCCATAGGCTGCCTGCATCGAAGTCGATCCCGCGCTGTTGGTAATCGGGTTTCCGGTAAAAGGAGTGCCGTTGGGCTCTTCTTCCCATACCAGACGTCCATTGACCTTTCCATAGGGTGATTGTACAAAAAGACCCAGGCCGAACACAGTCTGGAACAGGTTGATTTCCTGTATGGGAGTAGAGAGGTCCGTATTATATAACCGGAGCACGTTGCTGGCGTTGTGGCCTACAGCCCCGTTACCATAATATACATAGGAGGTACCCGTCTTGGTAGAGGTCTCATAGACCCCGGAGATCACGTCACTATATCCGTCCCCGTTGACATCCCCCGCACTGGCCACAGACTGGTGGGTGGTAAATTCAGTATCTCCGGTGGCATCCACCCCGTCAGTATAGGTCGTATTGGCCGCGGTGGTCAATACCGATCCCGGGAAGCCGGATGAACTGCCCTGGTAAAGGTACACCGGACCCCGGGCTGATTTGATCAGGATATCACTGTATCCGTCCCCGTTGACATCCCCTGCGGTTGCCACATTGATGCCGAACTGATCACCACCGGCCACTCCGTAGAACACGGAGGCAGCCGTCGTATTGGTCCCGGAATTGCTGCCCAGGAAAAGGGCTGCGGTACCCGATCCGTTGGCGCTGGGGGCACCTACCAGGACATCACTGAAGCCATCCCCGTTGACATCGCCGGCTGAGGAAACGCTGGCCCCGAAGGAACCCCGGGTCTGGTTGCCGTAGGAACCCGTGAGGGTTACGCTGGGCAGAGCAGCATCGGCGATGCCGGTCTTGCTGCCAAAATAAATATAGGCGGATTCACCACCGCCACCGAGGGTACCCACGATGACATCACTGTATCCATCCCCGTTGACATCCCCTGCGTTGGCCACGCTGGTGCCAAAGAAGGCATAACTGGTGGCACTGGTCAATGAAATGGGGGTCAGGTTCAACCCGGAAGCGCTGCCCATATAAATATAGGCGAATCCCTGGTCGTTGGCACCCGCGCCGATGGCACCGATGATGACGTCGGCATAGCCGTCCCCGTTGACATCCCCCGCTGAGGAAACACTGTATCCAAACTGGTCGTAATTGCTGTTGTTGGGATCGCTGATCACGGTGGGGGTATTGATGATACCGCCCGCACTGCCCCGGTAGAAATATGCGATGCCCTGGTACTGGCTGGGCGTGCTGTAGCCGATGCCGCCGATAATGACATCCCCGTAACCATCTCCATCCACATCGCCGGCTGAAGCCACGCTGATGCCGAAATTGTCGTCAAAGGCAGGACCGCTGATCGGCGTGCCGGAAGGAGTGGTGGAAAGGCCTGTGGGGCCGCCGTTGTAGATATAAAAAGCACCCAGGTTGGTGCCCGCAAGACCGCCTACATAGCCGTTGGCTCCCACAATCACATCACTGTAGCCGTCCCCGTTGACATCCCCTGCGCTGGATACGCTGTACCCAAACTGGTCGCCGGCATTCTGCCCGTTGAGGGTCACGGTGGCGACCGTAATGGAACCGGTGGGAGAACCCACATAAGTATAGGCATTGCCGCCGGCATCCCCTACCACCACATCGCTGTAACCATCCCCGTTGATGTCTCCCGCACTGGCGACACTGGCTCCAAAAGTGCCGGAATTCGACAGGGAAGGGCTTGCCACGGTGGCCAGCCCGGTTACGCTGCCAAAATATACAAAGGCGTTACCACCGCCATTTCCTACGATCACGTCGCTGAACCCGTCGCCGTTCACATCACCGGCCGAGGCCACGCTCACCCCGTAATGAATGCTTGCGTCGGAGAGATGGGTGGAAGCCGTGGCGGTATTGCCGGAGCTGATGCCACCGGCCGACCCATTGTATTCATAGGCATTGCCGCTTTTATCACCGACCACCACATCCGTGTAGCCATCCCCGTTGACGTCCCCTGCGCCCGACACGCTGAAACCGAAATTGCCGGCCCCGGTCAGGGTGGCACTGGCTGAAGCACTGGTGCCGCTGGCGATGCCGGATCCAGATCCGTTAAAAACAAATGCGTTTCCACCGGCATCTCCGATGATCACATCACCGAATCCATCCGCATTGACATCGCCCGCGCTGGCCACAGTGGCGCCGAAATTGCCGCTGCCTGTCAGCACGGTGGCTGCCGTCGCGCTCGTACCCGAAACGATGCCAGATCCGCTGCCCGTAAAAATGAAGGCATCACCGAATCCGTCACCCACTATGATATCACTGTAGTTATCGCCGTTTACATTGCCAGCACCGGCCACGGTGCCTCCAAAGAAGCCCACCCCGGTCAGCGTGGCCGAAGCGCCCGCCGCCGTACCGGAAGCAATACCGGTATTTGACCCGTTAAAAACATATACGTTGCCTCCGCCATCTCCTATGACCACATCACTGAATCCGTCCCCATTGACATCACCCGCACCTGCAACCGAAATACCAAAATGCAGCGTTAAACCGGTCAGGGTGGTAGCCGGTGTACTGGATAGGCCGGAAGCGCTGCCCAGGTAGATGGTCACGTTTCCGACTCCGTCGCCCACGATGACATCCGAAAAACCGTCCCCGTTCACGTCCCCTGCACTGGCCGTTGTTACCCCGAAACTGGCACCCCCGGTGAGGCTGGTGGAAGGGGAAGTGGCCAACGGATCGATGGTTACAGGATATACGGCATGGTCAGCCTGGGCTATGATGTCAAAATTATGGTCGCCGTCAAGCATCATCCGGGCGGGAAGGGCTCTACCGGTGGCATCCCAGACCCGCAGGTCACTATAGGTAATCTTATTGTCCAATGTGCCCTGTCCGGCGGTCCGGGCAAAATGAAGTTCCCGGTCATGAACCTTGTTAATAATCCAGTCTCCCTCCACATGCATGCCTACTTTCAATTCATGGGTATGGGCCGAAGGCTGTTTGAGTATGATAAAGTTCTCGCGAACCCCTTTTTCGTCGTTGTGGTATTGAACGCTATAGGCATCCCCGCTCTGGTATTCCAGGTCCCTGCTGCCGGCCACCCTGGCAGTCTGGCTGCCCTGTTTCAATGGCTGGTTATCCGCATATACGCCTTTGAGCTGAAGGGTCAGTTTCCAGTCTTTGTTGGTTCTGGAGGCAGGCTCCAGCAAAAGGGAAGATGCCTGATAATGTGCTTCCACACCCTGGGCCGGGTTGATGCTGGAAAAAGTCTTTCCGTCCCCCAGGGAAGCTATGGAATAGATCCGCTGATCTAAGTCCTTTTTCACGGTCTTGAACCAGTCGCTTGCCTTTAGATCCGACGATTGGACGGGGGCAGTTACCGGCTGCCTGCCAATCTGGTTAACCCTTTGGGAAGAAAGCCCTGTGCGGGTAATCCCTTGTACAAAAGAACCTAACCGGAGTGATTGGCGGGAGGCTGCGGCTATGGCCACGGGATCCCTGAAATGATCCTTTCTCAGTACGCCGGGCAGTGCCGTAAGTAAAGCAGTCACCAGCAATACCGGGATCCATTTTCCGGCCAGTCGAAAAGCATTTTTTTGTAGTAAGGTTGGTAAGGCTTTTTCCATAAACGAACTTAAATTATTGGGTTAGATTGATCGGTAAGCGGATTGCCACAGGAAGATTGGATCGGTTGTTTTGGATTGATTCACAGGTATCAACATCTTTGGTCACTACCCGGAATATCTTTCAAAGATTCGCAGAAACCACTGGTCAAAAAAGGAAATGATATCAACGGGGTGTGGATAAGCTGTCAATAACTATTAATTCAGCCGAAAAAATATGCCAGTCCCGGAATAAATATCATATTTGGGTTAACGAAATGTTATTGCCCCTACCGGATGTTTCCAATCGCCGGCAATCCCTTTCTTTTAATATTAAAATACACAACGATCATGGAAGAAATGGAAATCCCCACCGAACACCTCCAGGAGGCTATTCATGAAAAAGCAGAGGAAGAAAAGGAAAAATGGGTAATGTGGGTAGCCCTCTCCACCGCCTTTATGGCCGTGCTGGCCGCCATTGCGGGCCTGATGGGGGGGCACCATGTCAACGAGGCCCTTATTGACCAGATCAAGGCTTCCGACCAGTGGGCCTATTACCAGGCCAAGGGCATCAAGCGCGAGATTTCAGCTTCGGCCGATAAAATACTAGAGGCGATCCCGGGATCTAAGGTAGTACCAACGGCCGAACTGAAGGAAGCCGTTGCCCGCTATGAAAAGGAAAAAGAGGAGATCAAAGCCACTGCCGAAGAACACCAGAAGGCTTCGGAAGAACACCTGGAAAAACATGTGACGCTGGCCAAAGCAGTCACCATATTTCAGATAGCCATTGCCATTTCTGCCATTGCCATCCTCACCCGAAAAAAACCGCTCTGGTATGGAAGCATTGCACTGACCCTGGCAGGAGCTGTGTTTTTATTACTGGGCATACTCCACTGATCTCCCTAAATTAAAATAGCAGCTTTCGTCTCTTCCCCGGTTTTCCCTACCCTGCCGGGTAGGTACCGGTTAATAAAGGATGGAAGCCTCCTGCCATTCCCCCAAGCCGGCAGATGATACCTGCTTCCGCCCTGCGCCTGGCGGTTCATGCTTTTTTGGATATCCGGGGGTTTACCCGGCCCATACCGGGTTGGTCCTTATCCGGGCGGATGGTCCATGATGGGACACCATCCCGGGAGGGACGCGCAGATATCCCCGCATCAGGTCCGTTATAGTAGTGTACTCTTGTCTCAGAAGGCGGGTGATTATATCTGTTGCCAACCGGCCTTCAAAAAAGGCATGGTGGGCAGGGTGCTGATTACCTGCAGGTCCTCCAGCAGGCTGCTTTCATTGTCCAGGAAGCGGAAGATCCGGTCCATTGGATTGCGCCGGAACATTTCGGTAAAAACCCGGTCCCCCGGTAATTTGCCGGTAGCCAGCACATTGAGGAGCACCGAATCGTAAAACTGGTACTTACTCCCGGAAACTGCGGCGGGGGGTACGCCCGTCTCCAGCAGGGACGCCGCAATCTGCCGTGACTGCTTTTGAATGAACTGGAAGGTATAGCCGCTGGAAGCCTTTGTCTGTCCCCCGGCCGTCCCTATATAATACACCTGGTTTTCCCGGGAGCGGAAATGAAAATTGGTCATGGGAATGATGCCAAACTCCTCCTCGTGGACCTGGTAGTCGGAAATATGCAGTATGTCTGAAATATAGTTTTTGAGGCCCTGTTCATAATCCTGCTGCTCCAGCAGGGATTCGGTAAACAGGGTATACTCCACCAGGGCCCGCATGGGTGAAAAAGGCATGACGTACACAAAGCTGGTGCCCCGCTGCTGGTCGACCCTGAAATCCATCAGGGTGGCTTCCCCCGGGGAGAACACGCTGCCGGGCGTTTCAATGATCCAGCCTTTGAAATGCTGCAGCAGGTAAAAATCCTTTTTACCCAGCACCGGGTTTTCGGGAAGGATGCTGCTGAAAATATACCGGCCCTGATAGGTCTGCCCGTTAACCACGACCGAAGCATCCTGGAGGGGTTCGCTGTTGATCTGCTCTATTTCCCCGTATAAAACGGTGATATGATCCTGCGCACGGATATGCTCATGGCAATAATTATAAAAATCAAGGCTGCGGATCATTTTGTATCGATAGGGAAGGATTTGCTTGCAATCCGCATAACCGGTTCCGTAAAACCAGAGTCTTTCCCACCGGTGGGATACAACCGGTTCAAAGAGCCCCTCCCCTTTTTCCCAGAAGCACCAGGTACGGTCATTGACGGTTTTAGGCGCCTTGTCAATCAGCAGTATGTTGCCGGAGGTGGCCGCACCGGTCTGGATGAGGTGCATGACCAGGCTCAGGCCTGCGCATCCCCCGCCAGCAATGATATAATCATATGAATCCATAAGTCATTTTAGCAAGCTGCCCGCTGGAAGGTGACCGGGTGCCGGGGGCTGGTGATGGAGGGCTTCATGCAGCCGGGGAATTTTTGATTTCACGGTCCTTTCTGACTTTCTCCCAGTATTTTTTGTGCACCCACAACATCCCAAATGATTCCCCGTCTTCCTTTCCCAAGTGCTTATGATGCATTTTATGGGCCCAGCGGATGGCCCTGACATAGGAGTTATCCGAGCGGCTGAACCACTTGAAGCGCTGGTGTATGATCACGTCATGCACCATAAAATAGGCAAAGCCGTAAGCCATAACGCCAAAACCGATGGCCATCACCCAATAGACATGGTAAATGGTACCAAACAGGAGGCTGAAAAAAGTCGGTACCGCAAATATGATGAAGAAGGCATCGTTCTTTTCAAAAAAACCGGGCCTGGGCTGGTGATGGTCCTCGTGGAGAACCCAGAGGAGACCGTGCATGATATAGCGGTGCGTCGCCCAGGTGATGGCTTCCATGGTAATAAAAGTGATCAGAAATAATCCAAAATATAGTAGCAAATGCATGATGATCCAGATTTATTTAATTAACCAAAAAACCGCCCGTCAGGCCCGCCGGCAAAGCCAGTTCTTTATCATGGGCATGGCAATATGGAACCAGGCCGTAAACTGCCCGGGGTTCTCCCGCATCGCCTCTTCGATGTCTTCCATGGACAGGTAGGAAACCTGAGAGACCTCCCTGGGGTCCGGGGACATTTCACCCTCGTAATACCCGACAAAGACATGGTCGAATTCATATTCGGTCAATCCGTTATCGAAAGCCGATTTATACACAAAGTCAAACACTTTCTCCAGTTCGGTGGTAAATCCGAGTTCCTCCTGCAGCCGGCGCAGGGCTCCGGTAACGGTGGCCTCTCCCGGCTTGGGATGGCTGCAGCATGCGTTGGTCCACAGACCCGCGCTGTGGTATTTGTCCAGGGCCCGCTGCTGGAGCAGCATATCCCCCTGCCCGTTGAATATGAAAACGCTGAATGCCCGGTGTAGAAGCGCCTTGCGGTGGGCCTCCATTTTTTCCATCCTTCCGATGGCCTCGTCATTTTCATTGACCAAGATCACTTCCTGCGTCACCATGATTTAATTCTATATTAGATTCAGCTGGTTTTTCAGTCCAGCCCTGAGTATGATCATCATCTTACGGTAATTGGGTATTCTGATTCTTTCCTCCAAAATACGCGCCGGATGGGTTTTCCTGATTTTTTTAAAAAGGGATACGTAGTATTTATAGGCGACATATACCCCGAACCGGGCTTTGAGGGGCAGGTGCATGATCCCTTCATAGCCATGATGGAAATCCCGGGCAATGTCCTGCTCGATACCAGCCTTCATACCAGGCGTAAAGTTACTGAAATCCACGCCCGGAAAATAAATCCGGTTGAGTTCCTGGTAATCGGCGCGGACATCTCTTAGAAAATTGACTTTCTGGAAGGCCGCCCCCAGGGACTGGGCATGGGGTTTGAGTTTTTCATACTGGGATTTATTGCCTTCGCAGAACACATACAGGCACATCAGGCCTACCACCTCGGCACTCCCGTAAATGTATTCCTGGTAGCGGTCCCGGCCGTATTGCTGGGGACTCAGATCCATTTCCATGCTCCGGAAAAAGGAATCCACCAGGGCCAGGTCGATTTTATATTCATGCACGGTCCGCTGGAAACTGTGCAGGATGGGATTGAGGCTCAGCCTGCGTTCAATGGCCTGGTAGGTTTCCTGGCGGAACTGTTCCAGCAGGGCTTTTTTGTCAAATTCATGAAAAGTGTCGACAATCTCATCTGCAAAACGGACAAAACCGTATATGTTGTAGACAGGCTGGCGAATGTCCTTATGCAGGAGCTGAATGGCCGAAGAAAATGAGGTGCTGTACCGCCGGGTGGTTATCTGGCTGCACTGCTGGCTGACCTGGTGAAATAATTCCATCATAATGGTTCAATTTGCTGTAATGGACCGGACCCCTGAAAATAACCCAGATTTCAATACCCGGTCTCTTTTGTTAAACATTTTCCGTCCGACAATTCAAATTTCAAAACAGCTCATATAAATCTTTTCAGCACTTCCCTGGCCACCACTTCCCCGCTGATCAGGCTGGGCGGCACGCCGGGACCCGGTACGGTCAGTTGACCGGTATAAAACAGGTTGCTGACTTTGCGGCTGTGCATGGAGGGTTTCAGCACGGCCGTCTGCATCAGGGTGTTGGCCAGTCCGTATGCATTGCCCTTGTAGGAATTGTACTGGCTGATGAAATCACTCTGGGCAAATGATTTTTTATAAATCACCGCATCCAGAATGGACTGGCCCGTATGCTTTTCCATGCGCCTGATCACGCGCTCAAAATAATGGTCACGCACCTCCTGGGTATCCCCCTGCAGTCCCGCCGCCACAGGGATTAGTATGAACAGATTCTCACAACCCGGCGGCGCGACCGTATCATCGCTTACGCAAGGGGCACTGACGTAAAAAAGCGGGTCAGCGGGCCAGGTCCGGGTGGTGTATATCTCCCGGGCATGCGCTTCAAAGGGGACATCGAAAAACAGGGAGTGATGCCGGATATTTTCCAGTCTTTTGTTCAAGCCCACGTAATAGAGCAGGCAGGACGGCGCCATGGAGCGCTTATCCCAGTAGCTTTCCGTATAACTGCGGTATTGCTTTTCCAGCAGGCTGCTTTCGATAAAATGGTAATCGGCCGAGCCTATGACCACATCTGTTTGAAAGATCCCGGAACTGCTCTTTACCGAAACGGCTTTCCCGTTTTCCACCTGTATTCCACTTACATCCTCATTGAAATGAAAGGTCACACCCAGCTCCCGGGCCAGCGTATACATGCCTTCGACAATCCGGTACATCCCGCCCTGGGGATACCAGGTGCCGCCGATGATATCTGCATAGTTCATCAGGCTGTAGAGGGCTGGCGTATTTTCTGCCAGTGCGCCCAAAAACAGCACGGGGAACTCCAGGAGCTGCCTGAGCAGGGGGTGGCTGAAATATTTATGTACATGTTTTTTTACCGAGGTGAATACATCCAGCCGGAGGGTTCCGCGGATCACCTCCATGTCAAGAAACTCTCTCAAGGAAAGCCCGGGCTTGAAAACCAGTTTTCCCACACCCACCCGGTATTTATAGGCCGCTTCCCGGATAAACTCCTGTAGTTTGTCCGGGGAACCGGGCTCCAGGCTTTCAAAGAGCTCCTCCAGGCGGCCATAGTCCGCGGGTATATCCACCGGGGCCTGTGGGGTATAGACCCGGTAGGAAGGATCGAGCCGGGACAGGGTATAATAATCGGATACTTTTTTGGAAAACTGACCGAAATATCGCTCAAAAACATCAGGCATCCAGTACCAGCTGGGACCCATGTCGAAGGTAAAGCCATCTTCCACCAGCTGACGTGCTCTTCCGCCCGGGGTGGCATGTTTTTCCAACAGGGTTACCTGCCAGCCTGCCTGGGCCATAAAGGAGGCGGCGGAAAGACCTGAAAATCCGCTTCCGATTACAAGTACGCGTTTAGCCAAAGTATACTGAGATTAAAAAGCCTGTATCTGTGATTTAAGCAATTTGCGGGCGAAGTGAATCCTGCTTTTAATGGTTCCCAGGGGTTCGGAGAGCATATCTGCAATTTCGTGGTATTTGAAACCATCAAAATAAAGCAAAAAAGGGTTACGGAAGATTTCCGGAAGGTTATGGATGGCCATCTGGATATCTTTGATACGCAGGTTCCCTTCAGCTGCATTGGGAATGACGGCCTGGTTGCGGTTCAGCAGAAAATCATTGGGGCTGCTGTCAAATATGGTATTCTGCTTGGCTTTGCGGCGGTAATTGTTGATGAAAATGTTGCGCATGATCGTATAGAGCCATGCTTTAATGTTAGTGCCTACATTATACTTGTCCCGGTTGGCCAGGGCACGGTAGAGCGTTTCCTGGAACAGGTCTTTGGCTGCCTCTGAATCTTTGGTCAGGGTGATGGCAAAGGGCTTCAGGAATTCGGCATTATTTACGAGGAGCTGGTTAAATTCCAAGGTAGACATATAAAAATGTTTAACTATTTATGCCACAAATTTAAACACAAATTGTATTAAAAAACATTTTTTTGTTTAAAGTTTTACTAAAAAAAATAAAACAAACAAAATCAGCCGGTTAAGCGGCCTGGATTAAATACGAGAAAAACCGGGCCAGGGTTTAGAGTGTGGAAATAAATTCCAGGACTTCGGGAATGGATTTTTTGAAATGGACGTTCGGGATGATTTTTTTACCCTGGGTTTGGGCAAGCTGGCCGGAGATAACCAGCGGAATGTCTTTGACATACTGGTTCTTGAGGGAAATGAACTTGGTGAAGCTGAAATTACCCGTCATGCAGGTCAGATGGGTATAGAGGAAATCCGGTTTCTTATGCTGGCAGATGTATTCAAGGTCCTTCAGGGGAACATTTGCCCCAAGATAAAGTACCCGGGCGCCCCGCTTTTTGAGCAGGTAATACGTATAGAGCAGTCCCAGCTCATGGTGCTCGCTTTCCGGTAAAAACAGCAGGATGGTCTTTTCGGTGTGAATATGGGTTACCACCCCTTCAATGCCCACCATGAGTTTTTGGCGGATGATGTTGGTGACCAGGTGTTCCTGTACCGGGTGAATATGGTTGGTCAGCCACAGGATGCCTATGCGCTCCAGGAAGGGGAAAATAACCTGGTTGATTGTCTTATCGATCCCTTTGGCTATAATGTAATTGTCCATCACGTTTTCGAAGGACTCTATGTCCAGGTCAATCATGTGATGGATCAGCTCATTGACAATTCTTTCCTGGTAGGCCTCTGATTGGGATAGGGTAATGAGTTTGTTTTGTAGCTCCTGTTCATTCATCCGGTCAATATGGGAAATCTTATACCCGTATTTATTGAGCAGGGCAATATTGAGGATGGTCTTTAATTCGCGGTTCGTATAATAGCGGATATTGGTTTCAGTCCGCTGCGGTTTTAGAAAAGAATACCGCTGTTCCCAGATGCGAATGGTATGTGCTTTGATTCCCGAAAGATTTTCCAGGTCTTTGATGGTAAACAGGTTCATAGCGTTATTACAAAACAGCCTTAGATTTGTTTAATATTTACCCTGTAAATTTTAAACTTTTTTGGTTAATCAACAAATCCGGGGAAAAATCAGGGGGGAGCGGGGCAGACAGGGGAATTGCCGGGGAGGCAGGGTACTAGAGCTGCGCATTCTGGATCATTCCTGAATCCAGGAGCCGCTTGACCATATCCATGGAGGCCGCCCCAAGCGCCTGGAGGTGACGCGGGTTGTGGAGGTCTGTGCCAAGCAGGTTGACATATTTTTGTTTAATCAGGTATTGGGCCAGCTCAAGGGGTCCCTTGCCGTAAAAGCCGCTTAATGAAAGCAAATTGAGCTGAAACAGGCAGCCCGTATCCTTCATTTCATCGTAGAGCGTCTTATCATTGGAAAAATACAGGTATCGCTCCGGGTGGGCAATCACGGGCTGATAGCCTTTTATTTGCAGGTTAAAAAGCATTTGCTTGAAATCCATGGGTGCTTTAATGAAGGAAAATTCGACCAATACCAGATTATCCTTCAGTGTGAGCAGCGGCTTATCCTCATTGAGCAGCTGGGAAAAATGGTCATCCATGAAATATTCCGCAGCGGCATGGAATTCCACCTGCATCTTTCTGCTGGCCAGTTCCTTTTTCACCGTCTCCCATCCCCGCTCTATGATTTCATTGGTGTTCTTATACATATCCCACATGATATGGGGTGTGGTGATGATTTTCCTGTAACCCAGGTCCATCATGCCGCCGATGAGCTGCATGCTCGCTTCCAGGCTGGGTGAACCATCATCAATACCCGGTATCAGGTGTGAATGCATGTCGCAATAGAGCGCACTGTAATCGAGCCTTTCTTCCTTCGCTTTCCTGAAAATAGAGAACATAGACACTAATATAAATAAGTTGGTTTTGGTTTGGGATTCCCAAATTAGTTATTAACTTTTATATAATCCTGATATACTTTTCTAATGCCTTCTTCCAGGCTGATGGAGGCCTGCCAGCCCATATTCCTTAATTTGGTTACATCCATCAGCTTCCTGGGGGTGCCGTCCGGTTTGGAGGTGTCATGGATAATGTCTCCTGTGTAACCGGATATTTTCTTAATGAGCTGGGCCAGTTCTTTTATTTCAATGTCCTCGCCCCAGCCAATATTTACATATCCCGCTTCATCATAATGCTGCATCAGGAAATAACAGGCATCCGCCAGGTCATCGGCATGCAGAAATTCCCGCCTGGGTTTTCCCGATCCCCAGAGGGTCACCGAAGGGGCCTTGTCCCTGCTGGCCTCATGGAATTTCCGGATCAGTGCCGGAAGGACATGGGAACTACTTGGATCATAATTGTCGTTGGGGCCGTAGAGGTTGGTGGGCATGGCTGAGATGAAATTACACCCATACTGGGAGCGGTATGCATCACAGAGTTTAATTCCGGCAATCTTGGCAATGGCATAGGGCTCATTGGTGGGCTCCAGTTCCCCGGTGAGCAGGTATTCTTCCTTAAGGGGCTGGGGGGCCAATTTGGGATAGATGCAGGAAGATCCCAGGAACAGGAGCTTCTTAACGCCCGTGCGATAAGCGCTGTGTATGACATTGTTTTGGATCATCAGGTTGTCATAGAGGAAATCGGCCCGGTAGATATTATTGGCGAGGATACCCCCCACTTTGGCAGCGGCCAACAACACGTAATCGGGGCGTTCAGTCTCCATAAAAGACAGGGTGGCCTGCTGGTCCCGCAGGTCCAGTTCTGCAGATGTCCTCAACACGAGGTTGGTAAATCCTTCAGACTGGAGTTTTCGCAGGATGGCAGATCCCACCATGCCCCGGTGGCCTGCTACATATACCTTAGCTTCTTTGTTCATGGGTCGTATTAGGGATGAAATGGTGAAAAGGGATTATTCGTACTGGTTTTTGATGTTGAAACCTGATTCTTTGAGTATTTTTTCTTTTTTGAAGCACTCCAGGTCGGCCTGCACCATCTCGGTAACCAGCATCGGCAGGTCATATTTGGGAGTCCAGCCCAGTTTGAGCTGGGCCTTACTGGCATCCCCGATGAGCAGGTCCACTTCCGTGGGCCGGTAATACTTCCTGTCAACGGCAATCACTTCCCGTCCTGTCTCCACCGGATAATCCGGATTGACAGCAGATCGGACGATGCCGACTTCATGTTCCCCGCTGCCCTTAAATTCCAGTTCCACGCCGATCTCCCGGAAAGCCATTCGCACAAAATCCCGGATCGAGGTGGTGATCCCGGTGGCGATAACATAGTCCTCCGGTTCAGGCTGCTGCAGGATCCGCCACATGGCTTCCACGTAATCCTTTGCATGTCCCCAGTCCCGTTTGGCGTCCAGGTTACCCAGGTAGATCTTTTGCTGGAGCCCCAGGGCAATTTTTGCCACTCCCCGGGTGATCTTCCTGGTAACAAAGGTCTCCCCGCGAAGCGGGGATTCGTGGTTGAACAGGATACCGTTGGTGGCATACATTTTATAGGCTTCCCGGTAGTTTACCGTTATCCAGTAGGCGTATAACTTCGCCACGGCATAAGGGGACCTGGGATAAAAAGGCGTGGTCTCGGACTGCGGGACCGCCTGCACCAGGCCATAGAGTTCGGAGGTGGAGGCCTGGTATACACGGGTTTTAGCCGTTAAGCCAAGGAGCCTGACTGCCTCCAATATCCTTAAAGTGCCGATGCCATCTGCGTTGGCCGTATATTCGGGTGTTTCAAAACTGACCTGCACGTGGCTCATGGCCGCCAGATTATAAATCTCGTCGGGCTGCACTTCCTGTATGATGCGGATGAGGTTGGTGGAGTCGGTCAGATCTCCGTAATGTAGCCTGAAATGCACGTTGGACTCATGGGGGTCCTGGTAGAGATGATCGATCCGGTCGGTATTAAACAGGGAGGTCCTCCTTTTGATGCCGTGAACGACATAACCCTTGCTGAGCAGCAATTCACTTAAATAAGCCCCGTCCTGTCCGGTAACGCCTGTAATTAGTGCAACTTTGGCCATAATACTATTTGATTATAAATTGTGAAATTTTTCGAATCGGTTTGGCATACAACGTAAAAAAATAAGGTTTCAATTCATTGAGCTTCCAGGCAATCCGGTCTTCCTGGTTGGCCTTGAGCCGGTTGCGGAAAGAAGCATTGCTCATGCCGCCTGATCGCATCTTTACGATCACCCGGGGGATGTAACGGGTATGGGCCTCATGCTTGAGCAGTATCCGCAGCATCATCTCATAGTCGGCAGCAGAACGAAGGCTGGTATCAAAGAGCCCGACCCGTTCATAGACCTTTCTTCGGACAAAAAAAGTGGGATGGGGAGGCATCCAGCCGTAATAGAACTTCTTTTTGTTGTATAATCCGGTCTTCCAGGTCCGGACCACTTTGGAAATATCTTCCTGATGCACGTACTGCAGGTCGGCATAGGTGGCTTCCACTGCGGGATCCTCAAATTCCGCGGCCACCTCGGCAATGACCCGCTGGTCCACATAGAGGTCGTCGGAGTTCAGTATCCCGATGACCTCCCCGGTCGCCCGGGCAATGCCCTTGTTCATGGCATCATAGATTCCATGGTCCTTTTCACTCACCACGGCAGCCACATGGGGAAATTCAGACACAATGGAGAGGGTCTGGTCTCCTGATTGCCCGTCGATGATGATATGCTCTATATCGGGATGCTCCTGCGACTGCACACAGGCCAGGGTATCCCGAATGGTACCGGCGCTGTTAAAAGTAGCGGTGATGATGGAGACCTTCATGAGAGAGGGCGCGTTATTTTTAATGTTTCAGCGATATAATTATTGATCCCAGACAAAGCAGGGCCGCTGCAATAAAAAGCAGCAGGGCCGTCCTGTTCATTTTGGCGGGGGAAACCTCCCTGGCCTGCGCCGGGACCGCTGGGGTGGTCCTGGCTGGCGGAACCTGCCTGACCGCCACGGCTATGGCCCATTCACCGGCATGGGAAATGGAAAGGCTGAAATCGGGGTGGATGGGTTTACCGCCCGGCTCGTGGTCAATGACCAGTTCGCTGAAGGGGCGCTTTTTAAACCCGTTATCGGCCTTTACCATGGCCTCCTTGGCCGCAAACAGTCCGGCAAAGGAACTGTAGGGGTCTGGTTGCAGGATGCAATACGCCATTTCAGCGGGGCTGAAATTCATGGTATAAAAAGGATCCTCCCGGAAATCGGTTGATTTCGGCAGGGCGCTCACCTGTTCCAGGTCTATGCCGATGGACTGTTCCGGGGCAATACCGGCCTCCTTATGGGCGGCCGTTGCCATTTCCGGCTGGTTGGACAATTCCACAGCGCCCGGTGAGCCTGCCGGATGGAGGCGCTCCATCAGGTCACTGAACCGGGACAGTTCCTGGTAGTTTTCCACCACATATCCAAGGCCGGCCAGCCTGGCATACATCCTGTGCAGCATGATGGAGCTGTTCACCGCAGAACGGTCAATGGCCGTGGAAGGCCCGATCCTGTCAGCCGGGACATTAATATAGACAGCCAATACCTCTTTAATCTTTTCTTCCATATGGCTAAAATCCTTTTAAACAACTCTGGCAAATATAGGCTTCCTGCCCCTGGGGAGTGATGCACTGCACAAAGCCCGTATCCCCCAGGTCCTCCTGCAGGGATTTAAAACATTTAAAACAGGTGATCTCCTTGTGGACGGCAGGATGGAACCTGGACTGGTAGGACTCGAGCCGTCCTTTAAGATCTGATAGGAACCGGGCCACCATCTTTCCCTCCGATACCCGGTGGTCAAAGGTCACAGACAGGGTGCAACGCTTTAACTGTTCGTCGATCGACGATACCCCGAGTATGGCGCTGTTCATCTTATTTACCAGCGGCTTAAAAAAGGAAACCCCCTCGCCTGACAGATCGGTGATGGTAAAAGTAATATCCGTGAGATCGCCGATGTCTAGCTTGTCGTCCAGGTACTGGTTGGAGAGCCGCATGATTTCCTGTTCAATCTCCGGCAGCGAAAGGCTGTCGGCAGCGCCCAGTTTGAGCACTTTAAGCCCTTTGTCAATATCTATGGCAAAGCCCAGGTTTACCTCCCTGTAATAGGCCACGGCTTCCCCGGTGAAATATCCATTGAGTGCAGGGTATTTGCGCAGCAGCCGGCTGGTTTCATAACAAATAACCGGCAGCAGCGAATTTTTCAGGTACTGCATGGAATGGTTGATATGTCCAAAAATACCCCGGGTTTCAAAAAAAGTATGGAGGGTGCTGGTCAGTCCGGTGGACTGCACCTCACTTAAGTATTCAATTTCACGGCGCTTGCCCGAAGTGAGTTTTTCGATGATCACCCGGGAGGGGTCTGCCGGCAATACAGGCCGCTGCCTGCGGGCAGGTCCATCACCGGAAGGATTCCCGGCAGAAGTGGCCGGTTTTTTCAAACCGGCTTCCAGCGCCTCGACATCACGTGCGCTGACAAAGTCCCTTCCGGCAAAAGAGCCTCTTGCTATGGCCCGCGCCTCCATCATTTGCAAGGCGGCCTGTGAAAAAAGAGTCTCCCCTTCCCAGACTGCGAGAGCGATGTCTTTGGAGGCCGGCGGAACAGGCTGTTCAGAACGTCCGGGCTGGGCGGGGGCCTGCCTTGTCGCAACTTCAGCCGCCTCACTGAAAATTCGGGCCACCACCGCACCCACCTCATAATCACCATCCACCTCACAGAGGAATTCCACAAAACCATCCGCCTCAGCCACTACCTCATAAGTGGTCTTCGAGGTTTCAAATACCATCAGCTGGTCACCTTTGCGGACGGGCTCTCCGCTGCGGCGGGTGATTTCAACCACCGTCAGGGTGGTGTCATTGACGGCCAGTAAGGGAACTGGTATCTGTTGTAATAGTGCCATTTATCTAAAAGCTTTCCTTTAATTCCTGAATAATACGGTTTTTTTCGGGCAGCACCAGGTGTTCCAGTGATTTGACCGAAGGTATGGGAACCGGCAATGCCGCAATGCGACGAACCCTTATTTTAACATCCGCCTTTTCAGTTACCCCCGCAATCAATTCTCCCCCGATGCCACCAAAGGGGCTGCCTTCCTCCAAGACCACCAGCCTGCCGGTCCTGGAGGCAGACTCGGTGAGAATGTCCAGGGGCAGGTCCGATATCAGGGAAGGTATGATGAGCTCCGCCAGCAGGTCGGTTTCCGAAAAAATAGTTTCCAGCAGGGAGGCGGCCATATCCGCCATGCCGCCGTAGGCAACCAGCGTAAGGGTGGGTGCCGATACAGCGGGACTGATCCTGACCACCGGATAGGGGTCGCCATTGGCCTGGCAGGTGAAATTGCGCGGCCGGGTATGCAGGAGCTTCTTGCCGTAATCCGTTTTGTTTTCTATGACAATCACCGGATGTTCTTCGGATGAAACCGACCGGTAAATAAGGGCCGGGTCTATGAAGGTATTGAGGGCAACGGTCTTCACGTTGTCAATGCCCACCAGGAATTTGTCGAGTGTCTGGGAATGGGTGGGACCATATCCCCGCCTGCCGCCCATGGGCGTTCTGATGACAACCGGACAGTTCACTTTCCGGTTGAACATATGGTGAAACTTAGAGGCATGATTGATGATCTGGTCCATGGCCAGCGTCATGAAATCCCCGAACATGATTTCGGTAATCGGCCGAAAGCCGTTCAGCGCCAGTCCGTTGGATATACCCACTACGGCAGCTTCTGAAATCGGGGTGGTAAATACACGCTCCGGACGCAGAAAAGACAGTTCCTTGGTGACTTTGAAGGCTCCCCCGTAGGGTGAATGGATATCCTCCCCCAGAAATACGGTGCGTTCATCCGAGACCAGTTTTTCCTGAAAAAAAGTATTGATCAGTTCTACCTGGCGTTTGTTGACCGGCTCCAGCGTCTTCCATTCCCTGTCGTCGGTCCTGGTGGAGGGCTGGAAATATTTTTCTATCGGCAGGTCCGATTCTTTGAATATTTCCTCGACCATGGCATCGATTTCCTGGTTGATGGCCTCTTCATACATCTGGTAATAGGAGGGGGACTGCTGCTGGAAAATATGCAGGTAGTCCTTCTGGCGGTGCAGGGCGACATCTTCGGGGTCGCGGTCATCATCGCCCTTGGAATGCGCATTTAGCCGGTAGGTATCCACCTGGAAAAAGCAGGGTTTCTGCTGGTCCCTGACAAAGGCAATGGCTTCAGCGGACTGCTCCATGAGCAGTTCCGGCTCCCAGGTGTTCCCTTTGAAGGTCCTGATGCCAAATGCCCGGGCCCTTGCCTGGATATCACCGGCCAGGTTAATATGCTGCGGGGTGGACTGGGCGTAGAAATTGTTTTCGCAGACGATGAGCAGGGGAATCTCCCATTTGGACAGGATATTCATGGTCTCATAGAGCACCCCTTCTCCCAGGGTGCCGTCCCCGATAAAGACAATCCCGATGGCGCCGTTGTTTTTTAGTTTTCCCGCCAGGGCATAGCCCGCTGCCACCGGGACAATGCCTCCCTGGATTCCGTTGGAAAAAAAATTATGGTGGCAAAGATGCTGACTGCTGCCTATGCCCCCGCTGGTCCCGGAAGCCTTGCCCAGCAATTCGGCAAGCAGGCCCCTTACATCGCCCGTAAAGGCGATATAGTGACCATGACAGCGGTGGTTGGAAAAAATAAAATCCTTTTTTTTCAGCTGGCCTGCAAAAGCGACCGCCGAAAACTCCTGTCCAACGCAGGTATGCACTGTCCCGTTGAGTTTCCCCTGGGAGAACAATTGCAGAAATTTTTCCTCCACCTTGCGGATCCGAAGGGCTTCTTTGATGATTCGATGGTTTATTTTTATAGCCTGCATCATGCTTTGGTGAGATTAAAACGAATGAACGGTCAATTTCGTGCCAGGGTTTTAGTGGATGATTCTTTTTATCACCGCCGTAGCCGGGTTGCCCTTGTAAATGGTATAGGCTTCCAGGTCCCTTTCTGCTACCGATGCAATTCCCAGGATGCTGTGTGAGCGGCAGGTTACCCCCCCGAATACCACGGCCCTGGCCCCGATCCATACCCCGTCTTCCAGCGCAATGGGCTGGGAATTAAAATCAAACGTGGTCTTGGTGTGATCATGGCTTCCGGTCAGCAGCAGGGCTCCCTGGGAGAGCGTCACATGGGAGCCGGTGGTTACCTCCGACAGGTTATCAATCCATACTTCTTCCCCGATCCAGCAATGGTCTCCCATGCGGAGTTTCCAGGGGAATTTAATATTCACCGAAGGTTTAACGACCACGCCTTTTCCCAGTTTGGCTCCGTAGAGTTTAAGCAGGAAGACCTTCAGGGAAGAAAATACATTCAGGGGGTTCTTGAAGAACAGGATATTGATAAAATACCAGCTGGTCTGGGTGAACCTGGAAGCCCCGATGGCGATGGTGGTCTGGTAGGCTGCGTTGTTTACTTGTTTTGGATTCATATGAACAGGTCCAGGTATTGTTTGATAAGTTCGGGGTTTTGAATGAAGTCCCGGGCATACTGCCAGCTGGCCCTTGCCCACTGGTCAAAGGCCTGCTGATCCCAGCCTGCCGTTTGGGCGATCACGTCCCCAAAGGAGGAGGGATTTCCCAAAGGTAAGTCCCATCCGGCTTTTTTGGCTGCCAGACCCTGCCAGGGGGTCTGGTCACTGATCAGTACCGGCCGGCCGGCCAGCAGGGCCTCAAAAATGGAATGTCCAAAATTCTCCCCTTCGGTAGGCAGTATAAAGAGGTGATGCAACTGCAATAAAGCAATCAGTTCCTTGTTGTCGATGGCTCCCAGGTAATTGACCGTAATATTGGAAGGCAAGGCCTTTATTTTTTGCGCGCAAAGGCTCCAGTAAGCCTCGTCCTCGGCTGGGCCCACGATCGTCAATTGGATGGTAGCAGCCTGGTTTTCCAGGGTCTCCAGCAGGTAAAGCAGGTTCTTGATCGGTACGATCCGGGCAATGAAGATGCAGGAAAGGGAGCCGGCTTTTTTTTCAATTCCCTTAAAAGGAGGCTGTTTGGCATTGGGCAGGTTATCTGCGACCAGCACACGGCTTCCCGGAAAATACGCCAGGATCGCTGCTCTTTCCCGGTCATTGGTCGCATGGAAAGTGATCTTGCGGTGTATGCCCATCCAGTTAAACAGCCTGATGAATGGACGTTTTTTGTAGGGCTTTACCGCCAGCGCACTTTCATAGAGGGCGCCCCGGGGGCAAAGCACCAACCGGCTGGCCAGTTTTCCCCTGAATGCCAGCCAGAGGGGATATACCACAAAACGGGGGGAAAACAGGTGATTGAGATAGATATAATCCGCTTTAGATTCCAGCATGACCCGGCGAAGCTGCGAAAGGGTCAGGGTCTTTTTGGCCGCATAATAGACCCCGATATCAGGGTCCAGGGAACGGGTCCATTCATTGGCAACAATGCCCGGATATGGCTCGGATTCCCCATGGTCCGTATCGGTGGAAAGCACCAGGATCTCAAAATGCTCCTTGAGGGCAAAGGCAAAATTAACGCAGGACTGGATGGGCCCTCCGGCCCTGTATCCGGGTGCAAACCAATCCACCAGTACCAATATCTTTTTTTTGTTATCCATTGAAAAGGAGCGCCTTTGTTTTCAGGGCTTTTCTTTAATCAACCGGGCAGGGTTACCCGCGTAATAGCCCGGCAGGGTAATATCTTTGGTAACAACCGCTCCGGCACCGATCACCACATGATCGCAGATGCTGACCGGCAGAATGGTTGCATTGGAGCCGATGGATACATGGCTGCCAACCACTGTGGGTTTCCAAGCCTGTCCCTGGCGGCCGGCCGGCCCTCCGGTTGAAAAAGTGTCGTTGATAAACATCACACCATGGGCAATGAAACAGCTCTCCCCGATGGAGACCAGTTCACAGATGAAACTGTGGGACTGGATGCGCGTATGGTCACCGATTCGGGAATTCCGCTGGATCTCCACAAAGGGGCCGATGAATACATGGCTGCCAATGCGGCATCCATACAGGTTTACGGGCTGGACGATCTGCACATCGGTGCCGAATTCCACGTCTTTGATGCCTATTTGATTAATGATGGGATCCATGGGCTGCTGCGTAAATTTTTTCAATGATCTCCACTGTTTTCAGTCCTTCCTGGCCATCCATCCGGTTAGGCGCGCCGGCGGCAATGACTTCCCGGACATGGGCATACACTTTATCGTGGTTGGACATGGAGCCCCGGTAAGTGCCATAGTCATTGGCGCTGTTGCCGGAGGAAAGTTCCGGGATCTGCGTCCCTTCCAGTAACTGGTATTCCAGCAGGTTTAGATACTCACCGCCCACCTTGACGGATCCTTTCTCGGCCAGTATAGTCAGGGATCCTTCCATGTTTTTGAGATACGCGTTGATGCTGACATGCAGGGTCCCCAGGGCGCCGTTTTCAAATTGAAAGCATGCCACGCCCGTATCTTCAAACTCAATGAAGCCTTGGTGACACAGGTTGGCTGTAAAGGCCTTTACGTCAGTGATATCCCCGATCATCCAGTAGAGCAGATCGATAAAATGACTGAACTGGGTATACAGAATACCGCCATCCAGGTCCATGGTTCCCTTCCAGGAATTGCTGTAATAGTCAGCATTGCGGTTCCACAGGCAGTTGACATGCACGCTGTAGATCCGGCCCAGCCTGCCTGCTACAAGCAGGCCTTTGAGGGCCTTCACGGGAGGATTGAACCGGTTTTGTTTGACGACAAAGAGCTGCCTTCGGGCCAGGCGCGCAGCCTCCAGCATGTCGCGGCAGTCTGAAACATGCAGGGCCATGGGTTTTTCACAAATTACGTGGAATCCCGCCTGCAAAGCCCGGATGCTGTGTTCTGCATGAAGGCCGTTGGGCGTACAGACCACTACAATATCCAACTCCTTTTCCCCATCCAGCAGCAGACCGATTTCCGGGTATGGCCTGGCGCCATGGGCCAAACCGAAATCCAGTGCCCGTTGCGGATCCCGGTCACAGACGGCAACAAGCTTTGAGCCCAGGGCCGAAATCTGCCGGGCATGCCGTTCGGCGATGCGGCCGCAGCCAATAATTGCAAATTGAAGTGCAGGGTAGTTCAACGGGGGATCCGGGTTATTCGATGTTATTTTTTTCCATCCAGTAATCAAGCACGATAAAAAGCCAGACCTCTGTCCAGCGGACGTTTTCATCTCCTTTCACAAAACGCTCCCAGCAGGAGATCAGTTCATTTCCCTTTATGAAAGGCCGGCCGGCCATACTGCGGATATGGCTGTCGCAAAACGAAAAGAGTTCATTTTTAAGCCAGTTACTCCAGGGAAACAGAAAACCTTTCTTTTTACGAAAGACCACTTCATGGGGCAGCAGGGGTTTGAGCGATTCCACCAGCAGGCTTTTGGGATAAACCGGTTTTTTGATCCGGTCCGGTACCCCCAGTACATATTCCACCAGGTCCTGGTCAAAGAAGGGCTCCCTGACTTCCAGGGAAACGGCCATGCTCATCTGGTCGGTATCCTTGAGCAGGGTATGCTGGGTATATCCTAAGTATTCAGCTACAGACAGCTGGCTTAAATAGGGAAGCCGGTCGATATATTCTTTTTTTGACAGCAGTTCCTGCTGAAGGGTATTTGTCAGAGGGCCTTTTTCACCCAGCCGGGTGAGCTGCTGAATCTGCCGGTTTGAAAATATCTGACGCAGGACCGGGTAAACCTGGTCAATACTGCAGCCGGGTGCATTGAGGATCTGCCGCATCCTGCCTTTTTTATTGCCCCCGGAACCAGGCAGGGTAACCCCGGAAATTCCTGCCCGCAGGGCAGCCGGGATCTTCCAGAGCCATCGGTTTTGCTGGAGCTGGAGGTATTGGGAAAAGATGGGATAGCCCGCAAATAATTCATCCCCTCCCACACCGGAAAGAGCCACGGTCATTCCGTGTTTGCGGATGGCCTTGGACACCAGG
>CAIVKC010000061.1 GCA_903906365.1 uncultured Bacteroidota bacterium | reverse complement strand
TAAACCAGTTACTTAAGAAAACAAGCAATCAAGATGTCAAAGAACTTTTATATAATCAATTGAAAATCTGGTAGTTTAAACGAGACGGTAGTGATATGGTTTCTCATTTAAATGAAAGAAAAAAACTAGACTATGGAATTGATGCCCCAGGTATAAGAATGGGTATGTGTTTAATTTCAATAGCCGGATTGACCATAATATATCTGACCATATTGGGGCGTTCAGGTTGGTTAAAAGGGTTACAAACGGTTTCATTTGTCCTAATCTTATTGGGAACAATCCTTACTTTATATGGCACATTTATGGCAGGCTATATGACCTATAGTTCAAAAATTGGCAAATTAAAAACGAGAGATTTTTTATTGGATGGAGCAGGTAAATACCTCAAATGGGAAGTCGTTAAACAATCCTTGGATATTGGATGCGGGAAGGGGCTATTATTAATCGGTGCTGCTAAAAGAATACGTGTAGGTATATCAATAGGAATTGACATTTGGAATGCCAAAGACCAATCCAATAATAATGAAAACGCAACCTTCCATAACGCTGAAATAGAAGGGGTATCAGAAAAAATTAAAATACAAACGGCTGATGCGCGGCAATTACCTTTTGAAAATGAAACAATAGATTTAGTAATGTCACATTGGGTCGTTCACAATATTGAATCAGAAAATGAACAATTAAAATCACTTGATGAAATGTATCGTGTTTTGAAGCCTGGAGGGGTAATTGTTTTGGCTGATATACAGAATGTTAGGAAATATAAAAGCCACTTTGAACATCTCGGAGCAGTTACTATTGATTACAATGACGGTGGGTTTGAATCAAAAGTAATGTCCATTTTGAGTGGAAGAACATATGTGCCTCAATCGGTGATCTGTGTTAAACCCAAGTAGTGAATTGTCTGTATTTAAGAGACTAAAAAGAGTGCGGAACTACCTGATGGTGCCAAACGCCTATTAAATGAAATACTTCAATATATGTCAAAGAGAAAGGCCATCACTTTTATCCCATCCGATTCTGAATTAAGTACGCAACAGGCTGCAGACATGTTGGGTGTTTCTCGCCCTCATTTGGTAAAATTGTTGGAGCAAGGCAAGATACCCTATCGGAAAATAGGAGGCCATAGAAGAATCCTATTTGAGGACCTGGAGAAATATGATAAGGACTTAAGGAAAACAAGGTCGGAAAGGCTTTCCTTCTTGAATAAACAAGCTCAAGGCTTAAATCTTGGATACGAATGATTTATTCAGGAAAGCTTAAAACCATCTTAGACGCATGCGTCTTATATCCCCCACCCATATCTGATCTTTTATTATGGTTGGCAGATTCAGATTTGTATAAACCTATTTGGACAGAGGAAATACATAATGAATGGCTTAGTAATTTTTATTGAATCGGACAGATTTAAAGGAAGAAAGCCTGAAGGGTGCTGTATCTGCGATGAATGAAGCTTTTCCTGATGCGAATACAACAAATTATTCTACCCTAATTGAATCTCTTGAACTCCCAGATAAGAATGACCGACATGCATTGGCAGCTGTTATTTAAAGACAATTCTGATGTAATAGTGACTTTAAATAGGAATGATTTTCCGGAGCAATTTGTCGAGCGATTTAACATTTAAGCACAAAGCCCGGACTTTTCATTTCTAACCTAATAGACCAAAATGGAAAAGTGGCGTTGCATGCCTTCCAAAAGCGAGTTGAAAATTCAAATAATCCACCCCGGAAGGAAGAACAAGTGTTAGAAACTTTACAAAAAAATGGACTAATTCAAACAGTAAACAAACTGCGGCAATTATTAAAGTAAAAGTTTATACTATCAAAAAGGGTTAGGCTATAAAACTATAACCCTTTTATTTGTATTAATGCTCCCTTGCCTGACTTGAACCAACGACCCTCGATTAGCAGTCCCAAAGCAGCGGAAAGGATGGCATCATTTCCCCTGGGGACATGATAACCTCCGCCCCATAGCCAACCGCCCCGATGACAGTATGAAAATCATTATAAAAAGAGGGTAAGATCCTTTGCACACAGTATCCTTTCCGATTCGAATGAAACGCCTGGATACAGGCCGGCAGAAATATGCTACACGCGCTGAATACGCTTTTTTGGATCATGAAGACCCTTAGTGGGCCCCGCGGACACTGCCTTTTTTACCCTTCCCCAGCCAAAGCAGTGCGTCCAGTATCAGCGTATTTTGGTATTCACTGGAAAATGAACTGGAAAGTTCCCTGAAACTGCCGCCCTCATAATCGATGTCATTATGTCCCATATTAAAATAGATCATCCTATAATTTGTATTGGTCCATACAATCGGGTAGTATCCGCTGTGCCATATTTCATGCGGCTTGGGTCCTGTGCCGAGCGGGAAGCTCGAAGAGTCGACAGAGAGCAGTATTTGGATATCCGGGTTGTGCCGGAGATCATGTTCCCATTTGTACCACTCACTGGGCGCTGACCGGAAGGTCGGCGGCAGATGAAGGGTGGCCATATGATGCTGATTTTCCACCCGAAGTGTGGCTGAAACCGGTCTCCAGGTATTGCCCTCCCACTGGCCTGAACCCAGGAATTCGTTGTGGTACCAGTTCCAGTTTGCCGGAACCTCAGAAGGGGTTAATGAAAAACCGGCAAAATGGAATCCCATCCACCCCCCGCCCTCTTCCATATAATGCTGGAACGCCCTGCGCTGTGAAGGAGAATCTGGTCTGGAATCCAAAAAAATCACCACCTGATAGGAACGCAAAAAAGAATCATTGAGGTTATTCCAATTTTGTGTTGAATCATACCTGAATCCGTGGGTAAGCCCCATTTCACGGAACCATTTGTTTGCCTCATTCACAAAGCTCACATGAGCCCTGTCATTTCGCAGGTTGCCTGAATAAAAGCCAATGACCTGAAAAGAAGGCCCCTTGGGCTGTGCCCATCCAACACCCAGGAGTATTTGGACAAACAGGGCACATACATATAGTTTGAAAAAATAATGGGCAGTCTTCATCTTTATAATTAATGTTCCCGGTTAAAAAATGAATATAGGAAAAATCCGCTCAGTTTCAGGATCTGAGAGGACGGGAATGATTCAATTGTCCATTTCTGTGTGGGCGGCATTATCAGGGTCAGTAGGATCCAGGAAAACACCCATTGCGCCCCCGGTATTAAGTGGCTGATATGATCCGGTATGCTCTGCTCCAGCCATTGACGGCCCCCGGTCAATCCGGGCCATTGGATCAAAACCCGGCTCCGGGTCTTTCCCGGCAATGCCCCTGACCTCCTGCAGGTCAGCAGGCGCTGCAAAATATTTAACCAGCCCGGATCACACCCGGATTATACCAGGAAAGGGTATTCCAGGCGCCCCCGCGTGCCTTATTGTCCCTGCCGGTCCTGTCCAGATAGGCCTCAGATTGCCGTATGTATTGAGGATCCAGCCCGGCTGCAGGGGGAAACAACTGCGGTAGTCCTAAGTCCGCCCCAGGATAAATGAAAAAACAAATTTTCTTATCCCCTGCCTTCTCCGTCTGGACACCAGGGGATCAAAAATGGTCTCAGGATCATAAGAGGCGGGACGGTTTGCGGTATAAAGGATAATTTTAGGTCAAAATAGCAAGCTTGAAACTCCTGCAGTCCTGGCTTTTTCTGTTATATTTTCTTTCGGATCTTTCGGCCCAACAGACCCGGCAACCCGACTATGCGATTGTCCATGTGACCATCATCAATGTAGCCATGGGTACCAGATTGCCCAATCAAACGGTTCTTATAGACAGTAACCGGATCATGGAAATTTATCCGGACCGGACCGGGCATTTTCCGAAAAAAACCAGGGTCATCAACGCCAGGCACCAATTTCTCATTCCTGGCTTATGGGATATGCATGTGCATATCGAGAGCAGGGACGAACTGCCCCTATACCTGGTAAACGGGGTAACTGGGGTGCGGCTGATGGAAGGGCCGCCAGACGCTGCGGCAGCCAGGCGCGTTTATGAAGGGGATTCCCTTTGTCCCAGGGTCATTATCGGAAGTCCCGTGCTGGAAGGAGGCCCTCCCTATAATGATGCATTTACCTTCATCCGTTCCCCGGAGGAGGCAAGGCTTTTTGTAGACAGCCAAAAAGTAAGGGGATCGGATTTCATTAAAATATACAATAAGATTAATAAGTATGAATTTTTCGCCATAGCGGAAGAATGCAGATTAGTAAAAATTCCCTTTGCCGGGCATCTGCCTTATGCGGTAAGCGCCCTGGATGCTTCGGAGGCAGGACAGGCCAGCTTTGAACATTTGTATGGGTTGGGCCTTGCCTGTTCCTCCAGGGAAGCGACCATCACCCAAAAGGGGAGACTGCTCAATACCTGGGATGAATACAAAACCCTGATCCCGCAGATCTATGAGAGTTATGATCCCCATAAAGCCGCTCATCTATTCGGAGTCCTGGTAAAAAACAAAACCTGGCAGGTCCCCACCCTGGTACTCAGCTATGCAGCCAATCATTTAAATGACACGGTCTTTCAGCGCGATTCCCGGCTACGTTATTTCTCCAGGGAACTTGCTGAGAGCTGGTTGCCGCAAAACGATCCGGAACACAGGGACTGGAGCCAGCAGGATTATATGGAACAACGAAAAAATTATCATTATCTCGAGGGGCTGGTCAGGGCCATGTCCCGCGCCGGCGTTGGCATACTGGCCGGGACAGATGCCCTGAATCCTTATTGCTTTCCGGGATTTAGCCTGCATGATGAACTGGGCCTTTTGGTGAAAGCCGGTCTTTCCCCCTTAAAAGCCCTGCAGACTGCTACCCTGAACCCGGCTATTTTCCTGCATACGGCCAGCCAGGAAGGCAATATAGGCAAGGGCTTCCTGGCCAACCTGGTATTGCTGGATGCGGATCCGTTGGTGCGTATCGGCAATACAAAAAAAATCAGCGCCGTATGGCTGAGGGGCAAATGCTTTGATCGAAAATACCTGGACGGATTGCTGATCCAGGCGCTACAGAAAAACCAGTAAGATCCTATACCAAATGCTGGTTTTACCCGTTTTTTAGGAAACAGCCCATTTTTTAAATGGCGCTGGGCCGACCGGTATGGGTGATTAAACCTTTTAAAATAGCGCCGGTCTATTATCTGTAAGGTTTATCCTAATCAATCTATTTATCTATTAAATTTAAACCACATGAAAAAAGTAATCTTATTAAGCAGCACAATGATCCTTCTGTTGGCTTTAAGCCAGGCCAGTTTTGCGCAGACAGACACCAAATGGCAGCAGAACCACCCCCGCCGGGAAGAAGTCAATAACCGCCTGAAGAATCAGAATGCGCGGATCAAAGACAAAGTAGCTGATGGCAAAATGAGCCGGAAGGAAGCCGCCAAATTACACAAGGAAGATCACCAGATCCGCCAGGAAGAGCGGGACATGGCTGCACAGAACCATGGACATATCACCAAAGGCGAACAAAAAGTACTTAACCACCAGGAAAATCATGTAAGCCGGCAAATACACAGGCATTAATAACCCACCCTGTTACCAACATAAAGCCGCTTCTTTAGAAAGCGGCTTTATCGTTTTAAAGGCTGCCTGGCCTGTTGCGACCATCGCCAATCCGCTTACAGACAGCTAGGGTCGATCAGACAACCATTTAAAGCAAAGTCCGCCCATTTGCTTATCAACGCCCATGGTTAGGGTACCCCGTAATGGGATGTGGCTAGCCAATATCTAAGAGTGATTATTTATAAAGCAGCTTTCCGGGCCATAAATATTGGATTGCTAAAAAGGGGGTTTTATCTTTGGGCACCATCCAATACTCCCGGGAACTCCATCACCACCTTTTGATAGACAATGAATTCAACCATTGCTGCCATATAAACTTCCACCCAGGGCGATGGCCCTGATTTACCAGGTGGATGAATGATTCAACATATCTATGGGCCAGGGCTCCCAGACCTGATTTCAGTGGCTTTAATGGGTAGCGGGACCTGGTTAACAGGAATTCTTTCAATTGGATATCTTCAGGAAAAAGACCAGGAACACAATCAGTGCCAAATGGACGGTAATGCTTAATATTGACAAGGCCGTAAGACAACTTACGGCCTTTTTTTGCCCGGTCCTGGCAGCTGTTATTTTTTAAGGACGGTATACATCCTTCCCTGCACGGACAGGAAATAAATGCCGGGCTGCAGTGACTCCAGTCCCACCCAAAGGGTTCGGGCATCCAATCTCATGACCTGCACCGGAAAATACCTTCCGGAAGCGTCGCAAACACGTACGCCGGGATTGCTTCCCGGGTTCCTTACCATCACAAAACGGGAAGCCGGGTTAGGGTATACCACTTGGATTGGGGAAATTGGCAGAACCGCAGAGGCAACCCGGGAAAATTGCAAACCCTTATCGGGGTCCGATAAGGCAATCCGGTAATAGGATTTTCCTTCCAGGGGATGAGCGTCCTGAAATTCCAGCGAAGGGGTCATAGAGGTAAGCGGATTGTACAAGAGGCTATCCAATGTCTCCCAGGCTGTCCCATCGCTGGATCTTTGAACCAGATAATAACTGGCTAGGTGCCCTGAAGCCATCATCCAGTGTAGCTGTACCGCCGAATCCCCCTGGGTATTGAGGCAAAAATCCGGGATGGCCAGACCCAACAGGGAGGAATTATCATAATAAACGGTCAATCGTATATTATCAATCAAAGCACTGGGAGCAAGCGTTACCAGACCGGTCATGGTGGCTGAAATCGCCACCCCGAAATTGGCAGCATTGATTTCCGAGACACTCCAGGAGGTTCCCCAGTTATCTCCCAATGCGCCATAGCTATACCAGGAGGAAGCGGAAGTCCAGGCTGCAGGGCTGGCTTTATTGGTACCCACCGGGATACCATTTTTCAACAGGTATACCTGATAATCCTGGACTGTGGAAACCAGGCCCAGTATGTTGGAAGCACTTTTTTGCACTGAAACGGAAATTCCGCAAACCGCAGCGGTAACCGGCAACCCCATATTGAAATGAGTGGCCATCAGGTAATCCGTCTTGCCACTGAGCATAAGAAGCGTCAGCAGGGCAGTTGAGCTGGTATTACTGCCATCTGACACCAATACATTGGCAGGATTGAGGAATGCAAAATTACTCCCCGAAAAGGGCTGGTCCCTGGCAGAGAAAGGGTTGTTGGGGCCAATGCTATTAACGCATTGTCCGATGGCTGATGTGGCGGCCAGGCAGGCTGAGATAAAAAAACCGGCAGGGATTTTAGCACCAGTCCGGGTATTTTACCGCCAATTTGGTCCAGGCTTGGAATCATCTGGGTCAGTTCCTTTGATCTTACCCGAAAACGACCATTCTTAGGTAACTGTATCCCAAGGGCCTGAATTAGTAGTTAATATATATCCTGGTCCAATTAACTGTGTATCCTTTCCCAACTAATAAATATTAGTTGATATGTGCATATTTGAAACTCAATAGCGTCCATGGGCAGAGGTGTTTCCCTGGGTGTCGGCAGGCCTCTGGAAATACCCTCAGGGATTCCAGGCCCCAGGGAACGGTTGCCCACTTTTCATGACCGGGCAGGACCATTCCCGATAGTCCCACATGATTTGGTCTCAGAAAATGCGAGATTCATCTCAAGTTTACCCTGATAATCCAATAAGTCTGTCCAAGGTCTTATTTTAGCAGGATGAAACAATCCTGGTATGCGAAAAGATGGGTTACCGTGCTGCTGCACCTGGCCGCATGGACGCTGCTGTTTTCTCTGCCCTACCTGCTTGATTCGGCCCATGACAACAAAAGGGCGCCCCATGAAAACTCGGCCGATTCCAGGCACAGCATCTACTTTACCATCATCATGAATGCTACCTGGGTCTTGTATTTCTATTTTAATGCCCTGCTGCTGGTTCCATCCTACATTTACCGAAAAAAATACTGGCAATTCGCCCTGATCCAGCTGCTGGTGCTTGGATGGCTGATGTTGCAGTTATACCTGGTTTCCTATTTTGTCTTTGGGGAATCTCATTTCCATTCAAGGTCCGTGATGTTTAACTTTTTTATCTATCTGTTTATATTCTCCATGAGCATGGCCTACCAGTTGATCAGCGACCGGGTCAGGTTTGACAAACTGGCCAAGGAAAAGGAAAATGAAAACCTCAAAACCGAGCTTTCCTTTTTGCGCTCCCAGGTTAGTCCCCATTTCATGTTCAATGTTTTGAACAATATGGTGTCGCTGGCACGCAAGAAATCTGATATCCTGGAGCCTTCCTTAATCAAACTGTCTTCCCTGATGAGGTACATGCTCTACGAAGCAGATGAGGAAAAGGTTCCCCTGGAAAGGGAATGCGAGTACCTGCAAAGTTATATTGACCTCCAAAAACAGCGCTTTGGGAGCCAGCTTTCCATTGAATTTCTCGCAGAAGAGCCGGACGGCAGTTACCAGATCGAACCGATGCTCCTCATCCCGTTTGTGGAAAACGCTTTCAAACACGGCACAGGCATGCTGGAAAATGCCCAGATACATATCGAATTAAGGGCCAGGAATGCCCAGCTTCAATTTTCGGTCAGAAACCGCTATAACCCCGGTTCCCTGGAAATCAGGGACAAGACCTCCGGTATCGGGCTGACCAATGTGAAAAGGCGCCTGAATTTATTGTATGGCGGCAACCACACCCTGCTTATCAATAAAAACGAGGACTGGTTCATGATTTCCCTGCAACTAAATCTACACTGATTATGCGATGTATTGCCATTGATGACGAGCCCCTGGCGCTGGAGCTGCTGGAAGATAATATCAGCAGAGTGCCTTACCTGCAGCTGGCAGCCAAATTCAACAATGCCATGGATGCCATGGGATGGCTGGCCTCCAATCCGGTGGACCTGATCTTTTTGGATATACAAATGCCCGGACTCACCGGCCTGCAGTTCATTCAAAGCCTGCCCCAAAAACCCTTGATCATTCTGGTGACCGCCTACGAAAAATTTGCCCTGGAGGGATTTAACCTGGATGTAACCGATTACCTGGTCAAGCCCGTTTCCCTGGACCGTTTCATCAGGGCCTGCAACAAAGCCCTGGAGATCCACCAGCTCCGCAGTCATCCCGGCAGGCCGGGGCAGCCGGAGGCTGATTACTTTTTTGTCAGCGTGGATTACAGCATGCTGAAGATTAATTATGCCGATATCAGCTACATGGAAGGGCTCAAAGATTATATCCGTATTCACCTGAAGAATTCCTCCAAACCAATCATTACGCGTATGAGTATGAAAAATATGGAGGAACTCCTGCCCTCCAAGCAGTTTGTTCGCATCCATAAATCCTATATTGTTTCCATCAGTTATGTAACCGCCATCAGGAAAAACAGCATTTTCCTGGGTCTGCTGGAACTTCCGGTGGGTGATAATTACAGGGAGGCTGTTATGGCCCTTACCGGAAAATACGGATCCTCCTGAACCAAATACTTTCCCCCCAACATCTTTGGCCGTTTTTTCCGTTGGCAAAACTCTGGTCCGCCCCCGGCACCCTCCCCCCGGTTCAGCCCTTATTGTTAGCCGATCCCAACAAAGTCTGAATTCATTATAAAATATTTATAATTTATATAAGCGGCAATCTCATGACTTGTATATATTATTATTTTTAATTTTTTATAACCGCTAACCAAACACCCATAGTGTATCTTATCATCAGGACACTGATTACAACTGCCGCTTGCGTACTTATTTCCTTTGGCCTGAAGGCACAAACCCAGGATGCCAACCCATTTCAAAAAGAATATCAGTTGCATATTAACCGGACCAGCGAACCCATTGTTATAGATGGGGAGTTCAATGAAGCAGCCTGGGGTAAGGCAGACAATGCAGGGGATTTCTGGCGAAAATTTCCCAACAACAATGGTAAGGCAGCCCGGAAAACGGAGGTAAAGGTGCTCTTTGATGATAACTTCATCTATTTTGCCTTTACAGCCTACGACTCCGGCCATGTTGTAATTCAGAGCCTCAAAAGGGATATAGGCCATGATGGCAACGACGGGGTGGCCATTGTCCTGGATCCGCAGAACCAGCGGCTGAACGGATTTTTTTTCGTCCTAAATGCTTTCAATGCCCAGTCCGAGGACCAGCTCCATTATGGAACCGAGCCTACTTACAGCTGGGACAATAAATGGCTTTCCGCCACCAAAAGATATTCGGACCGTTGGACGGCTGAAATTGCCATACCCTTTAAAACCCTGCGTTACTCAAGCAATAACCTGGTCTGGGGAATCAATTTTGTTCGTATTGACCAAAAATCCTTCGAATATTCCACCTGGACACACCTCCCGGTTTTCCTTCATTCCTACGATCTGACCGGCGATGGGGCGATGCTGTGGAGTGAACCGCCACCCAAACCAGGGAAAAACATAGTACTGATCCCTTATACTACCGGCGGTATCAGCCAGGACAAGGAAAACAGCCTCCCGACCAAAGGCACCTTCAATGCCGGTTTTGACGCCAAGATGGCTGTCACCTCATCGTTAAACCTCGACCTGACCCTGAATCCGGATTTTTCCCAGGTTGAAGTAGACCAGCAGGTAACCAACCTGACCCGCTATGATATTTTCCTGCCTGAAAAAAGATCTTTTTTCCTGGAAAACGGAGATCTCTTCGGCGGCTATGGAATACCGGGTCTGATCAGCCCATTTTATTCCCGGTCCATCGGATTGGACAAAAACGGAAACCGAATCCCCATTCTGGCGGGAGCCCGACTGTCGGGGGACATCACCAAAACAACCCGGATTGGTATCATGAATATGCAAACTGCCAGCAAAGGAAGCTATTACGGCGAAAATTTTACGGCAGTTTCCATCCATCAGCAGGTGCTGAAACGATCGGTGGTTAAGGGGTATTTTCTCAATCGGGAAAATTTTGAGCCCCTGTCTGCCAAGATCGCCGATCCGTTAAGCAAATGGGGCAGGAACGCAGGTCTGGAATTTGATTTCAATAACCAGTCCGGTAGCCTCAAAGGCTGGGCCTCCGCCCACCAGTCCTTTAAGCCCGGGGTCCATGGCGATGATAAATACATGGAGGGCGGGGGTACCTACTCCAATCCGCATTTCAATGCTACCATCGACTTATTGCATATGGGTACCAATTATTATACCGATATGGGCTATGTGCAGCGTATCAGCAATTATGACGCCCAGCGGGACACTTCCATCCGGGTAGGTTTTCAGCAGGCATACACTGACTTTACCTATAAGATACTCCCCAAAAAAGGTAAAGTGGGGCAATACAATATTGAGGCAAGCAATTTCACCGTGTTTAACCTGGACAATACCCTCAATGAAACGGATAATTCCCTCAATTTTACGGTACTGTTCAATAACACTTCCTTTTTCACTCTTTTTGGGTCAACCGACGAGCTCAACCTGCTTTATCCCACTTCATTCACCTCGGGGGTGCCCCTTCCCAAAGGACACTATAGTTATGCCCAGGGAGGACTCGGCTTTAACACCGATGTAAGAAAACCTTTTAGTTTCAACGTACGGTTAAATGCAGGCGGTTTTTACAACGGTAATCTGCAGAGTTATTCCGGCGGCGTCATCTGGCGAAGCCAGCCCCATGTGAATCTATCCATCCAGGCCGAATACGACAAACTTCAATTTCCGGGTGCCTACGGATCAACCGAGCTGTTCCTGATATCCCCCAAGGTGGAAATCAATTTCAGTACTAAAGTGTTCTGGACCACTTTCCTGCAGTATAATACCCAACAAAACAATTATAATATCAACAGCCGCTTTCAATACCGTTACCGGCCGATGAGTGATCTTTTTTTAGTCTATACCGACAACTATTTTACCACCCCTTTTCTGCAGAATAAAAACCGGGCCATTGTATTTAAACTGAACTACTGGCTGAATATGTAGTGCCATCAAAGCGGCGCCTGTTTTCTATCCGGGAATGCTTACATATCCGCGCCGTTTTCCCCGGTTCCCTGACTTTTGCGTTTGAATAAATTCACATCCATCTTTCCAAACCGGTAAGCAACATTGAGTCTGACCATCTGCGGATCACGCAGCCGGCTGTAATCCTGTATGAAGAAGCTGCTGTAGGAATACTGGTCAGATTTGCGGGTCCGGAACAGATCGCCCACACTCAAGGAAACAGAGGCCGCATCATTTTTGAGGAAGGTCTTTTTAACAGCGATATCAACCCCGTAAAAGGACCTGATGTATCCCTGGGAGGCACTCTGGCTCTGCATATTGGGAGGTCCGCCCATTCCCCCGCCCCCATTGCTGACCGGCAGGTTTGTCTTTGACTGGTAGAGGGCTGTCAGCTGCAGGGTAAATTTGGCGGGCAGCTTAAAGGTGCTGTTGAACTTTCCAAACCAGCTCCAGAGCGGTTGCTGCGACTGCCCGCTTATATTGGATGTATTGATCCTCGAATTATAAACATTGATATTGGTGCTGATATCCAGCCAGCTGGCCAGGCTGTTCTGGGAAGTGAGCTCCGCCCCCATGGTTGTACTGCTTAGTGCATTTTCATAGGTATTGATAAAATCCTGTTTACCGGAAACCGCATTATAGGCCGTATCCAGATACCGGGTGATCAGGTTATCCGTCCTTTTATAGTAAGCGGAAGCCAGGAAAGTATTGTTGCCGCTGAAGGTCTTCAGGTAGGAAAATTCCGCCGACCAGGTAAATTCGGGCACCAGCGCCGGATTGCCCCTGGTGATATTGAGGCTGTCTGAGTAATCTGTGTAAGGGATGAGCTGGAAAAAATTCGGCCGGTTGATTCTTCGGGTCAGGCTGAGCTGGAGCTCCTGGCGTGAAGCCAGTTTCTGGCTGAGAAAGACCGAAGGGAATAAACTGACCGGGTAGCTGTTGTGGAAGGGAGTCTTCACTTCGGCCAGCTGACCGGAATAGTTGGAACTTTCCGCACGCAGACCCAGTTTGTAACCAAATTGGCGAATGGAACTGCTCAGGCTCGCGTAAGCCGCATATACGTTATCATTGTTGGAGTAATTGGTGGAAGCGGCTGGGACCAGGAGATAAGCTCCGCTGGAATCATTAAAGAGGTAATTATCGTTATTGGTTACCCTGCTGCGGATGGCAGACCTGATACCGGCTTCCAGTTTGGTGTTCGCACTGAGCGGGTTGGTGTAATCGGCCTGCATGACCAGGTTCTTGTCGCTTCCATATCCAATAATCTGCTGGAGCCCCGTACCCGAAATGCTGCTCTGCGGACCGTTTGAAAAATAATGGGTGGTATACAGGGAATTGTTGTCGCTTTTCCCCTGGAAAAAGGACGCATCTGCTGTAAGTTCCTCCCCTTTTTTGGGGAAAATGTGTTTGAACCCGGCAGTAAAACCTCCTCCGTTGAAGACCCGGTTGGTGAGGGTATTGCGCTGGCTGAAGGCGGAGGTCACCGAATTGCTGAACAGGCTGTCGGTGGTAATATCCAGCATGGAGGTCGGTTTGAATTCCCCGTGAACCTTAAAACCGGTCAGAGAAAAAGTGTTTCGGTTGGTAGCAAAATAATCAACCCCGAATCTGCCAAAAATAAACTCCCCTTTATTTCGGTCGTAATTGGTCTGGTGAATGGAAGTTTCGGGGGTCTCCGTCAGGTTGAGCCGGTCGGTGACCCCGTTCGTCTTTCCGTTCATCTGGTTCAAATTAGCACTTGCCGTTACATTGAATTTACCCTGCCGTACGCTGAAATCACCGCCGCCATTCAGGGCGCCGTATTTATCCACTCCGGCACGGACACTGCCGTTATAGCCGGTTTTGCGGTTTTTCTTCAAAACGATGTTGAGTATACCTGCCCCTCCCCCGGAGGCATCATATTTGGCCGAAGGGTTGGTGATCACTTCCACCGTTTCAATGGCATCTGCCGGTATCTGGTCAAGGGTCAGGGTAGTAGGCCTTCCGTCCACATAGAGTTGCGGAGCTGCATTGCGAAGGGTAACATTTCCGTCAATATCCACATTCACGGAAGGTACATTTTTCATGACATCCAGTGCGGTTCCGCCTGCATTGACGATATCTTTCTCCACGTTATATACTTTTTTATCGATGTCCATCCTAAGGGTTGGCTTGCTGGCCGTTACGGTGACAGTCTGCAGTTGCATTACGCTGGCTGAAAGGCGGATATTACCCAGGTCCTTGTCTGCAGAGGGCATGGCAGCCGATCCGGGGCGGGCTGTTTTACCACCGGGCATTGCGGAAACAAAACCCACTGACAGGTCAAGGGGATTGTAGCCGGAAGAGGATATCTTTAGCTTGAGCGGTCCAAAAAGGGGAAGATCCTCAAAGCTGAACTCTCCGTTTGCCTTGGTGGTCATACCCTTGAGCAGAATCTCTTTTTTCCGGTGTGTGACGGTATCGGCTTTGGACTGCATCAGCAGGACACTTACATCTGCCATCGGTCTGCCTGCCGTATCGGTAATCTTACCAAAGAGATGACCGATATTGGCCATGGACCCACCCGGGCCGCCCGCAGACCCGGGCATAGGGCCGGGAGGTTGCGCTGAAAGGGCCATGCATAACAGTAGAATCGGGGAAAGAAAGAAAATCTTTTTCATACATTTTGTTTGTCAGGGATCAAAACTAGTCCGTGAAATCCGAAACAAACCGGTAAATGAGACCATACTCCGAAATGATGCGACGAACATACCGCTATGACAGGGCCGGTCTGCAGGCGGTAATGGTGTGGGTTGATTAACAGGGGAAGTGTCGAAGGTAATTTAACAGCAAAGGAACCTCCTAAGGGGGGGCAGATTAAGCCCTTTTCAATAAAGAGCCCTCCTGTTATAAGCTGCATTGACAGCACGGACAGAATGGCCGGTCTTCAGGGCAGGCGAAAAGTATCTAGGGTTTTTTCTCCAGGCTGAAGAGACTTTCCACAAATTCATGTTTATCAAAAACAAGCAGGTTTTCCATTTGCTCTCCTACCCCGATGAATTTTACCGGAATATGGAACTGGTTGGCGATCGCTATGACCACGCCCCCTTTGGCCGTTCCGTCCAGTTTGGTAATTGCCAGGGCGGTCACCTGGGTGGCAGCCGTAAACTGCCTGGCCTGCTCCAGGGCATTCTGGCCAGTGGAGCCGTCCAGCACCAGCAGCACTTCCTGTGGCGCCTCCGGCATGAGTTTTTTTATAACCCGGTTGATTTTACTCAGTTCTTCCATCAGGTAGGCCTTATTGTGCAGGCGGCCTGCCGTGTCAATAATTACCACATCCACCCCCCGGGATATTCCGCTTTGAACGGTATCAAAGGCCACCGCGCCGGGGTCGGCCCCCATGCCCTGTTTCACGATGGGTACCCCCACCCTGTCACTCCAGATGGTGAGCTGATCGACAGCCGCGGCACGGAAGGTATCCGCTGCCCCGAGCAGTACCGACTTGCCTGCTTTTTTGAAATTGTAGGCCAGTTTACCGATGGTAGTGGTTTTCCCCACCCCATTGACACCCACCACCAGGATCACATAGGGTTTTGCCCCGGAGGGAATTTCAAAATTCCGGTATGATTTCTCAGGTGCCTCCGTCAGCATGGCTTCCATTTCTTCCTGCAGGATTCTGTTGAGGTCAGCAGTGTGCATGTATTTATCCCGGGCCACCCGCTTTTCAATTCGCTCGATGATACTGACCGTGGTTTCTATACCCACATCCGCGCCTACCAGTGCCTCCTCCAGGGAATCCAGTACTTCTTCATCCACGGTGCTTTTTCCGGCAATGGCTTTGGCAATCTTAGACAAAAAACCCTCTTTGGTCTTTTGTAATCCCTGGTCAAGGCTTTCCTTTTCTTTTTTTCCAAATATCTTATCGAAGATTCCCATATGTTTAACCTTGATCAGGTCAATTTTAGGTGAAAAAAATGATGCATGTACTCAAATTCAAACCGCATAAAACCAGGCGGTAAACAACAAAAGCTGCCTCTTGCGGAGACAGCTCTTATATCTTACATACCCAATGGATTATTTTTGAGCCAAAAAGTCCTTGATCTTGTCTTTGTGTACAATGGCCTCCTTGAAAGTATAGGCGCCTGTTTTGGGACTGCGTACAGCCCTGATCACTTTAGTCCAGTTTTTAGCATCAGCGGCAGCTTTTGCGTCTTTTTTGATAGCGGTTTTCGCTTGCTTTGCCATGAGAATGATTTGAAAATGTTAAAAAGTGTACCTTCTGTTCCGGAAACCTAAGCAGGCTGTTGCCCACGGGTACCGGCCGGTTGGCACATTACTTGATTTCTTTATGAACTGTCACTCTTTTTAAGATCGGGTTCAGTTTCTTCAGCTCCAGTCTTTCGGGAGTGTTCTTCTTGTTCTTGGTGGTAATATATCGGCTGGTGCCGGGTTTACCGCTCGCTTTGTGCTCTGTACATTCCAGAATTACTTGAACCCTGCTGCCTTTCTTTGCCATAATATGGATGGTTTAGAATAAATTAAATTTTTTCGCCTTCTGCCCTTAATTGCTTAACTACGCTCATGAGACCATTTTTGTTGATGGTGCGCAGTCCTTCAGTGGAAACTTTAAGGGTTATCCACTTGTCTTCCTCGGCGAGAAAAAAACGTTTTGTCTGCAAATTGGGTAAGAACCTCCGTTTGGTCTTGATATTGGAGTGAGAAACACTGTTTCCCGACACCGGATGCTTACCTGTTATCTGACATACTCTGGCCATGATTGGTGAAAATTTAGGACGGCAAAGGTCGTTAAATCCATTGAATTAGCAAAAAGAATTCAAAGTTTTTTAAGGAAGCTTGTTCACAATTGTGAATTATGGCACATCTTGGCCCCTTTTGGGTTCCCGGAAAGCCCGGATTTCCCCGGTTCCCCCCATTATTCCAGCCTTCCGAAGGTATAAATCCGATCGAAAGGGAAAAGTACCAGCCGGTTAAAGCCCGGGCCCCTCCTGGCTGGCCCCATTTCGGGCCAACCAGGGCAACCGAAAGCGGACCCTTGGTAATAATTTCATAATTTAACGTTCCCAACCACTTAGTTTACTTTGTGCCAAACTGGGTATAAATGGTAGATATGAAACGCAGAACCATCGTCCGGGATATCAGCTGGTTATCTTTCAACGCCCGTGTTCTCCAGGAAGCTGCAGACCCCACCGTGCCACTCCGGGAAAGAATTCGTTTCCTGGGAATTTTTTCCAACAATATGGATGAATTTTTCAGGGTCCGGGTCGCCACCCTAAAAAGGATGATGGAATACAGCGGAAAATCAAAGATCAATATGCATCTGGAGCTGGCTCCCGCAAAGATACTGGATGAAATTCAATCCATTGTGCTTCAGCAGCAGGGGGAATTCAATGCCATCTGGGAGGGAATACGCAGGGATCTGGAAAAGGAGAAAGTATTCTTGGTCAACGAAAGGCAGCTCAGCAAGGAAGAACAAAAATTCGTTCAAAATTACTTTGAGGAGGAGGTCCGCTCACATATCATCCCCTTGATGATTGAAAGCATTCCGCAATTCCCCTTCCTGAGGGATAAATCCATTTATCTGGGGGTGGTCCTATCCCGCCGGGACGGATCAATGAAACGCAAATACGCCCTGATCGAAGTACCCAGCAAGGCCCTGGGGCGGTTTACGCAGCTTCCTGCGGTTAAACCCGGGGAGCAACATATCCTGCTGCTGGAAGACATCATTCGTTATAACCTACGCAGCATTTTTGCCTATTTTGGTTATGACAAATACGAATCCTGGATTTTTAAGGTAACCAGGGACGCTGAAATTGACATAGACAATGATATCTCCACCACCCTGATTCAGAAAATCGAGAAGGGGCTGAAAAACCGTCGCCGGGGTAAACCCGTCAGGTTCGTATATGACAAGGAAATGGATGCCGGTCTGCTGGAATACCTGATCAGGAGGCTGAGTTTAACCAAGAAGGGAAATCTGATCCCGGGCGGACGCATTCATAACTTCAGGCATTTCATGGATTTTCCGGACGTGTTTTCCCGAAAAGGGCAACGCAAAAAACCCTTTGTTCATCCTCTGCTGCTGAAGGCGCCCCGGGTCACCGATGTGGTGCTCGACCAGGATGTCATGTTGCATTTTCCCTACCATTCCTTTAATCCGGTGATAGATTTGTTGCGGGAAGCGGCCATCGACCCCAATGTGACTGCCATCAAGGTAACCGCCTACCGGATCGCTTCCAATTCCAAAGTCATCAATGCACTCATCAATGCGGTGCGCAATGGCAAACACGTCACCGTTATGCTTGAATTGAGGGCCCGTTTTGACGAGGAAGCCAATCTGGAATGGAAGGAAAGGCTGGAAGACGAGGGAGTCAAGGTGCTGATTGGAATTCCAAACACAAAGGTCCATGCCAAGATTTGTCTGATCAAAAAAAGGCTCAATAACCGAACGATCCATTATGGATTTGTCAGTACGGGCAATCTCAATGAAAAGACGGCCACCGTTTACGGAGACCACTGCCTGCTTACTTCCAACAGAAATATCATGGCAGATGTGAACCGGATTTTCAATTACCTGGAAAAATGGAAAGAAGGACCATCCCAGCTCAAAGCATGTAAGACCCTAATCCCCTGCCCCATCCTGTTGCGCAGGGAATTGCTCAAAATGATCACCCGTGAAATAAAGTATGCCAAACTCGGCAAGCCAGCCTCCATTACGCTCAAAATGAATTCTATCAGCGATGAGGAGCTCATCTACAAATTATACGATGCGGCCACCGCGGGGGTGGAAATTAAACTGGTTGTCCGCGGGATCTACTGCCTGCTCTCTGACAACAAGAAATTTGTCAAACCCATAGAGGCCATCAGCATCCTGGACGAATACCTGGAACATGCCAGGGTATTTATCTTTCATAACTGCGGTAAAGAAAAAGTTTATATATCTTCGGCCGACTGGATGGTCAGGAACCTGGATCATCGTGTGGAAGTGACCTGTCCGGTGCTGGATCCTTCCATTCAACAGGAATTAAAGGAAATCCTGCGGATTCAGTTTGCCGATAATGTCAAGGCCCGCTGGCTTGACAACGATTTAAGCAATTTTTATAAACGGGATCATACCCAACGGAAAATCAGGTCCCAGATCGAAATCTACCATTACCTGAGTCAAAAAAACGCAAGGACCGCGGATACACTTGTACCAGCCGCTCCCATGGTTGAATTGGGTCAGGAAGTGAGTCCGGGGGTCTAGGCTTAAAAATGAACCCACACATGAGACTTGGAGCTATTGATATTGGAAGTAACGCCGCCCGACTGCTGATTTCCGATGTGACTGAAAACAACGGTCGAACCGAATTCAATAAGGTGAACCTGGTGCGTGTCCCCCTCCGGCTTGGTTTCGAGGTGTTCGATCAAAAGGAAATATCCCCGCGCAAAACACGGATGATCGTTAATACCATCAAAGCCTACCGCTGCCTGTTGGATGCCTATGAGGTTAAATACCTGAAGGCCGCGGCTACTTCCGCCATGCGGGATGCCGTCAATGCCCAATATATCATAGACCATGTCAGGGAGGAAACGGGCATTCAGATCGAAGTCATCAGCGGTGGAGAGGAAGCGGCGTTTATATATGAAAATCACATTGCCGAAAATTTGGATAAATCCAACTCCTATCTATACATTGACGTCGGGGGTGGAAGCACCGAACTCACCTTTTTTGCAGAAAACAAGCTCATTTTCAAGGAGTCCTTCAATATTGGCACCATCCGCCTGCTCAAAAACCAGGTCAAAGAGGAACAATGGCTGTTGATGAAAGAATACATTAAGCGGGAAACCAAAGGGCATTACAACGATATGGTAGCCATTGGTTCAGGCGGAAACATTAACAAGGTTTTTTCCCTTTCCAAAAGAAAGGATGGTAAAAGCCTGCCGCTTGACCTGCTCAAGGACTACCACAAGGAACTAGGCAGCTTTTCGGTGGAAGAAAGAATGCGCGCTTATAAAATGCGCGAAGACAGGGCGGATGTAATCGTGCCCGCCCTCCTCATATACATCAACGTAATGAGATGGGCCAATGCCAATGAAATATTTGTTCCGAAAATAGGCCTTGCCGACGGACTGATCCAGAACCTGTACGAAGAACTGAAAAAAAAGGATCCTTCCCTCCTTGCGGACAGGGCCTGAATGCGGCCGCCCCCAGGCCGGGTTGTTGATTATTTCCCGGATTGCTTACCTTAGCTGTCCAAAAGGTTCTCCTGAAAGGCGCGGAGATACCGGGTATGTTTTATTCTAATGCAGAGCCATATTCTCTTCTGAGTCGCTTCCTGTTTATTTTACCCAAATAAAGATGTCCCGCCATGTCCATTCATACCGATATAAAGAAGGTAACCACCCATACCCTGGAAAAGATGAAACAAAAGGGGGAAAAGATTTCCATGATTACCGCCTATGATTATTCCTTCGCGCGGATTTTTGACGCGGCAGGCATCGATGTAATACTGGTGGGTGATTCAGCCTCCAATGTGATGGCCGGTCATGAAACGACACTTCCCATCACCCTGGACCAGATGATTTACCATGCCGCTTCCGTAATCCGGGGAGTAAGCCGCAGCCTGGTGGTGGTAGATATGCCGTTTGGATCCTACCAGTCCAATTCCAAGGAGGCCCTCGTCTCTGCATTCCGCATTATGAAGGAAACCGGGGCCCATGCCGTTAAACTGGAGGGAGGAGAAGAGGTTCTGGAATCGGTCAAAAGGATCATCGCTGCAGGGGTACCGGTTATGGGTCACCTGGGACTGACTCCCCAATCCATCTATAAATTTGGCACCTATACGGTCAGGGCCCGAGAAGAGGCGGAAGCCGAAAAACTAAAAAGGGATGCCATGCAGCTGCAGGAAGCCGGATGTTTTGGAATCGTGCTGGAAAAAATCCCCGCCACCCTGGCCAGGGAGGTTTCAGAAAGCCTTCATATACCCACCATCGGGATTGGTGCCGGAAAATATACGGACGGCCAGGTCCTGGTTATGCATGATATGCTGGGCATCAATACGGAGTTCAAACCACGGTTCCTTCGCCAATACCTCAACATGAACGAACTGGTTACCGGTGCGGTGCAGCAATATATTCAGGATGTCAAATCAAGGGATTTCCCCAGTGAGCTCGAACAATACTGATTCCCCGACCCTGCTGCCTATTTCCTGATATCGGCGTCCAGTATATCATAAAGGATCAGGTATTTATTTTTCTTTTTAAGCCGGACATACAGGGTGTGACAATCGGTGGACTCAGTAAAGGCATTCACGACGGTCAGCTTGTCATAGAACAGGGATTGCATGTGGATTTTTTCTTTTTCCAGTACCCTGGTTACCCGGCGCATATCAGATACCAGGTTGCGTCCGTTTGATTTTTCTGCAAAAAGGGCTATATTTTTATGCAACCGGTTATTGCTCTTCAGCTCCAGAATCTGGCAGGAGCAAATCTTCACGTATTTTTTCTGAATTCCCACGGCTGTATCCAGGATCCTGATGGGTAAAGCCCTCCCTGCCGCCAGGTGGTATGCGGATTTACCGATAGCCTGAAAGCCCGTCCAGGAGAACAAGCCGGATAATAGCAGGCAGGCCAGTAAAAGGGGTTTACGTAAAATTCTAACCATCAATACAATTTAAAGCGAGGCAAGCCTGTATAATAAACGGGAATTGGTAAAATAGAGTATTTTAAAGGATATGTACTTTTGATCTGCCAGTAAACAGAATACAGAGGCAGACATCTAAGTGTGGAAGAGGTCGCAAAGAATGAAAAAATATTCCGTAATTCAAAATTACGCCCTGAAATTCATATGGAACGTAATTTTTATTTCATTTGAAATATCAATGAACACATATTCATAATATATTGTTTTTTAACTGTGTTACAGGTTGTTTGGGAGTATATAAGAAGATATATACATATATATAATATTGTTAATACGGCCTTTTTCTGGTAATAACACCTGTTTTTGGGTGAGAATTCCTAATTTAGGCATGTAACAAAACTATTATTATGAGAAGATTGGTCATTTTATTGGGCATAATTATCAGTACTTCGGGCTGCCTTTTTGCCCAGCAGACCGTTACCGGAAAAGTGACTGACCGCAAGACCGGCAACCCTGTTTCCGGAGCCAGCGTCAAGGTAAAATCCACCGGCAAAGGAACCCAAACCAACAGTCAAGGCTCGTTTACCATACAGGCGGCCTCCAAAGATATCCTGGAAATCAGCAGCATCGGATTTGGTAAACTGACCGTACCGGTCAATGGACAAACAGAGATACTGGCCCAACTGGAGGCAGTTTCCACCGACCTGGGCGAGGTCGTGGTGGTTGGAAGCAGGGGTGCTCCCCGGGTAAGGACAGAAAGTCCGGTACCCGTGGACGTCATTAAGGTGAACCAGATTGGTGAAAATACTGCCAAACCTGACCTGATGTCCCAGCTCAATATGGCCGTTCCTTCCTTTAACTATAATAAGCAGAGCGGTGGAGACGGATCAGATGCCATTGATTTTGCCAGTTTGCGCGGCCTGGGCTTCGACCAGACCCTGGTACTGATCAACGGAAAAAGAAGACATTTGTCTGCCTTCGTCAACGAATTGGGAACCCGGGGCCGCGGTAATTCCGGGACAGACCTCAACGCCATTCCGGAGGCTTCCATTGACCGCATAGAAATTCTTCGTGATGGAGCCTCGGCCCAATATGGATCCGATGCCATTGCCGGGGTAATCAATATCATCCTTAAAAAAGATGTCAAGCATTTCAGCCTCACTACCGGTGGCAGCGGGTATTATGATCATAAGTACAATGCAAAAAACAATGTGGACCCCAGCCAGTACTATACCGGCCCCTGGTTTGACGGGAAGTCCTTTACCCTCGGCATGGATTATGGCATACCGATAGGCAAGAGCGGCGGATTCCTCAATGTGGCGGGCAATTTCTTCTCCCAGGGGAAGACCTACCGGGAGATTCCCGATACCAATGTGACCACCAATCCCAAAGCATTGGGCATCAATTATGTCAGAAGGGCATTTGGGGATGGGGCGGTAACATCTGGCGGGGTAATGCTCAATTCAGAGATTCCGCTGGCCGGAACAAAGACCACTTTTTATTTTTTTGGTGGCTACAATTATAAACATTCCAATGTGTACGCTTATACACGGAACTTTTCAGGGGCCCCCCAAAAATTCCCGACCGATGCACAGGGTAACCTGATCTTCAATCCGGACATCATGCGCATATCGGACCCCACACCAGGCCAACTGGATACGGCCAACGTGTATTACAATCCGCAGGAAAACGTATATATCAAAGACGGTTCCTTTGCCCTTGGTTTCAGGGGGACGCTGGGAGGAGGCTGGGACTGGGATCTGAGCAATGTTACCGGGTATAATGATTTTCACTACCATGGTTATAAGACCTTCAATGCCTCACTGCCCCAGCCCCTGCAGTCCACCAAAACATCCTTTGATGACGGAGGTTTCAATTTCCTCCAGAATACGGCTAACCTGGATCTCAGCAAGCATTTCAGCAATGTTGCCCAGGGCCTGACCCTGTCCATGGGAGCTGAGTTCCGCTATGAAAGGTACCAGATCTATGCAGGAGAACCCGATTCTTACCTCAATGGAGGCGCCTATTTTGTACAGGGCGGGGATACCACTTTCAAATCCTCCGGTTCCCAGGGCTATCCCGGGTACCAGCCCAGTGATGAGGTGAAGGCCAGCCGCACCAATCTGGGCGGTTATGTGGACCTGTCCCTGGATGTTACCAAAAACTGGCTGTTGGATGTGGCCGCCCGGTTTGAAAACTATTCCGATTTTGGTTTTGTAAATACCTACAAGCTGGCCACCCGCTACAAACTGAGTTCGGATTTCAATTTGAGGGGGTCCATTTCAACCGGATTCCGGGCTCCTTCCCTCCAACAGATCTATTTCAGTAATACCAACACCAATATTGTCAATGTGAACGGGATTGCCACCCTGGTATATTCCAAACTGTCCCCCAATAACAGTCCGATTACCCAGGCGGCAGGAGTTCCCAAACTTACCCAGGAAACCTCTACCAACGGAAGCCTCGGGTTTTCCTGGAAGCCCATGCGCAATCTTACCCTCACCGTGGACGGATACTGGGTTCAGCTTAAAAACAGGGTCGTAATCTCTGGTAATTTCGGATCTAATATCGCGGCGATTCAGCCATATTTGACGCAGTACAATGTCAGCAATGTCAATTTCTTTGCCAATGCGGTTAACACCACCAATACGGGCATTGACATTGTCCTGGATTATAACAAGAAATGGGGCAAGAACAATTTTAAATTCCTGCTGGCAGGAAACATCCAGCACATTAATATTGACAAGATCAATATTCCTGGACCACTCAACGACAATTACGTCGACCGGGAGACTTTTTTCAGTACCCGTGAAGCTACTTTCCTGAAATCATCCGCCCCTACGGCAAAGTTTTCCCTGAACCTGGAATATGGAATCGATAAATTTGCCGTAGGTACCCACCTGACCTATTTCGGCAGACTGACCACACAGGGCTACGGCGCACAGGCTGGCATCGACAGCCTGCTCAATACCGGGCAGGCAGGTGATCCCAATGTATCCGGTCTGGGCGTAGGAATCTCTCCCTACGTGCCCCTTGATAACGGCCAGGGATCAGTACCGGAAATTTTTGTCTTCCACGGCAAGATCACCACCGATATTTATGTATCCTATAAGTTTAACAAACATATCAGCTGGGTGGTGGGTGTCGACAACCTGTTCAATGTACATCCTGACCAGACCGTCATTCCTGCTGCCAGGGGCTATTCCTATGACAGCGAATCGGGCGGTCCTTTTGATGCGGTCCAGATGGGTTTTAACGGGACCAGGTTATTTACCAAATTTGCCTTTAATTTCTAAAAGAAGTAAGGTCCATACAGAGGGGGAACCAGGCATATCATGCCTGGTTCCCTTTTTTAAGACAGGTGCTACCATTCACCGATTAATCGTGATCGTTTATCTAATTTTTGATACTCGGTGGTCAGTTCTTCAATAGCTTTGAAAAAATTAAGCCATTTCAAATCCGCCAGCACTTTGAATAAGAAAATCGCACAGGTTATCATCAACGTCGCGGCATGGGCCTGTTTTCTGATGCTGCCCTTCGTGTTTTTCTCAAGGCCGAAGGATTCCTCCCTGATACCGGACCAGCCCATTTCCCTTTATTTCATTTTGAGCAATGTCTGTTTCATCGGTTTTTATTATCTGAACGGTTATTTCCTGGTTCCCAGGCTGCTGGCCAGGAAAAAAATAGTCCTATACACCCTGATCGTATTGCTACTGCTCATTTTTTTTGGCACTTTTCCTCGGATCTATGATGCACTCTCCGATAGTTTTTTGAAACTCCCCCCTTCACCCTGGCGGTTAAACCGGCCACGCCCCCTTTGGAACCGTCCCCTGCTTTCGCCGGGTCCCATAGCCATCTTTTTATTGGTTTTCGTGATCAGTACCGGCCTGCGGGTAATCGGACAGTGGTTCCAGTCCGAAAAACGCAATAAGGAAGTGGAAAATGAAAAACTCAATACGGAACTCTCCTTCCTTAAATCCCAGATCAACCCCCATTTCCTATTCAACACGCTCAACAATATCTATTCGCTGGCTTCCGTACAGTCAGAAAAAACAGCCGAGGCCGTCATGAAACTGTCCAGCATTATGCGTTATGTACTGACTGAGGTTAAAAATGACTTTGTCCCCCTGGAAAAGGAGATACTCTTTGTAAGCCATTATATTGAATTGCAGAAGCTGCGCCTCACCGATAAGTCAACGGTGGATTTCCAGATCCAGGGCGATCCCACCGGCAAAATGATCTCTCCCCTCCTTTTTCTGCCTTTTGTGGAAAACGCCTTCAAATACGGAATAAGCACCCGTGAAGCCTCCCCGGTGCTTATCATGCTCCAAATTGGGAACCCTTCCATCAGTTTCAGCGTACACAATAAAAAGCATCCGGGGGGATCCATGAAATCAACTGAAAATACGGGGATAGGAATAATAAACGCCAAACGAAGGCTGGACCTGTTATATAACCATAACTACCAACTTCAAATAACCGAGGATCCCTCCAGTTTTTCTGTACAACTTACAATCCACTCAAAATGATTACCTGTATAGCCATAGATGACGAACCACTGGCGTTGGAAATACTCAAGAAGTATATTGCCAAAATCTATTTCCTGGACCTGAAAGGAACTTTTACAGATGCCTTTGAGGCGAAAAAAATGCTGGATGAAAGCCCTGTTGACCTTGTTTTCCTGGACATTCAGATGCCCGACATTAATGGCATTGAATTATCCAGGATCATAAACAAAAAAAATACCGCCGTCATATTCACAACCGCCCACAGTGAATACGCCGTGGAGGGATTCAATGTGGATGCGATAGACTACCTGCTAAAACCCATTGAATACGACCGCTTCCTGAAGGCCACCTACAAGGCTAAAGAGTATACCGATTACCTTTCGAACCAGGAACTGCAGGACGGATATATATTCGTCAAGTCAGATTACCAAATGGTAAAAATTAATCTTAAGGACATTCTCTATATCGAGGGGCTGGATGATTATATAAAAATCTACCTTCCCCACCGGCCCGTCCTCACGCTGATGACACTCAAAACCATTGCCCAGAAACTTCCGCCTAAAGAATTCCTGCGGGTGCACAGGTCCTATATAGTGCCGATTACAAAAATTGAAAACGTCAGCAGAACCAAAATCCGGGTCGCTGACAAGGACATACCCATCGGGACCAGCTATTCTGACTCTTTTTTTGCAGCCATGGACAGCAAAATGAACTGAATCGGTCATTCCACGCTCAGCAATAGCCATACCGGATGGGTTGCAGGCAATCCAAAAAATTCCCCGGGCAATGGCAACCGTGGCATGTATTCTGCGTAACTCCTATACAAGGAGCTTTTTTCATTGGTAGGTTTTAAGTTGAAGTTAGGGGGCTGTTTGATAGTTAATTCCTAACTTGCTTGCGGTTTTTCTAAATCGCAAGCTTTTTTATGGAATTTCTCAAACTATTACACCTTTCGGCAAATAACGCCGGTACCTCAACCGGCACCCGCTGGATTGACTCCACCGGTACAGCCCTTCAATCAGTATCCCCCGTCAATGGCAAACCGATAGCCACAGTAACCTCCACCGACCGGGAAAGTTATGAGGCCGTGATCAAAGCGGCTGAGGAAGCCTTTCTGATATGGAGGCAGTGGCCTGCCCCCAAAAGAGGGGACATAGTACGCCAGATCGGCGAGGCGCTCCGGTCATACAAAGCCCCCCTGGGAAAACTGGTTTCTTATGAGATGGGCAAGAGCCTGCAGGAGGGACTGGGCGAAGTGCAGGAGATGATCGACATCTGCGATTTTGCCGTGGGCCTTTCCCGGCAGCTTCACGGGCTTACCATGCACAGTGAACGGCCCTCCCATCGCATGTACGAACAGTGGCATCCACTGGGCATAGTGGGAGTAATTTCAGCCTTTAATTTCCCGGTTGCCGTATGGAGCTGGAACTCTATGCTGTCCTGGGTCTGTGGTGATGTCTGCGTTTGGAAACCTTCCGAAAAAACACCCCTTTGCGCCCTGGCCTGCCAGCATATCGTTTCAGAAGTTTTTGCCAAAAACAATGTACCCGAAGGTGTAAGCGGGCTGGTGGTGGGCGAAAGAATGGTGGGAGAATGGATGGCTTCCGACAACCGGATTCCGCTGGTTTCGGCCACCGGATCCACCCGGATGGGCAAGGCAGTCGCCACTTCGGTAGCAGCCAGACTGGGCAGATCCCTGCTGGAACTGGGCGGCAACAATGCCATTATCATCAGTCAGGAGGCGGATCTGGACATTGCCATTCTGGGGGCGGTATTCGGGGCAGTGGGTACTGCCGGACAGCGCTGTACCAGCACCCGGCGGCTCATAGTCCATGAAAGTATTTATGACAAGGTAAAGCTACGCCTGGTCAAAGCCTATGGGCAGCTTCGTATCGGGGATCCACTCGATGAAAATAATCATGTAGGCCCATTGATTGACCAGGCAGCCGTATCCATGTACCTGCAGGCCATAGCCGCCTGTAAGAATGAAGGAGGCATTTTCCTGGTGGAGGGAGGGGTGCTGCAGGGACCCGGTTTTGAAGGGGGCTGCTACGTAAAACCCTGCATTGCTGAGGCAGAACCGCACTATTCCATCGTCCAGCATGAAACCTTTGCCCCTATCCTGTATTTGCTTACCTATTCCACCCTGGAGCAGGCCATTAGGATACAAAACGGCGTTCCGCAGGGCCTTTCCTCCTCTATTATGACCCTGAACCTACGGGAAGCCGAACAGTTTCTTTCTGCGGCCGGCAGTGATTGCGGCATCGCCAACGTCAATATCGGAACCTCCGGTGCCGAGATCGGCGGGGCCTTTGGGGGAGAAAAAGAAACCGGGGGGGGCAGGGAAAGCGGCAGTGATGCCTGGAAAGTGTATATGCGCCGGCAGACCAATACCATCAACTATTCCCCCAAACTCCCACTGGCACAGGGAATTAAATTTGATATATGAGCCGGAGGACCCCATTTTAAAGTTCACGTTGTCAAAATAATCCCTCTGTTCAAGCGTTATAACCGGATTACAGGGCTCTTTTGGCCTTGTAGCCGGTATGCTTATGAACAAACAAATACTTTTACTATCCATTTGTATCCTAGTATGTTCCGCCATCCAGGCACAGGTTAAGCTGGGAGGGGAAATCGGTTTCCATGCTGCCAGTGTCATTGAAAAAAACAGCCTTCCAGGCTGGGATACTTCCACCAGTAAATTCTATGGCTCAAAGTCAGGCATCCATGCCGGAATTATAGTGGAGATTCCCCTGAGTAACCGTTTTTTTCTGCAGCCCGGCCTGAACTATACTTCCAAGGGACGACAGTACGCCAAAACCTACGATGCGGCAGGAACCGCTGCCACCGATACCGTATATGCCAAATCCACCCTGAATCTGGGCTACATGGAAATCCCGTTTTATTTTACTTACAAAATACCCCTCACCTCCACTCATAAAAGCCATTTTTTCCTCGGGGCAGGCCCCTATTTCGGGTTCATTCTCAAGGCAACCCAGAACAACCAGAGCCTGGTCAAAACCAGCGATACTTCCCAGCAATATGCAAAAGGAAGTGATGATTTGCTGGTGGGAAATGCGGTGAATAAATACAAGACCTTTGATTACGGGGTAAATGCCAAGGCGGGATTTGAACTGGGGAATGTAATGCTCAGCGGATACTTCAGCCAGGGACTCGGCAATTTCTATACGGCCCCCTATAGTTCCACCTTTCACCACCGGGCCATAGGGGCAACCCTTGGCATCTGGCTGGGACGGTCAGCGGCTCCTGCAGTCACCACCATCATAGATACCGATAAAGATGGTATACCCGATGAATCGGACTTATGTCCCACCAAGCCCGGACTTAAAAAATACAACGGATGCCCCATCCCTGATACCGATAACGATGGAATCGATGACGAGCACGATTCCTGCAGGACCATCCCTGGGGTGGCCAGGTACAACGGATGCCCCGTCCCTGATACAGATCACGATGGAATCGATGACGAACACGATTCCTGCAAGACCATCCCGGGGGTGGCCAGGTACAACGGATGCCCCATCCCTGACCGGGACGGTGACGGAATCAATGACGAAGAAGACAAATGCCCCGACGTCAAAGGGGTGGCTGAAAATAATGGGTGCCCGCCGGTGAAAAAGGAAATCAGGGAAAGGGTCCGATTTGTTGCACGCAATATCGAGTTTGCCACCAAAAGCGATGGTATTTCTCCCTCCTCCCATGCCGGACTCAATGAACTGGCTGCCCTCCTTAAAAAGCATCCTGAACTGCACCTGACCATTGAAGGTCATACCGACAGCGTCGGAACAGCAGAACACAATCTGGACCTTTCCCAGCGAAGGGCGGATGCCGTGCGCAATTACCTGCTGGGACAGGGGATAGAGGAAAAAAGGCTTACTGCAATGGGTATGGGCATGAGTCACCCCATTGCCAATAATAATACGGAGAAAGGAAAAGCCAAAAACCGCCGGGTGGAGCTAAAACTTACCACCCAGTAAACTGCCGTGGGCTTGATGGCAATCAATTAACCTGAAATTTTAACTTCTCTATAAGGCTATCCATGTAAATTTTTACCTGTGATAGCCTTCCTTTTATTATTTTTAGCAACTATTAAAAAGGAAATGGACGTTTAATTACAACCAGCCACCAACTTTCATAAACAAGAGAAAATGCAGTTCAAGTTGAAAAGATGTTTCGGTACCCTGGTGATCCTGATGATGTCTTTGGGAATGTTTGCACAGGGTAGTGCGGTCCGGGAGGAATTACCCCGCGGATGGCATTTAATGGACAAGGAAAAAGACGGATTCTACGGCATCAGTCTGGACAAGGCCTATCAATGGCTGCAGTCAAAAAATTTAAAAAGCAAACCGGTTATCGTGGCCATCATCGATGGCGGCATTGACACCCTGCAAGAGGACCTGAAAAATTTGCTGTGGACCAATCCCCGGGAAATAGCCGGCAACGGTCTGGATGATGATCACAATGGGTACGTCGACGACATACATGGCTGGAATTTTCTGGGCGGTAAGGACGGCAAGAGTGTCACCGATGATTCCGGAGAAGATGCCAGGGTCTATTATCGTGATAAAAATAAATTTGAAGCCCCCGGATTCAATCCCGCAAATCTCAGCGGGGAGGAACAGGATCGTTACAGCATGTGGGTCCGGGCCAAAAAAAGAATTATAGGCGAAGGGCCCGAAAATAATATTGACGTGGTCTTCCTCAAACGGGTGCTGATTTCTGCCCAAAATGGGGATTCCCTGCTGCAGAAGGAAATGGGCAAAACCGAATATACCGGCAATGACCTTGACTCCTTTGAGACCAAAAGCTATGAGACCAAGAGGGCCAAAGCAGCCCTGCTGTATTTATTTAAGGCAGATAACCTGATGGATGTAACCAATAAGAGTTTTCTTTCAGATTTTAGTGAACTGGTCAAGGAAGAGGAAAGAAAAGAGGAAGCAAAAAATACCGCCCCCAAGGACATCAGAAAGGAAATTGTCGGGGACAACGAAGAGGACATCAACGACAGGTCTTACGGAAATAACGATATCATGGCCGCAGATCCCATGCATGGAACCCATGTGGCCGGCATTATTGGGGCCCAGAGAAACAACGGCAAGGGAATCGACGGCATAGCCGACAACGTGCGGATTATGATGATCCGGGCAGTTCCCAACGGTGATGAACATGATAAGGACATCGCACTGGGAATCCGGTATGCCGTTGATAACGGGGCACGCGTCGTCAACATGAGTTTCGGCAAACATTTCTCCCCCTATAAGAAATGGGTGGATGATGCTGTAAAATACGCACAAAGCAAGGGGGTATTGCTGGTGGAAGCTGCCGGCAATGACAATGAAAACACGGACTCGGTGGATGTTTTTCCCAATCCCCAGTTTAAGGACAGCAAATTAAAGGCTACCAACTGGATCACAGTAGGAGCCAGCTCTGATCCCCTGGCTGATGCCCGGTTCAAAAGCCTGACGGCTTACTTTTCAAATTACGGCAAGCATACGGTGGATGTATTTGCCCCGGGCGCCAAGATCTATTCCACCCTTCCTGGAGGAAACCAGTATGGCAACCTGAGTGGGACCAGCATGGCGGCACCCGTAGTAACCGGGGTGGCCGCACTGATCATGGAGTACTTCCCCACCCTAACGGCTGAGCAGGTAAAACTGTGCATTGAAAAATCAGCGGTGGCCCCTGCAATCAAGGTCCGGAAACCGGGCTCTGACAATGAGATGGTAAGCCTTTCGGAACTCTGTAAATCCGGGGGAATCATCAATGCCTACGGGGCCATAAAACTGGCTGCCCAGCTCAGTGAAGAAAACAAACAAAAAGAAATGCTCCCCAAATCAACCCTGGAAAACAAAAAGGGCTGATCAGGTATAACTTAATATTTCAACAGTGCCGGGCTTTGGTCCGGCTTTGTTTTTTATATTTAGGTCAAAAAATAACATGTTAACCAAGAAAAATGTCGTTGCGGCTGAATTCTTCCGGGCCTATATCGGAACAGCCCCCGATGAACAGGTCTTAAAGGCCATAGGTAAGAATACCCGGGCTTTTATCAAATTACTGGAAAAGGTTCCCGGTAAAAAATACAACTATGCCTATGCCGAAGGCAAGTGGACCATTAAGGAATTGCTTCAGCATATCATTGATGCAGAAAGGGTCTTTTGTTACCGGGCCCTGCGATTTGCCAGAAAAGACGCCGCTCCCCTATCTGGCTTTGACGAAAATTCCTGGGCTCAGCATGCCAGGGCCTCCGAACGCAGCTGGAAAGACCTGGTTGGAGAATTCAAAGCACTGAGAAGCGCTACAGAATACCTGTTCGCCTCCTTCAATGAGGAAGAATTCCTCAGCAAGGGTATAGCCAGCGGGCATGAAATCAATGTGCTGGCCCTGGGATATATCACTGCCGGCCATGTGCAGCATCACCTCCAAATACTTCGGGAAAGATACCTTTAACATAGGACCGGGTAGCCGGGGGGTAAAATGATCCCGTGAATAAGAATGGAAACCTTTAACCCGGCCCCCCTTGGAACGTCCTGCAGCTGCTATAATCGGCATGACGGTTTAAAGAAGAAGGAGGAAAGGTTTTCCCATCAATGGACAACCCTTCCTCCTTTTGAAATGCTGCTGCGACCCAACAAGGGCAGCCTTAATTATTTATTTATTATATACCAGGTTTTTAGTGGCCACCATATCATCTACCACTTTAACCGCCTCATCCAGGTAAATATCTGTCTTGAGGTTTTTAAGCCATTGCTTGTACCGCTCCGCCTTGTCAGAATCAACCGCATACTTTACGCTGTCCTGGGGAAGGGATTCGATTTTCAATTCAACAGGCAGTTTGGCCACTGATTCAATTTGCTTATAGGTTGCTTTGAGTTCCTTTTGCTCCTGCCTGTACTTTTCAAGGTTCAGGGAATAGGATTTATCGTTTTGTTTATTCAGAAATTCAGCATCCTTGCTGATGGTAGTAAAAGCCGTGCTGTTTTTTATCCGGGTATCGCTGGCACTCTTGATGGCAGTCAGGTCATAGGCGTATTTCCAGGTGTTATAATCCGCCTTCTGGATTTCATCCCAGGGTAAGGCATCGGGATTGTCCTTCTCGCGAATCTTTGTGTATTCCGACAAATCGGGCAAAACCACATCAGAGGACACCCCACGCAACTGGGTGGACCCTCCGTTGATACGGTAGAATTTCTGGAGTGTGAGTTTTACGGTGCCCAGGTCGCTGTTTGATTCCATGAAGCTGCCTGTCTTATCCAGCCCGATATTTCGTTGAACGGTCCCCTTCCCATAGGTGGAGGTACTGCCAATGATAACCCCCCTTTTGTAATCCTGTATGGCCGCTGCAAAAATTTCCGATGCAGAAGCACTGTATTCATTGACCATCACCGCCAGTGGGCCGTCATATAAGACGGACTTATCATTATCACGCAGAATCTGGGCCTTGCCTTCCCGGTCCTTGACCTGCACCACCGGACCCTGATCAATGAAAAGACCAACCATCTGCACCACATCATAGAGGGATCCTCCTCCGTTATACCGCAGATCAATGACGATGCCATCCACCTTCTGTTCCTTGAGTTTCATGACTTCTTTGGCCACATCCAGGGAGCAGCGGTTTCCCTTGGGATTATCGAAATCTGCATAGAATTCCGGCAGGAAAATATAACCAATTTTACCTTTCTCATTATTTACGATTACGCTGCGGGCAAAGGTTTCGTCCTGTACAATCTCATCGCGGATGAGGGTGATCACTTTGACGGAGCCATCGGCCTTCTTGGCCGTCAGTCTCACTTCTGTGCCCTTGGTGCCACGGATGAGTTTTACAGCATCTTCAATGGTAAATCCTGTCAGATCAACAGGTTCCTGGCTGCCCTGGGCCACCTTCAAAATGATGTCTCCAACGTTGACCTGGCCGGATTTCCAGGCCGGGCTGCCGGTAATCAGGGTAGCTATTTTGATATTACCGTCTTCTTCCCGGAGGGAGGCGCCTATACCAAAAAACCGGCCACTCATCTGTTCATCAAAATACCTTTTATCCACCGGGGGGAAATAGTCTGTGTGGGGATCCATGGACTGCACGATGGTTTCCACGAATGCGGTAAACTTTTCATCTTCCGTATTGGCCTTGGAATTTAACCGCTCGTAATAACGGGTCATGACTTTCATGACCTTGTCGCGAGCCTCTTTTTCGAGTTCTTCCTTGCTCTTAGGCTTGGCATCCGGCTTGGCCTTATTGTTTTCCTGCTGCTCCAGCAGGTCATTGTATCTTTCCAGGGCCAGGTATTTCAGCCTTTTGCGCCAGGCTTCCTTTCTGGCAGCCTCATTGCGGGGAAATTCAGCCTTATCGAAATCCAGGTTGATCGACTCATCTTTGGTATAATCAAAGGGTTGAGAAAGGATCTCTTTGTAGATCGCCTCGGTTTCCGGCAGCCTTTTCTTCAGGATTTCCACCACAGCCGGAACAAACTGCACACTGGTTTTACCCAGTATTTCATCATCAATCCGGGTTTCGTATCTGGACCTCAGTTCCTCCACATCACTTTTCAGGAAAACATCCTTTTCCACATCCACTTCGGCAAGGTATTTTTTGAAAATCACCTTGGAAAAATCATCGTTGATGTCTTTGGGGCTGTAATGAATTTCTTCCAGCATCTGGCCCACGTTTCGGAGAATCTTTTCATATCTGGAAGGAGGAGTTTCCCCAAAACCAAGACTGCGAAATGCCACAAAAATCCCACAACCCAATACCAGTATGACAATGGGCAAATTTCTTTTACTGATCATATTTGTAAATACTTTTTTAAACATACTGAATCAAAAATAACGATTAAAAGGACGGTATGTTGCATAATCCGCCCAATATTAACAATCGCTTTTATATAAAATTACATAAACGGAAAACATCCGGTCCTTAAGGCGGTAACACAAAAAATCCCGGGAGTATATCCCGGGATCTGCAAGGGTGGATGATGGGTCTCGAACCCACGACCCTCAGAACCACAATCTGATGCTCTAACCAACTGAGCTACAACCACCGTTTGAAGGCACAAAACTAATTGAATTATGGTTTCCTTCAAAAAACAATGTGCATATTTTTTCCAAAGCCCCCATTTTTACTGTTTCTTTGCTGCCTTTATCAACGTCCTTGAAGCATGACCTGGTGGCTATATACAATACCCTTTATCTCTGCATTTATTCACTGGCTGACCATTTGGATGGCACTCAAACTGCTATTCCATCCCCGGCAGCCCCGAAACATACTGGGCTTTACCCTGCATGGTGTGTTTCCCAAGCGGCAGAAGCAAATTGCTGAGAACCTGGGCAGGATTGTCGGACAGGAGTTATTGTCTTTTGGTGACATTGAAAAAACCATTACCCACCCGGACAATATTGGCAAAATACTACCACTGGCCGAGGAGCATATCGATCATTTCCTGCGCCATAAGCTCAAGCAAAGCATGCCCGTTGTAGGCATGTTTATCGGCGATAAGACCATTACCCAGCTCAAATCGGTCTTTATGGACGAACTGGAAACACTCTTTCCGGTAATCATGAAAAATTATGTGGGACATATTAAAAATGACCTCGACCTGGAAAAGATAGTAACCGACAAGATTGCCAACTTCTCCTCGGAGAAACTGGAAATTATGCTTAATCAGATATTAACCAAGGAGTTCAGGTTCGTTGAAATCATTGGGGCCGCCTTGGGATTTTTCATCGGTCTGCTGCAGATCTTCCTCACATTGCTCATTAAATAGGCTGCCGGCTCCAATTACCCCTTCCATATTGATTTTTATACCGTTTATAAATTATGAATTCTATAAGCTCGCTTTTTGAACAGAACTTCGCCAATAATTTGAAAATGTTACATATGAGAAATTTTTTGCTAATGTTTGTTGCGCTCCTAGGGTGCCAGGAGGTTATTTCCCAGATTCCGGGAGGCATGGGAGGCCAGGGCCGTGGCGGAGGACAAATTCCCAGCATCGGACATTTTTACGGCAAAATCGTGGATTCCAGGACCAACAAAGGCATAGATGGTGTTTCCGTCCAGCTGGTTAGGGGAAAATTTGATACAGCCACCCGCAAGGTAAGGGATAGCGCCATTGCCGGAGCCATTACCCAAAAGGGAAATTTCAGTTTTGAGAATCTGCCCATTTTCGGTTCTTACCGGTTGAAAATCACAGCCATAGGTTATAAAAACGTGGATATGAAGGTTGCTTTTGACCTCAAATTCGGCAAAGGGCCCGGACAGGAGGGTTTTGATATGCAGCAGGCCCTGGCCGGCGTGGACAAAGACCTTGGAAATATAAAGATTGAAGCCGATGCCCAGACCCTTGCCCAGGTTACTGTGACGGCCTCCAAACCCCTTATTTCCCTTGGAATTGACAAAAAGGTATATAATGTCGAAAAAGACATTTCTGCCACAGGCGGCACGGGGGTGGATGTCATGAAAAATGTGCCTTCCCTCCAGGTCGACATTGATGGCAATGTGACCCTGCGCAACAGTACCCCGACCATTTTTGTAGATGGGCTGCCCACTACCCTGACCCTGGACCAGATCCCGGCGGATGCCATACAGAGCGTTGAAATCATCACCAACCCGGGAGCCAAATACGATGCCTCCGGGGGAACATCGGGCATTCTCAATATCGTGCTGAAAAAGAACCGAAAGGCAGGATACAACGGCGGAGTGCGGGCAGGTGTGGATCAGCGGGGAAAGGTCAATATTGGCGGTGACCTCAATGTCAAACAGGGAAAAGTCAATGTATTTGCCAGTGGCAATTTCGGCCAGCGGAAATCCATTTCGCCCGGGACAACCACCAGAAATACATTTTTTACCACCCCTTCCACAGACCTTACCCAGTATGACAACAGCATAAACCAGGGATATTTTCTGTTCACGCGCTTTGGGCTCGATTACTTCCTGGATAACCGTAATACCCTGTCGGCATCAGGTAATATTGTCCATGGCAGTTTCAAACCTACCATCCAAAGTGACATTTACATCGACACCCTGTTTCCAACCCTGACCACCTCTTCCTTTACCAACAGGAGCTCCCAGACCAACGCGCATTTTGACAATAAGGGCGGTATGCTCTCTTTCAAACATACCTTTCCCAAAGCGGGCGAGGAGCTTACAGCCAATGCCAATTACAGCAAAGGATCCAATGGTAACCAAAACAATGTCACTTCTTCCATTTTCAATGAAAAAGGGGGATCGCTGCTTTTCCCGCTTTACAGCCAGCAGCAGATGGGCTCGGGAACCAATGAATATATTACGGCCCAAACCGATTTCAGCAACCCCATAAATGACAAATCAAAAGTGGAAGCCGGAGCCAGGATAACGGTGAGGAATATCAGCAGTGTGAATGATATTGCCATCGCCGAACCAGGAGGCGCGTTGATTCCATTGCCCCTGCTTTCTTCTTCTTATGCCTATCATGACCACGTCTATGCAGGGTATGCAACCTATTCCAACGCCATAAAGAGTTTTGGATACATGCTGGGGTTAAGGGCAGAAAGTTCGGATTACAAAGGCAATTCCAACTATACCACCAAAGACAGTATCAATGGGCCCCTTATTCCTACCCAGGGAAATTTCAGCAATTCCTATCCCATCAGTCTGTTCCCAAGCGTGTTCCTGTCGCAGAAACTGGGCGGTGACCAGGAACTGCAACTAAATTATACCCGGAGGATTGATCGCCCCAGTTTCTTCCAGCTGTTTCCGTTTACCGATTATTCGGACTCTTTGAACCTCAGCCGGGGTAACCCCAACCTGAGGCCGCAGTTCACCAATTCCTTTGAAGTAACCTTCCAGAAGACCTTTCCCAAAAACAATACCCTGATTACTTCCATATATTATAAACATACCACGGACCTGATCACCAGGGTTCAGTCCCATGGAATCAACCCGCTCAATGATTCTTCGGTATTTATCAGCACCTTTATCAATGCCAATTCCAGTTTTGTGGGTGGTTTTGAAATCATCAGCCGAAATACGATCACCAAATGGTGGGATATAACCAGTAATATTAACATTTTCACCTCCAAAATCAATTCATCAGACAGTGCTGTTTCCGCCGTGGGTGAGACTTACAGCTGGTTTGGTAAAATCAACAATACCTTTAAGCTCTCCAAAAAACTAACCCTTCAAATTACCGGAGACTACACTTCGAAAACCGTGCTGCCCCCCGGAGGTTCTGCAGGTACTTCCAGCAACACCAGCGGCCGCGGATTTGGATCTACGGTAAGCGGAAGTGCACAGGGATATTCCAAACCATCCGGCGGAATGGATGCATCCCTGAAATATGAATTCCTCAAAAACAAGGCAGCCTCCATTACCCTAAGCGTAGGGGATATCCTGCGGACCAGGATCAATGACGTATACACCATGTCTCCGTATTTTACCCAGGAAATCGTACGCCGCAGGGATCCGCAGTTTTTCCGGCTGCAGTTCAATTACCGATTTGGCAAATTCGACGCATCCCTGTTTAAACGTAAAAACCTGAAAGGTGAAATGGACAGCATGCAGGGCGGTATGCAGGGTGCCCAGCAATAAATTGGATAAAGGGATTCTGTCCCCCCTCCTTTAATGGAAAAAGAAGCGTCCTCCTAGCGGAGGACGCTTCTTTTTTTATGCGGGGTTAAAGGACATGATCCTCTGAATAATCATAATCCTCCTTGATTTTTTTAATCAAATCATTGATTGGAATCCGGCTTTCCTGGCTTTTTCCACCCCGTTCCCAGTTATCAATTTCCTGATGGATGTGTTTTTTCTGCAGGGCACTCAGCTTTTCGGTCAGTTCTCCGGAGGTCTTTTTTTTGCTGTCATAGATTCCCTGTAATTTGTCGAAGAGCAGTTCCTTATCCCTTCTCATTTCGTTTTCCGAAGTGGCCATCTGAAGCAATTCCTCCTTGGCCAGTGCCAGGTCATAAGGGCCGACACTCATGATGAGTTTGGAAAGTACCGGGCCGATTTCAATCAAAATAATGAGCAGGGAAATGAAGAAATTCGCCCAAAACACGCTGCTTTCCCTGCCTGAGATATCGGAAAGGGCTTTATTGCGCTCCAAAAAACCCACTTTTGTGGTGAGTTCTGCCTCGTAGCGCTGACGCTTGATTTCATTTTCGGCCGCCGCGTGGTTCAAAATACTGTCCTGGTAACCGATCTGTTGGTTGATCCGGCCCAATTCGGGTGTGGCCTGCAGGCGAAACTGTTCGTAGGCCTGTTGTTTGAGCAGGGTCAGTTTCTCAATCCCCCTGTGCAAGGAGCCGCCCGTACCATCGGCTTCCTGTACATAGGCCTGCTGTAAACGCCGGAGTGTATCCTCCAGCCCCGCCCTTCTTTCCACGAGCCGGCCACGCTCCTGGCTTGCGGCCAACTGTACTGCTTTGTTTTCCGCCTGCAGCAGACTGTCATTGAGCAGTATTTTCTTATGGCGGTTTTCCAGTACCTGCACATCTATTTCCTTCTCAAAAATCTTTAGTTCCAGGGGCCTGGCAATGGTAATCCCTATCAACAGGGCCAGGGTCATTCTTGGAATGGCCATCCAAAGCTGCCTGGAAGCCCTGACCCCGTATTTTCGCATGGTGGAGACCAGGAACCGGTCAAAATTAAAAATGATAAGCCCCCAGACCACCGAAAATGCCAGGGCCCAGGCCCAGCTGTCAAAAACACTGTATATGGCATACCCGGAGGAAAGGGCAGCCAGGACAAAAGTGGCCAGGATGACCCCGCCCAGTCCAGCGTATTTACTGTGTTCGGAAGGAAATTTCCTCAACAGCGGCTGGTGTGTTCCCGCGCACCACCATAGGAAATGCGATTCATGATTGCTTTTTTGGGTACCAAAGGAGTCGTACGAATACAGGCCATGGGTCTGGCCATTGGATGATGCAGCCATAATTTTCTAATTACAGTAATTGAATAGATGGGTTGAATGCGGGTTGGAGTGGGAACAGGGTAAAGAACGGGTAAAATCCGGAGAAATTGCAAAAGAAAAGCTAAAGCCTTTAAAAAAAGCGGGACCTGTTTTGCAAGGGTGGCCTAATCCCTATTTCCGCTTTCAGAAGCACCTCGCGTATCCTACGGGCAAATTCCAGCGCATGCGGGTTATCGCCGTGAATACAAATGGATTGGGCTTCTATGGGTACTGGCAGGCCTGTTACAGCCAGGACGGACCGGTTGGTAACCATCTGCAGGACCTGGCTGGCACAGTCGTCTGGATCCTCCAGCAGGGCGTTTTCATGCCATCGGGGGGTCAGGCTCCCATCCTCCTGGTAGGTTCTGTCTGCAAAAGCCTCACTGCATGCGGTCAGCCCCATTTCCCGGGCTGTCTCCGGCAGCCTGCTTCCCGAAAGGCCATATATGATGAGATCGGGGTCAAAATCCAGGGCAGCCCTGCAGATGGCTGAAGCCATTTGGGTATCTGCGGCCGCCATGTTATAGAGGGCCCCATGTGGTTTCAGGTGGGCCATGCTGGTTCCCAGGCGACTGCATATGTTACCCAGGACATTTAACTGATGGGCTACCAGTTCATAAACCTGCTCCGGGGGAAGCAATTGGTTGATGCGCCCAAAATGTTCCCGGTCCCTAAAAGAAGGGTGGGCGCCGATGGAAACCCCGAAATTCAGTGCAGCCGTTACGGTCTTTTCCATGATATAGGCATCGCCTGCATGGTAGCCGCAGGCTATATTGACCGAACTGATCAGGGGCATGAGGTCTTCATCGCTGGAAAAACCTTCCCCCATGTCGCAATTGAGATCAATGTTCAGCATACCAGCTCATTTAAATGGTCCAGGCAGGCCCGCTGAAGAACCTGCAGCTCCCTGTGCTGTTCAGCCAGCAGTCTTTCGGCGGTTACCATATCGGTCATAATGAACCGTATGCATTCACTGGGACGAAGCTGTGCCAGCTTGGGCAGATGGGCGCTGATGACATGTGCTACCCGGGGATAGCCCCCGGTGGTCTGATGGTCGGCCATCAGTACGATCAGTTGCCGGTCCGGCAGCAATTGGATGGTTCCATATTCTACGCCGGAAGAGACCAGTTCCAGTTCATGATCCATAGCAAGGGGCAGGCCCTTGAGATGATATCCCATTCGGTCCGAGGAGGGATGAATCATGAAGTTGTTTTCCAGAAAATGACTTTTGGACGGCAGGCTCAACACATCCCATTCATTTCCCGGCAATACGAAGACTTCATGGGCATGATGGTAGGTATTTTTTATGTCCGCCCGCCAGGGCAGTGCCCGTACAATCCGGTCTTCCTTGAGGAGCCCTGAAAAATAGACGGTATTTTCCTTAAAGGATAGCTCATCCCCCTTTTTGAGGGGCCTCCCCTTCCACCCCCCTGCCCCTGCCCTGAGATGGGTGCCGCCGCTGCCCAGCCACTGATCCACACAAAAGCCTCCGTGAACCGCCAGATAGCACCTGGCTCCCCGGTTAAGTTTGGGAAAATGAAGCACCGTGTTTCTTCTTACCACCACCGGCTTCCAGAGGGGAATATATTCATCATTGACCATGGGGGAAAAATCAGCTCCGCATATGGATACCAGGGCGTTTTGTTCAAACAGAATTTGCGGACCCGGGAAATGAATCTCCAGCAGGGGTTCCCCAGAGCAGTTGCCTACCAGCATATTGGCAACCCTGGCCGCAAACGCATCCATGACTCCACCGGCATTGATGCCCCACTTACCATAGCCATAGCGACCCATGTCCTGGATGGAATCAAGCAGTCCGGCCTTTACCACTGAAATTGACATGGTTTGCGATGTTTGGGTATTATTATTATTTAATCCGCACCATTGCAGGGATCCCGGTGCTTTTTCCATGGCCCCTGATAAAATGCTTCCGAGGTAATGGGGTAGAATCTGACTAAATCCCCGGGCTGAAGCATTACGGGTGCCTCAGCCATCGGATCGAACTGTTTAACCGGGGTCCTGCCAATAATATGCCATCCACCCGGTGAATCCAGCGGGTAAATTCCGGTTTGTTTGCCGGTTATGCCGATGCTGCCGGCCATTACCGGGAGCGGCCTGGATTTTCTGGGCATGTGCAACAGCGCATTGGTCTCCCCCATGTAGGCAAATCCGGGCAAAAAACCAATCATATAAACACGGTAGGTTCGTTCACTGTGTAATTGAATAATCGCCTGCCTGGATAACTGCTTTTCTTCAGATATCCGCTGCAGATCCGGCCCAAATGACTCATCATAACATACCGGTATTTGTTTGGGCTCCCCCGCTTGGGTAATCTTTGCAGGAGCCTCCCGGTAAGCCTGTTCCAGCAATGATCGCATGATTTCATAGGCGGTCGAATGGGAATACTGTTTGCTTGTTACCTCCAGGGGGTTATATAACAGGGTAAGGGAACTGTAGGCTGTAATGACATCCCGGAGGCCATGGACCGGCCTTTCCAAGATCCATTGGCTCATGGCCAGAATTTTCAGGTTCAGGGCTTCGCTGATAAGGTTTCCCAGGTCTATGGTTACAGCGGAATCGCCAAGCGGAAAGATTTTCAAATTCCGGAACGATTTAATTCAATAATGGAATCAAGGTAAAGTTTTTTGGTCAAATCAGCCTGCACATTTGTTAAAAGCCCTTTTCCCTGTATCAGGGATTGAGTTCGGCCATTTTCTTTTTCAACTGGCTGAAAGACTGAAAGGGTCCATTGGTTGAAAACATGTTGGCTACCCAGGCCGGGATACTGCCACCCGGATTCCATCCCAGGGTGTATTCAATCCTGAGCCATCCCGGGGATAAAACAGAAACCGACCAGTCGGCTTTGAGGTAAGGGATGCGAACAATATGGCCGATATGGGGATAGCTGTCAGAGACATTGCGTGAGGTAATATGCAGCGCCCCCTGCGAAGAATCGATCCATATCCGGGTGTTACTGTAGAAATCACGGTTTGAAATGGGCCAGGGAGCGGCAATTTCTGAATAATAAATCAGGTCACCGGTGCCTTTTTTTTCTACCAGGTTGCTTGTTTTGGTAGCATATACCCAGCTTTTGTAGTTTTCAACATCCTCCAGGATCGCACGAAGCTGTCCGTACGAGCCCCTCAGACTGAACTCCACCTTTAATTCGTTAAACTTTGAAGTCTCTGAGGTCCTGGTAAAAACCCGTATGCTGTCCTTGTCCTTTTTCAGCTCCCAGCCGTTTTGGGCCACCGCCATACAAAAGGGCAGCAGGACAGATGGAAGGAAAAAAAGAAAATATTTATACATAAGTCTTTGTAAAACAAAGGTAAATTTCGCCTATATTATAAAACGTTAATGTAATACTATTGTGTATAAAAAAATATAAGAATCCTATTAAAATATATGTTTTTTGCGTGAATCTTTGAAAGCACCATTTTCTATATAACATATTATTTTTTAATTATGTATGTTAGCCGATTGGGTTAACTTATTATCCATAAACAGGCTGGTAACCGCAGGCCATTGTTTTCCATGCCCGGTTTATTAGCATGTCGATGCCGCGATTCCCCCCGGACTCCGGTAAATAGGTTGGATGGTTTTGATTCTTTCCTGGCCATCTGAAAGTCAATTAAAAAAATAAGCACCATGCAGGATGTCCATATTATTTCGCCAAACCGTTCCAGGATACCTTCGGTACTGCTGCTTGGCCTGATATTTTGCGGCTTATCCATGTACGCCCTGATAAAAATGATCCGTTCCGCTGATTTCAGTGTCGATTATTTGTTTGTTTACCTGCTGTTTTTTTGGGGGGTCATGTTATATTATAGTGTCCTTGCTGCAGCCGACTATTTCAGAACGCTTTTTGACAGGGAGGTCTCTTTGACCATTTCCCCGGACGGGCTCGATGAGAGGCTCAGCTTGTTTTCCTGCGGTAAGCTCGGCTGGTCAGAATTGGCGGAAGGTCATTGTGTAATCCTATTTAGAGCATTGAGAACCAAATTTTTGTTAATTAAGGTCGCCTCTCCCGACATTATTATTGGACGGCAGAAAAAATGGAAGCACCGGCTGCTCAGGGCCTATACCAGGAAATTTGGTACGCCCATTATCATCAGTTCCAGGAGGGTCAATTGCAGCCTGGAGGAGCTTAGGGAACTTATCTCAGCAGGCGGCCCCAGAGAAAATGTCCTGACCATGCCTGTGTTGCAGTAAAAGATAGGCTGTCCCCGGGCGGCTCGGCAAGCAGATATTTTTTCCTCGCCCGCCCGGCTGGCAGCGTCTTGCCATTCACCCCTCTGCCAACAGGCAGGTTACCGCCGCGAAATGGCTCCCACAGGGTTTGCGGTAGGGCTGCAAAACCGGGTCAAACTGACATGGATTTGGGCTTTTGGCGGCCCGGACAGCCAGCCCTGATTTTTTATTTCCACCGTTATACTGTAAACTTGCATCCCGACTGACCCGTTTAAAACCTGTTATTGTTACGTATGGCAAAGAACCTATTGATTGTGGAGTCCCCTGCGAAAGCCAAGACCATTGAGAAGATTTTGGGAGAAGATTTCGAGGTAAAGAGCTGTTATGGCCATATCCGCGACCTGGCGAAAGGCGACATGGGCATAGATGTTAAGAATAAATACAAGCCAACCTATATTGTTCCCGAAGACAAGGAAAAAGTGGTCAAAGAGCTCAAAAGCCTGTCCAAAAAATCAGGCGAAGTATGGCTTGCAACGGATGAGGACCGCGAAGGAGAAGCCATCAGCTGGCATTTATGTGAGGTGCTTGGATTGGATCCAAAGACCACCAAACGCATTGTTTTTCATGAAATTACAAAGCCAGCCATACAGGCTTCTATTACCCATCCCCGTACAGTTGACATGAATTTGGTCAATGCACAGCAGGCCAGGCGAATCCTGGACAGGATTGTGGGTTTTGAACTCAGCCCGGTGTTATGGCGCAAAATGAGCATGAAAAACAACCTGAGCGCCGGCAGGGTCCAAAGTGTGGCAGTGCGTATCATTGCAGAAAGGGAAAGGGAAATAAACGCATTCACACCCGTCAGCACCTTTCGTGTGGAGGCTGTCTTTACCGCCAGGGATATTTCGGGAAAGAATGTAACCTTTAGTGCGGAAGGCAAGAAATTCTCCAGTCCCGAAGGGGCGGAAGCCTTCCTGAACAGTTGCATCGGCGCCAAATATACCGTCAGTGACATCGTTGTAAAACCGGCCAAAAAGACCCCTCCTGCCCCCTTTACCACCTCCACCCTGCAGCAGGAAGCCAGCAGAAAACTCGGCTATTCTGTCAGCAGGACCATGGTACTGGCGCAAAAACTGTATGAAAGCGGTAAGATCACCTACATGCGAACCGACAGTGTGAACCTGAGTGAAACGGCCATGGAGGAGATAAAAAAACAGATTTCCGCCCAATATGGCAAACAATACATTCAGGTCAGGAAATTCAAGAACAAAAACGAATCGGCCCAGGAAGCGCATGAGGCCATTCGTCCTACCTATATGGAGCATTCCACCTCAGAGGATGCCGATTCCAGGCGTTTATACGAACTGATCTGGAAAAGGACCATCGCCTGCCAGATGGCGGATGCCGAACTGGAAAAGACAACCGCCAAGATCCAGATTTCTACCAATAAGGAGGAATTATCTGCCAGCGGTGAGGTTCTTAAGTTTGACGGTTTCCTCAAAGCCTATATGGAGGATAAAGATGACGAGGACATCACCGAAGAGGAACAGCAGGAAGGTATGCTGCCCCCGCTTGCGGTCAATCAGGTACTTCCCTTCCAGGAAATGAAGGCCACGGAAAGATTCAGCCGGCCCCTGCCCAGGTATACGGAAGCCTCCCTGGTAAAGAAACTGGAGGAACTCGGCATCGGCCGCCCATCCACCTACGCTCCTACCATATCCACCATCCAGAAAAGGGGTTATGTGGAAAAAAGGGACAAGGAAGGCGTAAAAAGGGAGTTCCGGATCCTGCATTTGAAAAATGACCAGGTCACCAAGCAGACGGAGTTGGAAAATACGGGGGCTGAAAAATCCAAGTTATTTCCCACAGACCTGGGTCTGGTGGTTACCGACTTCCTCAAATTGTATTTTGATGACATCATGGATTATAACTTCACGGCACGTATAGAGGAAGAATTTGATGAAGTGGCGCAGGGCAAGATGCAGTGGAACAAAATGATCGACGATTTCTACACGCCCTTTAAAAAGGATGTGGAAAGTACCATTGAAAATGCGGAACGGATCAGTGGGGAAAGGGAACTGGGATTTGATGCTACTACCGGCAAAAAGGTCATCGTCCGCATGGGTCGTTATGGGCCCATGGTTCAGATCGGGGACTCCTCCAATGAGGAAGAAAAACCCCGGTTCGCCAAACTGAAGAATACGCAAAGCATAGAAACCATCTCTTTTGAGGACGCCATGGAGTTGTTTCGGCTACCCCGGGTCCTTGGTCAATTTGAAGGATCAGATGTGGTCATTAATATTGGCCGGTTCGGGCCTTATATTGCACATGATAAGAAATTCTATTCCCTGGCCAAGGAATTTGATCCTTATGCCATCAGCCTGGAAGAAGCCACACCCATTATAGTGGAAAAAAGGGCAGCCAAAGAAGAGCGAACCATCAAGGTATTTGAAAAAGAAAAGATTCAACTGCTCAGGGGGCCCTATGGCCCATATATCAAACAGGGACTACGTAATTACAAGCTTCCCAAGGAAAAACAGGAAAATGCCGCTGACCTGACCCTGGAGGAAGTAAAAGCCATCATTGAGGAGGTGAAGGCAAACCCGCCCAAAAGAATCCCCAAGCGCAAGAAAGGCTGAAACTTTCCCGCCTGATTCATTTAACAAAGACAGCACAAGATATATCCCCTCCGGACCGTTATAAAAAGGCAAGGTCCCTTCAGCGGTTTGCCTTTGGCCGACCCCGTCACCACAGACAGGCTGTTATGTTGTGGATTTGTGGAAAACATTGTCACAGGAGTGTTTGCAAGTTCTCCGAACTTGACCCTGGTTATGACAACCGTGCATTACCCTAAAACCCACATACCCATGCAGGAAAACAAGGAAATCAAAGCCCTATTCCATCTCATAGATGATCCGGATGCAGAGGTATTTTCTTCTGTGAGCGAACGCATAGTCACCTACGGAAGGGGCATCATCCCCAACCTGGAAAACCTCTGGGAGAATACCATCAGCGAAGAAGTGCAGGAGCGCATTGAACTGCTCATCCATAAATTACATTATTCGGACCTGACAGAAGAATTCCTGCACTGGAAAGGGAGCAGCTATCATGATCTATTAACGGCATCCCTGCTTGTTTCCAGATTCCAGTATCCTGAACTGAATTCCACCCAGGTACTACAGGAAGTCGAAAAACTTCGTCGCAATATCTGGCTGGAGCTCAATAATTATCTCACGCCCCTGGAGCAGGTCAACGTATTGACCAGCATCCTGTATAATTATTATGGACTCAAGGGAGTGGAAGTAGGTTACCAGCACCCTGAAGAGTTCCTGATCAATAAGGTCATAGAAACCAAACGGGGAAATGCCATCATGAACGGGGTACTATACCTGTTACTGGGAGAATTACTGGACATTCCGGTAAGGGCCATCAACATTCCCAAACAGTTTGTATTGGCCTATATCAAGCCAGAATATGGAGAGGACAGTTTTTCCCATGAATTGCCTGTTAACCGCATCGAATTTTTCATAGATCCCATGAGCGGCCACGTTTTTACCCATAAGGATGTAGAAAATTACTTCAAACGTATTTCCGTGCCGCCGGTCAACGCCTATTTCAAGCCCATTTCACATACAAGGATTATCCAGCTGATGCTGGAGGAATTCAGCCGCTGTTTTGAAGATGAAAAAAACCAGTATAAACAAAAGGAACTGCTGATGCTCTCCAGCCTACTCAACGAAGGGTGAGTTTTTTGCCAGGGAAGCCACAAGGGGCATTTCATATAACTATTTACTAGTCAACATTTTATATTATTTTGCTAAATTATATTAGATTTTTTTTTCAAAAACTTCTGCCCCACTATTGCATAAACTAAAAACGCATATTATTTTTATGCTCAGATCGTAACCCTATACCCTCCTGAAATGCCGTTTCATCCTCGAAAGGCCCGTTTAACAATCAAGCGAGTTATTTAAGTATTTTGTTGTTCACTGTTGAGAAAATCCTGAAAGGATTTTTAGTTGATCGTGTAAAAATTCCCATACCTACCCTGAATGACCTGTCATGTCCGCCATGACGCTTCCCATCCACGTGTTCATGTTGAAAACCCGGTAAACACCACATTTCCTGTTTAAACCCATCATTCCACTCTCCTCAAAACCATCCCGGTTTCGTGCCAGGAATACCATGTGTTTTCGCACCTCTATTATAAAACTAAAAAGTACCCAACATGAAAACGTATCTACTCTTTATCACCCTTGCCGTCCTTTCGGCAACCAAATTAGAAGCTCAGACTGTAAGTCTCAGCCCTTCACCGGTCACCCTTTCAGCGGGCAACTCGGTCAGCCTCAAAGCAAATGCCGCCTCTTTCCCCACCGGAACCAAAGCCTATAGCTGGTCCTCCAACCCGAATACAGGAGTTACCATAGGCAGCAGCGGAACTTCTACCAAATCGATTACCTTTTCCACGGTGGGAACTTATATCATCACGGTCAACGTTACTGTAGGAACTACTTCCGTTTCATCCAATGATACCGTTAATGTCGTTGCAAGTGGCACCAGAACATATGGCAGCCCGGTATATGCAGCCAATATTCGGGGAGGTCATACCATGTTTGGCAATACTGTCATGGCATTATACAATGGCAGTGCGGTCAATACTGCCGCAATGAACACGTTCAGCATCGCCTCCGATGGAACGACCAGCACCTATGGTAATGATAACAGCAATATGCAGTTTCTGAATATAGACGGCGGTTCATCCACACTGTCCAATGCTACTTCAGCGGACCTGGTTTTACCTGCAGGAACCAATACCATTAAATACGCCCGTCTTTACTGGGGCGGTCACTTAACCGGCACTGATTTTGCAGCAGCCAACCTCACCACCGTAAAGATCCGTTATAACAATGCTTCTTACCAGAATGTAACCATCCCTGCTTCACAGGTATCCGCTTTCCCGGTAGCCAGCGGCAGCAGCACGATGATTTACCAGTCTTATGCAGACGTAACCAGCTTCCTTCAAAACAACGGTACAGGAACCTATACTATTGGTAATATTCCCGCCACTGTAGGATCCCAGTCAGAGGGAGGCACCTATGGCGGATGGACCATAGTGGTAGCCTACGAAAATACTGCCCTGCCCTATTATAGTGTTCGAATCTATGATGCCTTCCTCAGGATTGCTTCCGGTGGTTCAGCCCAGACGGTAACCTTAACCAACCTGAACGCCCCCGGTAACACCCTGGCCTCCACAGATGCATACCTGACCACTTTCGCCTGGGAAGGGGACGCCAATATTGCCTCTTCTTCAGGCAATTCAGCCGGCGATTACCTGCAGATCAATGGCAATACCTATAGTGACGCTGTCAATCCCGCCAATAACATGTGGAATGGTACCATCTCCAATAATGGAAACTTTGTAACAACCACCAACCCGAATTTCAAAAACCAGATGGGTATCGACCTGGACCAGATCAATGTCGGTACAGGCTATGGCATCAACCCCAATGCAACTTCTGTGGATGTAACCTTCGGCACCGAACAGGATCAGTACTATCCGAGCGTATTCGCCTTCAGCATCCGCATGAAGGATCCCCTGGTTACCATCAATAAAACAGTTACCGGTTCATTGCTGCCAAAAAATTCGATTGTTGCCAATGAAACGCTCACCTACACTATTGCCGGACAAAATACCGGCCTGGGCGACCTTTCCAATGCCACCATTGTGGATTCACTGCCTGTCGGGGTAACCTATGTACCGGGTTCCATGCAGATTTACAGTAACCCGGCCGGTACCCCTGTTGCCCAAACAGACAATGCCGGTGATGATAATGCTTTTATTGCAACGGCACCAGGCGGCAGGCAATACCTGACCTTCTATGTGGGTACCGGAGCAACAGCCAGCGTCGGCGGCGTGCTGGGAGCAGGCAGCCAGTATCAGGTCAAGTTCCTTGTTACCACACCCAACAATACCAATTCACTGATAACGGTCTCCAATACAGCCTATATTACAGGAACAGGTTCACAGGCCGGAGCATCCTCAGCTACCATAACCAATCAGTCCACTGCGGTAATCAGCCCGGTCAACTCCCTGCCCATCAAACTGAGTTCCTTTACGGTGACCAAGGCCGGCAGCGATGCACAAATTCGCTGGACAACACAGAGTGAACTCAACAACGACCACATGGTGGTTGAAAGAAGCACCAACGGAGTCAACTTTGAAAATATAGCCACCATTGCAGGCAATGGAACAACCAGCCTTACCCACAATTATGAATACGATGATCAGATAGGCGGACTGAGTGGCATCGTATACTACAGGCTGATGGATGTGGATATAGACGGTAACAGCAGCTATAGCAAGGTAATCGCCCTGCACCTGGATGGAACGGAGTCCTCAGCCAGCTTCTCTGTATATCCCAACCCCTTTGTGTCTGACCTAAAGGTGAGCATCAAGCAGTCCAATGCAGGTCATGCCACCCTTATTATCACCAATATGTCCGGTCAGCAGGTTACCAATCAGCCTGTTACTCTGCAAAGCGGGGACAACCTCCTGGCCGTTGACCAGGTGTCCACCCTGAGGCCAGGCATTTATGTACTGGAACTCATCACAGCGGATAACTCCAAATATGTCCAAAAGATTATAAAGCACTAGTATTTTAAACCTGATTTGTCTATGGTTTACCCCCCTGCCGCCTTCGTGTGGCGGGGGTTTTTGTTTGCCAGGTCAGGGGGATGGGGCCAGGTGCATATGGCTTTCCTTTGTAAATGGTTGCATAAAGTGCCCGGGAAAGCCCGCGGAAAATCAGGACTCCTCTCCTCCCGGGGAAAGGCCGGTAAATAAAGGGATTAGGTGACCGGCCAGGGCCCGGGATGGCCATTTTGCAGTGCAGCCGCCGGACCACCCAGCAATTCAGGACCTCAACACTGAAAAAATCAGTGCACTACAAATGCTATCCGCTAACAAAGAGGAAAGAAACGCATTAAGACATTAAAATTCCTGCGTCGCAGCCTGGGGAGAGAGTTTATTGATTTTAAGTATCCCGATTTTGTTAAAAAACAGAATTACCGGATAGATGGGGTCAATTTCATGCCAGCGATAACCAAAATTGACCCGGCTGGGAAACTTGTGATGGTTGTTGTGATATCCTTCGCCAAGCATGAATACATCTACCGGGAAAAGGTTCTTAGAAGTGTTGGTTAGTTTAAAATTCACATAGGTATACTTGTGCGCAAACCAGTTAATGATGGCTCCGTGTATGGGGCCCATCAGGATATGAACCGGGAGCAGCAGGAAATACCAGTAGGAGGGTGCAAAATACCAGTAAAAGGCAACATAAAATAAGACCCACAAGAGCCGTAAAAACCATAAATGTCCTATTTTTTCAAGAGCCACCCAGTTGGGAACGTTTTTCAGGAAGCGCTCCTCTATGGGTATTTTCCCATGCAGGATATCAGTGTATATATTTTTGGTGTGCCACATCATCGAAAACACATTGTCATCATAGGATGGAGAATGCGGATCCTTATCTGTATCGGTGTAGGCATGGTGCATCCGGTGCATGATGGCGTATGCCCGGGGGCTCATAAAGGAAGATCCCTGGGTGATATAGGCAAAAAGGTAAAAAAAACGCTCCCATCGCGGGCTCATGGAAAAAGCGCCGTGAGCGGCGTAACGATGCTGGAAGAATGTTTGGGAAAATAAGGACAAATACCAGTGCGCAATAAAAAAAACCAAAATAATGACCATAATGCTAGCTCTCCGGGGGAGTAAACAGGTAAAAGAGTAAAATTGTTTCCGGGCGCGAAAGTAATCACTAATTTTAAACAAACACTTAACATCCGGGGCTATTTTATAATAGGTGGATGTCCCGATGCAGAAAAAAAGGCACCTTATTCTGGAAAGGCTGTCCCGGCCCGGCCTCCTGAACTGCACCCCCTTCCCCAGCGCCGGCAGTTTATGGCTTTAAAGCAACTCATCCGGGGAAAACAGTTGTTCAGGTCATGTCCCCATCGTTTCCACCCTGTCAAAAATGAAGGGAAATGGAAAAAATAATACAAGTCCTAAAGGTACCTGGCACATTTCCTTAGATTATTTAAAAAATATTTGCTCCCAAGGCTTCAAATCCTTTAAATTTAGCTTTTCATTTTTTCATTTTTCAAATTGTCATAATGGGAGATCTTCAGGTCAAAAAACAACCTAAAAAGTATGATGCAGTTATTGTAGGTTCCGGTGCAGGCGGAGGCATGGCAGCTTATGTATTGGCTAATGCTGGCCTGAAAGTTTGCCTTATCGAGGCCGGGCCCATGTTCGATCCCAAGACCGATTCCAACCAACTGAAGAATCCCTGGGAGTCCCCGCGCAGGGGAGCCAGCACTAAATTCAGGCCTTTTGGCGATTTTGACGGTTGTTACTGGGGCTGGGAAATTGATGGGGAGCCGTACACCCATGTAGGGGATACCAAATGGGAATGGTGGCGTGCCCGGATGCTGGGTGGAAGAACCAATCACTGGGGCAGGATTTCCCTCCGTTTTGGTCCCAAGGATTTCAAAAGAAGGAGTATTGACGGGCTGGGGGATGACTGGCCCATCGGATATGAAGACATCAAGCCCTATTATGATAAAATTGACAGGATGCTGGGTGTTTTTGGCACCAATGAAGGGTTGCCCAATGATCCGGACGGTATTTTCTTACCACCTCCCAAACCCCGCTTGCATGAACTATTCATCAAGAAGGCAGCGACCAATATAGGAATCCCAGTAATACCTTCGAGGCTGTCCATCCTCACCAAACAAATCAACAAGGAGCGCGGGCAATGCTTTTTTTGCGCCCAGTGTGGTCGTTCCTGCAAGGTTTATGGCGATTTCTCCGCTTCCTCCTGCCTGGTGATTCCGGCCCTTAAAACGGGTAATATTGACCTGGTGACAAATGCAATGGCCCGGGAAGTTCTTACCAACAGCGAAGGGCTGGCCACCGGTGTTTCCTATGTGAATAAGGATGATCTGCAGGAATACCAGGTTTTTGGAAAAACCGTGGTGCTGGCAGCCAGCGCCTGCGAGAGCGCTCGCCTGTTACTCAATTCAAAATCCCAGCGCCATCCCAACGGACTGGCCAATAACAGCAATGTGGTAGGAAAATACCTGCATGATTCCACCGGTGCTGATATGGGGGGCATTATCCCCGAATTGTTTGATCGCAAAAGATATAATGAGGACGGTGTAGGCGGCATGCATGTATATACTCCCTGGTGGCTCGATAATAAGAAACTGGATTTTCCAAGAGGCTACCACATTGAATATGGCGGAGGTTTTGGCCAGCCTGTTTATGGTTTCAACTGGGATATTGAGAATCTGAACGGCAATTACAAGATTCGGGGGAAACAAAAGGAAGCCGGTGGATATGGTGCTTCACTAAAGGAAGATTACCGATATTTCTTTGGGGCCCATGTAGGCATGGCAGGCCGTGGAGAAGCCATTGCCCGGGAGGACAGTTATTGTGAAATAGACCCTTCCGTGGTGGATAAATACGGCATTCCTGTACTTCGGTTCAATACCAGTTATACGGATTATGAAATAAAGCAGGCCAAGCATATGAAGGAAACATTTGCTGAAATACTCCATTCCATGGGTGCCGTAACCACCTGGGGCGGAGATGACGGTCCCCATAATAATTATGGCCTTCATGCTCCAGGCAATATCATCCATGAAGCCGGAACGGTACGTATGGGCAATGATCCAAGACGTGCTCCCCTCAATAAATGGAGCCAGGCACATGATGTTAAGAACCTTTTTTGTGTGGACGGCGGGCCCTTTGTGTCCCAGGCTGACAAAAATATCACCTGGACCATTCTGGCGCTCTCGATGCGCACCAGTGAATACATCGTAGACCAAATGAAAAAACAAAATCTTTAATTTATTCATACGCCGGGATGGTTGCTAATCCGGGCATAAAAAACAATTACATGGACAGAAGAAAATCCATTAAAGCCCTGATTCTTGGCTCCGTATCGGCAGGCGTCCTGGTTGAGGCCTGCAACAGGGAAGAAAAGAAGGCTGTCATGGAAAATCCGGCCTCTACCCTATCTGGTATCAACCGGATGAAAGAAGAACAGGAGTATGAAAAGGAATTATTGTCAAAGACCTTTTTTACACCCGAAGAGATGGCCACCATTACCCTGCTGGCAGATATCATCATTCCAAAAGACGAGATCAGTGGGAGTGCAAGTGATGCCAAGGTCCCCGATTTCATTGAATTCATCGTCAAAGATATGCCCGAGCATCAAACACCCATGCGTGGCGGTCTGCGCTGGCTGGATATCCAGTGTTTAACCCGATTTGAAAAGCCTTTCAAGAACTGCAGCCAGCAGCAGCAATTGGAAATAGTGGATGAAATCGCCTATCCCAAAAAGGCCAAGCCTGAAATGAAGCAGGGTGTGGCTTTTTTCAGCCTGATGCGCAATCTGACGGCCAGTGGCTTTTATACAACAGAAATGGGAATCAAAGATGTGGGCTATCTGGGAAACACACCCAACCAGTGGAATGGAGTTCCTGCCGATGTACTAAAACAGTACAATCTGGCCTATACCGAAAAGGAATTAAAGGAATGCATCAGTTTTGATAAAGTGTAGTAAATAACCGCTCCTACACGGAGAGCCCGGATAGCAACCTTGTTATCCGGGTTTTTTTTGCCAATCTGACATTATATCAATTTTCAACCGGGTAACAATAATACCCTTCCTCGCTCAATACAAAACTATTGGGGACAAAGCAGAGCAAGGACCTTTTGATCATAGCCGCGGCCTCTGTCAGGTAAACCTTGCCAATTTCGGGGGTTTTAACCGCAAATTGCCAGCTCTGGACTTTTAAATAAGCAATCTTACTTTCCTGGATCAGCTGATTATCAGTCTGTATGAATTTTTTAGCCAGGTAATGCTGGGTATTTTCGATGGAGTTTTTCATGAGGTTTGGTATTGGATTTAGATAAAACGGGCGAATCATCAAAGAAACGCCCCTGCTGTTTTAAAAATTGTATGGCAGCCGGCTTTTAGCTGTAAATAAGCCCCTTCCGGAAGGGGTTTTGGTCAAATCTCGGTAACCACCTGTATAGTGGACCCAAAATACCACTAATGAATAATCCCGGAAGTCAGAAGTCGTGCCCTCCTGGCATAAAATCCCATCCATGACCGGTGATCCGCCCCCAACTCCGGTGCCCGTCAGCATAGAGGCTTCCAATTCCAAAAGGCTTCCCGGGCACTATTGCAAGGCGTCCATAAATGTGTAATTTTGCAAAAAGGGATACATGGACACGAAGTTTAACCACACGCGGCCTTACGAAACAGAGCAGGCGGATAGTGATACCCTCACTCTCCATGAAGCGCCCTGTAACCTGATTGTATGGAACGATGAAGTCAATACCTTTGAATGGGTCATCGAGACCCTTGTAGCAGTTTGCGGGCATACCCCTGAACAGGCTGAACAATGCGCCATGATTATACACTCACAGGGAAAATACGCGGTTAAAACCGGCTCCTATGATGAGCTCAAGCCCATGAGGGATGCCATTACCGAGCGCCAGATAGGTGCCACCATCGAGGTCCCCTCCTCCTCTTACTGAGTCTGTCGGCCATTGAAACGGGGAGGTTCTCCGGATAGCCGAAATATTTTTTGGGTCACCCGGCCCTAATCACGAATTTCACAATATGCCTTTATTTGCGCTGGATAATGAACTGATTTTCCCGCCGGTACACCTGGCTGAACCCGACGGCCTGCTGGCCTTTGGCGGGGATCTTTCCATGGAGCGGCTGCTGCTGGCCTATGAAAGCGGTATTTTCCCCTGGTACCAGGGAAAGGATATTCTTTGGTGGTGCCCGGATCCACGCTTCGTGCTTTTCCCGCAAGATTTAAAGATTTCCAAAAGCATGCAGCAGCTCCTGCGCAGGAATGCCTTTGAATTCACAGTCAACCAGGCTTTTGCCAGGGTTATCCACCAGTGCAAAACCACCAAACGAAAGGACCAGCCCGGCACCTGGATTACAGATGCGGTGGAAGCAGCCTATAACCAACTGCACCGCTGCGGCTATGCACACAGTGCCGAAGCCTGGTACCAGGGTGAACTCGTAGGAGGTTTGTATGGCATCCGCATGGGTCAGGTGTTTTTCGGTGAAAGCATGTTCAGTACCATGTCCAATGCCTCCAAATATGCCTTTATCAGTTACGCAAGCCGCTTACGGGATGAGAAGGTCCAGCTGATTGACTGCCAGGTCTATACCGAGCACCTGGAAAGCCTGGGGGCGGTCATGATTGAAAGAAAGCAATTCCTAGCCTTGCTCGGAAGGTACCTAAAGGAACCGTCCACCCCGGGATGACCGCAGCCATTTAAAAACGAGTGCCCAGGTAATGGGGCAACATGCGGCGCCAGGTAGGCCAGTCGTGTCGAATATCGGTCCCCCAGATATCCAGTTCATAGGGAATGCCCTTTTCCTGTAATACACCGGCAAAGCGCCGGTTGGCTTGGGGATCCTCATATTCACCGCTGCCTGTGACCAGGTGGATATGTCCGGAACTGCCTATTTGCTGTAAAATAGTAGGATCGCTCAGATTGGGAAGGTAATGCATGGGACTGTTGTAATAGACATCCTGGTCGAAATAGCCCTTGGTGTATTCTGTGAGATCATATACCCCGCTCATGGCAATACAGCCGCTGATCAGCTCCGGCCTTTTGAAGAAAAGATTGGCACTGTGGAGCGCTCCAAAGGAGGCGCCGCAGGTAATAACGGGGGTTTCCGGACTGGTCTGGCTCCTGATAAAAGGAACGACCTCATTGAATACATAATCATTGAACTGTTGATGGCGGATGGCCTTGTGTCTTGGCTCCATCTCATTATTCATCCAGCTTTCATTATTGATACTGTTGATGGAAAATACTTTTACCTTACCCTGTTCAATAAAGGGGGCAATGCAATCAATCAGGCCGAACCGGCCGTATTCCAGTTAATCGGCGGCTGCGGTAGGAATCATCAGCAGGGCAAATCCATAATAGCCATACACTGCCACCGGCATTTCCTTTTGCAGGCTGGGACTGAACCAGGACGTAACCTCAGGTTGCATAATTACTTATTTGATGAAAAGAAATTCAACCGGACCTGGCAGCTCTTATTTGGTATAGGTTGCCACCGAATAACGTTTAAGGGTGGTTAACTTAAGCTCCCTGCCCCCCACCACATGCACCAGTTTATATTCCCGGAACTGATGGTTTGCATCCATGAAACCAATGATGCAGGAGTACTTGTCCTTACCTTTCTGGATGGATGGCTGTGGCAGAAAACCGAAATTAGGCAGCCGGATGGTGTCTTGCCCCGTAACTTCTTCAAACTGCATTTTGAGCAGGTAATCAAAAGTACGGGGTGTTTCAAATAGCGCCACTGAAAAATACCAGTCGTTGAGGGGATTATCCGTTTTCTCGCGGTACTGGCAAATCGGATCAGGGCTGGTTTTTTTCCTCAGGGCAGGGATTAGTTCAGCAGGTTGAATGAGAACCGTATTGCCTGAACCCGTGTCGGTCCCGCCTCCCGCTGTCTCTGATTTTCCCCGCCCGCACCCGCATGCAATCAGCAGCCAGGCATTTAAAAGCATAATCATGGCAATCTTGCCATTGGTCACTTTATTCATGAAAGGAATTTATTGATTTTTGGCTCTGCACTGAGGTTATCGGGCTGCAGGGTAATTTTTTTGGAAGGCCAGCGGGCAGCATACTGATAAATCAGTCCCCGCATATAATCGTTTTCGGGATATGGCTGAATATACTCCTTAAGCCCAGTAAAGCCCGGGATCACGGCGTCTGCCGGAAGGTATCCCATCCCATAAAAACGGCCTTCCTCCACCAGGATACAGCTTTGCTCTTCGGCGTGGCGCCCCTGGTCAATAAGGGTAAAGGTAGGCAGCTCCCGGTGAAGGGATTCCAGGGCCCGCTCCACACGCTCATTATAAGGCCCCGGTCCTTCCTGTTTTTCACAGGCGCCAGTACAATATTTCTCACGGACCCCTTCACAGGGGCCATCTCCCTTTTGGATGAAACATAGTTTAGGGCATAATCCAAAGCTGCGAACCAGCTTTCTGAGCATGTTTTGTCCCTCCATCAGCCAGGAAAAGGTATAGATTGGCCGGAGTTGCTTCTTCCTTTTTTCAATGATCAGCCGGAGGTATCCGTTACGGTCTGTATATACATACATCCCATAGGCCTGCTCAAATTTTTTAAGGCTGCGGTTATACAGGGGCCAGAGCTTCTTGATTTCAACACATTCCAGCAAAAATGCCATCAGTTCGGTTCCGGTTCTTTGGTGAGAAACCGAATAGATATTCCTCAAAAACTCCTGTTTTTGTTTACCGGGCTTGTTGTTGGAAAAATGGCTGCAGACACGCTGGCGAATGTTGTTGGCCTTTCCGACATAAATGACCTTTCCCTTTTGGTCATGGAAATAATATACTCCGGCTACCATGGGCAGTGCCTCGATCTGTTCCACCGGCAAATGGATGGGTACGTATTGTTCCTTGTTCCTCCCTTTCAGCATCGCCTGCATATGTCCCTGGGTATCCTTTTCCAGGATCATTTCGAACAAACGGACTGTTGCATCTGCATCACCTCCTGCCCGATGCCGGTTGGAAACCTCAATGCCTAGTTCCCTGCAGAGTTTGCCAAGGCTGTAACTCGGCAGACCGGGGAAAACCTTGCGGCCCAGCCTGACGGTACATAATTTTTTGCAGTTGAGCTCATATCCGGCGGCTTTTAGCTGGTGCTTTAAAAAAGAGTAATCGAAATTCACATTGTGGGCCACAAAAACAGCTTCCCTGAGCCATTCATGTATGGTGGGGGCCAGTTCCTGGAAGCCGGGTGCATCAGCCACCATATCGTCGGTTATTCCCGTCAGCGATTGAACGTACCTGGGAATGGAAATATGCGGGTTAACAAGGGTTTGAAACCTTTTTAATTCATGTTTACCATTATGAAGCACAATAGCCACTTCCGTTATGGCGTTATTAGCTGCATAACCCCCCGTGGTCTCTATATCGACGATAGCGTAAAGCAAATGAATCCATTAATAGGACAATAAAGATATAGAGATTTGGTGGTTAACATCCTATTATTCAGAAGGCCTAAAGGCCACCTGAATGTACGTCCAATCCGCTCATCCCCTCTGAAAGCAATTCCAACAGGAACCTGTTCCTGCAATTTATTAACCCTAAAATTCAATGCCATGAAAAAAATGGACACCACCCAGCCAGGGGAACACACAGCATTAGCTGCCATAACAGCCGTACTGTACTTCTGCGCCATTTTGCTTTTTGCGTATGTATTTACCCTGTCCTAAAACCTTGGGTTTTAATAAGCTATTTGACTCCGGCCCTCAAGCCGGAGTTTTCGTTTTTATCCAGAAAAAAAGATTTTTCCGGAAAGATTTGGCGCTTTCGGGAAAAATATTTGTATATTTATATTAGAATTATTGCTTTAGCCCCTTCCTTATCTGTTGAATGGATCTCATCCAAGATCGTAGAAGAAACCCGTTAAATTGTTGATTATCAATCGTCCCCTTTGAACTCCATTTTTTATCAACATGGTTTCACCTCTAAAATTGTTCAGTATGAAAAAAATGATGCATTCGCTTCACCTCGGCGAAAACCTGCAAACAGCATTACTCGCAGTTGGATTTCTGGGCTTGGTAATGTTCCTGTCCTACCTCTACTGGTTTGCCTGAGAACAAGCGTTTACTTGAAAAAAGGATATTATGGCCCTGCTTGATTTGAATAGCAGAAGGGCTGGGTATTTTTTTTCATCAAATTATATGAGTCCCCTGTTACAGGGGATTTTTTATTTATTTTCCTTCCCTTCCTTACTACCAAAAGCTTGGTTAACAATTCTTACCTTTGCCATCCAATAAAAACAAGCAATATTTTAAGCTTCTGCTATGGAATTGAGTAAGAATTACAACCCGGCGTCGGTAGAGGATCGGTGGTACAAACATTGGATGGACAAGGGATATTTCCGCAGCACCCCGGACACCAGAAAGGCTTATACGGTCGTCATTCCCCCGCCCAATGTCACAGGGGTCCTGCATATGGGCCATACCCTCAATGAGACCGTTCAGGATATCCTGGTCAGGAGGGCCCGCATGAGCGGATATAATGCCTGCTGGGTACCCGGAAGCGACCATGCGTCCATTGCCACAGAATCCAAGGTGGTGCAGATGCTTGAAAAAGAAAAAGGAATCCGCAAAGCGGATCTTACCAGGGAGGAGTTTCTGAAATATGCCTTTGAATGGAAGGAGAAATATGGTAATATCATTTACAGCCAGATCGAGAAACTGGGCTGTAGTGTGGACTGGAGCCGGGTAAGCTTTACCATGGATGACCATTATTACAAGGCCGTCCTGAAAGTCTTTGTAGAGCTATTCCAGAGGGGATTGATTTACAGGGGAGCCAGGATGATTAACTGGGACCCCAAGGCGAGAACTGCCCTGAGCGATGAGGAAGTGGAATATAAGGACCTGCAGGGTACATTGTACTATGTAAAATACCAGGTCTCCGGATCTGATGAATTCATTTCCGTGGCCACCCAACGTCCGGAAACCATCATGGGGGATTCTGCCCTCTGCGTCCATCCCTCCGATGAACGATATGCCCATCTGAAAGGAAAAAAAGTCATTGTGCCCCTGGTAAACCGGGCCGTGGACATCATCTTTGACCAATACGTGGATCCTGCTTTCGGTACCGGAGCCCTGAAGGTAACCCCTGCCCACGACATCAACGACTATAACCTGGGTCTCAAACATGGCCTGGAGATCATTGATACCCTCAACGAGGATGGAACCCTCTCTGATAAGGCCCAGGTTTTTGTAGGCCTGGACCGATTTGAAGCCCGCCGTAAAGTCGTGGATGCACTCCGCGAGAAAGGGTTGCTGCTCAAGGAAGAGGAATATACGACCCGACTGGGGTTCAGCCAGCGCAATCCGGATACGGTCATTGAACCCAGGATTTCCACCCAGTGGTTTGTACGAATGAAGGAGTTGGGAGAGCCGGCGCTGCAGGCAGTGGTGGGTGGCGATATCAAGATCCATCCCGGGGAAAAATTCCTGGCTACTTACAGATATTGGCTGGAAAATGTAAAGGACTGGTGCATCAGCCGTCAGTTATGGTGGGGGCAGCAGATTCCCGCCTGGTATGACAAGGAGGGTAATGTTTATGTAGCTGAAACCTACCAGGATGCCCTGGCGCAGTGGTCCGCAAAACAGCCTGCCCCTGAGTTGGCAGATGGAAGCCAAGCCCTTACGCAGGACCAGGATGTGCTGGATACCTGGTTTTCTTCCTGGCTCTGGCCGATGGAGGTTTTCCGTGGGATTACGGAACCCGCCAATGCCGATATCAATTATTACTACCCTACATCAGTACTTGTTACCGGCCAGGACATCATTTTTTTCTGGGTTGCCAGGATGATCATGGCAGGTTATGCCTTCCGGGGAGAAAAACCATTCAGCGATGTCTATTTCACCGGAATGGTGCGTGATAAACAGGGAAGGAAAATGAGCAAGAGCTTGGGAAATTCCCCTGATCTGCTGGAACTTATTGATAAGTACGGGGCGGATGCCGTCCGCTTTGGAATCATGATTTCCTCGCCGGCCGGAAATGACCTGCTTTTTGATGAAAGCTCCCTGGAACAGGGCAGGAATTTCAATAATAAATTATGGAATGCCCTGAAGCTGATCAGGATGTGGGAGGAAAGGGTACAGCCCATAGCGGAGGGGGATCAGGACCGTTTTGCCCTGCAATGGTTTGAAAACAGGATAAACCAGGTTAGCCGGGAGGTGGAGGAACAGCTGAAAAATTTTAAACTCAGCGAGGCCCTCAAGACCATTTATTCCCTGATCTGGGATGATTTCTGCAGCTGGTACCTGGAATGGATCAAACCGGGATTTGAACAGCCGGTAGATGGTATGGTTTACAAAAAAACACTGGAATTTTTTGACCGTTTGCTGCAGCTCCTTCACCCCTTTATGCCTTTCATTACCGAAGAGTTGTATCACCTTTCCCAGGACAGGCAGGATGATTTGTGCGTATCCCAGTTTAACAGCCAGTTTCCCTCACCAGAAGACCCGCTCCTCCAAAGGGGAGAACTGCTCAAAGAGGTCATCACAGCCATCCGGGATGCCCGCAACAAGCATCAGTTGAAACCCAAAGAAACCATCGATCTTTTTGTACAGACATCTAACCCGTCCCAATACCGGGAAATCGAAAAAATCCTTTGCAAACAGGTCAACGCATCCCAACTCTCCTATATCAGCCAGCCAATAGACCATTCCATTGGCTTACTTTGCGGTAATGATCAGATTTATATCAGGTCGGAAGCGCCGGTTAACGTGGAAAGCCAGCGGCAGGCCCTTCAAAAGGAATTGGCCTACCTGAAAGGATTTCTGGTCCCGGTGAACAACAAACTAAACAACGAACGTTTTGTCCAAAACGCCAAGCCCGACGTGCTTGCCCTGGAGCAAAAAAAGAAAGCCGATGCAGAAGCCAAGATTCAGGTCATTGAAGAAAGTCTGGCCCAATTGTCCTGATAGGCCAATAAGGAAGCTGTCTAATGGGTGGATGATTCCATTTATTTTTCTGTTCTGCTGGCAGGAAGCGGGTGCGCAAAACGCCGAACAGCGGTTTCTTGAACACCTTACCCGCAACCGGTCTGCGGGTATGACCAGCTTTATGCAGGGGGTTTCCAATTCAACTACCGTTGTGAGCCTGGCCATGCCCGCTGGTATGTGGGTGGTTTCAGTTTGTGAGCACGACCCGGTAGGACGGCAAAAGTCCCTGTATGTGCTGGAGACCATGGCGGTGGGTGGCGGCTTTGCCCTGGTACTCAAATACATTGTCAATCGTCCCAGGCCATCTGCCCGGGATAGCCTGATCATCCCCCTCAGCGATATGGGGAGCCCCTCTTTTCCATCCGGACATAGTTCCCTGGCCTTTTCCTCAGCCATGGCCATGAGCCTGGCATGCCCCAAATGGTATGTCATTGTTCCCTCCTTTCTGTGGGCCGGTACGGTCGGTTTTTCACGTATGTACCTGGGGGTCCATTACCCCACCGACGTGTTGGCAGGCGCACTCATTGGCACCGGAAGTGCCTTGCTTTGCCGCAGGGTCAACCAATGGCTGTTCCAACCGCGCCCCGGCCGGAAAGCCTTTGTGTGGTATTGAGCAGGAATCATCTTGAAAGCAGGTTCACGGGAAGGATGAATTCCCACTGGTTGGGACCACGACCCTCAAAATCACGGTCCATCAGGCGGCTGTAGCGAATTCCGAAATTGACCGGGAGCTGGTTCCACCATTTGGTATCAAAGAAGATTTCTGCCCCAAAAGACCTGTATTGCGGCGGCACCCTGCTGCCGTCGGAATAAAAATCAAAGACCCTGGTATAATCAAAAAACAAATTGGATCGAATGCGCAAAAAATAAATGACGCTGCCAAGGCCCCAATCGGGATAAAGCAAGGGGAAATGGTAGTTCCCTGCCAATCGGTACATCCTGAAAAAATCCACCCCGCTGTATCCGCGGGAAAAAGGGAAAGAATTGGAAAAACCATACTGGTGCAGGCTGTCCCGTTGCTGGAAGGCGGCTGCCAGTACCAAACTATGGGTGGATACCACCCCTGGAAGGTACAGATAACCGGAGGCAAGGAACTGGCTGGCTTCCAGGGTAGTTAGGGTCTTTCGGTAGTTCAGCGACAGGCTTTGGGCAAACCGCGGGTTAATCTGCATGCGGGCCTGTTGAACCTGATGGGAAAAATTCAACGATGAATTCAGAAAATAGAAGCCGCTGTGTGAAAAAGAGTATTTGGCATTTCCCTGGTAATACCGCTGGTTATACACCAGATCAGTGCCAAACTGCAGGTTGGTGAAGGACATAAACCGGGTAAACTGAAGGGGGACACTCAGACCCGCCCAGGCCTGTGCTTCGTTCCAAAATACTTTCTGGCCGTTTTGGGTATAACCGTTTCTTCCCTGCGTATAATCCAGTCCCGCATCCAGCCAGGGAAAAAGCTGGGCATAGGTACCATCCATTCCGATTTGTTTGGACTGTTCGTTGCGGTTATAGTTAATATACAGTTCGGACTGCAGGGTATTGAGTATATTTTCACTTTCCAGGGAAAGGGTATAGTCCGGGTCACTGATATAGGGCCTCCAGCTGTGGAAATGCAGCAGTTGGAAAGAAGCCGGATAACGGGAGATGGCATAGGAAGGAACGGAAATCAGGTCAAGCAGACCGCTTTGGGCCCCACCCTCAAGCACTGTTATACCCTGGAGGGAAAGAGGCTGCCCCATTTGTTCGGAGGGGATTTCCCGGAAAGCTACCTCCCCGGGCTTGGCAAGGAATAACTTATACCCGACTGCACTGAAGGAGGACCAGCAAAAACCCGCCTTCCCCTGCTGCAGTCCGTAATTTCCGGTCACCCTATTTTGAACCGGCACATCCACCCGGAAGACGTGTTCACCTATTAAAGCAAACAAACGATCCTGCCCCTGTTGGGAGGCGGTAAATAATACCGTATCCCCGTAAAGGGAAGGGAAGCCCAGCACGTTCATGCTAAATGGCGTCATGTAGGTGGCTGCCCCATCGCTGATGCGGAAGATACCCAGGGCCATTTCCCCCCGGCTGTTCCTGACAGCAGCCAGTATACGCGAGGAATCGTAAAATTTAGGGTAGGTATAAAAGAGCCTGTCGGGGTTGGGAACGACCTTTGAGATTTTACCCGAAGAGGTGCTGAGGATATGCAGGTCGCATGAGCCTTCGGCGGACTCCTGCACGGCAACAATCTGTTTCCCATCCGCTGAAATATCCGGCGAGAAATATTTGGTGCCCGTTGTAATTTTCCTTTCCGACCCATTGTGTATGTCTATTATACGGAGCACACCGTAATTTCTCCAGTTCCATCTGGCATCTGATTCAAATGCGGCATAGACGATCCGGCCGCTGCGGCAGGAAAAATAGTTATCCAGGGAAACGGCCCTGGTTGCCAGTTTTTTTTCGGAACCGTCCTGCAGGCTCCGGATGAAGAAAGCCGGAACTGACTGGTAGGATGACCTCATATATACGAGGTGGCTGCTGTCAGCAAACTGAGGAAATTCCTCATCGGCCACAAAATGGTGCTGGCGGCTGGCGTATTCCGATACGGAATCCTTTTGAGTCAGGTCACCAGGCTGGCTGCTGAAAAACTGAAGGGCATGCTCACGGAAGCTGGTAAAGTTTATACCTGCATGTCGAAGAATACTATGCTGGAGTGGATAAAATAGTCCTTTGAAGGAGGCCGCATCCAGGGTGACCCCTTTCCAGAAATCCTCCCCGTAATGCTGGCGGCCGTAGGCCACCAGCATATACCCCAGTGGATAATGGTCTGGTACATAGTCCCGCAGGGAACCATTGCGCAGGGTGGCCCAGCTGTATTTTTTGCCGGAAGCCCAGATCGCTTTATAACCGTTGAAAAAAAAGGGCAGCCGGCCCCTTCCCTGCCTGCTTACCAGGGTTTCCTGGAAAACAGCGTCCCCTTCCCAGAACCAGTTGGGTACAGAAAGGCTGTTGGCCAGTTCCTGTCCGCCTTCCCCGAATAAAATATACAATGCCCTGGACAGGCCTACCCTGTAATTATTGTATTGCTGTACGTGCCGGTATTCATGAATGGCCAGTTGCTGCTGCCAGGGAAGACTGCCCAAATCAAAGCTGTTTTGTTCAGGTGTCAGCTGAAACTCACTGCGAAAGGGTGCCAGGCTGACATAGCCGTTGGAAACGGTGGTTTGGTTCTGAAAAACGATATTGACCTTGTTACGGCGCCCCCCGGCGGTGTATACGGTGTTTCGGCTCAGGGCGCCTGCAATGGATGCTACCTGCGCCGCCTGGGAGTCCAGCCCCGCAGGGAAAATGATGCGGAGGGTATCAGAATTGATTTGTCTCCAACGCAGGGAGGGCGGATTGCCTCCAAATTGCTGCGCAAGGACCAGAGAGGAAGCCAGACAGATTCCCAGTGACAAAACCATACTTCTAACAACCATCGGATTAAGCATAACTGGTTACCAAATTAATGGATTCATCCCGAAGTAAAAACAATAGGGCGATACTTAACTTTCAGGCAGGAACCCAAAAAAAGCCCCTGTAGGGGCTTTCAAAAAAAGGTTGGATTGGGGGGTTAACAATATTTTACACTGCTTATTTATCTTCCGTCAGACCTGCTGAAATATATTCAGCATTGAGGCGGGCAATATTGGTAATGGAAATTTCTTTAGGGCAGACGGCTTCACAGGCACCGGTGTTGGTGCAACTGCCAAAGCCTTCCTTATCCATCTGGGCCATCATGTCCAGCACCCTGGTTTTACGCTCAGGTGACCCCTGGGGAAGCAGGGCAAGGTGGGAAACTTTTGCCGATACAAAAAGCATGGCAGAACTGTTTTTACAGGCGGCTACACAGGCACCGCATCCAATGCACATGGCAGCAGCAAAAGAGGCGTCGGCCTTTTCCTTTTCAACCGGAATGGAATTGCCATCCACCGCGTTACCGGTATTGACTGATATGTATCCTCCGCTCTGAATGATCCGGTCAAAGGCACTGCGGTCCACCATGAGATCTTTGATGACAGGAAATGCCTTTGCACGCCATGGTTCCACCACAATGGTATCCCCGTCCCGAAATGCCCTCATATGAAGCTGGCAGGTGGTGGTTCCCTCCCAGGGGCCGTGGGGCTTTCCGTTGATGTACATCGAACACATCCCGCAAATACCTTCACGGCAATCATGGTCAAATGCAATCGGATCGCTGCCTTCCCGGATGAGGCGCTCATTGAGGACGTCAATCATTTCAAGAAAGGACATTTCTGAAGAAATGTTGCTCACCTGGTAAGTATCAAAATGGCCTTTATCCTGCTTATTTTTCTGTCTCCACACCTGCAGATTCAGGTTCATTGTATAGTGCTCCATAGAACGCAATTATATTATTTCTTGTAATACGTCTCCAATTATTTGTAACTCCGCTGACTGGGATGTGCTACTTCAAAAACCAGGGGTTCCTTATGCAATTCCCAGTTTCCCTCTCCTTTAAGTTCCCAGGCAGAAACAAAACAGAAGTTTTCATCGTCCCTTTTGGCCTCTCCTTCCTCTGTCTGCATTTCTTCCCGGAAATGACCACCGCAGCTTTCCTTGCGAGTGAGGGCATCCAGGCACATTAATTCTCCCAATTCAATGAAATCGGCTACCCTGTTGGCTTTATCAAGTTCCGGGTTCATTTCCATAATACCTCCAGGAACTTTGACATCGCGCCAGAACTCAGCCTTCAGTTGCCTGATTTCCTCGATGGCTGTCTTGAGGCCTTCTTCATTGCGGGCCATGCCGCATTTATCCCACATGATCTTTCCAAGCCTTTTATGGAAGCTTTCCACGGTCTGGGTGCCATTGATATTTTTTAAGGTGTGGATACGGTCGGCCACTTCCTTTTCGGCGGCTTCAAAAGCCGGATGGCTGGTCTCTATGCTCGCGGTCCGTATCTCATCGGCCAGGTAGTTGCCGATGGTATATGGTATCACAAAATACCCGTCGGCCAGCCCCTGCATCAGGGCGGAAGCCCCCAGTCGGTTGGCGCCATGGTCACTGAAATTGGCCTCCCCCAGGGCATACAGCCCCGGAACAGTGGTCATCAATTCATAGTCGACCCATAATCCACCCATGGTATAATGTACTGCAGGATATATCCGCATGGGCAATTCATAGGGATTTTCCCCGGTAATCTTCTCATACATGTCAAAGAGATTGCCATATTTTTCCTTGACGACCTCCACCCCATGCTGGCGAACTTCCTGGGCACTGGGGTTTTCTAGCCCGTGTTTTCCGCACTCTATCCTGCCATATCGGTCAATGGCTGAGGCATAATCCAGGTAAACGGCCTGCCGGGAAGAACCGACGCCGTAACCGGCATCGCATCGTTCCTTGGCGGCACGGGAGGCCACATCCCTGGGTACCAGGTTCCCGAAAGCAGGATACCTTCTTTCCAGGTAATAGTCCCTTTCCTCCTCTGGTATCTCGTTGGCTTTGCGGGTATCATGCTGCTTTTTGGGCACCCATATCCTGCCATCATTGCGCAAAGATTCTGACATCAGCGTAAGTTTGGACTGGTGGTCACCGCTGACGGGAATACAGGTGGGATGTATCTGCGTAAAGCAGGGGTTTCCAAAATAGGCGCCTTTTTTATGAGCCTTCCAGGCAGCGGTAACATTACTGCCCATCGCATTGGTGGAAAGGTAAAACACGTTCCCATATCCGCCCGTGCAAAGAAGCACTGCATGTCCAAAATGTCTTTCCAGTTCTCCACTGACGAGGTTGCGCGCGATGATTCCGCGTGCCTTTCCGTCTATTACCACCACATCCAGCATTTCATGACGGGAATACATCTTCACGTTACCAAGTGCTACCTGCCTTTCCAGCGCCTGATAGGCGCCAATAAGCAGCTGCTGGCCGGTCTGTCCGGCTGCGTAGAAGGTACGCTGAACCTGCGTACCCCCGAAAGAACGGTTGCTCAGCAATCCGCCGTACTCGCGGGCAAAGGGAACTCCCTGGGCAACACACTGGTCAATAATATTGGTACTGACCTCAGCCAGCCTGTGCACATTGGACTCACGGGCACGGTAATCCCCCCCTTTGATGGTATCGTAAAAAAGACGGAACACGCTGTCTCCGTCGTTTTGATAGTTCTTGGCGGCGTTGATCCCTCCCTGCGCCGCGATGGAATGCGCCCGGCGGGGTGAATCCTGGAAACAGAATGCCTTCACTTTATATCCCAGCTCACCCAGGGAAGCCGCCGCAGAGGCTCCTGCCAGTCCTGTGCCAACAATGATAATTTCCAGTTTACGCTTATTGGAGGGATTGACCAGTTTCACATGGCCCTTATAATCGCTCCATTTCTGGTCCAGTACTCCGGGCGGTATTTTAGAATTAAGCATGACTACTGTTTATGTTGATTTTTCTGATTCGTTAACGGACATCGGGTTGATTGCCTGAATTAAACGGGCTGTTTAACCCACCCAATGAAAATGCATACTTATGGGCATCAGTGCAAATACCAGGGGAATCAGGATGGAAAAGGCGATGCCAAGGCCTTTGACGATCCTTAAGTATCGGTTGCTGCGCAGGCCCAGCGTGCGGAAAGCACTCTGAAAACCGTGAAGCAGATGGTAAGCCAGAGAAATGCAGGCCAGTACGTATACCAGTACGACCCAGGGCTCTTCAAAGGTGGTTTTCATCAGGCCGAACAGATCATGCACCTGTTTTCCGTCAATGGTAACTTCCTCCATTCCTGTAAAACGGGAAGGAATCCAGAACTGTACCCAGTGGAGGATCAGGAATATCAACAGGATGGTACCCAGCAGTCCCATCGACCGGGAATACCATTTGCTGCCTCTGTTGCCGTAATTGACCTTGTAGGATATCCCGCGTTTGCTGCGGTTTTGGAATTCAAGCACCAGGCCCTGAATGATATGGAGAAAAATTCCCAGAAACAGCCCTATTTCCAGCAGCCGTGGAATCACGTTTGAGCCCATGAAATGGGCTGCCTTGTTGAACATTTCACCATGATCATTTTCGTCCAGCAGGGTGGCAAAAATGCAGGCGTTGAGTCCTGCATGAACAACCAGGAAAAGAATCAGTGTTATTCCCGTAAGACCCATGATGAATTTCTTGCCAACAGAAGAAGTGAAAAACTCGGACCATTTCATATGATGCCACGTATTAAGGAGAATGAAGTCAAATTTGTGATCTCGCACAAAAATAGGACAGGAATGGTTTCAAAATTATTTTGTCCAAAGTTTTTTATTATATCCATCAATATATATAGCATTCCCGAAAATCTGGCTGTAATCAGCCGTTTTCCGCGCGCCGCAAGCTTCCGGCTTGCCATTGGTCAAACAGGCCCGGGAGCCCCGCTGTAACCCGGTTTAGCTAAATTTCACTACAAATCACAGTTGTTTATTATCTTAGCCGCCCGGAATCGTCAATTAAACCATCCATGAGGGTATCGGCCAGACAGTATGCCGGTTTACCTGATTCATTAGAGTATGTTATAAACAGCCTGGCTTTTAAGGATCATTGTCCGAAGAACCAGGCCATTTAAAAAAACAAATTTTACCGTAGATGAAACATGAAGATGATTTTAAAGCGAACCTGGCCGGCGATGAAGGACAAAGCGAGGAAAGCAAGTCCAGTTGGTTTAAGCGCATCAAAAAGGGGATACTGACCAGTACGGCAGAAAAAAAGGAGACTCCTGAAGGGCTCTGGACAAAATGCCCCAGCTGTAATTATATATGCACAGTCACTGAATTAAGGGAACATCTTTTCGTTTGTCCCAAGTGTGGCCACCACCACCGGCTGGGAAGCTCTGAATATTTCGAGATCCTGTTTAACGATAACAAGTACGAGGTCATGTTTGAAAATATCCGTTCCAAGGATTTTCTGCATTTTACCGACCTGAAATCATACCAGAAAAGACTGGAGGAGACCTGGGAAAAAACAGATATTACCGATTCCATACGCATCGCCGCAGGAGATATCCAGGAGCACCATGTGGTAGTTGGCTGTATGGATTTTGAATTTATCGGGGGTTCACTGGGCAGTGTGATGGGTGAAAGAATTGCAAGGGCTGTTGATTATTGCCTTGAGCACAGGGCCCCGCTGATGATTATTTGTAAATCAGGGGGTGCACGCATGATGGAAAGCGCCTTCTCCCTGATGCAGCTCGCAAAAATATCGGGCAAACTGTCCCAACTGACAGATGCCAGGATCCCCTATATTTCCCTGCTGACAGACCCATCCTTTGGCGGTATTTCCGCCTCCTTCGGCATGCTCGGGGATCTTAATATCGCCGAGCCTGGCGCCCTGATCGGTTTTGCCGGTCCCAGGGTGATCAAGGAGACCATCAAAAAAGACCTGCCGCCAGGATTTCAGCGCAGTGAATTCCTGCTAGAGCACGGTTTTCTTGACTTTATTGTGAACCGCAAGGAACTCAAAGAAAAGATGGCTACGGTCTTTACATTATTTAAACAATAAAGTTTTTTCAAAATTGGCTGCCCGGTGGGTAACTTTGCCACCTTCCTTATTACCAGTAAATGAGCAGCGAAATAAAAAACAGGGCGGCCTATCACGAATATTTCATCGAGGATAAATACGATGCCGGGATGGTTTTGAAAGGAACCGAAATCAAATCCATCCGGGAGGGAAAAGTGAGCTTTGCAGACAGTTTCTGTATGTTCTATGAGGGAGAACTCTGGATCAAGAACATGCACATTGCGGAATACCGCTTTGGCACCACCAATAACCACCTGGCCGTCCATGACCGCAAACTGCTGCTCAATAAAAAGGAGCTGCGAAAACTGGAAAATAAGCTGAAAGATAAAGGATATACTATAATCCCGCTACGCATTTTCTTTAATGAGAAGGGACTAGCTAAACTTGAAATTGGCCTGGGAAAAGGCAAGAAACTATACGACAAAAGGGAAACCATCAAGGAACGGGACACTACCCGGGAAATGAAACGCTTTCTGAAACGCTAATCCTATAGCATGGAAGGTTTAAAATGAGCCAGTGAGGATAATTTCACGTCAGCAGCTCCCCATTTATCCAAATCAAACTGATCGGCTGAAGGTATGACCACACATTTCATGCGGGCGGCCTTAACCGAGATCATTCCGTTGAAGGAGTCCTCAAAGCAAATGCAGTCCAGCGGAGAAGCATTCAGGCGTACCGCACAGTCCAGGTAGACGGCGGGATGGGGCTTGCCCAGGGGAAGGTTTTCAGCGGAACAGACCGCATCCAGGTAATTTTCTATTCCCAGTTTTTTCACCACTACATCCACCAGTGCCAGGGGCGATGAGGTGGCAATACCAATTTTAAAATTACGATCCCTGAAAAACGGGAAAATCTGGTCTGTACCGGACATGGGCAGTGCATGCTGGCTGATTTTTTCCATCGCCTTAAGGAGGATCGAAGCTTCCGCTTCCGGGGCCAGTCTGGGGTCCAGTTTGAAATACCGGAACCAGTAATCAATCCATTCCCGGGTTCTCAGACCGGTGGTTAAGTGGTATTGTTCCAGGGTAAGGGCTACGTTGAATTGTCCTAGTGTTTCTATCCCGGCCTCCTGCCAGCAGGGCTCCGAATCGATCAGTAATCCGTCCATGTCAAAAATGACTGTATTGCGTACCATGGCATCAAAGATACAAATCACCCACACGTCGCAGCAGATGTTTTGTCTCTAAAAATTCCGGAGGGCCATAATTCTTTACAATTCCGTATTTTCGGGTTTGATTGAATGCCAAAAAAAACACCATGAGTTCGTTCATAGAACGATTAAAGCATTTTCGCCCTGTTCGCAAGCTGGTTTACGCCATTGTTGGATTATTTTCTTACCCAGGACTGATGCTGGTTAATAAACTAAAAATTTCCGGCACTGAATACCTGCGGGATTTGCCCAAGAGCAATGTATTATTTGTAAGTAATCACCAGACTTACTTCGCCGATGTGATTACTTTCCTACATATATTCGGCGCCGTGAAATGGCGTAAGACCAATCGGCTGGGGATTCCTTATTATCTTCTTAATCCTTTTACCAACGTATATTATGTAGCCGCCGAAGAAACAATGAAAGGCAGCTGGATCAGCCGCCTTTTTGCTCTGGCCGGTGCGCTGACTGTAAAAAGGACCTGGCGTCAGGAAGGTACGGAAATAAGGAGGGGCCTTGATCCTTCCGATACAAGGAAAATTACCAGGGCCTTGTCAGACAGTTGGGTGATTACTTTCCCCCAGGGCACCACCAAGCCCTTTGCACCTGCCAGAAAGGGAACCGCCTTTATCATCAAAAAAAATAAGCCGGTGGTAGTTCCTGTGGTGATCAGCGGTTTCTGGAGGGCATTTACCAAAAAAGGACTGCAATTTAAAAAAAAGGGATCACTGTTGTCGGTGACCTTCAAGCAACCGCTGCAAATCGATTACGATGCCCCGGTTGAAACCATTCTTGCCCATGTGATGGATGCCATCGAACAAAGTAAGGAATATATGCTAAAGGGCCCCCATCACTGGCTTAAATCAGATAAATAGCCGGAGCTTTGCTGAACTTACGGCAAGTCTATTGCTGATGGCCCCATTTACAAAAACAACGCACGGAGTTCTTCTGCATCCTGGGGCTTCATTTTCCCTCCCAGTATCAGACGAAGCTGCCTTCTTCTGAGCGCTCCGTCAAAAAGCCTCAATTCTTCCTCTGTTTCGGTGATGAGCTGCGGTACAGGCCTGGGTTTTCGGTTCGGATCCAGGGCCACGAAGGTATAATAGGCTTCGTTGCTTTTGTACCGGTATTGTTGCGTCATATCCTCTCCCCATACATTCAAATGGACTTCCATGGAAGAATTGAAAGAGCGGGTAACATTGGCCTGGATATGCACTACATTTCCAAGCCTGATGGGGTTTTCAAATGAAATATTGTCAACAGACGCAGTTACCACAGGAGCATTGCAATGCTTCTGGGCTGATAGGGCCGCAGCAATGTCCATCCAGTACATGAGCCTTCCTCCCATCAAATTCCCGAATACATTGGTATCGTTGGGCAATACCAGTTCGGTCATAACTATATAGGACTCTTTTGCTGTTTTTGCCTTAAGTGACATTTTTGAAATTTTTGCAAAGATAATTGCTCATCCCCTAGAAAAAGAGCCTATTTTAAACCCCTGAAGCCCAACTATTGGAATGAAAGAATGTCGGTTGCCTTCAGCAATAGTCCCACAGCCGGCCAGCGGTTCTCAGATTTGGATATGCTCCAGGGTATCCAGGAAATCGTCCTGGACATCCGCCCCGATTCCGGGGGTCTCGGGAAGATCCAGGAAAAATCCCCTGTATTTTACCCCTCCGGTTACCGGATCGCACAGGTGGCCCAGCATACAGGTATCCATATCGTAAAAGATAATATTAGGGTGAGCCATGGCAAAATGAACAAAAGCGGTCAGGGCGCAGCGGCTTTCCAGCATCCCTCCCAGCATACAGGGAACCTGCTTTTGCTGGCAATAGTCTGCAATAAGGATCGATTCCCTGATTCCACCGGATTTGGAGAACTTAATATTCACGTAATCGCAACTACCCGCTTCCAGGAGCCGGCGGGCATCATGATGGTCGAATATGCTTTCATCGGCCATGATTTTTACAGGGGACCGTCGTTTCAACTCGGTCAGCCTGTCATCATCCCAATAGCGCATAGGTTGTTCACAGAACTCAATATCAAGCGGCCCCATTTGCTGAAGGGCTAAAACAGCGGTGTCAAAATCCCAGCCCTGGTTGGCATCAATTCGCAGAACCAGGGAGGGGCCAACAGCCTCCCGTATGAGCCTTACCCTTTGGACGTCTGTGGCCCCGTCCTTTCCCAGTTTGATTTTGATGATCCGCACTCCCTTATTTTTATAGGCAACTGCCTGGCGGGCCATTTCCTCGGGAGCCCCAATGCCAATAGTCAGGTCAGTTTCAATTTCCCTTTTTTGTCCCCCTAGGAAGCGGTACAGCGGTTTACCGGCTGCTTTGGCCGCCAGGTCATAGAGGGCCATATCAAAAGCGCTTTTAATCGTGGAATTAAAGGCGGTAAACAAATCAAGTTCCCCCATTCTGTCTTCCATCCTGGAGGCGTCCTTTCCTTTCCAAATTTTTGCAAAATCACAGGCCATGGCAAAACAGGTGGCCTGGGTTTCACCCACAATGGAAGGGAAAGCAGAACACTCTCCCACCCCATAATAGCCGGATTCCGTGTGGATGCGAATAAAAATATTTTGTGCGTAATGCATCGTTGCCGTCGCAATGGTAAAGGGATGCATGGGAATACTGAATTTGTAAATATCGGTACGCAGGATCTTCATAAACCTGTATTGAGATTGGAATGGTAAAAAATTCGGCCGCTTGGATTTACTTCCGGTGGGCTGCAGCGTATCGCTCGCTGAACGGTCCACCCTTCCCGATCCGAAAGCACCCCTATGGTTTATAACCCGGACCAAAAACGGCCCTGCCGGGCTTTGCGCCGGTATGCTCTCCGTTATTAAGAACCAGTTTCCCGTTAATGATCACGCTGGTTATCCCGGTGGCAAATTGCTGCGGGTTTTCAAAAGTGGCATGATCAGTCACCCTGGCCGGGTCAAAAATCACCACATCCGCAAAATTTCCCACCCGTAGTGTATTTCGCTTTTTCAGCCTGAGTTGTTTTGCAGCCAGACCGCTGAGCCGGTAAACGGCTTCCTGGAGGGATAACAGCTTCTCTTCCCTGACATATTTACCCAGCAAACGGGCAAAATTGCCATAGGTCCTGGGGTGGGTGCTGCTTTTCAGAAAGACGCCCTCCGGGGCCATGCTGGCTGCATCTGATCCAAAACTCATATAAGGAAGCCTGACTTCCTTTCTGATATTGTCCTCATTCATCAGAAAATAGATCACCTCGATTCTGGAATGATCGGCTATGATCAGGTCGATGATGGTTTCTTCGGGACCCTGGCCTCTCATACGGGCAATATCGCCGAGTCTTTTCCCGGTAAGGTATTTAAGTGAGTCCTCCTTGAAACCCACACAGATAATATTGTCAGGACCGGCCCCCAGGTAGAGGCTTTCCCAGTCTGGGGAGGGGGTCTGCATCTCCTTTATTATTTTTTTCCGGATTACCGGGTTTTTTAACCGTTCAATCCATTTATCCAGTCCGCCTTCCTGCACGTAGGTGGGCATACTGGCATCAAATCCCGTAGCACCGGCCGTATAAGTATACATGCAGGATGAAATGTCAAGGCCTGCTTTTCTGGCACTGTCAATTTTTGCAATAAGCAGGTCCATTTTGCCCCAGTTGCCCCTGCCGGCCGCTTTGAGGTGATAAAATATGGCGGGAATATGGGCGCTTGCAGAGATATGGATCAGTTCATCAGCTCCTTCCAGCAGCCTGTCCCCTTCACTGCGAATATGGGAGATGTAAGTTCCCCCAAAGGAGGCTGCGACCTGGCATAATTCCACCAGTTCATCTGTTTTTGCATAGGTCCCCGGGGCATAGATCAGGGCAGATCCTATGCCCAATGCCCCTTCCTGCATGCCCTGGCTGACCAACAATTTCATTTTTGACATTTCTGCTGAATCCGGCGCTCTTTTGGCATATCCCAAAATGTTTTCCCGTATAGTGCTTGCGCCCAGATAGGAAGCGATATTGGTGGAGACCCCTTTATGTTCCATGAAGAGCAGATAATCCTTTAAGCTGGTCCATTCCACCTTGTATTTGATATCACCCTGGTGAAGCGCTGTATAGGATTTCATGGAATCGGTTAACGGTCCTTCCGATTCCCCTTCCCCGAATACTTCCAGGGTAACCCCTTGCTTGACAGCCGACATGGACCGGCCGTCCTGAATCAGCGTTTCCATTGACTGGCTCTGCATATCAATGAAACCAGGACTTACCGCCATTCCCCGGGCATCAATTTCCTGGGCCCCCGAAGCGCCTGAAAGATCCCCCATATAGGCAATGGTATCTCCCTGGATGGCCAGGTCGCCGCCGACGGGACCGGCACCTGTCCCATCATACAATGTGCCATGACGTATGATCAGGTCATAGGTAGGCCGGCTGTGGCAGGAAAACATCAAACAACAAAAGAAAACAAGGAATGGCCAATAGTTTCTCATAATCAGAATTGAAACCCAATATACCAAAAAACGGCGGGCGTACAGAACCAAAATTTAGGTCATCCCCGGATACCTATTTCCTTCTTACATTTGTCCCATTATCAATGAGCCCGAATATGATTTACCCACAGGATTCCATTTCCTTCGACAATACAGAAAATGCCTTTGCCTATAAATCTGACGAGGAATTAAGGAAAGCCCACTTTCTTTTCTCCACCATGGGGCACGAGTGGCTGGTAAAATGGGGCACCCGCCTGACCCCCTGGGCCATCCGGTCGGGGCTTCCCGTAAACGGGATCATCCGTAAAACCATTTTTACCCAGTTTGTGGGCGGTGAGACCCTGGAGCAAACCGCTGCTGTGGCAAAAAAGATGGGTAATTATCATGTGCAGGTAATCCTGGACTACGGGGTGGAAGGCGGAGATGACGGGGAGGCAGGTTTTGATCATGCCTGCGATGAATTCATCCGGGTCATAGATTACGCCGCCACCCAGCCCAATATACCTTTCATGAGTATCAAAGTGACCGGAATAGCCAGGCTTGGTTTACTGGAGAAACTGGATCATTCCGTGGACATGAATGCCGGAAGTCTGATGAAACGATATAACAAGGCCGTGGAGTCGCTAACGGCGCAGGAAAAGGAGGAATGGCAAAGGGTCAGCCAGCGCATGCAGCGAATCTGTCGGGCTGCTTCTGCAAAAAATATCGGTGTCCTGGTGGACGCAGAGGAAACCTGGATCCAGGATCCGGTGGATGTCATCACCATACTGATGATGGAACAGTTCAACCAGACAAAGGTTACCGTATACAATACCATCCAGCTTTACCGTCATGACAGGCTTCAGTTTCTAAAGGATTCCCACGAGGCCGCTGAACAACGTAATTTCCTGCTGGGTGCCAAACTGGTACGTGGGGCATATATGGAAAAAGAAAGGAAAAGGGCAGAAGAAATGGGGTATCCATCCCCTATTCAGCCCAGTAAAGAAGCCACTGACAGGGATTACAATTCAGCTGTTCAATTCTGTATTGATCGCACCGACCGCATAGCCCTGATTGTTGCTTCCCATAACGAATACAGCAATCTGCTTGCGACCCAGCTATTGCAGCAAAAGAATCTCCCCCTGGATCATTCCCATATACATTTTTCCCAATTATTCGGAATGAGTGATAATATAACCTTTAACCTGGCCAAAGCCGGCTGCAGTGTCAGTAAATACCTGCCATTTGGTCCTATCAAGGACGTCATTCCCTATTTGATGCGAAGGGCCCAGGAAAACAGCTCCGTTAGCGGGCAGACAGGCAGAGAGCTGGGGCTGATAAAAAAGGAACTGCAAAGAAGAAGATCGGTCTAAAGATCCCGGCCGGCCTTTTACAAATTTGGATATTTACCCATTCCCGTTTTGGTAATAAAAGTTCCATATTGGGAATCTTTTTTATGCCATTTCTTCCTGTTTACGCTTAAAATAGAATTGGAATCAAATTTGTTTAACCATTATTGGTTTTTCATAGGATATTGGATTTTAAACCGGGGCTGGATTTTTATCCTGGCCCCTTTTTTTTGACCTCACCCGGCCTTGGGCGTATTTCAGGGCCATCCCATCGATCCGGGAATAAACGCCCGCAGGACCGGACCTGATCCGGATATCCCGGGGTTGGCATAAGGACCATAAATCCCTGCGCTTTCCCGGCAACACGCGCTAAAAGTTAGGCAGCCGGGCTGCCTGGAAATATTGACCTAACCACCTATGCACTTTTACAATTAATTCTATAACTTTGCCGGGATTTTTCACCAAAGGACTGCTAGCTCAGTTGGTTTAGAGCGCTGCTTTGACAGAGCAGAGGTCACTGGTTCGAACCCAGTGCAGTCCACTGAATAACAAGTAATTAAACCTAGTTATTGTTCCCGCTGCCCGCTACTGGGGCTAAATAAGATTCTTATCAAATAAAGGAGGGCTATTTTTTTTTTTTTAGATCAAGCCTCCCGGATTTATTTCCTGCCCTGGCCCAAAGGTCCCCACCCTTCTCTCATTTAAGGTGAAGATCAATAGACAGCCCTTTCCCTTAGTACCATTTGCCCAAAAAAAATATCCCTGGAATCGCGCATTTCTTCATACGGTTTCACTTTCCGGGAATCCATCCCCCCTTGCCTCAGGTCAATGGGATCGGGCTCAACAGAAAAGAACATTTATCCATAAGCATTTTTCCAGCTGATGGCTGCCTGGCGGTCATTTTGTGAACTTGGATATTGGGCGCCATCACCCAACCGACACTCTTTCCAAGGCTGGAATTTCTCAAGCGCTTAAAAGACATCGCTGCAGGAGGGTGCAGACCCTGCTGATTTGATTTGAATTTGTGCCAACCGGCAGAATCCGCAGGTTCTAAAAGGACGGGGATCGATCCAAAAAACCTATTTCTGCTTTATTGGTTTTGCATTCATTAGCTTTGAGTCAAACCTCTTAAAGCATGCCTGGCTGTAATAAAATGTACTTCTTGTTATTTTTTCTGATTCACTTATCCCTTGAGGGAAAATCCCAGCATACGGCCCTTTATCCCCCTGGAATTGAACACGTGATTGTAGTGGGTGTTGATGCCATGAGCCCTGATGGCATTAGAACAGCGCAGACCCCTGTTATGCACGAAATGATCAAAACAGGCGCAGTGAAATGGAATGTTCGAACCATTTTGCCTTCTTCGAGCAGTCCCAACTGGGCTTCCATGATCATGGGAGCAGGTACGGAAGCACATGGAATTCTCGATAATGACTGGGGGCGCCAGGATTATACCCTCCCTCCCCTGGTCAGCGATGAGGAAGATATATTCCCAACCATTTTCGGTTGGATTCACAGAAACCGCCCCCATGCCGAAATTGGTGCTGTGTACCAATGGGAAGGGTTCGGAAGGCTGTTTGAAAAGTCAGCTGTCAGCTACGATAGAAATCGGCCCGATGAACTATCGGCCACCATTGACTTCGATGATTATATCAAATCTAAAAAACCTCTTTTTGCCTTTTTGCATCTCGATCACGTAGACGAGGTTGGTCATAACGACGGTCATGGCACACCGGAGTATTACCGTGCCGTATCCAGGGCTGATTCCCTCATAGGTCTGGTCAGGAAAAGCATCAAGGAAGCCGGTATGGAAGGGAATACACTGCTTATTGTAACTGCAGACCACGGAGGCACCGGATATGGCCATGGGGGTGCTACCATCGAGGAAGCGGAAATTGCCATGATCTTAAGTGGCAGGGGCATAAAAAAAGGTTACCAGATTCAGCAGCAGGTATACACCTACGACCTGGCGGCCACCATTGCATTTGCACTTCACATCGTTCCACCTTATGTCTGGACAGGCAGACCTATCAAACCGGCGTTTATAGGATGGGGGGAACCGGAAAATCTTTATATGGGAAAGTCCCTCATTCCATCTCCCAAAGTGTATCCCTGGAAATACCTGTACAAAAAAGCTGGCGGTTTATACGTCAACCAGCCGGCCTTGGTAACCATGGAGACAGTGGCGCCAAAAGCAGTGACCCGGTATACCACCGACGGCAGCATCCCAACCAGCAGTTCATCCCTTTATGAAAAACCCTTTACCCTGGATTCCACCACCGTAGTGACGGCAATGAGTTTCGACATATCAGGAAATGCTAGTCAGCCCGTAGCAGCCTATTTTCGCATAGTGGCAACCAACCAGGGACATGGTGTCCATGCCCATTTCTACCCGGGAGCAGGCTGGAATCATTTACCCGTATTCAGCGATGTCAAAAGCACCAGGGAGTGGGATAGTTATGAAATCGGGCTGGACCGTGAACAGATTATGCCCTTGTTGGGAAAAGACTCCTCCACCTTCGGTGTCACTTTCGGTGGATACCTGCAAATTGACCAGGGGGGGAAATACAGTTTTTATACCCAGTCCGATGATGGAAGCAAATTATACATTGATGGCCAGGAAGTGGTAAACAATGATGGGGATCACGGTGTCATTGAAAGGAAGGGAGATATTGAATTATCCGGAGGCAGACACCGCATCAGGGTTGAGTATTATAATGGCGGCGGTGGTTTTTGGCTGGATGCTATGTATAAGGGCCCGGGGGTCCCAAAGCAACTAATTCCCGCGTCCAAATTGTTTCTCCGGGAAAATTAGTGGCATTTAAACCCACTGTCGGCCTCTATGAGACCAGCAGGATTGCGGCCAATTTGGTCGGCAATGTTTTGCAAAAAAAAGCAGGACAGAACCAGGCGGGCGGAAACTATAAAGCGAGGTCCGTTGATTTGACAGAAAGTATACGAAACACAGCCTTTACACCACCAGAACTGACAGGTGCCTGTACTTTTTTTGAAGAAAGCGGCGGGATATCCACGAAGCTCACCCGCTCGGTTTTATATATACCGGAATCCGGCCGGAGGTATTGAATCTCCACGGTAACCTGATTCATCGTATAAACCGTACGGTTTATGAGTGTCAGCTCCAGATGGGATATGCCTCCCCCAGGCCCTACCTGGTACTTATTGGGGCTAAGCCAGAGCAGGCTGGATAAATTCTTGCGAATCATCTTTTTATAATCCGATAAACCGACCGTGCCCCGGGCGGTTGAATCTAAGGAAGCCGCACTGTCCCCGGAATCCTGTTTGGGTTCAGCGGGATTGCGTAATTCGTTGGGATGAAATGGCTTGTTACTGTATATGGGAGTTGTCTGGGGTAGCCTCATGCCCTCTTCCGTCCTGGTCTTACCGGCAGCAGCCCTGAATAAACGGGCCGGTTTTCCAACATGCACCGGGTCCATTTTCCGAACCAGGCTATCGGTCCCTACAGCTGGATGTATTGTACTGGCCCTCATGGAAGCGCTATCCGTAGAGACTAGGGAACTTCGGACTGAATCTGCTTTTACTGGCAGAACAGCAGCAGGCGGGGTCGAATTGAAAGGAGCGGAAGCAGGCTCATCCTGCCTGGATCCCTCCCCTATAACAAAATCCGTCGTACTGGATTCATTATGTCTGAGAAGGGGAATGACAGCCAGTACGCAAAAAATGAGCAGGCCGGTCACCCCCCCTGTTAGGAGGAGCCTTTTCCATAACTTCCGATATCCCCGTTTGGATGATTCCTTTAGAAAAACCTGTCTGGTTGGCACAGGCTTGGATGATTCCGGTGCAATGGGTGCAGCCGGAAGGGTGGATGCGGGAGTTTTATCCGGGTTATTCTTAAGGGAACGGATTCTCTCCAGCATGGACATATTTGTCAAATCATTAAAGTAATATGATTTTGTATAACATGTTTTGATGGCCTCGTAGATACTTTCGGAATCCGCTGTTTTGGTGAGATAGGCATTTGCACCCGTTTCCATCAGCGTGGTAACCATGGAAGGATCATTGTACATGGACAACATGATGACTTTTATATCCCCATAGCGGTTTCGGATGGAAGTAAGCGCTGAGATGCCATCCATTACCGGCATTTGAATATCCAGCAAAATAACATCAGGCAGATTGTGTTTCAACAAGTGCAATAATTGCATCCCATTTTCAGCTTCACCCACAATCTTCACGTCTGTCTTCTGAGACAGTGCCATTTTTACACCCTCCCTAAAAAGGGTATGATCATCTGCAATGATAACCTGGATTACTTTGGCTGTGGAGGAACTGCCGGCATGACTTTCCTGCTCTCCGGCACCTGATGCGGACCTGGAATTATCGGATTCTTCCCTGGTATTCAATGGTTTCTTTCCACCGGCATATCGGTAATTAAAGGGTATGATGTTATTTCCTTCCCCGGGACCAGGCTGCCCTTCCCCTTCCCTTTCCTCCCGTTTTTTTTCGCCCGACTCTATTTGGGAAACATGGACCCTGGGGGAATCGGACGGGTCCCTATCCCCGGTACCCAGGTCCTCTGCCATGGATTTATGCTGAAGCTTAGGGACCGGTCTGGCTACCTGGTTATTCAAATGCACATTGGCAGATACGTGCACATAGGCCTGGAGCTCCTCCATTTCGTCCGGATAGAGCCATGACTTGCTTTTCCCTTCTATCCACAGCATATCTGTCGACCTGATTCCGGCGGATTTTAATTCATCCAGCGAATACGGTCCTGATTGTAAATTATCTCTCAATAACAGATAGTCAATCATTGCATGAAAGGGTTGATCGTTCGTTGATCAGGCTAATAATTAAATGTATTACAATAATAAATCATTTTATTGTAAACCCTACAAAAACAAGGCGGGGTTAGTATCAAATCTCTAATTTTCATATCTATTTTCCATTCAATATCAATTTGGAACGTTTATTGAATTATCATAAATACCCTTCGCCCTAAACCATAGGAAAATTCAATTTTTTACAATCCGAAGTAAATTATTTCGTACCTATGGCTAACCTATTCAAAGTAAATTCCACTATGGAATTATCCCTGTTTCTTTTCCTGCACCTGTCTACCCTGTTTCTTTCCTGTAAAAAAACAATGCTTCCCCAGTCGACCGCGACCACCCTGGCCATCCATAATACGCTTTCCGCTACAGGTGATTTAGCCATGACCGTTGCCACTCTTCGAAAACAAAATGTCTCTGACAGTATTGTATATCAGACTACTGATTTAGGCGGGGGCACATGGAAGTATGATCCCCTTGACAAAACAAGCCCTGACAATACAGGGACGGTCCTTGTAGCCGCAGGTAATAAAAGGTTAAAGCGGATATTTCAGGGGGCAATCAATGTCAGATGGTTTGGGGCAACGGGAGATGGGATTTCAGACCAAACGGCCTTCCTGAATTTGGCCTTGGCAGCTTCCCATACCCAAAAAAAGGACTTGTATATCCCAGGCGGGACCTACCTGTGCAACCAGCTTGACCCTAACCACCATATTTTATTTTTTGACGCCGCAAATACCAATAATCAAACTATTTACGGCGATGGTCCGAGTTCCAGGATAACTACTTCGGTGGCAACCAACTCGGTCCTTTTATATGTGCGTGCCTATAGTAGCTGCACTAACCTTACCCTTAAGAGTCTATTCCTGGAAAGCACGCATAGTTTGACCAACCAATATACGGAAGGCCTTTTCCTGCAGGGCAATTGGGCGCAATATCTAGCCGAAACCCTTGTAACTGAATGCGTCTTCGAAGGATTCAGCACAGCAATAGGTTGCCAGGGATTAAACGGCATCAGTATTTCTACCAATACATTTGGTGCGCCAAAGGGCCACGATAATGCTGAAAACAATACCAAACCGGCCGTCTTTATTTGGCTCTTCGACAATACCAACGGCTACTGTTCAAATATCAGTATCATGAACAATGTAGCCTCCGGGTATACCGGGACCGATGCCATAACCGCACTGACCACCAAAAGGCCCATGGATGGATTCATCTATGGAACGGGTTATGGCTATGTCATCAGTGGAAATGTAACCTCCAATTTTTCGGAGGAGCATATTGCCATTGCCCCGCCCGAATCCTTTCCTCATCTGCTTAAGCCCATCCTCATTGCAGGAAATGTCCTGGATGGTAGCATCCCAAAAGGAGCCATGAATCCGGATGGATCTCCTCATACGAGCAATTATGGCATCCGCTGTGATGCGGGCAATACAGTCATAGACAAGAACACACTAAACAATTTCACCCAGGGTATAATGATCAGGACCACTAATTACCCCCAACTCAGTGAAGGGCTTTTTATGATTACCTCCAATATCTTAAATGCTGCCGGATATCAGGATGGACTCCAGGTTCACAATGCAATTTCCGTTCAGGGGAGCCTGGCAAACAGGCTTCATAATATAAGCATAGAACATAATGTGATTAATGTTCCTAATTCAAGCACCCTGAACGGCTTTAACGGGATTTTGGTCTACGATACCGATACCGCCTTTGTTTCGAATAATACCATCACGGTAGGAACCCTGTTAGCCCCCAAAAACATAAACAGTTATGGCAGAAACTTCGGCAGGGTAAAAATGATCACAGACAAAAACAACACGGTAAAAGGCATTCTGCCTCATAACGCAATTGCTGCCTCGGACCAGGTATTATTTTGAAACAATCTTTTAATAGTAGGGCCGAACAACCAGAAACAGGGTTCCCCCCAGCCTTGGGAAAAGGCGGAAAATTCCTTTACCCATGCGGAATAATAATCCTAAGGAAGCCGCCTTATCCTGGTGGCATGTTGCTTCAGAAATTACCTGAAATCTATATCGGTTCAGCAGATTTCTGATATTATAGATATTAAAGCACATGACATGCTCCTCTCCTTCCCGGAAATGACCAGTCAGGTACCTGATCATGCCGGCCAACCCAAACGCATTGGGAGTGGTAATGATGATTTGGGTATCTTTATGGCAAAACCGACCCAGCCCTTGGAGCATTAGTCCGGGATTAGCCAGGTGCTCAATAAGGTCCCCAACGACTATCAGGTCAAAGGTTCGGTTTAGTTCCAATTCTTCCAATCGTTCAGCATTCCCAAATATTAGATTGCGAATCCCGATTTTTTTCAGCTCCTCAATAACAGTGGAAGAATAATCCACGCCTGTCACATCAGCTATCCGGCTTATTCTGGCATGAAGGGTACTGGGGAAATTTTTTACCCTTTCCTCAGTCTTCAGATCTGTAAACCCGACGGCACCCAGGTGGAGAACCGCCATGTTTTCTGCCAGCTTTAGGATTTGATCATTTCTGCTGTAATAATTCATCTAACTCAATATTTTAAAAAAAAGGAACTTTTACCAATTTCAGAAGCTAATTCTATTGTAAATGATTTAACGGACAATCATCAGCTATATCCACCATTTGGTAACCCTGTCATACAAAGCGCAGAATGCTGCCTAAAAGGCATTATTTTCCCTTCCGAATAAATTCAGCATAGTCAAAAATATAATTCGAACATCCAGCCACAAGCTCCAGTTCTCCATGTACCAAATATCGTGTTCTACCCTGCTTTCCATTTGATCCACCGTTCTGGTCTCTCCGCGCAGGCCATGCACCTGTGCCCAACCGGTAATACCTGGCTTGAGAAACTGCCTTACCATATATTTATTAAGCATACTGGAATATTCATCTGTATGCTTAAGCATGTGCGGCCTGGGGCCCACGATACTCATTTCCCCCTTTAACACATTAAAAAATTGCGGAAATTCATCCAGGCTGGTCCTTCTCAAAAAGCGACCCATGCGCGTAATCCGTGTATCGCCCCGGTGAGCCTGCTGTAGGTCAGATTTCTCATTAACATACATGCTCCTGAACTTAATCATATAAAAACTCTTGTTATTTTTAGCCGATCTTAACTGCCGGAAAAAAACCGGCCCCCTTGACTCCAGCAAGATGAGTAATCCTATTATTGGAACCATAATTGAAAGCAGGAAAACAATTACCAACGAACTGACCAGGATGTCAAAAATTCTTTTTCTAGCCCTACTACCGAAATCTTCCAGTGGTTCCCGATGCATGGAAATGATCGGAAGATCCTTAATATAATCGATATATAATTTCTGCTTAATAAATATTCCCAGATCAGGTATTAATTTAAACCGGATGCAATTCTGATCAGCATTTCTGATAAGATCATAAACAAGCAGATTCTGCTCCGGTGCTATGGTGGAATAAATATCCGTCGCACTATGAAGCTTACAGGTATTCAGGGTTTGGCTTATACTATCCAGCACCGGATAATGGGTAAGTTCATGCACATTTTCCTCCTCCTCGCAAAATCCGATTATTTCTGCATTGATAGCTCCCTTCTCCAGATAATCTACCAGTTTTTTTGCAAGCGGGTTGTAGCCAAGAATTACGATCCGGTTGATTAGATAGTCCTTTTTCCGGAAATATTGATAAATGAGCAAGTAAATAAACCTGTTGGTCAGAAGACAAAGAGAGACTGAACTGAGCAAAACAATTATAAATATTCTGGAAATTATAAGTAAATGAAAAAAGAAGAGGTAAAGCATGACAATTCCCATAAAATAGAGAAAAGCATTCATTGATATCCTGGCAAAGGATTCAAAAGAGCGTACATTCTTTTCGCTGTATACCTTTACCACTATACATATCGAAATCCATGACAAATTAAAAAAATAATAAAAATTAGTATAGCTGTCCAAGGCAGTAATTAATGATTTACTCCTGAAAAGTAAGGCAAGTGTTATAAAACAAGCATTTATAACCAGCAGGTCCAATCCGATCAGGATAACCTGCATGACTTTCAGAAAATTGTTTTTCAAGTTTTTATGATTGAAGGGCTAATTAATAAAGTATAAAATAAATCTCCGGAGCTTACATCAAAGTGGACCCTTATTGATAAGTCCCTGGTAAATCTCCATCAAGTCCTTGAAATTGGTTTCAGGAGCAAAAAGCTTCAGGTAGGTCTGATAACAACAGCGTCTCATAGCGGAACTCTCCTCAAGTCTATCAAATGCATCCAAACAGGCTATAAGACTTCCATTTTGGTAGGGATCAAACAGCAAACCATTCAGCCCGGGGGTGACCAGCTCGGTAACACCTCCCAACGCTGAAGCGATGACGGGTGTTCCATGGGCAAAAGCCTCCACTATGGTTCTGCCAAAGGGCTCATGCCACTTGGAAGGAAATATAAGGGCCTTGGCCTTAGAAATGAATTGGTAGTTTTCCAGGAGGCTGCATTTCCCTACATACCGGATATGAGGGTTTTCTGTTGCTTCCTTCTCAACTATTTCTTTCAGCGGACCTTCGCCCGCAATAAGCAGCATTCTTTTTGAACCACGAAATGCCTGAAGAAGTACATCTATTCCTTTTTCATCAGATAATCGTCCTGAATATATATAGTACTGTCCTACTTCCAAATTTACCGGCACTGAAGAGCTGACAAAATTGTATTTAACCAATAACTTAGATTCATCCAGTCCGCCGGCAATAAGCTGGTCACGTACAAAATTGCTAACACAGATGAACGCGTCGATTTTGTTTTGCCAGGTATTAAGAAAATTATGCAAGGAGAGCATAGCTACCACTGCTGCCGAGGCTGCAAAACTGTTGCGGTAACAAGTATGGACTAATGCCGGAAAGGGAACGGGTTTTCCCACACATCTGTTACAAATCGCCCCATTTACATACATCATTGCATTGGGGCATATCAGCCTGTAATTACGCACTGACATAACCACCTTCGCATTTGAATGCGCCACAGCGTAAAGAATGCTTGGTGAAAGCAAAGGGAAAAAATTCTGAATATGTACAATATCGTATTTACCCGTCTTTATTTTTTCAAGCACCTTTCTATATTGCCTAGAAGACCAAATGGCATTAAGGGCCACCATAACATTATTGGTGCCTCTGATCTCTTTATTGGAAACATAGTAAGTATCCACTTCTACCTTATTTTCCTTCAGCAGGGCTACCTCAGCCAGGGTAGAAACATCCTCACCACCGAATACCTTATAACTATTATGTATGACCAGGACTTTCAATAGCGTAAATGGTTGGATAATATTTTAAGAAATTCTTCTGCGGAATTAACCTGGTGGTATTTTCCGGCAGAAGAAGGAGGAGAGTCAAACTCTGAAATCCTTTCCATGCAATATCTGATAGCCGAAACATTGTCAGGATCAGCAGTAAGTCCCATATGATGCTTTTCAATTAAAAATTGCATCAAACTTGCATTGGGACCAATTACTTTTAATCCATGAAGGGAGGCCCTTCCCAGCAGCCCGCTTGAACCAAAGAAATCCTTATACACCAGCATGCAGACATCACAGCTGGAAAAATATTCATCCATTTCCGTATTGGACACATAACGGTTAATCAATAAGACCCTTTTATGCAGGTTACCTGGGGAAAATAATTGTGTAATCTCGCGCCTTAGGGATTCTACATATTGACTTTCCCCGGGGCCAACTATCAGAAGCTCAGACTCCATCGACAGGCCTGCCTGACTATAGGCAAGAATCGTGTTGGAGATATTTTTCCTTTCGCTGATGGAGCCGAAAATCAAAAACCGCATTATGTCTCCCTTCTTAAGCACAGGCAGATTTGGTCTGGTTTGGCTATTATAGTGAAATACTGGATCAGGTAAATACTTAAACTTATCTGTATGATGGATTCTGTTGAGCTGATCCACGCCACAAGGGTCATTCAAAATAAATATATTCTTCAGGGCCGTGTTGAAAATGAGTAACCTCTCTGCCGTTTTCTTTTTCAACCTTTTAATCCGGGCACGCCATTTTGTTTTAAAATGATTATTGGAGGAGGTAATTCTGTGGTGGGGCCGAAAAAGTATTCCCGAAATGTTGCAGGTAAAACTTGTTAGGAAAAGCGCAGCCTGGTATTGATCTAAATCAAGTAGGATCAAATGGCCGATATTATGGGATAGAGCAAATTTTTTTATTTTTCGCAGGCTGGCAAGCCGGGTAGAAATACTATCATCCTGATCAAGTTCAATAAATGTGACCCGGTCTGCTCCAGCCGATTGAATATTTAATAGCTGCTGTCCTTCCTTATTGAAAAGAAATTGAATATCGGTACCAGGGGCGAGCATTTCCATGTCAGAAATATGGTCGAGCAGGTATTGGTCATAACTCATGTAATGACCCTGCATTTTCACATGGATATCACAAAATAGTACCCTGTGCTTATTAACCATAAATACTGTCTAAAAATGATTTTATGCGTCCCTTCCAGACCTGCTCCTGACCAAACTGGTAGGCATTATGGGAAATTTGCTGATACATGGTTTCTGAGCTGACCAGACGGATAATGGCCTGGGCCAGTTCATTGGGATAATTGATATGATCATCCACCCTGACTTTTATACCCCTGGATTCATCCACCTGATCTTTCATGCCCTGGTGGTTGAGTGTGATTACGGGAAGGCCAAAGGCAAAGGCCTCAAAAACCTGCATGGGGCAAGAATCCATTATACTGGGGAATAATAACAGGTGCGAAGACATCAAAATATCACCAATTGATTCGTGGGGAACAGAGTCCATGAACGTGACCCGGGATTCCATTCCTGCTTTTCTTACATCCAGGCGTAATCTTTCCTTCAACGGTCCATCTCCCAGAATCCAAAAATGAAAATCAAAATCCCGCGGAAGACAATTTATAGCCTCAATTGCGAGTGTCAGCCCTTTCCTTGGCAGCATCCTGCCGATCCAAAGGATATGAATCTTACCGGATAAGTCTTTAGGCCTAAAGGGTCTCACAAAATATTCGCTCAATCCCGCATCAAACATTTGAGTTGTTTCAATGGCCGCGTACCGGGCTACAAAAGCTTTGGTTTGGGCATTGGAAGTGAGAATCTTATCTGCGCTTTGAATGGACCATTTTACGCTGGGGTTCATCCATGCCATCATCTGCCCAATCCGGAATTTTATCCTTATTCCCATTAGGTGCCTGCCCAGATATTTATGAAGGGACCTGTGTGGAAATTCGCCGCCTCCCAATGGTCCGAGTATGGTTTTTATATTCAGATTATACAGGGGAGTACCCAGTTTAATAGAGCTGTATGTTACGTGATGGACATGGACAAAACCGGGAGAACCAAGCAAGTGACGGATCTTTTTTCTGGAAGCCCAGATCCAATAGTAATAGTGCAGATAAATCCCCAAAAAGGGCAGACGAGAAAGTAACCGCATTGCCCGATTATCTATGAAATATATGAATAGTTTTTGGGGCCGGTGAATTGAAAGAAAGGTTTCTATGCTGGATTTATGCCTTACACTGGTTACACAATGAACTTCCATCCCATAATCCAGGTAACCAGATAACCAGCTCCAGCCATTACCTGGTTCTGATCCGCTGTTTGGGCAACATGAGAATGCTGTAACAATTACCTTATTCACTCTTTTTGGCTGTTAAGTCTGCTTTTGAGGATCCTTGTCTTTATAAATACTTTCAGCAGCAGGTAGATAAAAGCGGAATTGGTTATTAAGTATCTTTTGAACAGTCGTTCCGGTTCCTGGATGAATCGGTAAAACCACTCCAGTCCGGCATGCTGCATCCAAGCCGGGGCACGTTTTTTCATGCCTACAAGTACTGGCAGCGCCCCACCAATCCCGATCATCACGGCGTTAAACCGGCCTTTCATGGAAGCCATCCATCTCTCCTGTTTGGGACATCCAAGGACTACGAATATCAGCTTTGCACCAGAGTTACGGATTTGATCTTCGGCATGTGCTAATTCCTGCTCGTTGGGTTCCCTGAATGGAGGAGAGAAGAGTCCGGCATTTTTTAATCCCGGGTAATTTTGCTTGACAAAAGCATCCGTTTTTAATAGTAATTCAGGGGATCCGCCGTAAAAACAAACCGGGATGTCAAGATGCTCCGCTTTTAAGAGTAATTCAGGCAGGAGATCCATACCCGACACCCGCGGTTGTTTGATTCCATAAAGCAGGCGAAGCGCCCAGGTAAGCGGTTTTCCATCCGGAGTAATAATATAGGCATCATTGGCCATTTCCAGGAAAGTAGCACTCCAAAAAGCCTCCATAAACATGTGAACATTGGCGACAAATACATATTTGCCACTACCTTCCACCGCAGCCTCCACAATAGATTCAACAAATTGCGGGAATTTCCCGATACTAATCGGAAAGTTTAGCACTTTACTTCTTTTCATGTTGAACCGAACTATAAATAAAGGAGAGCTTTTCGAAATTAACATCGGCCGTATAATACTGCTGATAAGTTTCCAGGGCATGCTGATAAAAAGGTCTTTGCCTTTCCTTTGGCATTCTGAACCAATAATCTATTGTTATTTCCAGGTCGTTGGCTGAACCAGTTTTAAAATGAAGTCCATTGAATCCATGGCAAACCAGTTCAACAGGGGAACCACTGTCAGAGGCAATTACGGGTGTTCCGCAGGAAAAAGCCTCAATGATGGTCAGTCCAAATTGTTCGTAGCAAACAGAAGGAAAAATCAGGGCACTGCATTTGCACATTTCTTCGATGACCCTTTCATTATTTTGAAACCCCAAATAAGTCACCCGACTGTTATGCAGGATGTATTGCTCAACAACTGGTCGAAGCGGACCATCACCAATTATAACCAGGCTATATGTACTTTTAGTAAAGGATGCAAGCAGTTGGTCAATACCCTTTTCTTCTGATAACCGGCCTACAAAAAGTAGCGATTCATTTCTGGAAGCATTTATTGTGGCCCGCTGTTCTCCGGAGGGAATCATAAAAAAATTTGGCTTGACCATCACTTTGTCAGGGCCTATTTTAAGGTAACTATTTATTAGAATATTTTTGGCATTATCTGTGAGGGCCACCAACCGATCGATCGACTGCCAGGTTCTAAATAAATAGTGCAGCCTTGTGCAAACTGCAAGCCAGAAAGTAAAGAAGTAGGAATCCCTGTAAACCCGGTTGGCAATTGCTTTTAGCGGGAATAACCTCTTTACGCTATCCAAAAATGGTCCGCGGTTATCATATAAAAAGGCTGATGGGCAAAGGATACGAAAATTATGAATGGTATGAACCACAGGAATCTTCCGCATCCTGGCAGCCAGAAAAACCGAAGGAGAGGCCCCAAAAAACCAATTATGAATATGAACGATATCCGGCCTGAACTGCCCCAATTTTCTATAAACCTGAATAAATGAAATGGGATTGAATAAGACAAAAATGAATTTGAAGGCAGCAAATTTTCGGTTATTAAAAAGGACAGCATCCGTTTTACATCCCCCGGTTTCCTTCAATTTTCTTTCCGTTTCATATACGTTGTCTTCTCCCCCTCTCTGCCTGTAATAAGTATGTATATAAAGTATCTTCATTTACAATTGAACTGTGGCCAATTCCATATTTTTTATATGCTTAAATTCCTTTCGGGCAGCTATCTTCCTGAACATGCCCTCCAATTTGTTCCAATAATCCATTTCCTCAATTTCCCAGGAATGGCCCCAGATATGAAGACAACCACCATGTATTTCAATAAAATCCAGATAATGATCCACCAGGCGGTCCAGGGAAACCGGGCATCCGCCAGCAGCCCATTGGGCCAGATTGAGGAACCTGCCCCTTTTTAACAAATGAAAAATATAGGTAAGTCTTTCATGCTCAAATACCTGCAGTGTAGTTGGGGCTATTTCCTGTTGAATGCGTGTTGAAAGCAACTCGGTGGTTCTAATTATTCTGAAGCCAGACTTGCGGATGGTAAAAAGGTTTTCCGGGGTAAAGCTGCCATAGGGAGGGCAAAAGGACACTGGCTCTCTCCCAAGCAGATTGGCAAGCCAATGAAAACACCCATTGACTTCAAATTCAGCCTGCTCCCTGCTAAGTCCTGACAGCCGGAGATGATTCAGCGTGTGCCCCCCGATCTCAAAATGACGACCAATGGCAGCAATCTGGGCTTCGGTCATAACCGGGTGTTCCTCATTGAAGCGGGGTACATAAAAAGTACCGGCTAATCCATATTTCCCCAAAAGTTCAGCCAGCCTGATATCTGTTGGGCTACCATCGTCCCAGCTGGTGGTCACGAATTTCATTATTTGACCTGCCAATGGGTTTTAGGTTGTTAATTTTAAATAAAGGCGGTATGGCTTAAGCAGATTTCTGAAACAATTATATAGGAATTGATTCAGTTTTTTTTCTGCATTTACCTGCACCAGTCTGTTGTGCCGGTTAAACACAATGATACCTTCCTTAAGTCTATTTTTCCTCATTTCCGGCGTATTGAGGGATTTATTTTTTCCTTGCCATCTGAAAACCGCAAAGCAGGTGTTAAGGTAGCTCACCTTAAAGCCTCCATAAAGAACACGGGCTGCAAAATCCTGATCCATACAGTAATGCATATCTTTTTGCACCAGTAAATTTCCCTGAATGATTCTCCTTTTGAAAAAAAAACATTCCGATGAAATAAATGCATGAAAAAGAGATAAAAATTTAACCGGCCGGTGGGATTTATAGTGCTTGACCACCCTCTTATTGATATTACAAAACTGAAGGTCTGAATAAACCCCGTCAAGGGCCTCCTCGGAAAGTGCCGATACGACCTGTTCAAATGCCCCTTCCAGATAAAAATCATCGCAGTTTAGCCACCCGATGATATCACCAGTACTACGCGCAAAGCCTTTATTTAACGCATCACTCTGACCTTCATCCGGCTCGGAAATCCAGATCAAATGCGGGTATTTTCTTACCACTTCCAACGTATTATCAGTGGAGCAGTTATCTACAATGATATGTTCAAAATCAGTATAGTGCTGATTTAAGACTGATATAATAGCATCCTCAATAAACTGCCCCTGATTGAATGAGGGTGTTATGATCGAAATCTTCATGTATGCCAATCTTGTTTTTTAATACCAGCTTGCCAGGTTCCTGGGTCTTCCGGTAGGCAAAGCCCGCCAGAAAAAAAATGATAAAAAACTGGAAATGATAGGCCGGGATGTTTTCAATGAAAATGATAAAGAGTTCTGTCAGAATATAGATGGAAATCAAAAATGCGATCCGGCTGTTATGCCTTGTAAAAAGCCCCCTGTAGCAGGAGACTATCAGTGGGGTTACATATAACCCAAAATAAACGAATCCCCCTTTCACCAAAAATTGCAGGAAACCGACTTCCACGCTGAACCGGTAGTAATGGTCGCCGGAGAAATCATGATTATTTGTCTGCAGCCATAAAAAATAATTGCTAAAATAAGTTCCCTGGAAACCCCGGCCGAGTATTAGTTCATGGGGTTTCATGTCACCAAAAACCTCTTTGTACAAAAAGGTCCGGGTATCTTCATCATCGAAATTTATTGTACCAGTATAATTTTTAAACAACTCCAGATAGGTTTCCAAATTGGTCAAAAACTGAACAATGAAAAAAGCGGTGGTGAGCACCACCAATCCTTTTAGAAAAGACCATTTTTTTACCATACTGAGCGAGACCAGTAACCCTGTAAAAAGCAGTATTCTCAATATGATGGTCCTGGATTCGGAAACCTGGCTGAATCCAAATCCAAGAATCAGTAAAAAAATGCAAAAAAGCCTGTACTCCTTTTTCTCAAATGAAAACAAAAAAAGTGGGATCACCGCGTAATAACAGGCAAGAGCCTGCGCATGTACATTTTTGCCTGCAATAGGAAACAGGAAGAGGAAGCCAAACAGAAGGCATGTTACAAATAAAAGCCGGATAAATTTACTCAGGTCGCTGGTCTGGTAACCGATTTTGAAGGCAAAAACAGGAACCACAGCCAATGCCGCCAAAGGATGGTTCAACTGTGTAATCAAGCTGAAAGCCGGATTAAAACAATCCACGACCAGATTATAAAGAATGAAACATATAAATATATTAATGTAGGTTTTATAGAATCCCGGCATCGGAATGTGGGTTTTTACCGAGGACTTGCCAAAATTAAACAGGTATAATTGCCAAAGTGAAATACCCATAAAAATGACATAAATAACCCTTTTATAATAGTATAGATGCGGATCATCGAAGAAGATGCTCGCCGACAGTACACAGAAAAAGAAGACCTGTAAGGAAAACCTCATGGAATAAAGGATATAAATTTTGCCGGATTACCTGCCCAAATCTCACCAGCAGGCACATCCTTGGTAACGACGGAAGCCGCCCCGATGATAGAGGCCTCCCCAATGGTAACGCCTTTGAGGATGGTACTATGGGCACCTATAAATACATTGTTTTTAATTATAACTGGCTTTTTACGTACACCTGAGAAATCCTCCGGATCCTGGATTCGCTTACTGACATCCAAGTCATGAAAATCAGTATCATAAATAACACAGTTTCCTCCAATCAGCGTATTGTCCCCGATTTCGACGCAATGCTGGCAAACAATGGCCGAAGAACTCATGCCCACATTGTTACCTATTGTCAGCCTTGCTTTTTTTGCCACCTGGAAACTACACCGGTATTGCCTGCCGATACGGTTAAAATACTTGCCGTTATTCATACGGAAGTTTTTTCCTATTGTAAACTTTCCAGACAGGCTCATTTCAAGCAAAGGAACGCCATTGCTTTGTGCTCCATTACCCAAATTGACTCCGTTGAGGCGGAAATAGATCCTGGTATAAATCGTTGAACAGGCAGCGTAGGCTCTCAAAAGTCCGATCTTGCCAATCCGAAGGAGAAATCTAAGCATGGGTCCGGTTTATGATATTCTGGTATGCGCTGATGGTCCTTTCCAGGATCATTGTCTTGTCATGCCTGTTCCTTGCCAACTTTCTGGCATTGTCGCTGAGGCGTCTTTGAAGGGTCTGATCATCCAGCAGTTTCTCCAGGGCACTCACATGGCCTTCCAGATCATCCTTTTGTACCAATAACCCGGTCTGACCATCTTCCAGCAGGTCGGGCACACCCCCGACGGATGTGGCAATAACGGGCAAGCCTGCCACCTGTGCTTCACAAACTGAATTGGGGCTGTTATCAATAAGAGAAGGGTGATACAGGCAAAAGCAGCTGGCATATATTCGGATAATTCCTGTCGCATCTTGCCTTCCATGAACAATCAGATTCTGCGGGCCTAATTCCGATAGGCCCATGCGGGACGATAGTGTCAATATCTTTTTCAAATCGGATGATCCCACAATATGAAGTTTGATGTCCCTTCCCTTCGCTACCTGGTTAAAGACCCGCAAACAATGCCTGAGCGCTTTCAGGGGATTATCCCCTCCCATAAAAAGGATATCCTTACTAAAAAAAAGATGGCTATACTCAAAAAATTCAGAACGAATAAGTTCCCAGCATTTAAAAATAACAGCAGAAGGATTGACCTGTTTGACAAAGCGGCTGTCCCATAGGGTCCTGCAGAAAAAATAATTGGATAGCCTTATTTCTCTTTTCTCGTGGTAGCTGGTAAGGGTCCAGTAAAGTCTTCGTTTGGATAACCATTCCGGAAGCGCTTTCAGGTATAGGGAAATAATGCCCTGGATAGAAATAACAAAAGGTGTTTTCATCAAAGGACCGATCAGGGAAGAAGCCAGCTGGATTTCAGTACCGTGGACATGAATGATATCATAATTTTGGGCATATTTTCCCAGATAGCGCCTGATGGCCCGTATCTGGGTTCCAAACAAGGTCAACAAATGCACAAGCCCGCCCTGGTAAGGTAGTGCGGTAACCTGGTATCCCAATCCGGTATCATAAATAATAGGCTCTTTAATCTTGGAACTGGGCGTAACTATCATGAGTTGATGCCCACAACCAGCAATTTCTCTGGCAAGCATCATAATCCAAGGTGCAGGATGATGTTCAGGATTCAGGGGATAGGGTGCTAGCCAAAGAATTTTCATGAGGGATTTCCTTTTGTTGCTATCACTGTTATTATAACCGGATAATTTGGATCAATAACCCGGAGTTTATTTTTATCTACCTCCTCCACGGAGATGCCCCTCAAAAAATTGATGGCAGCATAACAATTCCCAAATTGACTGACCTCCACTCCGGCATCCCCAAAAACAGTCCCAAATGCCTTTTTTGCAGACAAGTCTGTGAATCTCCAAAAATCTCCCCAGCGGTCCATATCATACCTCGAAACCTGGGCTATGCCCGACAGGGTGGCCAGCAGCGTACCTCCAGGTTTAAGCATATGCCAGGCACCGCGGATAGCTGACATATAATCATAGATCACATGAAAGGTCTGTGTACATATAAAACAATCAAAGACATTTTCAGGTAGTCCTACCGGCTGGGTGAGGTCGCCAATAATGGTTGCTCCCGGATAACCCTGCTCATAATGCAGAATGTCCATACCGTAGAGCATCGAACCTCCAAAGCGCTTACTGTAAGTATTTTCCGCGATTTCCAAAACCCTGCCCCGTATCAGATGCTTTCTTTTTTCCAGAAACTCTTCAATATAAAATCTGTCAATGGGGGTGCCCCTATCGTCACCAAAATAATCAGAGACTGGGTATACCGAATCAATATCGATTCCCCTGGGTTTACTCAAGTTGCGTTTTAGGATCTGAAATGCTTTTTTTATTTTATGCACGTGTTTTTTCAGTAGGTATTAGGAGACCGATGAAAGCGCAGATGAAGAAACATTTCCGGATAAATATCCTGCAGGATTTATTAAATCCCTGTACATGGTCCGGGTGTCCTCCAACTGCTTATCAATAGAAAACCTGATCATCGCTTTTTTAAATTGGGCTTCGGCAATGACCCGGAAATCCTGCATGTTTTTCAGTATAAAGGCAGCAATTGCCTGGCAATCATTAACCGTAAAAAGCCATTTGCTGTCTAAGATTTCGGGTAAACCACCTACCCCAAATCCTAGCACAGGAACACCCTGACTGATGGCCTCTAAAACGGCATAGGGACAATTGTCATTTAAGGCGGTGTGCACATAGATATCTGTCTGGGAAAGCAATTCAAATATCTTATCTGGGCCGGCCCAACCCGTAAAACTCACATATTGCTCCACGCCAAGATCGGCGGCTCTTAGCCTGATCTGGTTCATCTGAGGCCCCTCCCCCACCAGGATGATTTTAAAATGACAAAATCCAAGAAGGACCAAATCCTTAGCCAATTCCAATAAGGCTTGTTGATTTTTTCTTTCATCCAGGTATCCCACATTGATGATTACAAATGGCCGATCCCCGATTTGGTAAGAAACCATCTCCTTTTCGGGAAATTCACCGAAAGTCACACCGTTGGGTATAATCCAAAGAGCCCGCTGCGGTGGAATCAGAAACTGGGACTTTTGAAAAGCGTATTCGGATACAAAATGGAAACAATCCGGCACGCTGAACCATTTCCTATATTTACCGGCTACGGCATCCCATTTTTCGGGAAGGTGTCCAAAAAGAATCATTTCCTCGGTGACAGGACTTTCATTAAAATGGCAGCTCAGAATCACCGGCATCTTTTTGCCAAAATATTTTCTTGCTGCCACGGCGGAAATGATATCCTGTGCATGAACCAGATCAAATGAATTCCTTCTGTATTTACTGAAGGCAAAATACAAAAGCAATCTGTATTTGGCAGCTTCTGCCGCTGCTTGCCGTTGGGAATTTCCAAAGGAAACCAGATATCCTATTCTCCTGATTAATCCAGCCAGCCATTTCCATACTTTCAGTACATCCCATCCTGTGACAAGGACAAAGTTAATGGTCGAGTCCCTGAAAAAATTATCGGAGAGCATTTTATAATAGGTAGTCACACCGGACCTGGCAGCAGGTCTAAGAATGGAGGCACAAAGCACCCTCATAACTTCCGCGAATTTTTGGTAGCACACATATAAATAAAATCCCTCCAGAATGCCGTTGGCCTGGTATACACATAATGTCTTGCCAAAATATTGGGGAAATCTGAGCGGGTATATCTCCAATGAAACATATCATCTGTTTTGATCAGGATCTGTTCGGAAGGCCAAAAGGATGTTTGGTCAAAATGATTGGTGAGTATGGCAAAGGCAGTCTGTTCTGCCATGATCTCGTCTTTTGCCAGGGTGCCCAAAAATTGGCAGAGTTCCTTCCATTTGGGATAAGATGAAAAATCGCCATTCAGGAACATAAGTCCTGAATTGAAAGGAGTTGTTAAAAGACATTTTTCCTCGCCCAGCGCCTTAAGCAAGGCATCAGAATAGCATGCCCGATCATTTTCACGGCTCATTTTTATTAAAGGGCTCTTGGTTAAATCCAAGGCACCGGGAGAATCAAACCAGAGGATATCGGTATCGGAATAGAGGAAAGGTCCCTGCAAGGCGAAATAAAGCAGGGATGCGAATTTCCTACCTAATATATTCTGATTGGCAAAGTTGTAGAGTTCCTGCTGGCCTTTGTTGCTGAAATACAAAGCACATTCCTCCCAGGAAATAATCTCCAGTTTTCTGGGCCAGCGAATCAGGTCTTTTTGGAACATTTCCAGCGGAGTTCCGTCTGTTACCACGCAAATGTCCGGTAATTCATCCCAATGCCGGTATATGGAAACCATGCAGGCATTCAGGTACCGAATACCTTCCCTGCCGCATAAAAAAACCAGCCGTACCGGAAATGCAGGGCGGCTGTCATCCTTTAGTTCAAAATAATTATACAACTTAAGCCGGCGGACCAAAAAACCGGCTATCCGGTATATTTCTTCTTTAATGTTCATGATAAACTTACTTTTCAGGGCCTGCGGTAGGCCAGTTTCCCTTTTTTCAAAACAAAAATAAATTTCTTTTCTATGGCCTGTAGCACATCTTTTATCACGACCAGTTCCTCCAGTTTAAACCACCATGACAACATAAAATACACCCCCATTCCAAAGGACATCCTCAATGAAAGACTTAACAATATGGACATCCCTGATGCCAGAAATAACAAGTGCATGAGTACAACCGAAAGTGCCATGAAAATTGAAATTAGAAAATAGGGGATTATCCAACTGAGCTGCTTTTGCCAGGACACTTTCAACTCGGCCGAAGTTATGAGCAGATAACTGATAAATTGCCCCAGTTTGCAAACCAGGGTAGCCAAAACCACATACATAATACCCAGGGTGGCCGCATACAAAACCAAACCAATCTCAACCAGGGAGCTAATCACAAAAAATCGCAGCAACAGTCTGGCGTGGCCTTTTGCTAGTATCATTTCCCTGTGAATGGCTATAAAAGGTTCAAATAATCTGATCAGGCAAAAAAATTCAAGGAAAATAATTGAACCACTCCATTTTGCAGTAAACAAAACCAGGGTTATATCCTGCGCGTTGACCAGCAAAAGGGTTAAGAGCGGAATGGAAATAAATCCCACAATTTTGGTTGTTTTACGGACCACTTTGATAAACTGCAAATTATCCTGCTGCACCTTCGCAAAAAGGGGGAAAACCATTTTCAGTACTATACTCTGAATAATGCTGATGATTAATTCCGGTAATCTGCTTCCCCGGTTGAAGAAACCCAGCGAAGTCTTGCTGTAGAACTTCCCAATTACAAAGTTGTTGAACTGTAGCATCAGGAAAAACAGCAGGCTGGTTAACAGAATCCGGCTGCCATAAGGAAGCATCTCCTTAATGGCCGCAAAGGAAAAATTCAGTCTGGGATACCAATCCGATCTGACCCAGAAAAACAAAACGGATACCAGTTGGGCCACCAGGGCCGAATAAACCAATGCCCACACCCCAAAACCGCCGTAAGCCATTACCACTCCGGTGACTCCGCCAATCAGGGAGCTGAATATCTGAGCGATGGAAATTTTCTTAAAATGCAGCTCCTTCATTAAAAGCGCCTTCTGGGTCTGCCCGGCTGCATTGAGCACCAGACCGATGGATACTACACGCAGGACAGGGCTCAGGGAGGGCTCGTTGAAAAAAACAGCCAATGAAGGAGACGCCCAAAAAAGACCCGTCATCATTAATCCGCCCAGCAATATGTTTATATAAAACACACTGTTTATCTCAACCGGCAGAAGGATTTCCTTCCTGATCAGGGTTTTCTCGAACCCTCCGTCCGTGATCGCACCGGAAATACTGGTGAATATGGTGGTAATAGCAATTAAACCATAGTCCCGTGGTTCTAATAACCTGGCCAGGATTACTCCGACAATAAATTGGACAATTTGCAGGGAAAACTTTTCAACAATTGCCCAAATTGACCCTTTCATGGCCTTTGACCTGATGTGCTGGAGTTCAGACATTTATTATATAGACAATGGATTTACCCCGGTGAGTTAAAGTCCGAAAAAAATCCAGGGTTACCGTGATGCGCATTATTAGAAATAATGCTTGTAAATATAGGTACAAAAAAGGGTGATGACCATGTCAGGCATATTATGCCGTCGCTGTGGAAGAAGAAAGGTCCTTTCCAATGATTTTCAGGTTTTGCATTTCAACTTGCGCCACCATCAGGTATCCCAAAGAAGGCAGGCCCACTTTGACGAATTTATTACGAATCTCAATTACAGCCCCTTCCTGATTCATCAGGGGACCGTTTAGTACCCTCACTTTATCTTTGAGATTAATGGCCATTTTTTCCAATTGCACATTGCTGTAGTCATTGAGGAACCGTTTGATGGTTTCTATTTCTGCTGCGCTAATAACAGCAGGTTTCCTTAGCCAGTACACGAAGTTTATGATACCGTCAGTCATCCTTATGTCGGACAGCCTATTTTCCTCTGCATGTACAAATACATAAGAGGTAAAAAGTGGTTCAAGAACTATTTTTTTCCGGTCATGCCATTGACGGATTACTTTATTGAGCGGGCAGTAGTTTTCAAATCCTTTTTTGTTAAGTTGCTCCGCAATCTTCTTTTCCCACCGGGGTTTCGTATACACCGCATACCACTACCGTCTCGTTTAAACTACCAGATTTTCAATTGATTATATAAAAGTTCTTTGACATCTTGATTGCTTGTTTTCTTAAGTAACTGGTTTATTGGAGTTTTATCCAACAATGAACTACCTAAGATCTGTAAAACTTCGT